>NZ_CM002133.1:1169853-1191077 GCF_000448665.1 Streptococcus sp. HSISS2 | reverse complement strand
TTTCGTAGTCCCCAAGCAAGGGGGAACCTATGTGGGTCAAGTCAGACAAGCCTATGGAGCACTCCTTTCGCAAGTGGCTGAATCCTGCTATGAGGATCAATTGTTCTCATCCCCACAGGCTAATCGTCTGGCAAACTTCTTGACTCAAGAATTTTCAGACCAGGCAGATCATCCATTTGAGAAATATCCAGACTATCTTTCATATCGAATTGTTGGTAAGTGGTACGCCTTGCTATTTCCTCTCAAAGGAGGGAAACTAGGGGCTTGATAGTGAAAAGGCAGACCAGATTTATGATGTGGTTAATCTTAAGGTTGACCCCAAAAATATGGAACAACTCATGAAAATGGAAGGAATTTTTCCTAGTTATCACATGTCTAAGAAAAGTTGGATTAGTCTTGTCTTAGATGAAACGCTACCAGATGAAACGGTTTTTAAGCTTGTTGCTAGGAGTCGTTCCCTAGTGGCTCCTAAACATCTTCGCAAAACTTCAGAGCCTCACTATTGGCTTATACCAGCTAATCTGAAATATTATGATATTGGAGCGGAATTTTCAGCAAATAAGGAGATTCTGTGGACCCAGAAAGCGAGTATGCAAAAGGGAGATTTCGTTGCCATCTATATTACGGCACCTACCAAAGCTATCCGTTATCTCTGTCAAGTCTTGGAGGCTAATATACCCAATCAGGGTTACCGTGAGGAGGAGAGTATTAAGGCATTGATGCGAATCAAACTATTGCACACTTTTATGGATAAGGACTTTAACAGTGAGATTTTAAAGAACTTTGGAATTAAAACAGTTCGAGGACCACGCCATATGACGGATGAACTGGTCCAAGCTATGTCTCCTTACTTGAAAGGAAAATGAAAGGAGAAAATCATGCGAATTTTGATTGCACCTGATTCATTTAAGGAAAGTTTATCGGCAAAAGAGGTTGCCCTAGCTCTTAAATCTGGCTTTTCGAAAGCCCTGCCTGATGCCGAATTTGACCTTGTCCCTATTGGTGACGGTGGTGAAGGAACCTTGGATGCTCTTGTTGAAAATTTAAATCTTGAAAAGAGAAGGATTAGGCTTCCCCATGCCTATACGAGTGATGGTTTGGTCACCTATGCTAGTGATGGACAGACTGCTATCTTTGAGATGGCCGAAATTTGTGGCTTGGAACAAATTCCTAAGGAAAAACGAAATCCTCTTAGTCTGACAACACAGGGGGTAGGTGAACTGATCGTTCATCTGGTTCAGTCTGGCATACGTGATATTATTATAGGTGTAGGAGGCTCCGCTACCAATGATGGTGGTATTGGAATGGCCTACGGATTGGGTTATCGCTTTTATGACTCTGAAGGGCAGAGTGTTGAGCCTCTAGGTGCTAATCTTAGCCTTATCAAAAGGGTATCGTCGCAAGGCAAGATTGATTTGTCAGCCACGACCATTCGTCTAATCACTGACGTAGATAACCCTTTGTGTGGACTAAATGGGGCCACCTATATTTTTGGTGGGCAAAAGGGGTTAGATCCTTTGCAATTTGAAAGGGTTGATCAGTCTATGAAACAATTCTACAAGGCCTTTGCTCCTGAAGTCTTACATCTTACTGGTTCAGGTGCCGGAGGGGGTATGGCTGCAGGTTTAGTGGCCTTTGCTGGTGCTGAAATTAAATCAGGTATTGACTTTGTACTTGATTGTGTTAATTTTAACCAACGGGTTAAGTCAGCCGATTTGGTCATCGTAGGAGAAGGGCGTATGGACAGACAGTCTCTATCTGGTAAGGCGCCAGTTGGTGTAGCTAAACGAACACCATCAGGTATCCCTGTCATCGCAATATGTGGTAGTCTGAAAGATGACTTACCGGATTTTCCAGTAGCTGGGATTTCAGCTGCATTCCCTATTATTGGACAAGTAGCAGCTTTAGACCAAGTCCTAGCTTCAGCCAAGGAGAATCTCTATCGAACAGGACTCAATATTGGCAACCTCATCAAGTTGAGTCAAACCTTGTGACATAAGAAAAAAGCCGACCTAGTGTCAGCTTTTATTTTCCAAAAAGTTTAGCAAAAATCCTTTTTTGGTAATAGCTTGCTGTGTTTTTTGAGGAGCAAGAATATCGGGATGAATCTCCGAGAAGAGGACCTTATCAAGATTTTCTGCCTTATCACTATGCACGATGATTCCATATGGTGAGTGTGCTTTGGCTTCATCCACAATAGTAGCGGAAATATTGAGTGCTTGAGCAGTTTTAATATAGGTGAATTGTGTCTGGTCGGCTAGATTGGGTGAAAGCTTGAGACTTAGATGAGGGTAAGCTAATGAAAGATCTTTTAAAATCTTTGGAAATTTCTCCATTACAGTTTTCTTTTCAGCATTTTCCAATAGAATAGCTAAGACGACACGTTCTGCATAGGTTCCAAAATAGTGACGTAATTCATCAGGTTTTAAGCGCTTCTCACCACTAGCCCATTGGAGCACCTTTTTTTCAAGTGAAGTCATAGAGTTCTCCTGTTTATTTTCTTGCTAGTATTATACAATATTTTGAATTCCTTTTCATCAAGATCTTTTTCTGATATTTTCAAAATTAATTGAAAATATTAAAAAATAGAAAATCGCTAGAAAATTCTGGTTTTAATTTGCTTAACCCTTGATATTGTGGTACTATAAAGGTGTAAAAAATTTAACTCATAAGGAGAGTATTGTAATGTCAATTATTACTGATGTTTACGCTCGCGAAGTCCTTGACTCACGCGGTAACCCAACACTTGAAGTAGAAGTTTACACTGAATCTGGTGCATTCGGACGCGGTATGGTTCCTTCAGGAGCTTCAACTGGTGAACACGAAGCAGTAGAACTTCGTGATGGTGACAAAGCTCGTTACGGTGGTCTTGGTACTCAAAAAGCAGTTGATAACGTAAACAACGTTATTGCTGAACACATCATCGGATTCGACGTACGTGATCAACAAGGTATTGACCGCGCCATGATCGCTCTTGACGGTACTCCAAACAAAGGTAAACTTGGTGCCAACGCTATTCTTGGTGTGTCTATCGCTGTAGCACGCGCAGCTGCTGACTACCTTGAAGTTCCACTTTACAGCTACCTTGGCGGATTCAACACTAAAGTTCTTCCAACTCCAATGATGAACATCATCAACGGTGGTTCTCACTCAGATGCTCCAATCGCTTTCCAAGAATTCATGATTGTACCTGCTGGTGCACCAACATTCAAAGAAGCTCTTCGTTGGGGTGCTGAAATCTTCCACACTCTTAAGAAAATCCTTAAAGAACGTGGTCTTGAAACAGCCGTAGGTGACGAAGGTGGTTTCGCACCAGCATTTGACGGTACTGAAGATGCTGTTGAAACTATCATCAAAGCTATCGAAACTGCTGGTTACAAACCAGGTGAAGATGTATTCCTTGGTTTCGACTGTGCATCATCTGAGTTCTACGAAAACGGTGTATATGACTACACTAAATTCGAAGGTGAAGGTGGAGCTAAACGTACTGCCGCAGAACAAATCGATTATATCGAAGAATTGGTTAACAAATACCCAATTATCACAATCGAAGATGCTATGGATGAAAACGACTGGGACGGTTGGAAAGCTCTTACTGAACGTCTTGGTGGTAAAGTTCAATTGGTTGGTGACGACTTCTTCGTAACTAACACAGCTTACCTTGAAAAAGGTATTGCAGAACACGCTGCTAACTCAATCCTTATCAAAGTTAACCAAATCGGTACTTTGACTGAAACTTTCGACGCTATCGAAATGGCGAAAGAAGCTGGATACACTGCAGTAGTATCACACCGTTCAGGTGAAACTGAAGATTCAACAATCGCAGACATCGCAGTTGCAACTAACGCTGGTCAAATCAAGACAGGTTCATTGTCACGTACTGACCGTATTGCTAAATACAATCAATTGCTTCGTATCGAAGATCAACTTGGTGAAGTTGCAGAATACCGTGGTTTGAAATCATTCTACAACTTGAAAAAATAAAACGTTGATTTAACAACGTTTCTAAGGACTCTAGTTTAAAACTAGGGTTCTTTTTTGCTATCCGAGGGTCAAGAAAGGGGTAAGGTTGATAAACTCATAAAACGTCAGATATCCAACACTTTTCAATAAGTCTTCTGAATAAAAAATCCCCTCAACCCTAATGTGATTGAGGGGATTTAGGCTTAGAATAAGCCTTTAATCTTGTCTAAAGCACCACTAATCATTTCATTCCCAGAAACAAGAGCTTTTGCTTGGTCGAAGTACTCGCCTAAATTATCTTTATTGTCCTCGAAAAATGTTTTTGCAGCTTCGAAATCTTTTTTCTCGATCATTTCTTTCACTTGGTTAAATAATTCCAATGGATTCATGTCTGTTCTCCTCTAAAAGTTTTCTTATAAATCCTATTTAATCATGCTTGTAGAAAACTAGCAAGAAATATGTTTGAGGGGATTATCTAAAGAATCAGCATTTCATCTAAGTGTTGGTAAACTAAAAAAGGCAGTCCCAATTGGACTGCCTTAATGGCCTATTCTTGTACAGTGGATGAGCTTTGTTCGGAAGAACTAGAACTTGAACCAGAATTTTCGGGTTCTGTTGGGTGAAGCTCTTTGTAAGACGGTGTCTTGAATAGGTCAGCTGTTGAGTGATTGCCTTTTTCTTTATAAAGGCTAGTCGATTTGTCTTTCAGTTTTTTATTGATTTCTCTTAGTTGTTCCATTTGTTTGGTATAAGAGATGGTGCTTGGGTCAGTATGTTTTAAGCCATTAGGTGTGTAGAAACGAAGGAGGTCACCGGTCTGGACAGCGTCACTCATAGAAAGCTGAGTTGCCACTGCCTTTCGAATGGCTTCGTTGTTTTTCCTTGTCGTCTCATCAGGATTGGTGATTTCCTCACCTGTTTGAGTGTTATAAAGTCTACCAGAATAGCTAGTGTATTGAGGAGTCACATACTGTCCAGATGTTCTAAATGCGACGGTTTGCTTATTATCAGGTGATAAGAGGTCTTGCCCCATCTGAATGTATGAGCTAGTGTCGACACCGAGAATATGAAGAAGTGTTGGTAGGGCATCCACTTCGCCACCAAAGGTGTTAGAGATGCCACCACCGGTATATCCAGGAATATGGATCATATAAGGGACACGTTGAAGCATAGCTTTGTCATAGTTAGACCATGTTTCAGAATTTTTTCCAAGAAGATCAGCTAGATTACTGCTTCGTGTATCAGAGATACCGTAGTGGTCACCGTACATCACAATAATGGAGTTATCATAAAGACCAGTAGCCTTGAGGTAATCGAAGAAGTCCTTGACAGCTGAGTCAAGGTAGTTAGCTGTTGCAAAATATCCGTTAACGGTTTCATCTTTTGTTTCAGCAAGTGGGAAACCTTGTTCCTTTTCATCGCCTGACAACGAAGTGTATGGGTAATGGTTAGATACGGTTAGGTATTTAACGTAGAAAGGTTGTTGCATTTGTTCCAAGTATTTGATAGAACCTGGAAACATATACTTATCGTTTAGGCCATATTGGAAGGAGTTTTCCTCGGTTTTCTCAGTGAAGGCTGAGGAATCGAAGAAATAGTTATAACCCCACTGTTTGTAGGTGTTATTTCGATTCCAGAAGGAACCGGTGTTTCCATGGAATACAGCGGATGTATAACCACCTGTTTGAGCAAGAATAGATGGAGCAGCATAGGCAGTGTTTGTACCACCATAGTTTACCATATATGACCCTGTACTTAGTCCAAAGAGAGACGTTTCCATCAAGGTTTCGGCATCAGAGGTTTTCCCTGACTTGACTTGGTGGAAGAAGTTTGAAAAGGCAAGGGTCTCGTTTGAATGATAAATGGAATTGAGGAATGGGGTAACTTCATAAGACTTACCATCGACTTGGAGCTTGTAATCAATCAGGAACTGTTGGAAGCTTTCCAAGTGAATGACAATGACATTTTTTCCCTTGGCAATTCCGAAATACTTAGGATCTGGTGCAACGTAGTGTTCTTTGACATAGGCTTGAACCTTTTTCATATCCTCCGCTGTTGCAGAAGAACGAGCTTGCGAAGCCTGATAAGTCAGGTTACCAGAATAAGCGGTAAAGAAGGGAATACCCATAGCACGAACAATATAGTTGTTTGAGAAACCACGTGTTAGCAACTCACCCCGGTTAACTTCTGCTAAGAAAAGGTTAACCGATAGAAGGAGTGTCGCCAGTGCTGTAACGGCAAAACTAGCTCGTTTATTAAAGGGCTTACTGTCTGTTTGGAGTTTCTTTCTGAAACCAGCGTAAATGAAGAAAGGAATATCAATTAAGTAAAAGATATAACTTGGTTCAAAAAGGTTCTTGGCTGAGTCTCCAAGTCCTGCTGCTGAGCTGGAGCTCGCTAGTATGGTATTTACCGTGATGAAGTCCGTAAACTCTCCAAAGTAGACCACATTGGCAATGAGCAGAAGGTTAAGGATGACATAAATAGCAATCGTGATGCTATAAAAGAATCGTCGTTTCTTGAAGTAAAGCCCCAATCCTAGAAGCATTAACCCTAGCGGAATGGGATTAATCAGCGAAAGCATAACCTGATACTTGCTTTCCAACTCAAGATTAATATTGACGTAATAAGCGAATATGGTTTTTAGCCAGTAGAAAAAGAGCAACAAGAGGATGAATCCAAGTCTTGATGACACTCCTTTCCAAAAGGCGTCAATTAATTTTTTCAAAGCAATACTTCCTTTGATTCTATATTATCCTAACTATTATACCAAATAACAAAATGACTCTCAAAAATTTACTGCCATCTGGTGTGATATTCCTTGACATATAATTGGTAAAATCTAGTTATGAAACAGAAATACGAGGATTTTTTGGTATAATAGTAACATGAGTATATTGACGGTAAGTCCCATTGCGGAGAAAAAAATCAAACAAGGAAAGCAATTGCTTTTAGCTGAAGATTTTCCAAATGTAAGTGAAAACAATCAGTTGATTTATCTTTATAACCAGTCTAAGACTTTTTTAGGAACGGGCTATTTGTCTAGCCAAAATAAAGGTATAGGTTGGTTTCTCTCTAATAAAAAGCAAAAATTGACTCTGGCTTATTTTCAGAGGCTTTTTGAACAGGCTAAGCTTAAACGCCAGACTTACTATGACAATGAGTTGACGACGGCTTTTCGTCTCTTTAATCAAGATGGAGATGACTTTGGTGGCCTCACCATTGATTTATATGGAGATTATGCCCTCTTTTCATGGTACAATGCCTTTGTTTATTCCTTGAAGGATGTTATTGTAGAGGCTTTTCAAACGGTCTTTCCTGAGGTTTTGGGAGGCTATGAAAAATCCGTTTTAAGGGTCTTGATTTTGAATCGGACCATCTTTTTGGAAAAGAGGCGACTGATACTTTTACCATTTTGGAAAATGGAGTAACTTATGAAGTTTTCCTCAACGATGGGTTGATGACAGGGATTTTCCTTGATCAGCATGAAGTTCGCGATGGTTTAGTTAATGGTTTGGCTCTTGGCAAATCTGTCTTAAATATGTTTTCTTATACAGCAGCTTTTTCAGTTGCTGCTGCTATGGGAGGTGCAATTGAGACCACTTCAGTCGATTTAGCAAAGCGGTCACGTGAATTGTCCACAGCACATTTTAAGGCTAATGGTTTTAGTATGGACAATCATCGCCTCGTCGTAATGGATGTTTTTGATTATTTCAAATATGCCAAGAAAAAAGGTTTGACCTATGATCTTATCGTTATTGATCCACCAAGTTTTGCTCGTAACAAGAAACGCACCTTCTCAGCAAGTAAGGATTATCATAAGTTGATTGCGCAGAGTCTTGATATCCTGACAGAGCGTGGAACAATCATTGCAAGTACTAATGCAGCTAATATGACTGTGCAACAGTTTAAAAAGCAACTGCGTAAGGGTTTGGGTGATGTTTCGGCGGATTTTGTTAACCTGCAACAATTGCCAGCGGATTTCACCGTCAATCCTAATGATCCGGCATCAAACTATTTGAAAGTATATACAATAAGGGTAAATAAATGAAAATTGTAGTTCCAATTATGCCTACTAGCTTAGAGGAGGCACAAGCGCTTGAATTGTCTCGTTTTGCTGGGGCAGATATCATTGAATGGCGTGCAGATTTTTTGGATAAGGATAGTATTTTAACGGTTGCACCGGCCATTTTCGAGAAATTTGCCGGTTTTGAAATTATCTTTACCATTCGTACAACACGTGAAGGTGGAAACATTGAATTGACCGATGCAGAGTATGTGGCGCTTATCAATGATGTGTCTGCTATCTATTCGCCAGACTATATTGATTTTGAGTACTTTACACACAAGGCGGTCTTTGATCAGATGCTTGGGTATTCAAATTTGGTGTTGTCTTATCATAATTTCAACGAGACCCCAGAAAATCTTATGGAGCTCCTGTCTGAAATGACGAATTTGACGCCACGAGTCGTTAAGGTGGCTGTTATGCCACAACATGAGCAAGATGTTCTTGACCTTCTGAATTTCACACGTGGTTTTAAGGCCTACAATCCTAATCAGGAGTTTGCTACCATGTCAATGGGTAAACTTGGTCGTTTGTCTCGCTTGGCGGGTGATTTGGTAGGGTCATCATGGACCTTTGCTAGTCTTGACAATGCCAGTGCACCGGGCCAAGTTAGTTTGGCAGATATGCGAAAGGTTAGGGAGGTTTTGAATGCAGATTGATGGATATACACGCTTAGCTGCTGTCGTTGCCAATCCAATCAAACATTCCATTTCTCCTTTTATTCATAATTTAGCTTTTGAAAAGACACAAGTGAATGGTGTCTATCTTGCTTGGGAAATTCCAGAGTCAGATCTGGCTGAGACTGTTGAAAATATTAGACGTTATGATATGTTCGGTATCAATCTGTCTATGCCCTATAAGCAGAAGGTTATTCCTTTTTGGATGAGCTTAGTCCTGCAGCACAATTGATTGGTGCGGTTAATACGGTTGTTAACCGTGATGGCCATTTGATTGGTCATAATACAGATGGTTTTGGTTTTTTGCCAGCCTCAAGAATTTCAGTCCTAAAGGTGCTCATCTAATGATTTTGGGTGCTGGTGGAGCAGCTAAGGCTATTGTGACGCAAGCTGTTCTTGACGGTGCCAAAAAGGTCAGTATCTATGTTCGTCCCCAGTCATTGGATAAGGCAAAAAACAGTTTTAAGACCTTGATGGACCAAACGGATGGTCACTTGGAATTTCATGCTTTAAGTGATGTTGACTATTTTCAAGAAGAACTAGGCCAGGCCGATTTATTGGTGAATGCGACAAGTGTAGGTATGGATGGAAAATCCTTGCCAATCGCCAAAGATACTATATTTCCTAAGGGGCTTTTGATTGCGGATATTATTTATCAGCCTTTTGAAACGCCTTTCTTGGCCTTGGCTAGACAACAGGGGCTGGAAGCCGTAAATGGTTTGGGCATGTTACTGCATCAAGCAGCAGGTGCCTTTAAACTATGGACGGGTAAGGACATGCCAACAGATGCTATTTGGCAGGAATTAGAAAAGATATACAATAGCTAGGAGGGGACAGCGATGAAACTAGAGGTAAATTTAACACATAACCCTTATGACATTATCATTGAAAAGGGAGCTCTTAAGATGGTAGGTCAATGGGTCAAGTCACTTTGGAAACCACAAAAGATTGCACTTATTACAGACAACCATGTGGGTGGCTTATACGCTGAAAGAGTTAAGCTTAGCTTGGAGCATGAGGGCTTTGAGGTTGTCGTTTTTGATTTCCTAGAAGGTGAAGCAAGTAAAAATCTTAGGACTGCTAACAAGGCTTATGAATTTTTGATTAAGAATGGCATGACACGTAGTGATGGGATTGTCGCTCTTGGTGGTGGCGTTGTTGGCGACCTAGCAGGCTTTGTCGCTTCAACTTATATGCGTGGGATTCATTTTGTTCAGGTCCCAACTAGTCTAACTGCCCAGGTGGATTCATCTATTGGTGGTAAGACAGGTGTGAACACGCCTTTCGCTAAGAATATTGTGGGAACCTTTGCTCAACCTGATGGGGTCTTGATTGATCCTAATGTCCTTGAGACACTTGGTAAACGTGAATTGATTGAAGGTATGGGTGAGGTTGTCAAATACGGTTTGATTGACGATCCTGAACTTTGGCACCTCCTTGAGAGCATTGATGGTTCAGTTCACAGTATTTTAGAAAACTCAGAAACTATCATTTACCGTTCATGTAATGTGAAGCGTAAAATTGTCGTTGAAGACGAGTTTGAAGGTGGGGTTCGTATGTACCTAAACTTTGGTCATACGATTGGGCACGCTGTTGAACAAACCGCTGGTTACGGTAAGGTTATGCATGGTGAAGCGGTTGCTATCGGAATGGTTCAGATTTCACGTGTGGCTGAGGAAAAAGGACTAATGCCTCAGGGTATCACTCGTCAAATTGCCGAGATGTGTGCCAAATTTGGTTTGCCAGTGGATTATGAGCCATGGCGTGTTGAGGAGCTCTATACTGCTCTCACACATGATAAAAAGGCTCGTAGTAATAGCATTAAGACTGTTATCGTTCCAGAAATCGGTAAGGCAGCTATCAATCAGATTCCTTTGGTTGAAATGAAAGAATACTTGGAGAAATAAATGAGATATTTAACAGCAGGTGAGTCTCACGGACCACGTCTAACAGCAATTATCGAGGGTGTTCCAGCTGGTCTTCCCTTGACGGCTGAAGATATCAATGGTGATTTGAAACGCCGCCAAGGTGGTTATGGTCGTGGTGGCCGTATGAAAATTGAGTCTGATAAGGTTGAAATCACTTCTGGTGTTCGTCATGGGAAAACTACAGGGGCTCCAATTACCCTCCATGTCATCAATAAGGACCATCAAAAATGGTTGGATATCATGGCTGTGGAAGACATTGAGGACCGTTTGAAAACCAAACGTAAAATCACTCACCCACGTCCTGGTCATGCTGACTTGGTTGGTGGTATGAAATACCGTTTCGATGATTTACGTAATTCTTTGGAACGTTCTAGTGCGCGTGAAACAACTATGCGTGTGGCGGTTGGTGCTGTCGCTAAACGTATCTTGGCTGAGCTTGATATTGAAATTGCTAACCATGTGGTGGTCTTTGGTGGTAAGGAAATTGATGTGCCTGAGAATTTGACGGTCGCTCAAATCAAGGAATTGGCTCAACAGTCAGATATTTCAGTTGTTAACCAAGAGCGTGAACAAGAAATTAAAGATTACATTGACCAAATCAAAAAGAAGGTGATACCATTGGTGGTGTCGTTGAAACGGTCGTTGGGGGTGTCCCTGTGGGTCTTGGCTCTTATGTGCAATGGGATACAAAACTTGATGCCAAGATTGCCCAAGCAGTTGTTTCCATCAATGCCTTCAAGGGTGTCGAGTTTGGTCTTGGTTTCAAGGATGGCTACCTCAAGGGTTCTCAAGTCATGGATGAGATTCTTTGGAATGAAGAAGACGGCTATACGCGTCGCACCAACAACCTTGGTGGGTTTGAAGGTGGTATGACCAATGGCCAACCAATTGTAGTCCGTGGGGTTATGAAGCCAATTCCAACCCTCTACAAGCCATTGATGTCTGTGGATATCGAAACTCACGAGCCATATAAGGCAACTGTTGAACGTTCAGATCCTACGGCCTTACCGGCAGCGGGTGTCGTTATGGAATCGGTGGTTGCTACAGTCGTAGCCAATGAAATCTTGGAAAAATTTTCTTCTGATAATTTGGAAGAATTGAAAGAAGCGGTGGCACGTCACCGTGATTATGTGAAAAACTTTTAAGCAGCATCAATGAAAAGATGGGAGTAGTAATGAGTAAGAAAACGATTTATATCGCAGGCTTGGGTCTGATTGGAGGTTCTTTGGGTCTCGGAATTAAAAGAGATCATCCCGATTATGAGATTCTTGGATATAATCGCTCTGACTATTCTCGAAATATTGCGCTGGAGCGTGGGATTGTTGACCGAGCAACAAATGATTTCAAGGAGTTTGCTCCGTTGGCGGATGTGATTATCTTGGCTGTGCCTATCAAGCAAACAGTGTCCTACTTGAAAGAGTTGGCCAACTTGAACTTGAAAGATAATGTCATCATCACAGACGCCGGCTCAACCAAGCTTGATATTGTTGAGGCAGCTGAGCATTACCTAGCAGGAAAAAATGTTCAGTTTGTAGGTTCCCATCCTATGGCTGGTTCCCATAAATCAGGGGCTATTGCAGCCGACGTGACGCTTTTTGAAAATGCCTATTATATTTTCACACCGACAAGTCTGACAAGAGAGACAACTATCCCAGAGCTTAAGGACATCTTGTCTGGGCTTAAGTCACGTTTTGTGGAGATTGATGCGGCTGAACACGACCGTGTAACCAGTCAAATCAGTCACTTTCCCCACCTTTTAGCTTCTGGTCTTATGGAGCAGGCGGCTGATTATGCTCAGGCTCACGAGATGACTAATCACTTTGCGGCTGGGGGGTTCCGAGATATGACCCGTATTGCTGAGAGTGAACCTGGTATGTGGGCTTCCATTCTCATGACTAATGGGCCTGCCGTTTTGGATCGTATTGAAGATTTCAAAAAGCGTTTGGACCATATTGCTGATTTGATTAAGGCTGAGGATGAGAATGCTATTTGGGAGTTCTTTGACAACGGTCGCAAGAAACGCAAAGAGATGGAAATCCACAAAAAGGGTGGCGTGGAAAGTGCCTTCGATATTTTTGTGGATGTTCCTGACCGTGAGGACGTTATCCTCAGCATTATGGAATTGTTGCGGGGAACGTCTTTGGTTAACCTTCGGATCAATGAAGAAAATCGTGAAGATATTCACGGTATCCTTCAAATTACTTTTAAAAATGAAAAAGATCGCACGCATGCTAAGACTGTTATTGAAGCCAATACAGACTATCATGTGGTGATCGCCTAGGAGAATACAATGACAAATATTTATGATTTAGCAAATGAGTTGGAACGTGGCATTCGTGCCCTTCCTGAGTACAAAACTTTGGTAGAGAAAAAAGAAGCCATTGCAGCTGATGCTGAAGCTAGTGCGCTTTTCAAAGAGTTCACTGACTTCCAAGAGGATTTCTATGCTAAAATGCAAGCTGGTACAATGCCAACTGCAGAAGAACAAGCAGCTGTTCAAGAATTGGGTCAAAAGGTAGAAGCTAATGCCCTTTTGAAAGAATACTTGGCTGCACAACAAGGTTTGTCTGTTTATTTGAACGATATTGAACGTATCATCTTCAAACCTTTGCAAGAATTGAATAGTTAATCAAAGAGGGTGTGTCAATTGACAGGCCCTTTTCTGCATTAAAGGAGGTAAATTATGGCTCGTAAAATTGGAATTATTGGAATGGGAAATGTTGGTGCTGCGGTAGCTCATGGGGCAATCGCTCAAGGATTAGCCGATAGTTATGTCTTTATTGATATCAATGATAAAAAGGCTGAAGCAGATGCTCAGGATTTTAAGGATGCCATGGCTAATCTGCCTAGCTATGCTAAGATTGTTGTCAATGATTATGCAGCCCTTGAAGATGCTGATGTGATTATTTCATCGCTTGGTAATATTCAGTTACAGCACAATGCTGGTGAGGACCGCTTTGCTGAATTTCCATTTACTCGAGAAGCCGTTTATCAGGTTTCTCAGGAACTTAAAAAATTGGATTTTAAAGGCATACTTTTGGTTATCTCGAATCCTGTAGATGCCGTATCAGCTCTCTATCAGGAATTCACAGGCTGGCCAAGAGAACGTGTGATTGGGACAGGGACTTTACTCGATACGGCGAGAATGAAGGCAGCGGTAGGAGATGATTTATCAGTCAATCCCAAATCAGTATCTGGCTACAATCTTGGCGAACATGGGAATTCCCAATTTACAGCCTGGAGTCAAGTCAAGGTTAAAGGGCAAGACATTACAGAATTGACAAGCGAAGAAGAGCGACAAAATTTGTTCATGGCATCCATGAAGGGTGGCCACAAAGTCTTTTATGGTAAGGGGTATACGTCTTACGGCATTGCCAGTGCGGCTCTTCGTTTGGTGTCTATTATCCTTTCGGATGCTCAAGAAGAAGTGGCAGTATCAAGCTATCAAGAAGCATATCAAACCTATCTTGGCTATCCAGTCATCCTAGGGCGTCATGGGGTGGCTGCTCCAGTTCGCTTGTCTTTGTCGGCTGAGGAAAAAAATCTTTTGCAGGAGTCTGCTAACTTGATTCGGAACCGTGTTCAAGAGGCGGTTGCCTTCTTGAAAGAAAAGTATGGCAATACAAACGAGTGAATATTTTGACAATTCAGTCTATGGTTGGGCTTTCGATTATGGTATAATGAGAGTAACTATAAAATTTTCAGGAGTAACCTATGAAACTAGAAACCAAGGCCCAAGGTCTTCATGGCAGCTTGCGTATCCCTGGTGACAAGTCAATCAGTCACCGTTCGATTATGTTCGGAAGTCTTGCCAAAGGTGTGACAACTGTTCGTGATATTTTACGAGGTGAGGATGTCCTCTCAACTATGCAGGTCTTCCGTGATTTGGGTGTGACTATCGAGGATGATGGTGATGTGGTACGCATTCACGGTGTTGGTTTTGATGGTCTCAAGGCTCCTCAAAACAAATTGGACATGGGTAACTCTGGAACATCCATTCGCTTGATTTCAGGTGTGCTTGCAGGTCAAGATTTCGATGTAGAGATGTTTGGAGATGATTCCCTTTCAAAACGTCCGATGGACCGTGTGACCATTCCCTTGCGTCAGATGGGTGTAGAGGTTTCTGGTCAAACAGACCGTGATTTGCCACCATTGAAAATGCACGGTAGCAAGTCCCTTAAACCTATTCATTACCAATTGCCAGTGGCCTCTGCTCAGGTTAAATCTGCTCTTATTTTTGCAGCGCTTCAAGCTGATGGTGAATCTGTCATCATTGAAAAGGAAAAACACGTAATCATACAGAGGATATGATTCAGCAGTTTGGTGGTCAGCTTCAAGTAGATGGCAAGGAAATTCGTATTTCTGGTGGCCAAAGCTTTACTGCTCAAGAAGTCGTGGTTCCAGGTGACATTTCTTCAGCGGCCTTTTGGTTGGTAGCGGGACTCGTGGTGCCTAACTCTAAGATTGTCTTGGAAAATGTCGGCATCAACGAGACACGTACGGGTATCATTGATGTGATCAAAGATATGGGTGGTAAGATTACCCTTTCAGATATTGACCAAGTTGCCAAATCTGCGACTATTACGGTTGAAACTTCAGAACTTAAAGGAACTGAAATTGGTGGCGATATCATTCCACGTTTGATTGATGAACTTCCGATTATCACACTCTTGGCGACGCAAGCCCAAGGTAAGACAGTGATTCGTGATGCTGAAGAACTCAAGGTCAAAGAGACCGACCGTATTCAGGTGGTGGCAGATGCCTTGAATGCTATGGGGGCTGATATTGTTCCAACAGAGGATGGTATGATTATCACTGGTAAGACCGCTCTTCATGGAGCAGAGGTCAATACCTTTGGTGACCACCGAATTGGTATGATGACAGCTATTGCTGCTCTCTTGGTTCAAGATGGTGAGGTTGACTTGCAACGTGCAGAAGCTATCAATACAAGTTACCCAAGCTTCTTTAGTGACTTGGAAGGATTGCTCAATGGCTAAAGTTTTATTGGGCTTTATGGGAGTTGGTAAGAGTTCCGTCGCCCCATACCTGGATGGTCGTTTCGTTGATATGGATCAGGTCATCGAGGAGAAAATCGGCATGTCCATTGCTGATTTTTTGCAAAAGAAGGTGAAGCAGCCTTTCGTCAGATTGAGTCTGAGACTTTGGAAGAACTTCTCCAAGAGGGAGATGATGTCGTCATCTCTACTGGAGGTGGTGTCGTTGTAACGGAGCGTAATCGTCAGCTCTTGATCAAGAATCGTAAGCATAACGTTTGGCTCCACGCTTCTTTCGATGTGGTCTATGATCGCATTAAAAAGGATACTAAAAATCAACGTCCCCTCTTTCTCAACCATTCTAAAGAGGAATTCAAAGCCATTTACGATGGTCGCATGGCCCTCTATCAAGGTTTAGCAGACTTGGTTGTCACAGTCGATAACCGTACACCAGAAGAAGTAGCAAGGTTTATCAAATGTATGTAGGTTATTTGGGCCCGATCGGGTCGTTTACGCATAATGCAGCCTTAAAAGCTTTTCCTAAGGCTGACTTGGTTTCACTGGGAACCATTACTGAAGTTATCAAGTCTTATGAAGAAGGACGTGTGAATTATGCGGTTATTCCGGTAGAAAATTCTATCGAGGGCTCTGTTCATGAGAGTTTAGACTATCTTTTTCACCAGGCAGATATTCGTGCTGTGGCGGAGATTGTTCAGCCTATCAAGCAACAGTTGATGGCGGTTAAGGACCATGCACAGATTGAGAAAATCTTTTCACACCCTCAGGCAATTGCTCAAGGGAAGAAGTACATTAAACAGCACTTTCCCAAGGCTAAGATTGAAACAACAGCCAGTACAGCCTTTGCCGCTCGCTTTGTCGCTGAAAATCCTGATCAACCTTATGCAGCCATCGCACCTAGTGCTGCTGCTGAGGAATATGGTCTTGAAATTTTAGCCAAGGATATCCAAGAAATTGAGAAGAATTATACCCGTTTTTGGGTGCTTGGAAACTCTGTTCCTGAGATTCCTCTTCATCAGATTGATTGTAAATTAACGCTGGCCTTGACCTTGCCTGACAATATGCCGGGTGCGCTTTATAAAGCCCTGTCTACCTTTGCTTGGCGAGGCATTGACTTGACTAAGATTGAAAGTCGTCCTTTGAAGACTGTGCTTGGCGAATATTTCTTTATCATTGATTGTGATTATACACAGGAGAAGTTGGCTCAGTTTGCTCTTGAAGAGTTAACTGCAGTTGGAATTGGATATAAAATCTTGGGTGCTTACCAGGTATATGAAATTTAAAGGGAAATCTTATGACCAAATCTAACAATGGGCCGTTTACGCATCATGAACGGTTACGTTACAGCTATCTTTTAAAAAATCTTGCTTACCTCAATGGGCAGCAGGCTTCGGAATTCAATTATCTGCAAAGTAAGTTGGATGCTTATGAAGCGGAGCGCTCCTATGGAAGGTATCAGGAGCAAAGAGAGGATGACTATCAAGCCGCTTGGCGACAGTCTTATGACAATCGTCGGGAAAGCTATCAGGAGCCTGATTATGAGAATGTTCATCAGCTGACAGACGAAGGACTCCCCATTTATCGAGAGGAGGCCCCTCAAAGCAGACCTGAGCGAAAAAAAGTTCCTAAAAAACGACGTCCTATCTCAAAAACTGCTTCTAAACCAAGCCCTCAACCAGCTAAGAAGAAGCGACCAAAGAAAAAGCGAAGACTCAAGAAAGTCGTTAAGCTAGTGCTTAGTTGCTTAAGTCTTGGTGTTGTCTTTTTGGTGCTGGCTATGGCCTATCAATTTTACAAGGGGACAGACCTATCTGCGGCCGGAAATAACGGTAAATCTTACCAGCCTGCCTTAGTTGAGACCTTTAACGGCAAGGATACTAGAGATGGGGTTAATATCCTTATCCTTGGTTCGGACCAACGTGTGAGTCAGGAATCTACAGATGCTAGAACGGACTCCATCATGGTCATCAATGTGGGCAATAAGGAAGGTAAAATCAAGATGGTCAGCTTTATGCGTGATACCTTGGTTAATATTAAAGGCGCTTCAGAATCAGAGTATTCTCAAGACTTGAAACTCAATTCAGCCTTCAATATTGGTGAGCAAAATAACCATCAAGGGGCAGAACTCATACGTGAGACGCTCAAGCGGAATTTTGACATAGATATTAAGTATTACGCTATGGTTGACTTTGAGACCTTTGCGACGGGGATTGATACCTTATTTCCGAATGGTGTGGAAATCAATGCCAAATTCTCCACTGTTGATGGTAAAAAAGTGTCCTCAGTCAAAGTTCCAGATGATTTGAGAATGGACAAGAATGGTCATGTGCCAAATCAAACCATCAAAATTGGTGAACAAAATATGGATGGGCGCACCCTTCTGAACTATGCCCGTTTTCGTAAGGATGATGAAGGGGATTATGGCCGTACCAAGCGTCAACAACAAGTCATTCAAGCTATGATGAAGCAAGTTAAAAATCCGCTTAGTCTTTTTAAGGGACCTGAGGCTTTAGGGAAGGTTTACTCTCTGACCTCAACCAATATGAGCATGACAGAAATGTTGGATTTGGGTCTTTCAAATGCCAGTAGTTTCAAAAAATGGTATCAGTTCTCAAACTATTCCATCAGATGGTGATTGGGTAGATAACTATGACCTCTACGGCGGTCAAGGTATTGAAATTGATTTTGACAGTTACCAGGCTAAGTTAAAGAAATTAGGATTTAGATAAGAAAAAACAAGCTTGTTCAGTGTGAACAGGCTTGTTTTTAGTGTGCGTCCGCTACAAGAGCATGATACAAAAGCTTCAGAAAATGATAGAGCAAATATACCATAATGGCAAGAACTGGTAAGAACTCGGCTAGATAAATCAGATGGGTCATCGGATTCATGAGCTTAAGGCTAGTAGTAGCTGCCTTGAAAGCATTGGCGCTGTTAACCAAGGGGAAGCTAAAAGCTGCAAAGAGTGGGATAAAGCCTTTTTTGACCAGTCTTACGAAGAGATTAAGAGCATAGAAAAAGAATGCTTGCGAGAATAAGAGTAGGACAAGTAAAATAATAGTTGCAGGTCTTTGATTACTCTTGATTGAGCTGGTAATGAGAAGGGCCAGAGGTGCTGCTAAAATGGCAAGTATAGGTCGATAGAGGTGAGGAATGGCTATCTGTCTCATTCTCCACAAAACAAGTGGAAAGAGGGCTAAAGTCGCAAATCCCGTTACTCCCAGAATAAGTCCCTTGATGCTAGTTGGAAGACTAGCGGGTAACTGTCATAAGACTGATAGCTGGGCCAACATAGACCACGAACCAGCTTGGATAAACTTGATTCAAAGAGAGTGGGCGTAAAAAACGCAGACTGAAAAAAATAATATAGGCAATATAAAGTCCAAGGAGTCCAATCCAAGTCACACTTAAGCCTGTCTGAGCTAGTGGGAGGCGGCTGGCAAATAGAAAGGCAGCCATAAAGAAACTAGCAAAGGCTGATGCAACGACTGGGTTTCGCAAATCTTCTCTTATTTGTTCAAATCCAAGAATCAAGCGTCCCAGTATAAGTATAAAACCTATACTGGCTAAACACCAAATACCCTGAGCAATCAGGGTATAGTGGCTTATTTGATTGGATAAACTAAAGAGGGCAAGAACTAGACTAGATAGGGCCAAGGGAATTTTCTTAAAAATACCTTCATTGGTCCACCGGCCTTTCTAGCTAGCCGCAAGAATGTGACGAAGCTGAACCGCACTCGGAGATACAATTGGAAGGAAGACGCCTTCATTCCAACGACGGATAAAGCTTGACTCTGATTCTTTCAAATAGCCACGACCACCACTAGCTTGAAGTTCGAGGAGCAAGCTGTTGGCTACGACATCGACAATATCGATACGCAATTGGAAAAGTTCACGTGGTTTTTCAATGAAATAATCGGCATCATTAAGCCCTGCAAAGAGTTGCTCTTGGATAGCAAGAAGATTTTCACGTGTAGCTTCAAATTCTTCACGAAGAACGCTACGGTTACTGTTTAGACTAGCTTCAACCTCATCAAGAGAACGTTTGGCCAAACCAAAGGCAAGACCAAATTGGAAACCAAGGAAGTTCGGACGTGTTTTGGCAATATAGTCCGTACCTTCTTTTGAAAGGATCCAATTAGGATTTAACTTAACGTGATCGAAAGTAAGAGAGGCAGTGTTAGCACCTTGAAGGGAAACAAATTCCAAATCTTCAGAACGGCTGAGACCCTCAGCTTCAGATGGAATGGTGATAATCCAAGGTTGGCTACCATCTTTAAAGTCAGCAGCAAAGAGAGCAGCGAATTTATCAGAACGTAGGTTAGTTACCCAAGGCAAACGACCATCAAGATAGTAGTCATCGCCTTCTTGACTGATGGTAACATTCAATTCTTCAATATCTGACAAGAATTTGACCGCATTTGACAAGCCAGTTCCACCAGCACGCTCACCGGTATACAATTCTTTCAACCATGTTTCACGAGGGTAAGCATTATCACTCGCAAGGATATACTCGATGAAAGTACGGTGCCCCCAAGAAATAAAGGAAGCTGTCAAAGAGTGTTGTGCCAATTCATCAAGTACATCAACGACTTGAGTAGGACCACCACCTAGGCCATCAAACTCAGCAGGTACGCCGATTTTAAAGACGTCGTTTTCAGCAATTTTTCAAGAAGTTGGTCCGCAATGGGTCCAGACTCTTGGTCAATATGGTCAGCGTTGGTGTCCAACCAAGTAAGGAATTCTTTTGAAAAATGTGACATAGGCTTAGGTCCTCCTCTAGTTTATCCTTTGGTTTTGAATTAAGCGAATTCTTGAAGTTCAGGGTTAATCGGTGTTTGTGCGAGATTGTTAGCGTAGTTACACAAGCTAGCAAGGCTGACACCCAAGATAACGTCAAGGGCATTTTGAGCAGTGTAACCAGCTTCCAAGAAGTCATTGTAGGCTTCGTCACCAACAGCACCTTTGGTATTGATCACGGCAATAGTGAATTTAGCAAGGGTATCAAGTTTTGGATCGTCTTCGATTGGTGTACGGTTACGAAGGGCTTCCAAGAGTTGTGGTGTCATTTGGATTTGCTTGATTGAAAAGGCTGTGTGACCTGCCACACAGAAAGCACATCCGTTAGTAACAGCAGCTGTAATTTGAACAACCTCACGTTCAGTTGGTGTCAATGAATTGCGACGGTTGATTTCACCGACAGTACGGTAAGTTTCAAGCGCAGTTGGCGCATTAGCAAGGAGACCAATCAAATTTGGAATGAATCCCCCATTGGCATCTTTGACTGTTTGAAGGACGTCTTTGACTTCTTCTGGTGCAGTTTCGATTGTATGAATGGTAATATCTGGCATGATTATTCTCCTTTAGATAGAAACGACATCTAGCCAAGTTGCTGAGTCGTTTAATTTTTGTCATGGACCTATGATAGCACTGTATGACTTTTCTGAAAAATCTATATTATTTATGGCCAGCCATAAATTTAATTTATATGTGCTATAATGGAGGGTAGTAAAAGGCTTTAGAAGATATGTTTAAGCCCTATAAAGAGTAAAGAAAGTTGAATTATGTTAAATAAAAACA
>NZ_CM002133.1:1160902-1168282 GCF_000448665.1 Streptococcus sp. HSISS2 | reverse complement strand
AAGAAAGTTGAATTATGTTAAATAAAAACGATATTGTAGAAGTTGAAATTGTCGATTTGACACATGAAGGAGCAGGCGTTGCCAAGGTGGATGGCTTTGTCTTTTTCGTGGATAATGCCTCCCAGGTGAAGTCATCAAGATGCGCGTGCTTAAGCTCAAGAAAAATATCGGCTTTGGAAAGGTTGAGGAGTATGTGACCCTTTCACCAAACCGCAATCAGGACATTGATGCAACCTATCTCCGTTCAGGGATTGCTGATTTTGGACATATGACCTACGAGGAGCAGCTCAAGTTCAAGCGTAAACAAGTTGTGGACAACCTCTATAAGACAGCAGGCATCTCAGACGTAGAGGTCACTGAAACATTGGGGATGGAGACGCCTTACGCCTACCGTAACAAGGCTCAGGTACCTGTTCGCCGTGTTAAAGGTCAGCTTGAAACAGGTTTCTACCGCAAGAATTCGCACGACTTGATTCCAATTGAAGATTTCCTTATCCAAGACAAGGAAATTGATAAACTCATTGTCTTTGTCCGTGACCTTCTCCGTCGCTATGACCTCAAACCATACGACGAGAAGGAGCAGACAGGTTTGATTCGTCACTTGGTGGTTCGTCGTGGCCATTATTCAGGTCAGATGATGTTGGTCTTTGTAACGACCAGACCAAAAGTCTTCCGTATTGACCAAGTCATTGCTAAAATTACAGAAGCTTTCCCAAGTGTCGTTTCTATCATCCAAAACATCAACGATAAGAACACTAACGCCATCTTTGGTAAGGAGTTCCGAACTCTTTATGGTCAAGACACCATCACAGACAGTATGTTGGGTAATGACTATGAGATTTCTGCCCAGTCTTTCTATCAGGTTAACACCGAGATGGCTGAAAAACTCTACCAAACAGCCATTGACTTCTCAGACCTAAACAGCGATAGCATTGTTATTGATGCCTACTCAGGAATCGGGACAATCGGTTTGTCATTTGCAAAACAGGTCAAGGAAGTCTACGGCGTTGAAGTCATCGAAACAGCCGTCGAAGATGCCAAGAAAAATGCAGAACGCAACGGCATTACTAACGCCCACTATGTGGCTGACTCAGCTGAAAATGCCATGGCCAAGTGGAGTAAGAATGGCATCAAACCAGACGTCATCATTGTGGATCCACCACGTAAGGGCTTGACTGAAAGCTTCATCAAAGCCAGCGTCGCCATGCAACCTGAGAAGATTACTTATGTCTCATGTAACCCAGCAACCATGGCGCGTGATATCAAACTCTACCAAGAGTTGGGCTATGAATTGAAGAAAGTACAGCCGGTGGATCTTTTTCCGCAAACGCATCATGTTGAGACGGTCTGTCTGATGTCTAGGAAAGAGAAATAAATAGCGAAAAGTAGCGTATTTACGGGCTTTTTTGAGATTTAGCAATAGCTCATGAAAGTCCGTATTTCTTATATGAAAACATATCTACTGTAAAATCAGTCAAAGGGTTTAGGCAGTGGATTAGATGTCAAAGGTTGTGGCAATAGGATAGATGTTATCTAGGTTGCAAACTCAATTTGAGTGAGTGATTTAGATGCTGTCTAATCCGGCAACTCAACTGTTGACACTATGGAAGGCAGTGGATTAGATACTATGGAAGGAGAAAAGGGTTATCCATGGGTAGAGCAAAGAAAAAAGAGACGCCAAAAGAAGAAAGAATATGCATACCAGAAATTCTATACGAATTAAGATGGGAAAACCTATCTTCTTTACTCTGACGCATTGTAGCAAAAAATTGAAGGGTATTTCTAACAGATTTAATTATAAAGCAAACATGCATAATCTTTGTTTTGTGGATGCGAGCTTTTATAATGTAAAATATCAAGCTTCAATTATGACTGACTGTAATTATAGAAACGCTAATGTTATAGGAGTTGATTTCTTTAATTGCAACATGAGAGGGACTTCATTTAAAAACGCAAAGTTAAAGAATGTAGTGTTTTATAACTGTAATTTAAAGGGTACTGATTTCTCAGGAGCTACATTTGATGATGTTGCATTTATTTGTACTAATACGAATGAAGCTAAGAATATATACTCAAATACTCCCGGAATTATGGTATTACGTACATATAAAGCTTTGAATTTAAGTGAAAAAGTAAAAATACAGCTATTAAATTTGGGACATAATCAATCTGTGTTTAATGCCAGAGTGCTTCATGTTAATCAGAATAAGTTAAACCATTGGACACTTGGCTTAATTCATCAGAAATATGGGGATGATGGAATAGAAATGCTTTCCGATATTCTGTGCAAAAAAGAAGAATGGAATAATATGTATACGGTCTTTTCGTATATGCTGCTAATTGAAAAATGGGGTAAAAAATGATATAATATTTAAGTCCTGCTCCGGAACCAGTGATGGTGCATGCTAACATGTATAAATGAGGACACATAACATTAGCAAGTATTCGAGGAGGGATGTCTATGATTAGTAATATCTTAACTGTTTTATCTTTTTTAGTATTATTGTTGAGCGCTGTAATTGATTGTAACTTCCTATCCCGATTACTCGGGGTTTCGAGCAATATTTAAGTAATAATTTCCCTCTCAACCATTATGGCTGGGAGGGTTTTGTGTTATATGAGCTTGTTAATATAAAATTAACAATTTATTGCTACACGTTTGTAGTAATACTACATTTGTTGTGATATAATAATGCTACAAGGAGGAATTGCTATGGATACTTATAGCGTAAAAGAAATAGCTGATATGCTAAATACAAATCCAGAAACCGTCAGAAGATGGATTCGTTCAGGTAAGCTTGAAGCAATTCAAGAATCAAGAAAAGGCGGAAATGTAGTAACAAAATCTATGCTTGATGCTTTTCTGAAGGCCTCTCCTAAGTACGCAGGAATTGCAGGTGGGCTTTTAGCTTCACCGGTTGGATTAACTACAGCAACCGCTGCGATTGTAGGTGGACTTCTTGCTCAACAGCTTATTAAGAATGATGAAATCAAAAATACTCATGTAAATACATCAGAAATACGTAAGCTATTGTTAGCCAATATACAATCTTCTAAAGAAAACATTATTCGAAAGAAGAAAAGTATAAAGCATCTTCAAGAGGAAATTGAAGAAGAGCAGCAACGTATCGATGAAGCTGAAAAGCTCATAAAAGAACTTGATGAAAAGGTTCGAGGTCAAGAGGAGGAATAGTATGGCACAGAAATGGGATTATGCAGAATTATCAAAGGCAGCCAAGGCCGCTGGAGGCCCTGAAAAGTATGTTGAGTTGCTTGAGAAGGCAAGTAAAGATGCAGGCAAAATGGAGATGGCACCTTGGATTGGTGTTGCAGCAATCGGAGCATCGTTATTGACTGCAGCAACTATCAAAGTAGTTGATTATTTCAAATCTAAAAGAAAAACAATGCTGATGAGATAGAAATGGCCAAGGAAGAAATCGTAAAGGGTATTAAAGAGTACGATGCTACTACACATCCAGAGGAAGCAGAGAGTAACTAAAATGTGTGTGTTCGAAAAAACATCATAATTAAGCAGCGGATAATCAGTGATGAAGGAGAGAAAATAAATGCTTGTATTGGGAATTAACAAAATTTTAAATTGGTGTCACATTACTTCTGGCGGACGAAATTACACATGTCCTACCAAACTGATTGATGGGAAATTATTTTTCACTTCAAGAAAGAATGGTATAGTGTGGCTGAATTTGTTTCCGACCACGCAGAGGAGCTTGTTTCAGAAGGTAGCAAGGTTTTCTCTCGCCTTTTCAAAAAGTAAAAGGAGGTAACAGCTATGCGATGTGCAAATTGTGGAAATGAAGATGAGAATACTTTATGGGATGAGGGTGATACAATTTATTGTTCTCGATGTGCGCATAGAACAAGAACATCCGATGGCGAAGAAGACTTAGTTGAATGTCCTCATTGTCACGAGATGAGAGATAGCAAGGCTTATTATTGCAGACATTGCAATATGCCGTTTTAATTAAGGAGGATAAAAATGACAAGAGAAGAGCTTAAGGAACAGATTGATGAGCTTATGCAACAGTATGCCAATGAAGAAATTGATGGTGATACATATGCGCAAAAGATGATGGAATTAGTAACATCTGCTCAAAACGATAATGACTAAGTTTTGATGTCGAAATTAATATGAAGGGAGGCGGAATTATGCAGCAGTGTCCATTTTGTGATAAAGTATATGATGAATCTGAATATAGTCATTGTCCATATTGTTCAGGCGAATTAGAGGATGGCGATGATGAAGTTCGTCCATGCGCTGAATGCGGTGGTTGCTTACATTAGGATGGAGAAGCTTGGGAATGTTCAAACTGTGACTACACATAGGGAGCCTTTTTGCAGTTATGCTTATCTGTCAATATCGACCGATACACCGGATTTTAATTCTACGGTGCAGTGGTCAGGCCAGACTGTGATTTGTTTGAGCCAGCGCTTTACAAGGGCTTCGTCAAATTCCGTAAGGTCAGCAGTCTGTGCCTTGATGAAATCCTGTAAGTCGGTGATGTGACTTATCTGCTCATCGCTCTGAACAGTGTCCATCGTTGCTTGCTGGCGCTGTTCTCTAATTTCAAAAATCTGCTCGGCAATTTCATCGTAGACTTCTTTGGAATTAGTCTTTTTTACAAGCTCTTGCTGAAGTTCCATGAGCTTTTCGTCGATACTATCAACAGAGCTTTCTGCAGAAACTTGATATGTTTCCACTAACGATAAGGGTTTAGTTAGCGGATTGGATAAGGGCAGATTATGCCAATAGATATGTTTCCGCAAACAAGCGATATTTGGCTCAAATTACACAGATATGTTCCAATATGACGACATCGATCAGCAGGTATCGTGCTATACGGAATGCGTAACACTGCTTGTATGAGCTACGAAGTAGCGAAGTAAAAGCAGATGTACGTCCGAGGCAAGGCATACCCAAGAAAACAACCGAAGCGAAGTTTGATTGGTTGCGTGCTACTGCAAATTGAAGTCCTAACATTACTCATAAGGATTATAGCCACCAAGTAAATAAAGTATATAAAATAAAGGCTTATTCTAATGCTATCTTTAAACTGTATCGGTAGTTTGGAGTAAGTCTTGTTTTTAGGATAAATGAGATTGACTGGAAACATAGCCATAGACAAGAGTTGACACTAGGGAATGGATAACAAGAAAAACTGGTTTGACTAGAAAAGCAATCAAGTATTATGAAGCAAAAGTTTGATAAAGATTATTATCAAAAATTACTTACAGCGAATGACAAGTATTTAGAGCTTAATGACTAAACATAAAGGCACCTGAGAAGATGTCTTTTTAGAAAGGCAAATGTCACAAAAGCATGATTGTCGAATGGGGATTTGAGGGGATTTCAAAAATATTAAATGGGGATTTGTGGTAAAATCATTATAGTGAAGTGATTCAAGGAATTAGAGATGCAAAATTTATAATTTGGGCAGCAGTTGCGTGGTTTTCCAATGAAGCTATTTATCAAGAGTTATTAGCGAAAAAGAAGCACGGATTATATAATTGGACACTAACAGCTAATTATAATGAAGAAACCTTAGCCACTGCACTTGATCATGAACTTGTCGTAAAGTTTGCTAAAGAGTTTATGGAATTTATTTTTAAGCAAAGAAAAATTAGATGTTTGAGGTAAGTAGTTGAGAGAAAATCGACCGGATTTTAGCAATATAAAATCATTTGAGGAATTTAACAGATACTATTGGTATCGAGAAGAGCTTTCGCAAATTTGTAAGTCTCTTGGATTAGAATACAGAAGAACAAAACAGGAGCTGAATTATATTATAGAACAATATTTCAAGGGGAATAGAATAGAAAAGTCTGTAAAGAAAGTAAAGAAAAACAAGCCGAAGCGATAACATTAAATACGCCATTGCTTGAATGTGGCTTTTCATTTAATCAAAAATTTCGAGAGTATTTTTCGGTTGCAACAGGTGTTGAACCATTCAAATTTAATGCTGACATGGCTACAGCTTGGCGAAAAGTGAAAGCTGGAAATGACTTAAACTTTACAATTCAAGATATGCTGAAAGTATACTATGGCGAGTCAGACTATGCTAAGTATGATCACTCAGTTTGTCAATGGAATCAATTCCTAAAGGACTTTTGCTCAGACGAATTTAGCGACTTTTATTCTAATAAGTTAAAAGTTGCTGCTATTCTATGGAAAGAGGTCAGAGATTCAACAAATGAAAAAATCTATTCAAGGCAACTTCTGGATGAGTATAGATGCAAAATAGAGGAGTGTCAAAAATAAACAAATCCCAGTTTGTCGAGCTAATACCTTTTAACGATAACTTTATGATATCGTTAAAAGGTTTATAGATATGTTTCCATATACAGACAAGACTACATGGAATACTTAGTGTTCACTCGTGCCATGTTGAGGCGGTATCACTGCTTGTACGAGCTGATTAAACAAGGATGTAGCAAGTGAAAGTCCTAAAGTAAGGAGTTTAAACATGAAATTTCATGAATTTGGTGATAAGAATTTGCCTCCTATCTTACTGATACATGGTGGTGGCAGTTCTTGGTGGAATTATCTTCGTCAAGCACGAATCTTGTCAGAAGAATATCGTGTTATTTTACCCACTTTGAATGGCCACGGCGAGGAATATCAACTTGATTATGTTTCTACTGAAGATTCTGCTTTGGAGATTCTAGACTATATCAAAGCAAACTGTGGTGGGAAATTGTTTGCAATCGGTGGTGTTTCACTTGGTGGTCAAATTGCCATGGAGCTTTTGTCTTTAGACGGTGAAATTGCTGAGAAGGCCATCATAGACGGAAGCCTCTGTATTCCTCAACCAAGGTTAGCTAAAATCAGCATCTTTCTAGTGTCTCTATTTGGTAAATTGATGTTCAATAAATTCTCTTGTAAACTTCAGTTAAGCATGATGAACAAACTCTATCCTAAACTGGCTTATCCAGAGGAAATAAAAGCTTATTATTTGGAGGATCTGCCAAGGACGCCTGTCAAAACAATGGTGACCATTTACAAAGACTATATGGGGCGTTACAAACTGAAAGATAGGATTTCTGCTAGCAAAGCTCAGGTTTTGTATATCTATGGTGAAAAAGAATTAAACTGTGTGAAAGCATCGGCGAAATTATTTCAGCAGCTACATCCAAATACGATTTTGTATGAAGCAAAGGGCTATCATCATGGCTATTTATCAGCTTATCTGCCTCAAGATTGGGTTGATTTGGTTGAGCCTTTTTTAAAGAAGAAATAAGGAAAAATAAAGATGAATAGAATAGTAGACGATCAGATAACGCTTATTCCTTATTATAGAAATGATGACATCTCCCTTCTTTGGTATCAAGATAGTGAGGTTTGCAAACAAGTAGATAATACTG
>NZ_CM002133.1:1133885-1159347 GCF_000448665.1 Streptococcus sp. HSISS2 | reverse complement strand
TGAGGTTTGCAAACAAGTAGATAATACTGATCAGATTTACAATCTAACAAAACTTCATAAAATGTATGATTACCTAACTTCACATGGTTCTTGCTATTATATCCAATATGAAGGAGTGTTAGTTGGAGATGTGACACTCCTAGATAACTCGGAACTTTCTATAGTTATCAGCAAAGAGTATCAGAATTTACATATCGGAAGACGATGTGTTTCTGAAATGATACATCTGGCGAAAGAACAAAATATGGTAAAGGTCTCTGCACAAATATATCCTTTTAATACTCAAAGTCAAAGAATGTTTTTGGCTTTGGGATTTCAGAAAGTAGATGAAGAGCGGTATGAATATAAGTTGATATAGAACAGTTGTATATTTCCATATATATTAAGAATGTAATCTGCTGTTTATAAAATAATGTTCATGAAAAAAGAGATAAAGGGTACCTACTGATCCATGGACAAGAGTTTTGTTCAGAAATCTAAAAATAAAGAGAACACCAACAGATGATTTTTTGTTGGTGTTCTCTTTATGTGATTTTACAATTATTCTTTTTTGTTTACAACAAGTTAAACAGACAGTTTGTAGGAGGAATTCAAACTCAAAATTTTGTACAAGTTAATGAAAGCTTTTCCCCATTATAATCTGTCCACGCCATTATCAGTTTTTTGAGTTATCTCATCACGAATAAAAGAAAGATTAAAGTTGTACATGAGTAAAACTCTAATGCTTAGCCCTAGCTACTTTCTAAATGAAAATAGAATAAGCTTTTACTAAATCATTTATTCATTTGCCACACACAAATAACACCCCACAAGCTACAACTTGTGGGGCATTTTCTTATATTATTTTTTCACTTATAAAATAACATCTGTTTTTTCAACTTTATAGAGGGCTATTCCCATGATTAGGGTCAAGATGAGAAGAATTAAAACGGCAGGGGTCCAAGAGTTAAAGAGTTGTTTGCTTGAACCAAACAGGACTGGTCCAAGGGCCGCAAAGATATAGCCTCCAGTTTGGGCTAAACCTGATAGTTGGGCTGTTTTTTCAGGGGTGCTAGCCTTCATTGAAAAGGCAACCATCATGTAAGGGAATAGGACACTAGCTGAACTTCCGATTAAGAGGTTAAGGACCAACCAATACACAAAGCTGTCTGTATTGACTAGAAGCATGGCAACTCCGATGAATCCTGCTAGGACGGTAATCACTAGCATCAAATGGCGGTTACGATCAGAAAGTTTAGTGATTAGGCTAGGAACGATCATAGAGAATGGAATACTTGTCAGTGTGAAAACGGAAGCTAGAATTCCGGCATTGGCTTCGCCGACACCAGCTTGAGTGGCCATTGTTGGAAGCCAAGTGATAGTGGTGTAGAAGAAGAGTGACTGTAATCCACCGAAAATCATGATGGCCCAGACTTTGCCGCTCTTATACCAACTGCCTGAGTTTTCGCTAGTAGAAGTATCTTGTTCTAAATAATGATTGTGACGGACATTAGGAAGCCAAACCACAAGAGCCAAGGCACAGACTGCTGTCAATACCCAGACCAAGCCTTGCCATGAGGTTGCCTTAGTGATTGGAACGGCTACCGATGAAGCCACAGCTGTGGACAAGCCCATGGCTGTGATGTAGAGTGTGGTTAAGAATCCTAACTGATTTGGCTCATTAGCCTGAATTAGGCTTGGGAGAAGGACATTGATGAAGGCAATTCCAGCTCCGACTAAAAGCGTTCCCACATAAAGAAGAGGAAGGTTGATGGTACGAAGAGCAGAACCAAGTGTCATGACAATCAGAACTACGAGAAAGAGTCGCTCAATTCCAAAGCGTTTGGCCCAGCTGGCCGCAAAGGGTGAGAATATCGCAAAGGTCAAGAGAGGCAGACTTGTCAAGAGACCGAGAGAACTGACCTCAACGCCTAGACCAGAAGCAATGTCTGATAAGACAGTGGACATGGTTGTGAACGGGGCCCGCAAAACGATCCCTAGAAGAAGGATTCCAGGGATTAGAAAATGTGACTGTTTCTGTTTCATAAAGCATCTCCGTGTTTAAAGTTAATAAGGATATCTAAATTTATAAGAAATATGACACGAATGCGTCACTTCCATCTTAGCATAAATGATGGGGATAATGAAAGCGATTACGTTGGATTGTCAAGAAAGAATTTTTAGTTTTAAAATCCTATTCTACTGATTATCTGATAACATCATTTGATTTTAAAAAAGGCCGGACATTTTGTCCAGCTCTGTTCTATATTTACTTAAATTTCATACCCCATAAGGAGTCCGCCTTCTTCAGCATAAAAACTACAGAGTCCAGAAGTCGGAAGGACTTCGATGCTTGCTTGGGCAAATTTTTCACGAATCATTGCAGAGAATTGCTCGATAAATTTTTCATTGTTACGGTGGGCAATCGTAATATTCCCGCCAGTATAACCAGCCTTGATGAGTTCGTCAAAAGCTGCCTTGATAGCTTTCTTTTGCCCTCGAGCTTTTTGAAGTAACTCAAGGGTACCAGTTTTGCTAGCTTCTCCAACCATACGGATATTGAGGAGTCCGACAACAGTTCCTATCAATTTGCTCAGACGACCATTCTTGACCAAATTATCAACTTTGGCTAAAACAAAGAGCAACTTAGTCTTAGCTTGGTAAACTGTGATGCCATCAACGACTTGCTCAAAATCAAGGCCTTCAGTGACTAAGTGATTGAGTTTACGAACGATAAGGTCGACCTCGCCACCAGCTGACAGGCTATCAATCACGTGAATCTTAGTATCAGGATGCTCTTCCAGATAAATTTTCTTAGCGATTTCAGCACTATTGTAGCTACCAGAAAGGGTTCCAGTGATAGTGACGACGATGATATTGTCCGCTCCTTCAAAGGATTTCATATAGTCATCAGGACTTGGACAGGCAGATTTGGAAGCAGTTGTAGTCGCATACATCTCCTCCATCATTTGATCAATATTGAGTTGAGCATCATCTCTGTAAATGGTCTCGCCCACTTGGATAGTCAAAGGAACACTGACAAACTCCGTATCTGATGCCAGATTGTCCAAAGAACGGTAGTCACAGCCTGAATCCGCAATAATTTTCCATTTCATAGGTTACACCTCATATCTGCATAATGTACATTGACAAGTGTTTTGTCTTCTTTTACAATTTTATCATGAAGTGCATTGCTATCAAAGCAGATCTCATCAGGTGTGACAGATAGAAAGTGAATGTTATGGCAGAAAGAAAAATCTCAGAGAAATCTTTGGAAAATCTCAAACGATTTAACCAAGAAAACAAAGCAATTACACGAGAATCCATCGAAATTTCTCTCCTGCAATTGTTGGAGAAAAAAGACTTTAAAAAGATTACCATATCGGAACTGGTTGAGCGTGCGGGTGTATCTCGTGCTGCCTTTTATCGCAATTATGGTTCTAAGGAAGAGATTTTGAAATCTATTTTTGAGTCTAGCATTGCAAAGATTACTAAGTCCTTGGACGGCTATAATCTCAAGACGGATCTTTACCAAGTCTGGGTTTATCTCCTTAAGGAAGTCAAAAAAGAAGCCAAAATCATCAGTCTTGCCATTGATTATAATTTTGAGCAGGTATTGACCAAGGCAGTTTATGATTTTTTGGAAAACGAAATGGTAGCTCATCAAATGGTGCTGGTAGCTACCTCAATTCCTTTTGGAGCTCAGCTATTGTCTCAGTGATTTCCAAATGGGTCAAGGATGGCATGAAGACCCCAGCTGAAAAGATTGCCAAGCTCGGCCTGCCCCTTTTTCCACAAAAGAAGAAGTAGTAATCGCTGAGAGGTGGTTTTTAAGTAAACTGCACCTCTCCATTACTAGTTCAAATGAATAGATAGAACTGTGCACAGATTATACAAAGGACAAGAACGATGATCGAAGAACGAATTCTTGCTGCTAAGCAGTATGTTAAAACCTTATTCGCTGATCGAGCGGATGGCCATGATGTGGCGCATACCCTCCGCGTCTACAGCAATGCTATGAGAATCGCACAAGCAGAAGGTCTATGTGATCTGGAGATAGTGGGCTTGTCAGCTCTTCTTCACGATGCTGATGATTATAAATTGTTTCAAACAGAGAATAATGCGAATGCTCGCATGTTTCTAGAAGAGATTGGTGCTCCTAAAAAGCAAATTGACCAGATTTGCCAGGTTATCAATGCTGTTTCTTTCAGCAAAAATCGCAGTAAACAACCAGAAACGTTAGAAGGCAAGATTGTCCAGGATGCAGACCGCCTGGATGCGATAGGAGCTGTAGGAATTGCTCGAACTTTTTCCTATGGTGGCTACAAAGGGAGACCCCTTACTGATACCGTCCAACATTTCCACGACAAGTTGCTCCTCTTAAAAGATGAAATGAACACGGAGACTGCCAAACAAATGGCAGAAAGTCGCCATCAATTTTTAATCACCTTTTTAAAAGAACTAGAGAAGGAATTGGACTGAGTGAAATATTGAAATTAACTTTTATAAAAGACTTATTTGAAAGGAAGATATGTTAAATCAACTAATAAAGAAACCTATTTTAAGTTGTTCAATTATATTTGTTATCTGCTCAGTAGCAAGGCTAATTGAATACTTCTATATTAGGACGGATGAAACCTTCTTATCTGAGAATTTTCTACATAAGCTTTTTGGAATTCTTCTACTGTGGGGAGTCCTTTCAATTTGTAAATTAAGATGGAAAGATATTGGTTTCAGTTCTGACGGAACCGTGAGTGGTATAGGGAAGGGCCTGCTCTTTGGTTTAGTGTGTTCCGTCTTTGCATATGCCATTGAAAGTCTTACTCTCTTTTTTCTTCATAGAAATGTTCACTTATCGTTTTACGCAAGTGGTTTTTCCTTAACAAACGAAAAAGTATCTCAAGCAGGAATCTTACTTATTCTCTCAAGTGTGTTGTTTAACCTGATAAACGTATGGATGGAAGAAGGAGTTTTTCGTGGCCTTTTCACAAAAATTCTTGAAGGGATTTCGTACCGCAAGAGTCTATTCTTTATAGCCTTTCTATTTGGAATATGGCACTTGGTAATGCCGTTAAGAGATTATTTTCAAGGAGAATCGTCACTCGTAAATCTCATCGCCATGGGCATTGGCTATGTTATCTTAGCGGGAATGATGAGTATCAAATGGTCCTTACTCTACAAAATGACAGGTTCCTTATGGTTTGGGTTAGGAGATCATTTTTTCAACAATCTTGCTTCGAATCTAGTTCATGTGGTTTCAAATTCTGAAGCAGATAGTTTGCAGATTGTGAGAATCCTTCTATGGCAATTGCTATCATTTGCTATAGTGTTATGGGGTTATCAAAAGAGAAACTGATAGTCAATCCCCTTGCTACTACAACTAATTGGAGGTTCAGTATGCCAATATATGAATTTTGTGCAGAGAATGTGACTTACTTAGAAAAACTTTTCAAGCCGGTGCTCAACGCGTGGAGTTGTGTGATAATCTGGCTGTTGGAGGCACGACACCTTCTTATGGTGTCATAAAAGCGGCTGTTGAGCTGGCCAAGGATTATCAGGCTAAGGTGATTGTGATGATTCGTCCACGAGGGGGCCGACTTTGTCTATAGCCAGCAGGAATTAGCTATCATGCTAGAAGATATCAAGTGTGCGCGTGAATTGAGTGTTGACGGCTTTGCACTAGGTGCTCTAACTTCAGAAAGCCAACTCGATACAAAAGCTCTAAAGACCTTGTTAGATGCTAGTCGAGACCTAGAGGTCACTATGCATATGGCCTTTGACCAAATCCCTAAAGCAGCTCAGCCTAGTGCTATTCAGTGGCTCAAGGAAAATGGTGTGACGCGTCTTCTCACCCGTGCTGGAACTCCTGAGACTGCTCTAGACTTACGCTTGAAACGTTATGCAGAATTGGTTCAGCTAGCAGACGGTCAGTTGGATATTTTAGCAGGAGGTGGTATCTCCGTGGCTAATCGTGACCAATTTCTTGCCATACCTGGTCTTGAGCAAGTTCATGGAACACGTGTCGTCTTTTAGATTTACAATGGAACCAGCTTCTTGGCTCGGTCCCTTTTAGCTTTCTTGTGGACTGAAAAAGTCACTTTGCTTTTCTAGGCAATCTTTGGTAAGCTATTGCTATAGCAATAAAAAAATTGGGGGATGTATGTTAGATAATTTGTTAAAAAGAATCAGATCTTGGGTGTCATTATTTATCCGTTAATCGGGTTAGGGGCTATTTGGCTTGGTCATTATTACTCACAGAGACTTTCACTATTGGAAAAACGGGTGGTCAGATCAAGATTAATAGTTTTGTTTACGTTGCCTATCAATTAGGTGGGACCAAACTCGTTATGGTTTTCTTTATTCTTTTAGCGCTTTTCTTTTTCTATTTGGGCTATACTTATCTTAAGAGGCTAGGCCATACTCAGAAATAGTGACTAAGTCTATAATACTAACTGCAGCAACTTGCTTGCAGTTTTTTCTTTTCCACCAAGTCAACTAGAATCCCTAATTTATGCTAAAATGGAATTATTACGCTTCAAAAAGGAGATGCAATGAAAGCAGAAGAATGGTTAACCTATTTTATGAAGATTTATGGACGTCGCCCAAAGATGACAGAGGTTGACGAGGCGATACAAAATGGCAGTCTCTTGGCCAATCGAGCAGAAGTTGAAGCCTTGTTGCCGACATCTAAAAAGGGCTTTTGGGAAAGCTTAAGTCAATTTGTGGTGACTCATAAGGTCGCAGCGTCAGTCCTTGCAATTTCTTGTATGACGCTTCTAGGTGGTGGAGCTATCTTTGCCTGGCATTCTCACAACTCACAAACTCAAAAGACACCATCCCTCGCGGTAGCTTTATCTAACAGTCAGACGTCTTCTTCAGACAAGTCTAAACAATCAAGTTCAAAAGCTTCTGAGTCATCTTCAAGCTCTAGTTCTCGAAGTAAGAGTTCCTCATCGGAGGCTAAAACGCCAGCTATGGATGTGGAGGCTATTCGAAAGGGAGATTTTTCGAGCATCGAAGGAGATTGGGTTTCTGACAGTGGTCATGTTGTGACGATTACAAAGTCTGGCCTCACAAAGTCTGAGGAGACGGGCAGCACTGATGGTAAGACTGTGATTAAGGATTTCAACGGTCAACCTATGTTCTATTTTGCGGACAATGGTCCAGGGCACGGAGTTAGTCCCTTTGTTCCAGTGCCAGCTAACCAAGCAGCACCCTCTCCGGACAATTCTGTCCAAGATAGGGATCGTTTGGTTCAAATTCCAGAATTTTCAGGACCAGGAGTCGTTTACACGTCTTATTACAGAGTTGGGAGTAAGAGTCAAACCAGCCAAACCCAAACGACTGCTCTTTGGAATAGTGACAAGGCCGCCAAGCTTGAGAGTTACATGGTAGAGTTTGGTCACAAGATGAATCAAGAAAGTTATAAAAGACTAACCCCTAACGGAAGTGACGATTTCTATGGTGCCATGTCTTTTGCCAAAAATAACCGTATCACTGTAGGTGAAAAGACCGAACAAAATGCCCCTATGACCAACCAACAAAAGGTAGATGTTGCTTTTTCAGACGATGGTACAGGAACAGCTGACTATCTCATCGTGGACAGTTACGGTTATTCAGGTTCTGCCATGATTCTTTATCATTTCACCATCCATAATGGGCAACCGGTGGTCCTAGTTTCTCTGCAAAATCAAGGTAATCCTGAAAACATGTATTACATGTATCCAACCAATAATAAGGACATTCAAGAAGCCTTCGCCAATATTGTGAATGGCAAGTAAAGGTTTGACGGAAAGTCTCAAGCAAAAGTTTTTGTCTTCAATCTAAAGTCTTGGCGACAAGGCTTTTTTCTTGTGGAAAAGCATCTTGAGAAGGAGTAGTCCACAAAATCTGGTATAATGAAGCCAAGGAGGCGCCTATGAAACATCTAAAAAACAGACGCTAATTCTTTTATCTATAGCTAGCCTATTCCTTGTCGGTTTAGCAGCTTTTACACATCTCTACAAAAAGGAGGAAAAGCCAAGTTACTCCAACCTTAATAGTAAGGTCAGTCTTAATGAGGTACGTTCCATTCTCTCGAAACATTTGGACAAGAGGAGTGTGGATAACTTTATCGATCTGGTCAAGGATTACAATAACACTGTGGGTTCTGTTGGTTTATCTGGGGATTTTGCGCCATTTACCAAAACAGACTATGATGTGGAAAAAATCAGTAGCCTGTGGACAGCCAAGCATGGTGACTTTATCGGTACTAACTGTCGTATCAACACCTACACGCTACTGAAAGGCAAAATCAAGATTCCACAAGTCAAAAGTGATACTGAGCTTCTTTTCCAAGATAAGGATGCAATTGACAAGGGCAAGCTCTTTGATGCCAAGGACCAGGCAAACTTTGACATTCTTTTTCAAGGGTCAAGACTGAAGCTACGCAAGATGTCAAGGTTCACGCCAAGCATATGGAGGATTACTACAAACAGTTCACCTTTGATGACAAGGCACGCATGCTGTCGGTTGTTGTCCACGATAATCTGGATGGCAATTCCCTTTTTGTCGGTCACGTCGGCGTCTTGGTGCCTACGACGGATGGCTACTTATTTGTTGAAAAGTTGACCTTCGAAGAGCCCTACCAAGCCATTAAATTTTCTAGTAAGAAGGATTGCTACAAGTATCTGACAACCAAGTACAAGGACTATACCGGACCAGGTTTAGCCAAACCCTTTATCATGGACAATGACAAATGGGTAGATATGGACTAGGTTAACATTACGCACCAAATTTGGTGCGTTTTTATGTTATAATAATATTAAAGTAGAGGAGGACATGATGATTGGAGAAAATATTAAAGCTGTACGAAAGTCCAAACAATTGACACAGCCTGAGTTAGCTAACTTACTTGGTATTTCACGCAATAGTCTTAGTCGGTATGAAAATGGAACAAGTGCTATTTCAACAGAATTGTTGGACCGTATTTGTCAGACATTGAATGTTTCTTATGTTGATCTTGTAGGAGAAGAGAAGATGCTCACATCAGTTGAAGACTACCAGTTGACCATGAAGATTGAAGTGTTGAAAGAACGTGGAGCCGGTATTTTATCACAGCTTTATCGCTATCAAGATAATCAAGAAATTGCCTTTGATGATGAAACGAATCCATGGATTCTTATGAGTGACGATTTATCTGACTTGATTAATACTAAGATTTACTTAATTGAAAGTTTTGACGAAGTTGAACGTTATAGTGGTTATATGGACGGTATCGAACGTATGTTAAGGCTAGCGAGTCAACAGGTGGTAGCCTAATGACATTAGCCAACTACAGAGACGTAGACTTTCAAGGAGCTTTAAAAAGGACAATGCGTTCATTGACACGTGGAAAAACCAACTCGAAGCATCCAAAAGCCTTTTTGTTAGGTGGTCAAAGTGGTGCCGGAAAGACAACCATTCATCGTGTTAAACAAAGAGAATTTAAAGGCAACATCATCATCATTGATGGAGACAGCTTTCGCTCTTTGCATCCTAACTATCTTGAGTTGCAGGAAAAGTACGGCAAGGAAAGTGTTAACTACATGAAGGCTTTTGCTGGAAAGTTAGTTGAAGCTTTGATAGAAGAACTGAGCAAATTGGGGTACCACCTTCTGATTGAGGGTACATTGAGAACTGTAGATATTCCTAAAAAACAGCCCAATTGTTGAGTTCTAGGGGATACCAAGTAGCACTTGCCTTGATAGCAACAAAGCCTGAACTCTCTTATCTTAGTACTAAGATTCGTTATGAAGAACTTTATGCTTTGGAACAAAGTCAAGCGAGAGCGACACCTAAGGCGCATCATGATGCGATTGTAGACCGTTTAGTGGAAAATCTTCAAGAGCTGGAAACTAGTGGTATTTTTGAGTACATCCAGATTTACCAACGAGATAGAAGATGTATTTATAATTCCTTGGAGGATGAGGGAACAGCATCGTCAGTTCTTCGCGAAAACTTATTTGGTGAGTGGTCACCTATTGAGAAGTCTATGCTTATCCAGGAAAAAGAAAGACTGAAAGAACTCGTTGAAAAAATTCTAAAAAATGAGTTAGCATTATTTATTTCCTACCTCCTATAACAACCTGAACTGCCAAGAAAAAGGAAAAGGTATCAAGATATGAATAGAAAACAAGCCTTGTCGTTTTATCTGGCGGGCACCCTTGGACAAATCTTATTAGTCAGTCTTCTTGTTTGGTTACTAAGAGCAGGAGAAGTTAGGGTTGATTATGGGACTCCAATTGGCCTCTTTACCCTGATGTTAGGTGGGGTGTCCTCAGCCATTTGGGGAGGCTATGTTAGCATCCGCTATCATCACTCCAGTTTTAAACAGCTTGTCAGAGATTTTTTCCAAGTCAAACAAGCTCCTCTTAACTATCTCTTAGTCCTCATTTTTATAGGATTGGATTTTTACCATTGGTTTTGAGTGGGAAAATGATTATTCCAACTTGGTATCTCCCCATAATTTTATTTGTAAAAGCCCTTGTCTTTGGTGGTATCGAAGAAATCGGTTGGCGCTATTTTTTCCAGCCTGCTTTGCAAGAAAAGTTGACCTATCTAGTGTCCACGCTCTTTACATTTTTGGCTTGGTCACTATGGCATATCCTTTATTTTTACATTGATGGGTCTCTGGCCACGATTCATTTATTGCCTTTCTTGCTAGGCTTATTAAGCAATTGTTTCATCTTATCCGCCATTTATACAAACACCAGAAGTCTTTGGCTTTGTGTGATGACACATGCGCTTATCAATGCTTTATCGCAACTGTCATCAGCGGAGAGCCTTTGGTTGTCCCTTGTGATTAAGGTGTTGATAATTCTTCTTGCCATGAAAATTGCTAGCAGCAGTATGGAGAAAGTGAAATCCTAAGCTGGCTTGATTTTCATTGCTTTAGTTAGTTATAAAGTTATAACTTTTAAGAGTAGTTCAATGACTGCTCTTTTTCTATGTAATACTCAAATGACCTTGCCCATATTTTTGAGGCATGTTATACTAGAAAGGTATTGTCAAAATTTTCTGACATTACAGGTGGAAAGGAGGTGCTAATGCCTTTTAAAAAAACAAAACACCTTGTTTTTTCCCGCTACCTAAGCCTGCTCTGTTTGCTTCTAGCTTTACTAGTAGCGTCAGTTTTTATAGCAGTGTCTTTAGGGGCGGTCACTATAGATATAGGTGATACTTATGGTGTCATCTTCAGTAAATTGGGGCTTCCGATGGCCAGTCATAACATTGCCAAGCCACTTGAAGCTATTATCTGGAATATGCGAGTTCCTAGGGTTCTCCTAGGGTTAATAGTTGGTGCAGGCCTTTCCATGTCTGGGAGTGTCATGCAGTCAACCGTTAATAATCCGATTGCTGAGCCCTACATTTTGGGAATCTCGGCAGGGGCAACTTTTGGAGCAACCTTGGCCATCATTTTAGGTCTTAAGGCTGTGGTAGGCTTGGGTGCCTTTGTGGGGGCTATTCTAGCGACGGTTCTTGTCCTAATCATTGCCTCTATGCAGGGGAGAGTGACCACATCTGGCCTGATTTTATCTGGAACGGTTGTCAATGCCCTCTTTATTGCCTTTGCCAATTTTATAATCTCTCTTGGAGCGACAGCAGATAGTGTCATGACCATTAAGTTTTGGACCATGGGTTCATTGACAGGAACATCTTGGTCAGATTTGCTGCTTCCAGCACTAGTGGTTGGTTTGGCCTTTCTCTTTTTCTCAACTCAGTATCGTGTTTTTAATGCCATGATGATGGGAGATGAAGCAGCTTTGACTTTAGGGATTCCACTTAAACTCTATTGGTATCTTTATATTGCCATCGTTGCGATCATAACGGCCGTCTTGGTTGCTAGCTGTGGAATTATCGGCTTTGTCGGCTTGATTACCCCTCATATCGCTAGAAGTATAGTCGGGACTAATTATCGTAAGCTTTTTCCAGTGGCAACTCTCTTAGGTTCCTTGTTTGTGGTTTGGGCAGACGTTTTAGCTAGAATACTCGTTAAAAATGCAGAGCTACCTATCGGTATCTTTACTGCCTTAGTTGGCGCACCTTTCTTTATTTATATTGTGACTAAAAATCGTAGGAAGGTGGTTTAGACTTATGGATGTAAGGTGTAAGGATATTCATTATTCGATTGGAGAGAAAAAAATCCTAAACGGTGTCTCTCTAGAGGTTGAAGGTGGGCAATTCCAGACCATACTAGGACCAAATGGGAGTGGGAAATCAACCTTGCTCAAAACCATTTATCGCCAGTTGAAACCAGATAGCGGTCAGATTTTACTGGATGGAAAAAGCCTAAATCAGGTAAGCCTAAAAGAAACTGCAAAAGAAATGGCCGTTGTGACACAGTTTAACACCCTTCAATTTGATTGCACGGTGGAAGAAATTGTCATGCTTGGCCGAACGCCCCATCTTTCCTTTCTACAAAAAGAATCGGAGCGGGACCACTTGCTCGTCCAGGATGCCCTAGACAAGGTTGGTATGTCTGAAAAGAAGACACGCTATTATTCGTCCTTATCAGGTGGCGAAAAACAAAGAGTTATCCTAGCGCGTGCTTTGGCTCAGGAACCCAAACTCCTTTTATTGGATGAGCCTACCAACCATTTGGATATTAAGTATCAGTTGGATATGTTGGCCTTGGTCAAGGAACTCGGCATTAATGTTCTCGCAGTTCTCCACAATATTCAATTGGCCTGTCGTTTTTCAGATTATATTTACTTAATGAAAGGGGGTGAGATTGTTGCCCAAGGTGTCCCAAGGGATGCCGTAACCCCACAATCCTTGCAGGCGGTTTATGATGTTCAGAGTCGTATTACCTGGACGGATGACCAGCAGGCAATGATTCAGTATTTATAAGCCTAGGAAAGGAAGGCCTTATGAACAAGAAAACTTTTGGTATCGCATTAATCGCTGCAGCAGTCCTCACATTGACAGCATGCAGTTCTACATATAAAAACAGCACATCATCGTCATCATCAGCAAAAGAAACGGTGAAAAAGACCAACTCAGAAACCCAGTATCCCTTGACCGTCAAGACTTATGACGATAAAGGAACTGAGTTAGATCAAGTCTTCAAAAAGGCACCAGAAAAGGTTATCACCAACAACCTTTCATCAACGGAAATCTTGATTGAGCTTGGTTTAAAAGACAAGATTGTCGGTATGCTTAACCCTGACAATGAAGTAACCGATAAATATAAGGAAGACATTGCCTCAATCCCACATATCGGTGATAAGAAGACCATCTCTCAAGAAGCCATCTTGGCTTACGGACCTGATGCCCTTATTGGTCGTAACATGATGTTCTCAGACAAATCAATGGGAACCATCAGCACGTGGAACAGCAACGACATTCCCGTCTATACGCAAAAGGCTTCTGTTTCAACAACCAAACAAGATTTGAATAATATCATCGAAGATGTTAAAAATATTGGTGACATTTTCAACGTTCAAGACAAGGCAGACAAGTATGCAGGACAACTCCAAAAGCGTATCGACGCCGTTAAAAAGAAAACAAGTCTTCTGACAAAGACTTGAAAAAAGCTCTTATTATGTGTGCCTACAACGATGAGACCTTTGGAACTTACAAATCTGCCCTTCAAGAAAGTATGCTTAATCAGCTTGGTTATACCAATGTTGCGACAGGAACATCAGATTTGACTTTGGAAAATCTTGTGTCAATGGAACCAGAATTGATTATCTATGTAACTAGTGACCGTAATAAGGCTATGGACAAGGATGCTAAAGACAAGATGGAAAAGAACGCTGTTCTTGAAAATGTACCAGCCGTTAAAACAAGAAAATCATGACTATTTCTTATGATGAGCTTATGGATTACGGTCCATCTGTGATTGATTCTCTTGAGAAGGTTAATGACTTTGTTAATAAATAAAGACTTTGTCTGCCATGGCATTCGAGTGACGATTGCCCTTCCTGAGTCTTATGATGCTACTAAGACTTATCCAGCTGTTTTTCTGAACGATGGACAACTGGATTATCTGGGAAAACTAGCGGATTCTGTTATCCTGATAGGCCTTGAGCCCAAGCATCGCTTGGATGATTTTACACCTTGGTATGCTCAGGCTTTGAGACCTGGAAGTCCTGATTTTGGTGGCAAGCTAGCTAGCTATCATGACCATCTATTTGGCCATATTTTAAATAGCATCCAAGAGGAGTTTCGATTGGATGACAGTCGCATGGCTTACGGAGGCTACTCACTAGGTGGTTTGGCTGCTATCCACAGTCTTTATAGCAGTGATAAGATGCCTTTGATCTTCTCCATTTGTGGATCCTTCTGGTATCCAAATTTTGTAGATTACTGCAAAGTCCATCAGCTTCTTAATAAGTCTTGCTCGGTCTATTTATGTAACGGTTTGACCGAGGGGGCTAATCATAAGAATAGATTGGCCAAAGCTCCTAGTTATGCCAAAGAAGTGCATGAACTTATCAAAAACAGTGCTTGTCTACTTATGCAGCATTTGACCCCTACGGTCATCATGACCATCTCCAAGAAAGATATGATGCTTTTTCGGACTGGTTGATTGAAGAGTGGAAACTCTGAAATGCTGCTATTGGTGATTGAGTAGGAAAGAGAGAAGAAAAGTAGTGAAGAAGATTCTGACGATGGAATCTCTTCACTACTTTTTGTTATGCTCGAAAACTACCATCACAGTTGATGCTTCCGAAAAGTTTTTAGACATGAATCAAAAAACGCCTTAACTCCGTATATTAAAAGTAATTTACTTACTTTTGACTTATATCCTAACTTCAAAAAGGACAAGACTATTATTGTTGCTGATGCAGTAACTTATATCATTTAAAACTTTTTGTTGGAGAAGTAGAAGGGAAAAAACTATACTTTGGTGCCTGAGAACACTTCGATATGGTTCCCTAGTATTTTTATATCTACTGGAAGATTATCCGATTTGTCTCCATCAACATCTGACTCTAACTCAACCTCTGAAGAAATCCTAATATTACGCGCTTTGATATATTCGATATTATCGTTACCTACTAGATCCCCTTTTAACAAATCTGGGATAGTCGATAATTTAGAAATGATGGATGCATCTTTTAAAATCAAGATATTTCCATATCCATCTGTATTTTCATCAAATAGTTTTTTGTCTGCGTAGTAATTAGATAGAAGAACTAAGACCTGACTAGCTTCACCTTCATAATTGCCATTTTCGCTTTCAATACGAACATTAAATACATCGTCTTCCACAACGGACTTCATCGTATTGATTGCATATGCAAAGATACCGTACTTTGTTTTATCTTCAATATCAACGTTATGAATAGCTTCTGGTAAAGATCCAACACTAAAAATATAGCCAAAATAATTTTGATTAGCTTTTCCAACATCAATGGTTTTAGTAAAATTGAAATCAAGTTCTTCAATCGCTTGATCAATACTTTGGTTGATTTCTAATAGCTTAGTGATTAAATTACCAGTTCCACCAGGAATAATCCCAAGTTTTGGAATGTGATTTTTTCAGCAATCCCTGAAATAACCTCATTTACAGTACCGTCTCCACCAAAAACAATTACTGCATCATATTTTTCTTTAGAGGCTTTTTCAGCAAATTGAGTTGCATCTTTGGCTTTTTGCGTAATCTTAGTTTCAACATAATCAAAATACTCTTTAGCCTTATTCTCCAAGCTCTCTTTATAATCTAATGCTGTTTCTCCTCCAGAAGTTGGATTAATAATTATCATTACTTTTTTCATTGATATTTTCTCCTATGGACTACTAGTGACAATACTTTTCAACGGTTTCTTATGCTTATCAAATTAATATCTCACATTACTTGTTGTTATTTGGGGATTCTTTTTACTTATCCTTTTCTATTTGTTGAAGATCATCATCGTTTTTATATTGAATGATGTAGTCGACTAATTCTTTTTCAGTTAATCTATCATTTGTTAATTGTGAAACCTGAATCGAGATATTTTTCAAACCATATTCATTTTGTTTGTTAATGATACTTTGTAACTCAGCTTTTGAAAGATATTTACCTGAAATAGTTAGCTTTAGTGTATTGTTTTCTTTACTATATTTCTTTTTCAAAATAGTATGGTTTTCAAATTGATCAGATAGATAATTATTGATAGACTCATTGATTAGCGTATCTCTAACTAAGGTAGTTGCAGAAGCTAAACTTGGAATAATAAGAACAAGCGAGACTAGAATTAATATTTTTCGCATTTTAGAGGCTTCACGATTATGTTTAACATAAGGATTTTTAACCATCATCACATTAGTGCCAATATATGTAGCAATCATAATAAAACTGCAGTTAATGGAGAACAAATATGACGCCCCTATTATATACTCAAGATTTCCTGTGGCAATAGAATACCCCACGGTACAAACGGGTGGCATAAGAGCAGTTGCAATGGCGACACCAGGAACAATGTTATTAGCTTCTTTCTTTCGTGCTCCAATAATGCCGGCTAATCCACCGACGAATGCTATTACAACGTCCCAAATTGTGGGCGAAGTTCTAGCAATAATTTCCGTACTTGCGTAAGAAATGGGCGAAAGTAAAAATAAAGTGTAGAGGCTAAAAGGCTTACTGCAACTTGAATAAAAAGAACTTTAAACGATTTTTTGAGAAGTTTTGTATCTAATATTGCTAACGCAAAACCTACTCCAAGGATAGGTGTCATCAATGGAGAAATCAACATTGCCCCTATGATTGTTGGAATAGAATTCATATTCAAACCAATAGATGCAATCAATATCGCACACAATAAAGTGGTTAAGTCACTTTTTGATAAATCTAAATCCTCATAGATTTTGTCCCTAAATTCTATTAGAGAATAAAGTTTACCATCCTTCAAAACTTTTTCCATAACAGTACTTCCTTTTTGTTACTATAGTCAACTTTTTAAGCTCACTCTTTGACGACGTATCTAAATCATTGGCCATTATTATTGTAACTTCTTTACCTGGGTGTGTTTTATATTCTACTTTCAATTTGTAATCAATTCACTACTCCATATTAATTTTAAACTCCTACTGAAAGTGATGTAGTGTTTGGTGTATTATTTATACTATTTTGTTAGATACTTACTATTTAAAGAAAAATGTGTAAGGGTTTACATGTCTCAATTATACATTTTATTTTTACTTTCGTCACTCGAACATCTTAGGGCTATTTTCTTTTGTGGCTAAAATGCTAATCAATCAATCATATGAATGTAGCAGTTTAATCAAACTTTTTATTCATAAATCAATCCATTTAGAGGAAGCCCTAATAATAGTAGAAGCCTGTGTAGATTTTTAACAAAAAAATGAGATAAGTGAAATTGTAAAACTATGCAAGCGATTGCAAAGGCCAATGATGGTTTTCATGTCTATTTTTGTGTAAGCGCAAACATTTTCATTGACTTATCAATTTGATTAACTTATACTGTTATTAACAGGTATATACTAACATTAATCTTATGATTGTTAAGATTAATATAAAAAATGTTTTAGCTAAAATATAACTCTTTAGATGGTTTGATTTTCCAAACAATCTAACTTTCCTCTATTTAGAAAGGGGGAGACATTATGCTTTGGGCTATTATTGTCGGAGGCTTTATAGGTTTTATTGCTGGTGGAATCACTAAAAAGGGAGGTTCCATGGGAATAATTGCCAATATCTTTGCAGGTTTAATTGGTTCATCTGTTGGACAGTCACTCTTCGGTTCTTGGGGACCTAGACTAGCTGGAATGGCCTTAGTTCCATCAATTTTAGGGGCAGTTATTGTTGTTGCAGTAGTATCATTTTTCTTAGGGAAAAAAGAATAATTTTCAATATTTCGACAGGAAGACTCCAATCAACTAGCAAACTTGGTGCTGATAAATTAAAAAGTGGTAAACATGGACTAGCTAATGGTTTATCAGCAAATAAAGATAACGTTAGTGAGGGTGTTCAAGCTGTTTATGACTCGACTTCAACACAAAAGCTATAATTTAACTTATCTTTTTATACTCAAAAATTTGAATGTATTGTTTAAGAGCGTTCATATTTAAAAATCTTTATGTCCAAAGGAGGATAAAATTATGTCAGTAGAAGAAAAACTTAACCAAGCTAAAGGCGCTATTAAAGAAGGTTTCGGAAAAGTAACTGGTGATAAAAAAACAGAAAAAGAGGGTGCTGCTGAAAAAGCAGTCTCAAAAGTGAAAGAAGTTGCCGAAGATGCCAAAGATGCTGTTGAAGGAGCTATCGAAGGTGTGAAAAATATGATTAAAAAGGACGATAAATAATTAAATAGTCAATTGATTTTTCACATAAAAGCTACAAAAGCTACTCTACAAAAAATAGAGTTGTCATATTCTACTCCTAATTACTCACTTATAAGATTACTTTCAAAATAACTACAAATCGATATTCTTATAATATTATTCAGTTGAAAAATCAACTTTCTTTAGATTAATTCAAATTCCTTTTTAACTCCATATACATATTCTTTCTAATAGTAAAAGCACTCTAATTTCTATAGTTTTATCCAAGCTATAGACGCTAGAGTGCTTTTTATAATATTTTGAAGAATTATTTAATGATCGGGGGAGATTTGTATTTTTCTAGTTCTTATACAAATCAGCAAAATATAAGTGCTAACATCATCCCGATTAGAGAATGGCATACGTTTGCATTGCTTGTGAATGTTTTCACCACCAAAACATCACATTTTCAGTGAATTACTTGATTTTCATAAGTATTAGTTTTATAATTAAAGTATAGAAAGCGCTTTCAAAAAAACATCTCCGAGTTTTTGTCCTACTTGAAGTGATTAGGCTAACAGCCGACTTCCATTCTAGAAAGGAGTATTGTTTTGAGTCAATGTGATATTCTCATTATAGGGGCAGGTCCTGGTGGTTATGTTGCTGCTGAAGAAGCTGCCCGTTTAGGTAAAAAGGTAACTGTCATTGAGAAAAACTCCATAGGTGGCACCTGTTTGAACGTTGGCTGTATCCCATCCAAAGCCTATCTTGAACATGCTCATTGGCTATTAGCTGCTAAAGAAGCCTCTCAGTATGGAGTAACTGTTTTAAATGATAATCTTGATTTTCCAAAGCTTGTTGCTCGCAAAGATCAAGTCGTAGCAACACTGCAGTCTGGTATTCAATCAAGTTTTAAACAATTAGGTATCACCTATATTGCAGGTGAGGCATCTTATATTTCTGATAAAACCTTCCAAGTTAATGGTGAAAGAGTCTCAGGTAAGTCTGTTATTTTGGCGACGGGGAGTTATCCATTTATTCCTCCTATTCCTGGTATTAACGATGTTGACTATTTGACAACAGATAGCTTTTTCAACTTAAAGGAACTTCCTCAACGTTTGGTTATCATTGGTGGGGGTATTATTTCCGTTGAGTTAGCTTTTGCTATGGCTCCACTAGGTGTGGATGTGACAGTAATAGAGGTTGCACCAACAATTTTGGCAACTGAAGATGACGAGGCACGTTCCATTATTAGAGAAAAGATGGAACAACTTGGAATTACTATACTGGAAGGAGTTAGCATAGATAGGGTTAAAGAAAATGCTGTAATTCTAGCAGATGGCAAGTCCTACTCTTATGATAACTTACTTGTAGCAACAGGACGTAAGCCAAATATTGAGTTAGCCCAAATGATGGGCTTGGAGCTGACTGAAAAAGGTTTTATAAAGGTAGATAGTTATTACGAGTCATCTCAATCAGGTGTTTATGCGATTGGGGATTTGATTCCTGGATATATGTTAGCTCATGTTGCTAGTAGCGAGGGAATCAAAGCTGTTCGAGCCATTTGTCGTCAGGCTGAGGAACCGGTGGATAATTCAAGTGTTCCACGGTCACTCTTTACAACGCCAGAGATTGCTTCCTTTGGCTTGTCAGAAGAGGAGGCGGTTCAACAAGGATACGATATATCAGTTGGTCAACTTCCTTATGTTTATAATGGTCGAGCAATTGCGTCTAATTCAGCAAAAGGTTTTGTTAAAATTGTCTCTGAAAAACGCTATCACCTACTATTAGGTGCCGTTATCGTTGGCCCACATGCAACTGATATTTTACAATCCTTGATTGTCTTGAAAGATGCTGAAGGAACACTTGATCAGCTTGATAAGACTATTTTTGCACATCCAACAATTTCTGAGTTGGTTCAGGAAGTTGCAAGACTGATTTTAAGGTCCTAAGCTCGATGGATAGGTTTAGCGTAGTCATTTTCATTTTTTCAAATTTATATATCTGTCAATAATATTTGTTTTTTATAAAGTTCTCTCATAGAAGGAGGAAACAATATGACACATTATCAAGAATTGCCACAAGCCCTAATGAAAGAAAAACATCAGGGACAAACCTTAACCAAGGAAGAAGTTAAGGTTCAAACTGCCCATGATCTTGGTGTGGAAAATGTTTCAAAAGAAGAGGCTAAATCCATGTATAAGACTATGTGGGATATTCGAAATTTTGAAGAAAATGCACGACATTTCTTTTCAATCGGTCAAATTCCAGGATTTGTTCACCTTTACTCAGGTGAGGAAGCTATTGCGACTGGGGTATGTGCTAACTTGACTGATAAAGACTACATTACTAGCACACATCGAGGACATGGACACTGTGTGGCTAAAGGTGGAGACCTTAAAAAAATGATGGCTGAAATCTTTGGTAAGTCTACTGGGCTTGGTAAAGGTAAAGGTGGCTCTATGCATATCGCTGACTTGGATAAAGGAATCCTTGGTGCTAATGGTATGGTAGGCGGAGGCTTTGGTCTTGCGACTGGGGCTGCTATGCGCAACAAATATCTAAAGACTGATGATGTTGCTGTATGTTTCTTTGGTGATGGTGCTGCCAATGAAGGTAATTTTCATGAGTGCTTAAACATGGCCTCTATTTGGAATCTACCTGTGGTATTTGTAAATGAAAACAACCTTTTTGCAGAATCAACACCACAATGGTATTCATCAGGTTCTCCAACAATTGCTGAACGTGCACAAGCTTACAATATGCCTGGAGTTCGCGTTAATGGTAAGGACTTATTTGCTGTTTATCAAGTGGCTAAAGAGGCCATTGAACGTGCACGTCGTGGAGATGGTCCAACGTTAATTGAAGCTATTACTTATCGTAACCATGGCCATTTCGAAGGAGATGAGCAAAAATACAAAGCACCAGATGGAATCGAAAAAGAATGGGCAGATGTGGATGCCTTGGAAGTATTTCGTGACCTGGTAACTGAAAAGGGTATCCTTAGCCAAGATGAATTGGATGAGATTGTTGCCCAATCACAAAAAGATGTTGAAGATGCAATCCACTTTGCTCAAGAGAGCCCAATTCCAAAAGAAGAAGCTCTCTACGAAGACGTATTTGCAGACTGATTGAGGAGGATTCATAATGACTAGAGAAACATTATTTATGAAAGCCATCAATGAAGGGCTCGATCAAGCCATGGAAAGAGACGAGCGAGTTGTTCTCCTAGGAGAGGATATCTCAGGTGGTGTTAATGTTGAACACTTAGAAAATAATAACGAGGATGCCTGGGGCGGTGTCATGGGGATTACACGAGGATTGATGCCGAAATATGGCAGGGAACGTGTTATTGATACTCCGATTTCTGAGCACGGCTATTTATCAGCTTCGGTGGGGATGGCGCTTACGGGACTAAGACCTGTACCAGAGTTAATGTTTAATGATTTTATTGGATTCTGTTTTGATGCCCTATTAGGACAGGCTTCTAAGATGCGTTACATGTTTGGCGGTAAAGCTAAAGTTCCGATGGTTGTTCGTACTATGCACGGGGCAGGAGCTTCAGCTGCTGCGCAACACTCTGGATCCTATTACGGTTTATTTGGATCGATTCCTGGTATTAAGGTGGTCGTTCCTGCTACCCCTTATGATGCCAAAGGATTACTCCTAGCATCAATAGAGGATGATAATGTAGTTATCTTTTCTGAAGACAAGACTTTATATGGATTAAAAGGGGAAGTGCCAGAAGAATACTACACTGTACCAATTGGTAAGGCTGCCGTTCGTAGAGAGGGTAAGGATTTAACAATTGTGACAATTGGTAAGATGTTGTATGTAGCCTATGAGGTCGCCGACCGCTTGGCAAAAGACAACATTTCTGTAGAAGTGATTGATCTTCGTACAGTTGCTCCATGGGATGAAGAAACAGTGTTAAATTCCGTGAAGAAAACTGGTCGTTTAATTATTGTGGATGAGGCAAATCCACATAACAATACTGCAACTGACATTGCATCTGTCGTTTCAGATAAAGCTTTTGATTATCTTGATGGACCAGTGAAATGTGTTTGTGCACCAAATACTCCTGTTCCATTTGCGACAAACTTAGAACAAGCCTATATCCCTGATGCGGATAAGGTTTTGAAAGTAGCTGATGAATTGATTCAGGACTTGAAAGGATAGGAGGGCGCTTATGGCAACAGAAATTTTAATGCCCAAGCTCGGCCTAACCATGACTGAAGGACTCATTCAAAAGTGGTTGGTCCAAGTTGGTGATACAGTAACAAGTGGTCAGCCTTTATTGGAAATTAGTTCTGAAAAATTGACTAGTGAAGTCGAATCCCCTGCTTCTGGGGTTGTTCTAGACATTGTGCATGGTGAAGGTGTTACAGTTAAATGTAAGGAAGTCGTTGGATGGGTTGGTCAGGAAGGAGAGGATGTAGGGACCCAAGAGGCTCCTGCACAAGAGGAAGCTCCAACTGAAGTCGCTAAAGATTCAACACCGTCTAGTCCTAAATCTACTACAGCACCTATAGCTCGTACTGGTGGGGAACGCATTTTTATTACACCGGTGGCTCGTAAGATGGCTGCTGAGAAAGGCTATGATATCTCCCTTATTAAAGGGACAGGTGGAAATGGTCGTATTACAAGACGTGATGTAGAAGCTTATCAACCAAGTCTTGTTGCTGATAAGGTTGTAGAACCTCTACCACAAGCTATGACCTCAGGCCAATACGGTGAGGGACTAGAAGGCATGCGTAAGATTATTGCCGAACGTATGATGAACAGTCTTCATTCTTCTGCTCAAGTGACACTCCATCGTAAGGCTGATTTAACTGAGCTTTTGAAATTCCGTAAAGAACTTAAGGCCAAGGTCCATACTCCACTTGAAAATGGTGAACTAGGTATCACAACTCTATTAACTAAAGCAGTAACCAAAGCTTTGAGAGATTTTCCAGCTTTGAATGCTTGGTATGGCGGCGGAATTCATCAGATTCAAGAACGCATTCATATTGGTATGGCAACAGCTTTGGATGATGGTTTGGTTGTCCCTGTGATTCGAGACGCAGACCGTATGACTTTAGCAGATCTTGGTCAAAGCATTAAGACTCTGGCTAATCAAGCTCGAAAAGGTACACTTCCATCTGACCTATATAGTGGTTCTACTTTCTCAATTACGAACCTAGGAGGGCCAGGTGTAGAATACTTCACACCAATCCTTAACTCCCCAGAGGTGGCAATTCTTGGAGTAGGAGCAACTCAACAAGCTTTAGCATTTAATGAGGAGGGAGAGGTTGTTCAAAAAGACTATCTTCCATTGAGTCTGAGCTTCGACCATCAAATCATCGATGGCTTTCCAGCAGCTGAATTTTTAGCAAGAGTTGTTTCTTATCTTGAAGATCCTTATCTCCTTATTTTCTAGTGGATTTAAATTTTGAAAGGTTAAGATTATCAACTAATAGACATACTATAGGTTAAAATATAAAGTTTTTTGCTAACCTTGTTTAGCTCAATAGCTAGCGTAAAGCTTACACAAAGAGAAGACTAACTTAGTCTTCTCTTTTCGTGTTGCTAGGGGGGAGAGCTTTTCTTAAGTCAAGTGGGAATTTGTCTATCAATTTCCTAATTAATCAGTTGTATATTCTCATACAAGGGTGTAAAATCTTCTATATAAAGATAAAGAGGAGCAAGGTATGGAATTAAAAGATTTTACAGAACAAGAACAAGAACAAATCGAAAAAGGGTTGAGTACAGCTGAGATTTCTGACAAGGAAGCGGCTAAGAAGTTGCTCGCTCTCGTACCTCAAGAATGGATTAAACGCATTCCTTTCTTTGTCAGAGGGCATGCGACGACCAAGACGGTAGAGCGTGTAGCCAAGCAATATCCTGAACTCTACGCAGTAGCCAAACGCCAAGGGGACCTTCCTGAAAAAGAAGGCCAAGAGCTTCGTAAAATCATGACAGCCATCTTTGAAGAAAAAATGAACAAACACAAGATTAAGTAAGATTTATAAAGATTGTGAACAATGCCATCTTTGGGTTGATGCAGATTAGGGTGCGATTTATCTGATTTATCATACCGTTACGGAGGAAAAATGAGCAAATTTATTTCAAAACAATCAGTCGCTATCTGGTATGCACTGACTGCCCTCCTTGCTACATTTATAGTAGGGCAAGTTACCCTTTGGTGTTTCCCAGATGGAAAGAGCACAGGTGACTCTCTACTGTTTATCCTAATGAACTGTATTCCCCTGATTATGGCGGCTATCTTTTCTCTTGGGTTGAGTGAAGTCAAATCCTTGGGCGATTTTTCAAAAAGGTCTTTCTTCAAAAAGAAAGTCCCCTGTCCTGGATTCTAGCTATCTTCATTCCAGTCATCTATTATGGGATTTCAATCCTGCTCATTAATGTTCGCTTTACTGGGAACTCCCTCTTAGCCTTCTTCCTATATCTCCCCTGGACCTTTTTATATGGCGGTCTAGAAGAAGTCGGTTGGCGTTGGTTTTTACAAGATCATCTTTACTTTAGTAAGCACTTTATATCTAAAATGATGGTTCTTTCCATTGTCTGGTTCCTCTGGCATATCCCTATCTATCAACTTCCTTGGATTACAGCAGGTTCGTCCAACTATCTCATCTTTTACCTGATGATTTTAGGGAATACCTTTCTTTTGGGAGCTCTCAAAGAGTACTCGAAAGGAGCTGTTCCTTGTATCCTAGCTCATATGCTGATCGATAGTCTGGCTGTCCTTATGCTGGTTCAGAGTTCACTCACTCAGATTATCCTTCTGGTTATTTTCGAAATCCTAGTATCCTCTTGGCTAGTGGCTATGAGAAAATCATAGAAATAGACTTTAACCTCTCACTGAATTTCGGTGGGAGCTTTTCTTTCCTATTTGTTGAGATAATGACATAGTGTCATTTTTAGGAGGTGACTCGTTTGGCTTCATCATCTAAAGACTGAAAAAGAAGGCCAAGAGCTACGTAAAATCATGACAGCTATCTTTGAAGAAAAATGGATAAACACAAGATTAAGTAATGTTGTATGAAAAGAGGTATAAGTCCGTAAACTTATACCTCTTTCTTATCTTTACTTCTTATTTGATTTGGATAGATTAATGGCAACCATTGTCGCACACAAGAAAAAGGCTGCTAGTAACCCTTTTGTAGAAGTAGTCATGAAAGGTTTATCAAAGACATAATAGTTATAGACAGCAAATCCCAGTCCAATAAGAGTTACAATAATCGACACA
>NZ_CM002133.1:1125987-1132289 GCF_000448665.1 Streptococcus sp. HSISS2 | reverse complement strand
AGAGTCACCCATAATCTTCTTTGAGTCATCGTCAACCTCCTCTTTGTATCCGTTTTCTTTCTGCCTATAGTATAACATAAAAAACCTTAGCTAAATTCCAGAGAGTAGTTTGGCTAAGGTTTTTCATTTTATTTCATCAAGACAACCGTATCATTTGGATCATGGTCGTCATCTTCAATAGTCAGTTGATTACCATCGAGTTTATAGTATTTGGTGTCGTCACCGATTGTCAGACTTTGATTGTCAGAGTTAACTGTTACAGGCTTGCTTTCCTTCTCGCCATCTGCCTCGTCCTCTTCCCAAGTTCCAGTATTTCCAGAGATGGTAAGAGTAATGCGATCATTTTCGTCAGTCCCTTTATAGGTGCCATCTAGCCCTTCAGTTTGTTTAGAGGCTTCAGAACTTTGTGAAGATGAAACCTTACTTGAACTTTGTTGGGTGCTAGCAGAGCTTTCAGGTGTTTGAGCTTTCTGGTTTGAGCAGGCTGCTAAAAGACCAAGAACTGCCATAGAGGCAAGAGAAAGTGTGAGTTTTTTGGACAATGTCATAGGCTTGTCTCCTTTCTTTGATAACTCAAGTATAGCAAACGTTTTCAAACGAACCAAGCAAAATCTCCTTTCTGAAAATGTTTGGACTATTTTTGAAAGTTAAATCGATACTGACTTGGAGGATGGTCTATGCTCCCCATTTAAACTATGCTATACTGTTAAGAAAGCAATAAAGGAAGGTCTCTAATGACAACAAGCAATCCCCGCCGCCAGTGCGAGCGACTTTGGGCAGCAAATAAATATCTGGTGCTCAGCCATTCCAACAAGATTTACCTAGAAATCCGTACTTATCTAAAGCAAGATGAGGTTCGTTTGGATCAGGTTCAGGCCTACATTGATCAAGCCCTGGACCTTCCTGAAAATCCAGGTCAGGTCGTTAATGCCTTCCAACATATCTGGGGCTATTTTAAGAAAAAAGCAACTGCCAGTGAGAAGGAGATGTTTATGGCCCAATTGGATAGCTATGCGGCAGGTCGTATTCCCCAGATTCATTTGGTGACATCCGTCAGAGAGCTCCTCACCAAGTACCCTAATCGCTATCTTGAGGAGTCAACTCTGATTAATGGAGGTAGCAAATGAGACTATGGCATCAAGCCTTGATTTCAAAACTACCCCGTCAGCAATTATTAGGGCAACACCGAGAATGTTGTGCCCTTCGTGGCAAGGGATGGCAACGTAAACATGCTACGGTTAATTATGTTTTTGACTATTCCCCCTACCGCTTGTTTAAATACCATGAGCTCATTATGCAAGAAATGACAGAACGGGGCTATCGTGTCAGCCCCGAATGGTTTGAAAAAGAGTATCGAGGAAAGCAACTGCCAGCCTACGACAGGCTTGAAGAGGAAAATTTACCGCCTATTATTTATCCAGAGCATAATGCTATCTATTTACAGGAATGTCTGGATAATCTGAAGCAAAAAGGCATCATTATTTAAAGGAGAAAAAAGATGGATTTATTTTATTGGTTAACGGTTCTTAGGAAGAAATCAGAAGGTCTAGTCATGCGTATTTCGACAGCAGATGAGGTGAACTATGATACGATTGCAGGCCCAAGAGAAAGTGACATCTGGGATGCTCTTGTGCAACTTCCTGTATCCTATGATAGTCTTTATTTTACCTATGGCGGTAAAGAGTCCCCTCGTTTCATCTTTGTAGAGTACGAGAATGGCAAGTATCGCTTAGAGCACGACACAGCAGACTTAGATACTGGTATGACTAATGTGGCTCGTGTGTCTCAAGACCTGGCTAGAGATATAATCTACCATTTTGCTAAAGAGCATACCGTCGAGATTGATGAGCATTGGGAGCAAGAGAAGGTAAGGCAGTCTGATGGCATCCCTTACTCTAGAAAGCAGACCCAGACGACGAAAAGCCTTGTGGCTAATCATTGAAATCATTTGTCTGGTTCATGTTGCAATCATTGTCCCTCGTGATCGGGTATTTACTCCCGAAAAATGGGCCCATACCCCAGATTCCATGCGTCACAAGTTGATGTGGAGTTTTCAACGCCAGTATCAGCTTGAAGGAATGGTGCGAAAAGAAGTGGAGAAGCTTTTGGGTCAGGGTGATGATGTTCAAGGAAGTGTTGAGTACAAGCTGGAAGACGATTGGCTTGGTGGCTGGCGTGTTTACCATATCGAGTATAAGCAAGACCGTGTGATTCGTGCCAAAGAAACCTGGCAAGACTGGTGAAGAAATGGCTTTCTTATTTTCTTAAAAATAGTATAATCAAGGCGTCAAGGTAATCGTTTTCAAAAGGTCAAAACTATCTTTTGATTAGAAATGGAGGACAAACTCATTACCCTGTTTATGTCTAAACTGGTGAACGGTATTTTGGAACTAATCATCGTTTCTTTCACTCCTTTTATGACTTGGTTGATTTGGAGGAGGAAAAAGGTCGGCTTCTTTGACTGGATTGGTTTAAAGAAGGTTCAGACAAAAAATATCAGTCAGCTACTCCAAATTATCTTGGGTATGGCCCTAGTTTTCCTTCTTTTTTCGGTAGTGCTTTTCAGTTGGTTTGACCCTAGCAAAACAGCCACAGCAGATTTTTCTGGAAAGGGAATTGGAGCTCTCCCTGCCATTCTAGCTTACGCTATCTTAGGCACTGCCTTACCAGAAGAAATCTTTTTTAGAGGTTTTCTTTTGAAAAGATTGCAAGGAAAACTAGGATTTCTAGGAGCAAATCTCATCCAGTCATTATTATTTGGTCTGATTCATGCGCTTATGTTTATCCAACTAATAGGCTTTCTAAAAGCTGTTATGATTTTTGCTTTTATCAGTCTCATAGCTTACGTCTTTGGTGCTATCAATGAGAAAAAAGCAGGTGGCTCTATTCTTCCAAGTGTCTTTATCCAGGCTTTTGCAAATACTGCTGCAGGTCTCTGCTTAGCGATATCACTCCTTTAGAGGAGTAGGGATGAGCCTATGAGAGCAGATAATTATTTGATACTGCTCATCACTTTTATTTCTTTTGAACTGTGAACTAGCTTGAGCATTAAGAAAATATGAGAGAATTTCCAGTTCTTACTCGCTTTTTTCCCCTTATTACAGTACAATAGACCTCAAAAGTGAAAATTTGAAACGAGGTATTCCCTATGTGGAAATGGTTTAAACGACTCATTGTCCTCGTCATTGTGCTCTTTATTGCAGTGGCGGCCCTTCTCATTCCGGACAAGATTGACAGTCAAGACCAATTAAAAAATGTATCAACACAAACGACTTTAGCTGACCTAGCTAAAGCAGGTATTGGAGGGGCGTCCCTATCATCAGGCGGTCTTTCTACCGAAATTAATCTCGATAGTAACCAACTGCGTCAGGTGCTTAAAGCAAGCCTTTCGGATTCTAAGGACGAGACACTACAAAATAGCACCGTAGATTTGGGAGATTCCTATCTGACAGTTAAGGTACCAGTTTCCATTGGCCCAGTCGGATCAACATTTAGCCTTGATTTTACAGTTAGTACTAACAAGGAAGTCATCCTACTAGACTTAGCAGGTGCTCACCTAGGTCGCCTTCCAGTCCCTAAATCACTGGTTCTACCTTACCTCAAGAAGAGCATCGCTCAATCTAATAGTGGTATCCGCATGGTTAACGATCAGATTCAGCTTAAACTCCCTGACATCGGCTACGAGATTGACCAAGCCTCAGTTGCTAACGGTAAGATGAAAGTCAAACTCAACATTCCAATTTCCTTGCCAACCAGTTGGTAATTTACAACCATTTGTTCAAAAATGAAATCCAAGACCAAGTCCAAGTTGACTTGGTTTTTTGCAGTTTGAAATTGATTTTTGTAATTGTTATAATACTAAAAGTAACAATGTTCGTAATAATCTTAAATAGACTGGAGAAAGTTATGTTGGGACAAGACTTTGGTCACCGATTAAGAGAATTAAGATTAGCACAGGGTCTAACAAAGGAGACATTTTGTGATGATAAGAAGGTTCTATCTGTTCGTCAATTAACAAGAATAGAGAGTGGAAAATCGCAACCTAAACTAGAAACATTAGACCACTTGGCTAAACGCTTGAATATATCCGTGTCTGAACTTCTTGGAGAAAAAACATCTGTATTGCAGATGCCAGTAATGTTGCTGGCACTTCTCAACAGGAAGTTGCGTCAACCAATCCTACTGAAGGAACAGCTGTAGGAAATCAGGGAGCTACAACAGAACAACCAGCTACTCCAGCTGCTCCAGCTGAACAAGCATCAACTACCACTGCAGTTGATACTACAGCAATTGCCAATGGTGATTTCTCTAGTGTTGCTGGTACCTATCAAAATGACTTAGGAGATACAATTATGGTTTCCCCATCTGGTAGTGTGACTCGTGTTACTGCCGAAGACGGTTATAGTGACACAAGTAGTCAGCTACATAATGGTTTTGCTCAAGATGGCAGTTATGTAGCAGGATTTGCTCACAATGATGGACCAACCAGTGACCCAATTTTCTTTGATAGTAATGGACAAGTTCGTTTTGGTTCTGATGCGATATATGGTAGAATGCATGTTTACAACAAATTAGACTAATGGCATTGTTCCCCCCAGTACGTAATACTAAAATAGTAAAAGTAATAGAAGGAGCACACTTAAAAAATTCGAAACTATTGATTCAACTTAAAAAGCCAGTTCAACTGAACTTGGCTTTTTAAAATACACGATAAACATAGGGATTGTCGGGTTGACTGACCTCTTTAACCTCAGTCAGGTTAAGGATAGGAAGGGTCTGTTTGAGATTTTTATAGTAATTCACAGAAATGGTACCTGTGACTGTTACCCAGGCATTATCCTTAAAGGTTTGGTTGCTTCCGGTCGTTGCCAGTCCGTAAACGCCTGAGTCGGCGATACAGTGGATGATACCGAAACGGAAGATAAACTGATAGCCCTTGGTTTGTGGGTCATTGTAGACAAAGCCTGTATAGCTGACCTTCTTACCTACGAAATCGTCAGGATAGAGGTAGATGAGCTCCATGACTTCCATGTAATTTTCCGTAGTAATGTGGATGGTCTCACGCCCCTTGTACTTGGCGAGTTCCTTGGTCATTTCCTTCTCATAAGCTGAGGAGGTGAAGTAGGAACTGGTGTCAGGCTTCAAGTACTGAATGGTCGTTCCCTCTTGGTCGGCCTGATTAGGATTACTTCCTGCCGCCAGTGGAAAATGATAGCCTTTTGCTGAGACAGTAGTCGCATCCAGTGTTACGGTTGGCACCAAAAGGCCAGTGAGGACTGGAAAGGCCAAGAAGGCGATACTGGCTACCTTAGCTACTCGGCCAGACAAATGCGAGTGAACCTTCATCTGCTTCATCCAAACAATGAGTTGAACCACCGCAAGGATAAAGGAAAGAATCATAGAAATGTAGGCCAAGTAGGAGTAGTGGATATTAATGTACTGGTTAAGCTTGCCAGAAACCTGCAGGTACATGACCAGCTCAAAATACCCAGACAAGATAAGAAAACGTAACATTAAATCACCCCCAATACCAAACAGTAAATCACTGTCACCAGACCCGCTGTTCCCACAAAGAGTCCAACAAAGCGTGTCTTAAACTGGTGTTTCATCATTATGAGGTTCTTAATGTCAACCATAGGCCCGATAATGAGGAAGGCCACCGTTGGAGCCACTCCAAAACTAGAGAGTAGCGAAGCTCCGATAAAGGCATCCGCTTCCGAACAAAGCGAGAGGATAAAGGCTAAAAGCATCATGATGAGGATGGCAGTCACCGAATTGTGCCCGATGCTTGTTAGGATACGGGTTGGTAGGTAGGTCTGCATACTTGCGGCCACCAGGCTCCCGAAAATCAGGTAACGCCCAGTGTCGAAAAATTCATCCACCGCATGAACCAAGGCCTGAAAGATTTTCTTACCAGCTGACAAGCCACTATAATCATGAACATGATTGACCTTGCGATTATCCTTGAGAATCTGGTCATCCACCACGAAGCCAAGCAAGATTCCCAAAATCATGGCGACCAAGAAAGCTCCGATAAAGCGTAAAAGGACGTAGTACCAAGAGTTCCCAAAGGCCGTGTAGGTCGCAAAGAGAACGACTGGATTAATGATAGGAGCCGTTGCCATAAACGGAATGGCCGTATAACTAGGCACTTTTTTCTCTAGAAAGCGCGTGATAATAGGAACAATCCCACATTCACATGAGGGAAAGATGAAACCAATCAGAGTCCCAAAGAGAATTGCCAAGACCTTGTTTTCGGGTAAGAAGTTTTGGACCTTCTCAGGCGTCACAAAGATTTCGAT
>NZ_CM002133.1:1100491-1123955 GCF_000448665.1 Streptococcus sp. HSISS2 | reverse complement strand
TATCTATTTTCCGCAAGAAATAGCCCGAGTTCAGTTACAAAAGATACTAAGGGCGTTAATTCTAAGAGAAAATTAGGGCATCAGACGAAGAAGCTCTGCTTCTAGGAGGATGCATCTATTTTCCGCAAGAAATAGCCCAAGTTCAGTTACAAAAGATACTAAGGGCGTTATTTCTAAGAGAAATAGCCCTAAACAATAGGTTTACCCTTCTATTATACTACCTCTTGCTTAAAAATTCTCGCTTCAGCTACAAGGTTTTCTCCCCAAGCAAATCTCCTATCGTGTTATAATAGAGTTTATGGAAAATCGTAATTTTGAAACATTGGCTCAGGAATTGGGCCTGAAAAACAACAAGTTGAAACCGTTTTGGAATTGACCGCAGAAGGCAATACCATTCCCTTTATTGCCCGTTACCGTAAGGAAAAACAGGCAATCTTGATGAAACGCAAATCAAGGCCATTATTGATATGGACAAGTCTTTGACGGCTCTTTTGGACCGCAAGGAAACGGTTCTGGCCAAGATTGAGGCTCAGGGCAAATTGACTGACCAACTCAGAACAGCCATCGAAGCCGCTGAAAAATTGGCGGATGTGGAAGAACTTTACCTTCCCTATAAAGAAAAACGCCGTACCAAGGCAACCATTGCCCGTGAAGCAGGCCTTTTCCCATTAGCTCGACTTATCTTGCAAAATAGTCCCAACCTCCAAGCTGAAGCTGAAAAGCTAACATCTGAGGCCTTTCCAACGGCTGACAAGGCACTTGTGGGTGCTGTGGATATTTTAGTTGAGGCCTTTTCTGAGGACAATAGTCTTCGTTCTTGGACCTACAATGAAATCTGGAAAAACAGTGACATCACATCGACCCTCAAGGATCAATCTCTGGATGAAAAAGAAATCTTCAAGATTTACTACGATTTCGAGGATAAGGTATCTAAGCTCCAAGGTTACCGTACTTTGGCCCTTAACCGTGGTGAAAAACTGGGCGTTATCAAGGTAGCCTTTAAGCATAATCTTGAGAAAATGCACCGTTTCTACAGTGCCCGTTTCAAACAAAAAATGATTATATCGAGGAAGTCATCAACCAATCTCTCAAGAAGAAAATCATTCCAGCCATGGAGCGCCGTATCCGTAGTGAGTTGACTGAAGCCGCAGAAGATGGAGCTATTAATCTCTTCTCTGACAATCTTCGAAACCTTCTTCTAGTGTCACCACTGAAAGGCAAGATGGTGCTTGGTTTTGACCCAGCCTTCCGTACAGGAGCTAAGTTGGCCGTGGTTGACCAAACAGGAAAACTCATTACGACGCAAGTTATTTATCCAGTAGCTCCAGCTAGTCAGGCTAAGATTGCCCAAGCTAAGAAAGACTTGGCTGACCTCATTAAAAAGCATGCCATTGAGATTATTGCTATCGGTAATGGAACAGCCAGCCGAGAAAGTGAAGCCTTTGTGGCAGAAGTCCTCAAGGATTTCCCAGAGACTTCTTATGTTATTGTCAATGAAAGTGGTGCTTCTGTCTACTCTGCGTCAGAGTTGGCCCGTCATGAGTTTCCAGATTTGACGGTTGAAAACGTTCGGCCATTTCTATTGCTCGTCGTCTTCAAGACCCATTAGCTGAGTTGGTTAAGATTGACCCTAAATCAATTGGAGTAGGCCAATACCAGCATGATGTTAGTCAGAAGAAACTCTCTGAAAATCTTGATTTCGTCGTTGATACCGTGGTTAACCAAGTCGGTGTTAATGTCAATACGGCAAGTAGTACCCTCTTGTCACACGTCTCAGGACTCAACAAGACCATCTCTGAAAATATCGTCGCCTACCGTGAGGAAAATGGTGCGATTACATCCCGTGCCGAAATCAAGAAGGTCCCACGTCTTGGTGCTAAGGCCTTTGAACAGGCAGCCGGTTTCCTCCGTATTCCAAACGCAAAAAATATCTTGGATAATACGGGAGTCCACCCAGAGTCTTATCCAGCAGTGAAAGCCCTCTTTAAGCAGTTAAATATCACAAATTTGGACGACTCTGCCAAGGCAAAATTGAAGGCCCTCACTCTTAAAGAAACAGCAGAAGAGCTAGGGCTTGGTCAGGAAACCCTTAAAGATATCATTGCTGACCTTTTGAAACCAGGTCGTGACCTCCGTGACGATTTTGAAGCACCGGTGCTTCGTCAGGATGTTCTTGAGCTCAAAGACTTGTCTGTAGGACAAAAGCTCGAAGGAACAGTGCGTAATGTCGTGGATTTTGGTGCCTTTGTGGATATCGGTGTCCATGAGGATGGCCTTATCCACATTTCTGAGATGAGCAAGAACTTTGTTAACCATCCAAGTCAAGTCGTTTCTGTCGGAGACTTGGTTACTGTCTGGGTGTCAAAAATTGATCTGGAACATGAAAAGCTTAATCTTTCCTTGGTGAATCCACGTGAATCTAACTGATTATGTCAAGACCGTTTCTATTGAAGATTTCGGCTGGAAATTTAAGCATCAGGCCTTGTGGAACAAGCGCCTCCGGACCACTGGAGGGCGATTTTTTCCCAAGGATGGCCACTTAGATTTCAACCCAAAACTTTATGAGGAACACGGCCTTGAAACCTTTCGAAAAATCGTTCGTCACGAACTCTGTCATTACCACCTTTATTTTCAAAAGAAGGGCTACAAGCATGGAGATAGAGATTTTAAGGAGTTACTAGCTAAGGTTGATGGCCTTAGATATGCACCCAAGATGCAAGGTCAGAATGAAACATATTATGTCTATCAGTGTCAATCTTGTGGTCATACTTACCGTCGCAAACGCCGTGTCAATACGCAGAAATTTGGCTGCGGTCTATGCCGAGGTAGGCTCATTTTTCTAAATCAGTCCTAGGGCTGATTTTTTTAGTCTAAAAAAATCATATAATTAAATCAAAGAAGTGATGGGAGAAAAAAAACCATGTCAAATCGTTTTTATAAGACACGAAAAAATAGACTAGTTGCCGGTGTTGTTGCAGGTTTGGCAGACAAGTTCGGTTGGGATATGGCCTTGGCTCGTGTCTTGGCTGTTATTCTCATGATATCGACTCAGTTTGGCATCGTTTTGTATGTGGTTTTAGCTTTTCTTCTCCCTTATAAAGAAGATATTTATCCTGAAATCAAACTCAAAGATGGACGCAAGCGCAAAAATGCTGAACCCGTTGAAGATGAGTGGAACTGGTAAGATTTATAGTTAAAATAAAGTGGCCTGTGCTAGGACTTTGGTGCCTATCATAGGTCTTTTTTGGTTTGAAGGCCGCATTGAAAGCCTTTTTATGTTACAATAAAACTAGTAAAAAATCGGAGGAAATCACATGACAGTAACCGTTAAAATGTTGGTTGATAAGGTTAAACTCAAGGTTATTTATGGTACCAAAGAGCTATTAGAAAAACCAATTACAACCGCTGATATCTCTCGTCCAGGGTTAGAAATGACGGGTTATTTTGACTACTATTCGCCAGAACGAATCCAATTGGTTGGGATGAAGGAGTGGTCTTACCTTAATACTATGACTGACTATAATCGTTACTCAGTCTTCAGTACTATGTTCAAAAGGAAACGCCAGCTATTATCGTAGCACGTGGGCTTGAAATTCCTAAGGAAATGCTTCGAGCTGCCAAGGAAAATGGCGTTTGTGTGCTCCAAGGCCATAACGGAACATCAACACTTTCTGGTGAGATGTCTTGGTACCTCAATGCACAGTTGGCTGAACGTACCAGTGTTCATGGTGTCTTAGTAGATATCTACGGAATGGGCGTACTTATTCAAGGTGACTCTGGTATCGGTAAGAGTGAGACAGGGCTTGAGTTGGTTAAGCGTGGTCACCGTCTGGTTGCCGATGACCGTGTAGATGTTTATGCTAAGGATGAAGAAACCCTCTGGGGTGAGCCAGCCGAGATTCTTCGCCACCTCCTTGAAATCCGTGGTGTTGGGATTATTGATGTCATGAGCCTCTACGGAGCAAGTGCCGTTCGTAATTCTTCTCAGGTTCAGTTGGCTATCTATCTTGAAAACTTTGAAAAAGGTAAGATTTTTGACCGACTTGGAAATGGCAATGAAGAGATTGAATTGCAAGGGGTTAAGATTCCATGCGTTCGCATTCCAGTTAAAACCGGTCGTAACGTGTCTATTGTTATCGAAGCTGCAGCCATGAACTATCGTGCCAAACAGATGGGATTTGATGCGACTAAAACCTTCGAAGACCGCTTAACAAAACTCATTAGTGAGAACGGAGAAAAGTGATGTTAGCAACTATTGATCCAATTGCCCTAAAGCTTGGTCCCATCAGCATTCATTGGTATGCTATCTGTATTGTATCTGGTCTTTTACTTGCTGTTTATCTAGCCCAGCGTTGGGCTCCCGAAAAAGGGATAGATCCTGAAAATATCTTAGATTTCATTCTCCTTGCTTTTCCAATAGCCATTATCGGTGCACGATTCTATTATGTGATTTTCCAGTGGTCTTATTACAGCCAAAATCCATCGGAAATTCTCGCTATTTGGAATGGTGGGATTGCCATCTATGGAGGTTTGATTGCCGGAGCGGCTGTCCTTTATTGGTTTGCTAAGCGCCATGCCATTGCTGTTTTAGACTTTTTGGATATTACGGTACCTGGCGTTATGATTGCTCAGAGTATCGGACGTTGGGGAAACTTTATTAATCAGGAAGCCTATGGGAAGGCAGTTAGTCATCTCAACTATGTTCCCGAATGGATTCGTCAACAGATGTATATTGAAGGCAGTTATCGTGTTCCCACTTTCCTTTACGAGAGTCTTTGGAATTTACTAGGCTTTCTTATTATTATGGGACTGCGACGTTTTAAAAAGGGACTACGACAGGGAGATTTGACCTCATTCTATCTTATCTGGTATGGTATTGGACGTTTTGTGATTGAGGGAATGCGTACGGATAGCCTCATGTTCGCTGGCTTGCGTGTTTCCCAATGGGTCAGCATCGCCATTCTTATCTTGGGAATAGTCTTGCTCTATTTCCGCAAGCAACGCCCCGAAGCAGATTATAAAATGAAAAACTAGTCATACCACTCAGACTTTGTTATAATATAATGAAATTTATCATAACGAATGTCAAAAGAAGCTGGAAATTTAATTCAGTTTTTCTTTAAAAGGTAAAAAGGAGTCCAAAAAATGGCAGAAATTGCATTTCTTATTATCGCAATCGCTCTTGCAGCCTTCTTAGTTGCATTGATTCCAACACTACTTCGTACACGTCATGTGGTCAAAGAAGTTGAAGAAACGGTTGCTGTTCTACGCACAGATATTAATGTCACACTTCATCAGACTAATGAAATCTTGGCTAAAGCTAATGTTTTGGTCGAAGATGTCAACGAAAAAGTTCAAACCATCGATCCACTCTTTGTGGCAGTAGCTGAGCTTTCTGAAAGTGTTTCTGATTTGAATACTGAAGCCCGTTACCTTGGTGCTAAGGCAAGCGCTGCAGGTGCAAGTGTTGGTAAAGCTGGTTCAGCCTACGCTGTTGGTAAGATAGCCTCAAAACTATTTCGTAAAAAAGACAAGAAAAATAAGGAGGTCTTTTCATGAGTAAATTTCTAAATACCCTAGTTATTGGAGCAGCTTCTGGAGCTGCTGCAGCTTATTTCTTCACTACTGAAAAAGGTAAAGCCGTTAAGGCTCGTATTGATGAGGAGATTGCCTCATTCAAAGAAGATCCTAAAGCTTACCAAAACCAAGTGGTGGAAAAAGCTAACGACTACAAAGATTTGGCAGTTGATACCTTCCAAGACTACAAAACAAAATTTGAAAATGGTGATATCACTGCAGATGATTTGACAAAAGCCGTTCAAGAAAAAACAGCTCAAGTTGCTGAATTTGCAAAAGATAGCTTTGAATTAATCAAAGAAAAACAGCCCAAGTGACACCTGAACAAGCAGATGTGGAGGCTAAAACACAAGCTATGGTTGATGATATCGTGATTGATATCAAAGATATTTCTGAAGCAGCAGCAGAATCAGAAGCAAACTAAAAAAGAGCCCGCTGGGCTTTTTTTAGTGCTTGGAAAAGTTAAACTGGACTTCTATGTTAGTCAGGACTTCAAAGACATTTGTCATTGAGTGACAGTATTGTCTAATGAAATGACAAGAAAAACGTTGACCCGAAATCAACGTTTTTTTGCTTTATAATTTTCGATAAGGAAGTAAATGCCAACCTGTCCCAGGATACTAATTGTAATAGCCCAGAAAAAGGCCCAGAAGGAAGCCACCTGTGCTACCAAGAAAAGGAAGGCAACTAGGACTGTTGAAATACAGAAGCTTGAGATACGTCCGAAGAAAATCATATCTTGTAGCTTAATACTATTATTGTTTAAGCCTTGATAATCCTGATAACTAGTCATTTGTGAGCTATCACTCTCAAGATCTTCCATGTGATCAAATTGACGGTTTAAGTTGTCAGCCATGTCTGCCTCCTTTCTATATCAGATACCTAAAACACTTTAAGTGTTGGCAAAATAACTCGGTCAGTATTTTACTATTTAGAATCTCATTAATAATACCATAAAAAATTGGACTTGCAAAGTTTTTTTGTATTTTCTCTAAAATTGAGTATTATAAAACTAAATATAAATATCTAAATACACGTAAGTGGACTAAAAATTCTAAAATAATCAGGTCATTTGTGCTATAATGTAAGTTATGGAAAAAATAGTGATTACAGCGACAGCTGAGAGCTACGAGCAGGCACGTGAGCTCCTAGAACTTGGCGTAGATCGTATTTACATCGGCGAAAAAGCCTTCGGCCTTCGTTTGCCAAAGCCTTTTTCATTCGCAGAAATGCGAAAGATTGCAGAGCTGGTACATGAGTCAGGTAAGGAATTAACTGTTGCAGTTAATGCCCTCATGCACCAAGGTATGATGGATGCTCTTCCAGACTACCTTGATTTTCTTGAAGAAATCAAGGCAGATTATATTACGGTTGGTGATGCGGGAGTTTTCTACATCTGTAACCGTGACAATCGTCCCTTCAAAATGATTTATGATGCTTCAACCATGGTAACCTCTAGCCGTCAGATTAATTTCTGGGGCAAACAAGCAGGAGCTTCTGAAGCAGTTTTGGCTCGTGAGATTCCGTCTGCGGAACTCTTCATCATGGCTGAAAATCTTCAAATTCCAGCTGAGGTTTTGGTCTATGGGGCAAGTATCATTCACCATTCCAAACGTCCGCTTCTTCAAAACTATTACAACTTTATCAAAACAGATGAATCTGTTACTAAAGAACGTGACCTTTTCCTCTCTGAGCCTGGAGATCCAGATTCTCACTACTCAGTTTATGAAGACTTGCATGGAACACATATCTTTGCCAACAATGACCTGGATATGATGACCAAGCTTTCAGAACTCATCGAACATGGCTTTGACCACTGGAAATTGGATGGTGTTTATTGTCCGGGTGAAAACTTTGTAAAAATTACTGAGTATTTTGTGAAGGCTCGTGACCTCATTGAAGCTGGCGAATTTTCACAAGACCAAGCCTTCCTTTTTGATGAGGCTATTCACAAATTACACCCAGCCAACCGTGGTTTGGATACAGGTTTCTATGATTATGAACCTGACCGTGTAAAATAAACATACTTCCTCCTTCGTTTGAGAGTTTTCCATTTTCAGGGAACGAAGGAGCCTTCTAAAAACTAAAATCGACAATCTTGCAAATTGGAGAAATTATGACTACAACTAAAAAACGCCCAGAGGTTTTGGTACCTGCTGGGACTTTGGAAAAATTAAAAGTCGCTGTAAATTACGGCGCAGATGCTGTTTTCGTTGGTGGACAAGCCTATGGTTTGCGTAGCCGTGCCGGAAACTTTACCATGGATGAACTTCGTGAAGGTATCGAATACGCTCACGCTCGTGGTGTTGATGTGCACGTTGCTTCAAACATGGTTACCCATGAAGGAAATGAAAAAGGTGCTGGTGAGTGGTTCCGTGAATTGCGTGACATGGGACTTGATGCCGTTATCGTATCTGACCCAGCCTTGATTGAAATCTGTTCAACCTACGCTCCAGGACTCAATATCCATTTGTCAACGCAAGCATCTGCGACAAACGTTGAAACCTTCCATTTTTGGAAACAGTATGGCTTGACCCGTGTTGTTTTGGCACGTGAGGTTACTATGGAAGAATTGGCCGAAATCCGTAAACGCACGGATCTTGAAATCGAAGCCTTTGTCCACGGTGCTATGTGTATCTCATACTCAGGTCGCTGTACCCTTTCTAACCATATGTCAGACCGTGATGCCAACCGTGGTGGTTGCTCTCAGTCATGCCGCTGGAAATACGACCTTTACGACATGCCATTCGGTCAAGAGCGCAAGAGTATTCATGGTGAAGTTCCTGAAGAATACTCAATGTCAGCCGTTGACATGTGTATGATTGAAAACATCCCAGACCTTATCGATAATGGTGTTGATAGCCTTAAAATCGAAGGTCGTATGAAATCTGTCCACTATGTTTCGACGGTTGCCAACTGTTACAAGGCTGCCTGTGACGCCTACATGGAAAGTGCAGAAGCCTTTTACGCCATCAAAGATGATTTGATTGATGAGCTTTGGAAAGTTGCCCAACGTGAATTGGCAACTGGTTTCTACTACAAGACACCAACAGAAAACGAGCAACTCTTTGGTGCTCGTCGTAAAATTCCACAATACAAATTTGTTGGTGAAGTCGTTGACTTTGACCCAGCAACTATGACAGCTACAATCCGTCAACGTAACGTTATCCTCGAAGGTGACCATGTTGAATTCTACGGACCAGGTTTCCGTCATTTTGAGTGTGACATCAAGGACCTTCACGATTCAAATGGCAATAAGATTGACCGTGCACCAAACCCTATGGAACTTCTTACTATCACTGTGCCACAAGAAGTTAAACCTGGTGATATGATTCGTTCAACCAAAGAAGGTTTGATTAACCTCTACCAAAAAGACGGTTCAAGTAAAACTGTTCGTGCCTAATGACGAAAAAATAAACGGTCTTTTAGTAGATGATGAAAGCAGGTGCCAGCATTATCACACAGAGCTTGATATTGTTGCCTTAAAATGTTTCCAGTGTCAAAAATATTATGCTTGTTATCAGTGTCATGATAGCTTGGAGGACCACAAGTTTAGAGCCTATCCTTGTCAGTTGAAGGAGGACAAGGTTCTTATTTGCGGTGTTTGTAGGCACGAAATGACGATTGAGGAGTACCAAGAGGCAGTAGCCTGTCCCAATTGTCACAGCTCCTTTAACCCAGCTTGTTCAAAGCACTATGACATTTATTTTGCAAAATAAAAAGATTGAAGATTCTGTTCCAACGAACAAAGTCTTCAATCTTTTTTAGTTAAAGTAGCTATGATTTTTTAGTGCTTTTAAGACTGGCTTAGTCACCAAAGAGACGATGAGTCCTTTTAACAGGTCAGGAATGATAAAAGGTGTCAAACCGACAGCTACGGCTGTAGACCAACCCATATTTCCCAGGAAGTGAAGGGTGAGAATTCCACCGACAAATACTGGGACATCTCCTAAAACAAAAGCCAAAAAGATTTTCCAAATGGGTGTATCAGCATTGGTCAGTTTAGAAGTGATAAAGGCGAAAAGGGGATAGGCAAGTATATAACCAGCTATTGGACTAAAGAAGGTTTGAAAACCACCGCTACCTCCTGCGAAAACGGGTAGACCAATTGCACCGAGAATAAGATAGAGGAGAGCAGCAAGAGTAGCTTCCCTCGGTTTAAAAATGGCAGCCACCAGTCCTACAGCAAAGGTCTGTAAGGTGATGGGCACCGCTCCTATCGGAATGATGATTTGTGATAGGGCAGCAATGATAGCAGCTCCAAAGGCTGGAATAATGATATAAAGTGTACGATTCTTTGACATTTTTAGTTAACCTCCATTCATACAACAGTTAACTTATTATAGCAAGTAGTATATTTTTAGTCAACTGAAAAATAAAACGAAGTTAACTATTTCGTTAACTTCGTTGTGGTATGATTTTGAGACGTTTAATGTCTTTTAGTTCAATCATGCTGATAACCTTATCTTGTTCGATGAAGAGTGCTTGTCGTTCCCTGTCATAACGATTGATGTACCCTTTATAAATCTTTTGGTTAGACGTCAGCATGACCATCTGTTTATTATCAATAGCATCGTAGATATCATTAATAAGCTGATTCTGCAGTAGGTGGACAGGTTTGCTGTGACCTGTTTCCACAAACTGATGAAGCTGATGCTTTACCGCTTCTAAAAAGTTTATCATGGTCATTTCCCTCGTTTCTTGTTAAAATAATTATAGCATGAAAGGTGAAATTTTGTGGATAAGTTAGTCAAAATCGCACCATTTTCACAGAAAAAACGAATAAACCTAGTGGAGGTACAAAATGGCAGAATTTTCATTTGAAATTGAAGAAAAACTCTTGGTCTTGTCGGAGAACGACAAAGGTTGGACCAAGGAACTTAACCGTGTGAGCTTTAACGGAGCACCAGCCAAGTATGACATCCGTAGCTGGAGTCCAGACCACACCAAGATGGGAAAAGGTATAACCCTTAGCAACGAAGAATTCCAAGTTCTAGTTGATGCCTTCAAAAATAAGAAATAAGGTCAGCAGAAGAGCTGGCCTTATTTTTGTGTTTAAAACGTATCAAAGATAAGTTTGAGATTAAGAATGGTTAGGATAATAGCGATGGCATAGCCAAGCAAAGTATTCCACTTGGCATTGACGTGTTTTCCCATGAGTGATTTTTTAGAAGTATAGTAAATCAGAGGGAAAATAGAGAATGGCAAGGCAAGTGAAAGGAAAACCTGAGAGTAAACCAAAAGTTGATCCAAAATCTTTTCTTGATCACCGTAAAGAATGGCTACGATGATGACAGGTAGGAGGGCGAAAAGACGTGTGAACAAACGTATCACCCACTGAGGCAACCTCATATGAAGGAAACCTTCCATAACAATCTGACCTGTCAAGGTTCCGGTGATAGTAGAGTTTTGACCACTAGCCAAGAGCGCCAAGGCAAAGAGTGTTGAAAGTGTCGAACTAGCTACCGCACCGGCAATCTTAGAGTCTTGAAGGGCATCGTACATTTGTGAAAATGCCGAAATATCAGAAGCATGACCATAGAAGAGAGCCGCCCCCAAAATCAAGAGGAGGGAGTTCACCACAAAGGCCAAACTCAACTGAATATTAGAATCCCAAGTCATGAAGCGCACAGCCTTGGTTACATCTTTTCCATCAGTGTGGTCTACCTTACGTATCTGAGATATGGATGAATGTAAGTAGAGGTTGTGAGGCATAACCGTTGCCCCGACAATCCCAAGTGCCAAGGTCAACTGGTTGGTATGTCCAGGAGCGTGTGGCTCGAAGAGCGTTGGCGTAGGGAGATATCCCTTGAGAATTCCTGTTATACTAGGCTCTGACAAGGCCACTAGATAAACAAAGATAATCAAGATTGTCAAAATTAAGGTAGAAACAATCGCTTCGATTTTCTTGAAACCTAGCTTCATGATGAGTAGTAGCAGGAAGACGTCTAGGACAGTTGCCAGAATGGCAATCATGATTGGGATACCAAAGAGAAGGTTTAAGGCGATGGCAGAACCAAGCACCTCAGCCAAGTCCGTCGCCATCAAGGCTAACTCCAAGATAACCCAAAGCGTGTATCGCAACCATTTTGGCGAGTGAAAGGCAGTAGCTTGCGCCAAGTCCATCTGGGTTACAATCCCTAATTTCCCAGACATTTGTTGCAACTGCATGGCAATCAAAGAGGAAATTAAGATAATGAAAAGCAAACTGTACTTGTAGGTTGCACCACCAACAACACTGGTAATCCAGTTTCCGGGATCCATGTATCCCACAGCCACTAGTGCCCCAGGCCCTAAGAAAGCCTTGAGATTTTGCCAAAAACGGTTATTATTTGGTGTATCAATTGATTGGTTCACTTCAGAAAGTGAAACCTTTTTTAAAGATGTCATAAGCACCTCTTTCTAAGTCTTATCTGAATGGAAGCGTCACTATTACCACTCATCAAGACAACCTAATTATAACACTATGAGAAAGATGTGCAAGATTTTGCAAGGTGTTGGCTTATCTGTCATTTATGTCAAATCTGACTTTTTAGCATTGGCTTTTTATACTCAACTATAAAAGTAGAGTATTTAATGGATGAGGGAGAAAAATTAACTAGATAATTTGCTATCGAACTAGATAGAGCACCTTGAAGATCCTGGATTAACAGGAGATTACATTGGTCTCTGGAAGTCTCTTTAGTACAAAGAAAACAAAGTATGGTTTATCCTGCTAAACAATACGCTATCTATGAAGTAGCACTCCTTACATGTCAATCAGTTTGGGTATCAAAAGCAAAATTTTGGACATAAGAAAATGCTTCTCTCGAGTTGAGAGAAGCGTTTTTAAATATTATCTGATGAGAGCGCTATATTGACTGAACATCTCGTTAATATCATCTTCAACCAAGTGATTGATTTTCCAGTCAAATTCAGTTTTCGCAACATCATCAACCAAGACTGTATAGCAAAAATCCATATAATCTTCATAAAAATCAGAGATGAAGGGGAGGAGTATGTCACTAATGTCAGTTGAATAGAGTTTTTCATCAAGATGTTTAAAGAGATAGTCTGTACCTGTAATCTTTTCATTCTTGAGTTTTTGTGCATCCTCAAGGTTAAATCCATCACTTTGGGGATTAAGAAAATCATGTTTTGCTAGCCAGGCGACGAAGATACTGAGATGAAAAGCAGCTCTTTTACTAATCTCTTGCATATCTGATTGGCTTAGTTTTTCTGAAGGGATATCGTTTTCTTCACAATAAAATACAAGTGCGTGATCGAAGAAATAATCTGTGCGGTCTATGGGAAAGTCTACTTGGCTTTCTTCTATTTTTGTATCAGCCTGTTCACCCACACTTGATTTTTTCTTAAATAGGGACTGTAATTTTTTGAACACGTTTATACCTCATATAAAAATATCCCATTATTTGACTAATGGGATATCACTTTTTATTTCATCGTTGGGAACAACAAGACATCACGGATGGTTGTTGTGTCAGTGAGAAGCATGCAGAGACGGTCGATACCGATTCCGAGTCCACCTGTTGGTGGCATACCGTATTCGAGGGCTTCAACGTAGTCGTAGTCGATACCTGTTGCTTCGTCGTCACCGAGTTCTTTAGCAGCAGCTTGTGCTTCGAAACGTGACAATTGATCAATTGGGTCGTTCAATTCGGTGAAGGCATTTCCGTACTCTTTTGTCATAATGAAGAGTTCGAAACGGTCAGTGAAGCGTGGGTCTTCTGGGTTTTTCTTAGCCAATGGAGACACAGCAACTGGGTGACCGTAAACGAATGTTGGTTGAATCAAGGTTTCTTCAACGAATTCTTCAAAGAAGGCGTTGATGATGTGACCAACTTCAGTGTAGTGTTTTTCAACTGGAACATTCTTTTCAGCAGCGATAGCTTTGGCTTCGTCCAAAGTCATGTCTTGCCAGAAGTCAACACCAGTGATTTCCTTGATAGCGTCAACCATGTGGATACGTTTGAATGGTTCGTTGATCTTGATTTCAGTTCCTTGGTAGTTGATAGGTCCGTCACCCTTAACGGCTTTAGTAGCGTGTTGGATGATACCTTCAGTCAAGTTCATGATATCGTGGAAGTCAGCGTAAGCTTGGTAAACTTCGATAGATGTAAACTCAGGGTTGTGAGTAGCATCCATACCTTCGTTACGGAAGATACGTCCAATTTCGTAAACACGTTCCATACCACCAACGATGAGGCGTTTGAGGTGGAGCTCAGTTGCGATACGAAGCACCATGTCAATATCTTGAGCGTTGTGGTGAGTGATAAATGGTTTAGCAGCAGCACCACCAGCTTCATTGTGAAGAACAGGTGTTTCGACTTCAAGGAAACCTTGGGCATCAAGGTAACGACGGATTTCAGAAATGATTTTTGAGCGTGTCACAAAGCGGTCAAAGCTGTCACGGTTAGAAATTAAATCAAGGTAACGTTTACGGTAGATGGTTTCAACATCTGAAAGTCCGTGGAATTTTTCAGGCAATGGACGAAGGGCTTTAGACAAGTGTGTGATGTGGGTAGCTTTAATAGAAAGTTCTCCCATATCTGTACGCATGACTTCACCTTCAATACCGAGGAAGTCACCAAGGTCTGCTTTTTTGAAGATTTGGTAGTTTTCGTCACCAACCGCATCTTTACGTACGTAGATTTGGATTTGACCATCACGGTCTTGGATGTGGGCAAAGCCAACTTTACCTTTACCACGTTTTGTCATCAAACGACCTGCGATAGTAGCAGTATCGTTGATTTCATGCAATTCTTCTTTTGTTTTATCAGCGTATTTGTCTTTTAATTGACCAGATGTAGCTGTGCGTTCGAATCGTTTACCAAAAGGATCAATTCCTTGTTCAGCCAAGGCCGCCATTTTCTCACGACGGACAATTTGTTGATCGTTTAATTCTTCCATGTGTTGATTTGACATGTTAGTCCTCCATAAAATAGTCGTTACCATTGTATCATAAATAGCCCTCTAAAGATAGGAGAAATGGTTGAATGTCAGAGGGAAAATTCTCTATTTTTAGAAAAAATAGAGAGATAGCATTAATCTTTGATTAGAAAGTTACAGAATTTATTGACAAATATAATAAGTCAGGTGTACAATATCATGGTAAGTTTCGTATTTAATAAGGAGGATATACGATGAAAAAGAAAAATTATGTTGGTAAGGCCCTTATGTTTGGTGCTTTACTAGCACCTATTGGGATGCCAACGGTATCTGTTTTGGCAGATAGCTTTTATCAAAATCAAACGAGTGCTCATGCTGCGGACATTACAAACTGGATTGCCAGCACACCTGAACAAATTACAAATAATTTGACAACTCAAAATATCAATCCAAAACAATTGAATGGTCAACAATACGTCATTCAATGGGGGGATACTTTGTGGGGAATCTCTCAAGCTACTGGTATTTCAGTTGAAAAATTAGCTTACGATAACAATATTCAGAATATTGACCTTATCTATGCAGGTGATGTTCTTATCTTGAATCGTGATGGTCAAGTACCAACTGATTACCATGTGACTGGTAGCGGTCATCGTTGTGCAAACTCTAAAGTAGTTATCAACAACTACTATGGAGACCACAACCGTGTTGTCATCAAAAATACGACATTTGTATCTGATGACCACTCTAAGACTACAGTTATCTATGCACCAGATAATTCTGACAATAGTCTTTCATTCTCAAACACTAACAATAACTCAGGTGACAAAGATACCAAAGATACCAAAGATTCTAAAGATACTAAAGATTCTAAAGATAGCAAGGAGTCATCTTCATCATCATCAGAATCTAAGAAATCTAAAGATGCTTCATCAAGCTCATCAAGTTCAACAAGTGGATCATCATCTTCTACTTCAAGCTCAACAGCAAGCAGTAGTGAAAGCAAACCAAGTACAGAAAGCTCTAAGGAAAAAGAATTGTCTGATGATGCTTTCCAAGACAAGGTTCAAAGCGAATTCGAACAAGTTTATCAACAAAAACGCTCAGGTAGCCCAGCATGGTCTTTCTTCTCACATGTGACTGATACAGCAGGTGGCAACACTGAAGCTAAGAAAGATACTGAAAGCACAGCTCTCTACCGTCAAGGTGAAACACCTAAGGCAGAAGATATCGTTGATGGACCAAAAGATGGTGCCAAAACTGAATCTAATGCCAAGGCTCTTGCAGAAAAATCTATGACGCTCTTAACAGAGACAGCAAGATGTCAGATTTAATCAAGGCAAAATATGCGCAAATTAAGGTAACTTACCAAGGCGATAAATGGACCTTCAACATTGACGTTTACAAAGAAAAAGAAAGCTCATCATCAAGCTCTGAAAAATCATCTGAATCTAAGGATTCTTCAAATGATGATTCTCAAACAGAATCACGCATGAGCTCAAGCTCTTCAAGCGACGACCATTCATCAAATTCTTCAAGTCATAGTGATTCAGACTCAGATGCAACTTTTGATGACCTAAATGGTGATAACTAGAGAGGGGCTAAGCATGTCAAAGAGAAATATCATTATTAGTGTGATTCTTGCCTGCCTTGTGATTACGGGTACTGGTTTCGGTGCTTTCTATTATTGGGGCACACACCATTTAGATAGTGTTGTACCTGGTAAGGTTTATCAATACTCAAGCTCACTTAACGGTGAGGTCAATAACCGTGTCATGTATGTTGCCTTCCAAGAAGGTGGTAACAAGGCGATTGTCGGTCAGGACCGTACAACTGTTCTTAATGCCGCTAAAAGTCAAGGCGATTTTGACAAGGCCTACAATGATCAATCAGCTAAATGGGAATACAGCGTAACGAAAACAACGCTTACCCTTGGTAAAAAGAAAATGATCAAGTGTCACAATGGCAATACAACAAGGTCTTTGCTTATGGTGACCACTTCACATCAAAAGACTTTTTCTACCAAATTGCTAAAGGCGGTCAAGGCGAAGTTAAACAAAAATGACCTTTAAAGAAATTCAATAAGCATTAGATTCGTTCAAAATGCTTGAAGGTTTGGAATCTGGTATTCCAAACCTTTTTTAATGCCTTAACACCCTTAGAAAATAAACGAGATTACCTAAAAGAAGTGAAGTGGAAAATTGAAAAAATAGAGTAAAAACGATATAATAAGGCTGTTTGGGCAGTTGCATGCAGGTCAAATAAGACAGGCAGGACTGGCTATGGACAGTTGACCTAAAGCTAACTTTTGCCGGGCTGAGAAACAGTTATAAGGCTGGCTACTTTTTCTGTCAGTCAGTGTACTTACTAATGTGTTTAAGTCCCTGGAGAAGAGAATTGATTCAAGAAAGAATGGACAGATGATTACTTCTATTGTTTTTGACGTTGACGATACTATTTATGATCAGCAGGCGCCTTATCGTATTGCCATGGGAAAATGCTTCCCTGACTTTGATATGGCACACATAAATCAGGCCTACATTCGTTTCCGCCACTATTCTGACGTTGGTTTTCCACGTGTAATGGCCGGTGAGTGGACAACCGAGTATTTCCGTTTTTGGCGCTGTAAAGAGACACTTTTGGAGTTTGGTTACCGTGAAATTGATGAAGCAACGGGCAATTATTTCCAAGAAGTTTATGAGCAGGAGTTGGAAAATATTACCATGCTTGATGAGATGCGCATGACCCTTGATTTCCTCAAGGAAAAGAAGGTTCCAATGGGCATTATTACCAATGGCCCAACAGAGCACCAGCTTAAGAAGGTTAAAAAGTTGGGACTTTACGATTATGTAGATCCTAAGCGTGTTATTGTTAGTCAGGCGACTGGCTTCCAAAAACCAGAGAAGGAAATCTTTAATCTTGCGGCTGAACAGTTTGACATGAATCCGTCAACAACATTATATGTCGGAGATTCTTATGACAATGATGTCATGGGAGCCTTCAATGGTGGTTGGCATTCGATGTGGTTTAACCACCGTGGCCGCAGCCTTAAACCAGGGACTAAACCAGTTTTTGATTTGGAAATCGATAATTTCGAGCAACTTTTCGGAGCTGTCAAGGTACTTTTCGACCTTCCTAATAACAAATATATCTTTGATATTAACGATAAAGAAAATCCGGTTCTGCAATTGGGCATCAATAATGGTCTCATGATGGCAGCTGAGCGTCTTCTTGAGAGTAATATGAGTATTGATAAGGTGGTTATCCTTCTTCGTTTGGATGCCAATCAAGAAAAAATTATTCGTATGAAATATGGCAAATAAATAGAACGGTCTTGAATGGCCGTTTTATTGTCTAAAGAGTGATAGAAGGAGATTGAAAATGACAGAAAAAAACAGCCTGAGACAGGATATTGAAGCACTAAGTGCTGAGCGTGATGCCCTGGAAAAAGAGGTAGAAGCACTTAAAGCTAAACGTGATGATCTCTTTGAAGGTGTTAGAGATGCAGAACAGATGAAAAGTGTTGCCTGGGATTCATTTTATGCATTGGCGGATCACCTCAAGGCTGAAGAAAAGCAAAGAGAATTTGCTAATAATTATTGGGAGCATGTTTCTGGGGATCTCAAGATAGACATGGAATTTGTCTTAAGTCGTGGTCTACGGTTTAAACGGATACTGTCTCAAGGACAGTTTGAACTGGTCTCACAGGAATTAGATGTTTTTGAAAAGGAATTAGACGATTTGGCTCGCAGTTTTGGTGTTGAGCTTGATCGCCTACCAGAGGAACCTAGCCCTATAGATTAGTAAGGTATTGCCCTTAAAGTGTTTTTTAGGGGCTTTTTGAATACTAAAAAAGCGACCTTGAAAAGAATCGCTTGCTTTATCTTGTTAGACGATGATTTAGCTGATTTTGTTTTCTTTATCCATGTAAGATGTGTCATTCCAACGTTTGAGAGTGAAATGTTCGCAATCTTCTGTTTCAAGAATAGTGACCGATGCGTTGTCGAGACCACCAGCCTTACGGAGCAGACCTGGCTCAAATCCCAAAAGGCTACGAATCGAAGCTGTTAAATTAGCTCCGTGCCCAACGAGGAGAACGTTTTTAGCATCACTATCTTTAAGTGTTTTGATTAATTGGGCGACACGTTGAGTGGTGCTATAAACAGACTCTGCATGGAAATCTTTAGCACGGAATTTGGCTAGGTTATTGCGAAAAGCGTGCATTTCTTGTGGATAAATTGATTGGACTAATGAAATCTTTTGGCCTTCGAGTTTACCCAAGTTCCATTCACGCAGTGCCTTTGTATAGGTAACCTCAACCTTACTTTTTTGAGACTCAATAATGAGTTCCGTTGTTTTTTAGCGCGTGGCAGATCACTTGAAAAGACTAGGTCAAAATGTGTGTCACTGAGATAGCGACCGAGCTCACGTACTTGTTCAATTGATTCTTCAAGTAGAGGCGAATCCCCTTTGGCACCTTGAAGACGTCCTTCTAAGTTCCATTCAGTTTTACCATGACGAACGAAATATAGTTTCATAATTACTCCTTAATATCAGCGAATTCAGCTTTGACAAAATCAGCAAGGGCCTGACTATTGATACGGATAGAACGCCCAATTTCTCCTGCTGAAACAATGAGAAAACCAGCTTCTCGTGCCGATTGATCAATGTAGATAGGAAAATTGTGTTTTTGACGAATGCCCACAGGATTGTTAGCTCCATGTACATAACCTGTCGTTTTTTGGAGATCCTTTTGTGGAATCATATGAACTTTCTTGTTCCCTGAAATCTTAGCTAGTTTTTTTCAGATAGATGTTCAGTGATAGGAACGATACCAATGACGGGTCCCGTCTTATCACCGTTGAGGGCGAGAGTTTTATAAATGCTCTCACGTGCCACATCCTCTGGAAGCTCACCTTCTAACCCATTGAAGGCTAAGCTGTCATGGTCAATTTTAGCCTTATCAAGAATTTGGTCAACCAAGGTCTTCTTGACTTTGCTTTTCTTTGCCATTATTATGTCTCCTTCTAAAATTGTGCATTTCTACCATTCATTATAACACATTCGACTTGACACGCCTAAGCCAATTTTGAAAAGAAAAAAACCAGTGTCCGAGACACTGATTTCTACTGACTACTAGACATCCTTGAGGAACTAGAGGAGCTGGTTACAGTAGCTGAGCTAGTTGAACTTGACGATTTAGTGGTCTTGTTTTTAGTTGATTTTTCTTAATCTTACCAAAAAGTTTTTCAAAGGTTTTACGTTTGTTTTTATCAGGATTGATTTGGTTAAGATCTAGGATATTGTCGAAACCAGGAAGGCTTCCTTGAGACGTGTACTGGTGAAGGTCATAGTCAATCTCAGTATTTGGCAGGGCCTCATAGTAGCCCGAATCGGTACCGTAGGCTGGAATCCATACGGCGTCGAAGTTTTTAGTGGAAACTTCTTGCTCAAGCATGAAATAAGCACCAATGTAAAGACCAACATTTTCAGCTCCAAGACGTTTGAGTTCGGCTCGAAAGGCCTGGACACCTTCATCCATGTTAGACATGGTTTCCTCTTCAACGTCAATCCAGTAATAGGTAGGTTTGTATGGAGAAGCATTTTTGTAGAAAATACGAGCTTCTTCCTTCATCTCCTTTACAGAAGTACCTTGTGCGTAGGAATAGACGGCGACTGGAACGTCACGTTTTTTGAGTTCTTTGATATGTGTTTTAAAAGATTTGTCAACCCCATTTGAGCTGGCGGCATTGCTATCCTTGCTAATCTGTGATCCACCGAAGACGCGGATAATAGCACCAGAAATATGATTTGACAAGACATCGTAGTCGATATCCTGAGGTAGTTGCCAACCCGAAAGGTCAATAATGGGATTAAGCACGAGCTTCTCATTAGAGCTACTAGATGGACTGGTTGTTGTTTTGGGCGCTGTAGCAGAAGGAATAGCCGATTTCACGTTCTCGAGATGCGCCTGCTGTTTGGACGTATTGTGAATGTTTGCAATAACTAATGCTAATCCTAAAAGAGCTAGAACCACGTAAACAACGATCGGTTTAATTCTTTTTCTCATTACTTCCCATTCTACCTTAAATAGCGTAAAAATGCAAAATAGTCGGCTTATAAATTCTGTGACTTATATTAAAGTAACTGATTTTTAAAAAGCTTTAGTACCGCTAGTTCTCACTGATTTGATGAAGGTATCCCTAGGGATTTAGTTATGAATTAAGTGAATATTTCATTTATTTAAGACGGATTTTTAGCCTTATTTGTCAGCTTCTTCCTTAAAACTGGCGCCGCTAGTGGCATCTGACCAGACTACTAGCGCTTGAGCAGAGCTATCCAGATAGGTCTGTAGAGGTTGCTTCAAATCAAAAATCGTCTCCCAAAATCCTAAGACCTGTCCTTCTTGGTCTGTTGAAGCTTGATAAGTCTGGATGAGGATTTGCTCAAAACTATCTGTCGGAATGGGATAACTAATGGTTTTGGTGGGAGAAGCTAGAACTTCAGACATGATCCAATCAGGCAGATTTTCAGCCTCACGGGGGAAGAAACTACCGTCAGCGCCACCATTGTCATAAAGAAAGTTTCCTTTAGCATCGTAGGCGGCTAGTTTATAGGGCAAGTAGTTCAGTAGTGTTGTTAAATCGTTCATACTGTCATGATAGCCTCTTTCATGACAAAAGGCAATGTTTTGACCTTTTGAAGCACTAGGTCTATAGCTTTCATGTGTTTTTGTGGGAAGAATAGGCTTACACTATTGAAGGCCCAAAGTGACTTTTTATCGTGCTAAAAACGCTTGAAATCAATGACTTCGAGCGTTTTGAATTTCAATTCTGAGATTTGCTAAGAGAAATGGCCTTTGTCTATCAGTCGGCCTTGCATCCGATAAATCGTTTTAAGAAATAGATGAGATAGCCCACAGCAATGTAGCCAGCACTAATTAGGAGGACATTAAGCAAAACCTTGTTCCAGCCCAACTTGTTGACATTGATAAAAAAGTAGGCGAAGGGACTATTTTTTGCGTGTGGAATAGGCAATTTTAAGACTAATCCATTGAGAAGGGCAAAGGCAAAGTAGGCCAAGGGTGCTAAAGACCAGTAAAGGGGCTCACGCAGACGGTAAGCCTTTCGGGCATCAAAAACGAGGGTATCAAGCACCAATCCCCAGGGAACAATGTAGTGGACCAAAAGGTTACGAACCGTCCAAAAGTCTTTCGGCTTGGTACTAGGGGCCAATAGAAAATGATAAATAACACCTGTGATTAAGATGGCCATAGTGACACCACCCTTGTAACGCAAGAGTTTAATGTTGGTTGTTGCATCCCCTTTGTTGAAATCGTAGATGATAAAGAAAATCAAACTAGAGAAAACCAGGATATTGGACAAAACAGTATAGTAGAGCAGCATGCCCCAACCATCATCATGGATTTGAATAGAGACCCCAACCAGACCACAAAGGGCTAGTAAGATACGGTAAAAACGAGAAATAGTCATAAGCTTCCTTTTCCTAATAAATAATCTCTCTTATCATATCACATTTTTCACTAACAATTTAGTGAAAATTCTAGTAAAATCAAAGTAAGAAAGACTTTAAGGAGTATTTATGGCCCATCTCATCGATTATCTTGAAAAGGTTGAGAATCTAACATTTGACCAAGAACCTCTGAATATCTTGGATAAGGTTTGTATCAACGAAATCGGCTACCTGACCTATGAAAAATGGCTCACAGCCAGTGACTTAAAGAAACCCATCAATTTACATGACTTCGCTGAGGGTAAGGAGTTAAATCCAGATTATTCCTTTATGGTGACCAAGGAGCGGGTGGAACTTGCAGAGGCTATGGTCAGGTCTAGGCGTTTTGCCAGTCTGAGTCTCAGTAACTACCGTAGTGTCTTGGACAAGGAGGTGGAAAAACAGTTTGCGGCCATGATTTTCAGCCTGTCTGAACTGGACTACCATCAGCTTGTCTTTCGTGGGACGGATGATAGTGTCATTGGATGGAAGGAGGATTTTCAGCTGACCTATAGTCGGGAAATTCCTGCCCATCGCTCAGCCATGACTTTTCTGGAGGACCACTTGCCGAATCTCAGTGGACGTATCACTGTTTCTGGCCACTCCAAGGGTGGGAATCTTGCCCTCTATTCAGCTGTTCAAAGTTCGACTTCCTTACGTGAGAAAATCGCAGAGCTCTTGCTCCTGGATTCACCAGGCTTGATGAAGTCGCTTTTAGAGAAGCCTTCTTACCAAGAGTTAAAAGCCAGGATGACAGTTATTAGACCTCAAGATTCTGTCGTGGGGGTTATGCTCTATTGGGATAGGCCTGCCCAGCTAGTCGCAGCAGAAGGCATTGGATTTGCGCAACATAACGCCTTGACTTGGGAGGTTGATTTAGTGGCAAATGATTTTGCTTATGTGGACCAGCCAACAGAGTTGAGTCAACGTTTGGAAGAAACCTTCCAAGAGTGGATTGAGACCTTGCCCAATCAAGAACTCAAGCAAGTTTGCGATTTGGTTTTTGATACCATCCTTGATTCAGGTATTGAAAGCCTCGATGATATTGGCATCCAAGCCTTGCCACAGATAGGTCAGATGCTACAAGAATTTGGCAATCTCTCGGACAAACAAAAGAAGGTCTTGCAAGACGGTTTCAACCAGTTACTCTGGATATTTTGGAAGTCAGGAAATAAAAATCTACCCTGCCCAAGCTAGAGCTTCCTGATTTCATTAAGAAGTTAAGCGAGTTAAGGAATCACGATTAGAGGTTTAGAGTGATAGAAATGGAGAATATGATGCATAGAAATGTACTAATTACAGGAGCAACATCAGGCATTGGCGAAGCAACGGCGCGTGCTTTTGCCAGAGAGGGGATAACCTGATCTTGACAGGGCGCCGTGTAGAGCGTCTTCAAGCTCTAAAAGCAGAATTTGAAGCGACCTATCCCAATCAAAAAGTTTGGACCTTTGCACTGGATGTCACTGATATGGATATGGTCAAAGAT
>NZ_CM002133.1:1079430-1098904 GCF_000448665.1 Streptococcus sp. HSISS2 | reverse complement strand
TGGTCAAAGATGTTTGCCAAGCCATTCTCAAAAGTGTGGGTCAAGTCCATGTCTTGGTCAATAATGCAGGTCTAGCACTAGGCCTAACAGCCTACCAAGACTATGAAGAGTGGGACCTGCTGACCATGCTCGACACCAATGTCAAGGGCTTGATGATGGTGACACGTCAGATTTTACCAAGCATGGTTGCTGCCAATGAGGGCCATATCATCAATATGGGCTCTACGGCGGGCATCTATGCCTACGCAGGTGCTGCCGTTTACTCAGCAACCAAAGCTGCAGTGAAAACTTTTAGTGACGGGCTTCGTATCGATACCATTGCTACTGATATCAAGGTGACAACCATTCAGCCCGGTATCGTTGAGACAGACTTTTCTCAAGTTCGCTTTCACGGTGATAAGGACAAGGCAGCCAAGGTCTATCAAGGTTTGGAAGCCCTCCAAGCCCAAGATATTGCGGAGACAGTCCTCTATGTCACCAAGCAACCACGGCGTGTTCAAATTTCAGACATGACCATCATGGCTAACCAACAAGCCACAGGGTTTACGATTCATAGGGGGGGAGTAAAAGGTTTCCGATAAGCCATTTCACAGATGGAAAGGGCTACAAAATTTGGTCGCTTCCTCGTATTCTTGCCATGTCTAGATCATAAATAATATACATTCTGAGCCACTATAGGTGGCTTTTTATCATCTTTCTTAACCTTTTACGAATAATAAATTTGAATAGAGATATTTAAAAATAATAACTTATAAGTATTTACAAATAAGTACTTATGAGTTATAATAAAGAAAGAGAGATTGATATGTACCCTATTCATTTTTATAAAGATAGAAATGGACATGAACCTGTAAGAGAGTAGATTGAAACATTAGCCATGAATTCAAGTAAAGATTCTCGAATCAAATTGCATAAAATTCAAGACTACCTGACTATGTTAAAAAATAGAGGGACCATGATTGGTGAGCCATTCATTAAACATTTAGAAGGAGATATTTGGGAACTAAGGTCCTTAAGAGATAGAATTTTATTTGCAGCATGGCTAGATGACGGTTTTATTTTGCTTCATCATTTTGTGAAAAAGACACAAAAGACTCCAAGGTGTGAGCTGATGAAGGCTCAAAAAGCTTTAGATGATTTTAGAAAGCGAGGATTGTAAGATGACCCTAGAAAAGAATCCAGCTATTGGAAGTAGTTGGGATGATTTACAGAAAACTATTTTCACTAAAGAGGAAATTGCGGCGAGTGAACTCCGTGTCGCACTGATGCTTGAGATTATTGATGCTCGTAAAAAACAAGGTATCTCCCAAAAGAAACTTGAAGAATTGAGTGGTGTCAAACAACCTGTTATCGCACGTATGGAGACGGGGAAAACGGCACCTCAGTTAGATACGGTTCTTAAAATACTGGCGAGTCTAGGTAAGACATTAGCAGTAGTCCCACTTGATTCACATGTAAAGTAAGTTTAGGGAAGATAATGTATCTTCATAACAATTATGATTTACTATTCTAAAACGATTAACACGGACATCCCGTGTTTTTTTGTTTGAATTTTCCCAAAACTATGAAAGAACCTGTGAAAATGCTATAATGTAAGGGATTACGACAATGTTGAGGTAACAAAATGAAGGAATTAATGAATAGAATCAATCAATTTAGAGATGAACGTGATTGGAGAAAGTTTCATAATGAAAAGGATTTAGCTATCTCTATATCATTGGAAGCAAGTGAACTCCTAGAGTTGTTTCAATGGAAAAAATCAGAAGAAGTAGTTGAAAAGTCACTACAAGAAATTAGAGAAGAGCTTGCGGATGTTTTTATGTATTCATTTATGCTTGCGGACAACTTGAATCTGGATGTAGAAGAAATTATAAAAGAAAAAATTGAAATAAATGCAAAAAATATCCTGTAGAATTAAGCAAAGGAAATAACAAAAAATATACGGACTTGGAGAAAAAATGAGTAAAATTCAATCACCCGTAGTATTAGAAATCGACTATTCCAGTCGAACATTTGATCAATTAAAAGAAACTATCGCACCAAAAAATTCTAAGCTTATTTTTGATTATCCAACTGTATATATCGTAAACGATGAGAATAAAAATAAGTATAGTGTCTACGTCGGAGAGACAACAGATATCATTAGAAGAACAAATCAGCATTTATCAGATGATATAAAAAAGGATCGAGAAGATTGGCGACAATTTGAACAATCCAAAACATCTAAAATGTTTGTCATTGGACATAACCATTTTAATAAATCTTTAACATTGGATATTGAGAATAGATTAATGCTCTATCTTTCAAGTGTTGAACAGGTTGAACGTGTTCAAAATAGAAGAGGAAATCCTCAAAATCAATACTATACTTCTGAGGAATTGGACGAGATTTTTTCAAAGATATGGAGAAGCCTAAATAGGAAAAACCATTATTTATTCCCAGCAGAAAGTTTTATTCGAAATTCAGCGATATTTAAATCTTCTCCATTTCACAAGTTAACTGATGAACAAGTAAAGGCTAAAAATGAAATTTTGCTAAAAATAACCTCTGTTATCAGTAGAAATGAAACAGGAGTTTTAATTTTAGTAAAGGGTGATGCTGGTGCAGGAAAAACAGTTTTGATGAGTTCTCTCGTTGATGATTTATTGAATTCAGAAGACATACAGATGATTCGTGAAAACAATGATATCAATTTGGTTGTGAATCATGATGATCAACTCAGTGTTTACCAAGAAATTGAGAAAAAATTGGAATGGAAGAGTGGATCGAATATTAGTGTTGTGATGAAACCGACTCAATTTTTGAATGCTCTGAAAAAAGAAAATAGCGATGCTGGAATTGTAGTGGTTGATGAAGGCCATTTATTATTGACTGCAAAAAATCAAGCTTATCTAGGAGGGAATCATTTAAATGATTTACTTGCGAAATCAAAAGTAGTCGTACTTGTTTATGATGAGAATCAGATTATGAACAAATCTCAAATATGGACAGATGATTCTTTCTTGAAATTAGAACACGAGGCAAATTTAAAAGGAAATCTCATTACACTACATAATCAAATGCGGATCCATGCGACAAAGGAAACAGTAGAGTGGATAAGAAATCTTGTTGATGTTGGAGTTGTGAATAAGGTTCCAATTGATAATGATTATGATATTAGAGTTTTTGACTCTCCTGAGGAGCTTCAAAAAGCTATCATAAAAAAGGATGGCGATCGGAACTTAGGAATTTCACGCTTGACAGCAACCTACGATTGGGAATATAGTAGTATGTCGAAACCTACGGATTCGGAATATTGGTGTGTTCGTATCGGGGACTGGTCTTGTCCATGGAACAGACAACTTGCAAAAGAAAAAGACTCGAAGCATTTATCCTGGATAGAACAGCCTCAAACGATTCATGAAGTAGGATCAACGTTTACCGTTCAGGGATTTGACCTAAATTATGTGGGAGTCATCATTGGTCCATCTGTTAAATATAGAAACGGCAAAATCGTATTTGATATTTCTGAAAGTAAAATAAAAGTGCTGTTCAAAACAGGAAGTTGGATTCGGGCGAATTGGTGAACTACGGTGAAATCTTGTTACGAAATGAATTGAATGTATTGCTTACTCGAGGTGTGAATGGCTTATATATTTATGCTGTAGATGAAGAACTTCAACAAGCATTAAAAAATGCGATAAAATAAGATAACCTACATATTCCAAAGCTTTTTCCGAATAGTAGAAGTAGAGGGGCCAACCCTCTATTTTTCTTAAGGAGAGGTATATGGAAAAAAGACACAAGCATGTCTCACCGACCTTGGATATCATGGCTAAGAAGATTTTCAGTCTGCCTGAGGTGACGGTGGCATTTATTCGAGATATCTTGGATTTGGATGTTGTGGATGCCCAGATTTTGGAGGGGACACAGCTTCATAAAAAGGACTTTGACGAGGATGAGCTTTTCTCAACGTCAGTGGATGTTCGAGCAAAGTTGAATGATGGAACCGAGGTCATCATTGAGATTCAGGTGCGTAAGCAGCATTATTTCCTCAATCGTTTTCATTATTATTTGGCTAACCAGCTGGTGGAAAATTTGCAACAATTACGCCAACAAGGGCAGACGCATAAGATGTATGAGCAGATGGAGCCTGTTTATGGTATAGCTATCTTGGAGAAGACCTTGTTGCCTGATGAGGAATCCCCGATTAATATTTATTGGATGGCCAATAGTCGGACGGGCAATCCTTTGTATTCTTTCTATAAGGATGGGAAACGGCAAAACCTTCTTCAGATTGCCTTTTTAGAGTTGGATAAGTATAATAAAGATAAGCATATCAAGGATGAAGGGCGGCAGTGGCTAGAGTTCTTTGGGAATCTTCCATTTTCCAAGGAACCTAGCCGAGCGGTCACGCATGCTGATTCATTACTGGATTCATCCAGCTGGACACAGGAGGAAAAGGCGATGATTGATGAACGCATACGAATTCAAGAAAATTATGACATGACTATGGAGACAGCTATCGATGAAGCGCGTGAAGAAGGCTTGGAGCGAGGGATAGAGAAAGGAATAGAGCGTGGACTTAAACAAGGCTTGGAACAAGGTCGTTATGAGGAGCGTCTAGAGTTGGTTCGCAAGATGCTCTCAAAAGGTCTATCACTAGAAGTTGTGTCAGATGTGACAGGTTTATCGCTTGAAGAACTAGAGGCATTGTTATCGTAAATTTTAGCTGAGTTAATCAATTTTTTGAAAGTCAGAGGCAGTTTTTGTCTCTTTTTTTATTTTTGGTATTTAACATTTGTAACACTAAAACATTCGGAAAATAATACTTTGAAGTGTAAAATTAAAAAGACTGTCAAACGTTTGATAGGAATCTGAGAAAATAGATTTCAGGTATTTTCAAAATTTAGTTTGACAATTCTTACCGAATAAGGCTTTTTTGGACATGCTAATTTTTCCTTTCTTACATGTGACAGAAATCATCATTTTGTGCGACATTTTTAGACTGTCATTTATAGGTGAATGACTGAACTTTCTAATATGACAATATTGTTAAGCCGTTGTTAAAATGGCTTTCCTAGCCTTTTCTTTTACTTTTTCATCCCTTATAATTTTCTTTGGTTTGTTTTAACGAAGAAAAACAACAGCATTATCAACAATCGAATATGATGGAATCTCTACTTTCTCTTCCAACAGTGGTTTGGTTCTCAGATAGAGAGATTATGAAAAAAGTATCAGGAGAATAAAAGTGTTTAAAGATAGTAAGACAAAACCAAAGTACAGCATCCGTAAATATTCCATTGGGGCAGCTTCGGCTTTGATTGGCTTTATGGCTCTTGCCAATGGGCAAGCAGCTCAGGCTGATGAGGCACAAACGATTAGTGATTTAACTGATGCTTCAAATCAGGCACAGACCCCTCAAACAGCCTCAACGGCACAATTGGCGACTTCCGAACCAGCATCAGTTGAGACTGTGCAAGCGTCACAGCCTGCCAACATTGCTCCAGTTCAGCCAACTGTTCAAGTAACTGAACAGACTCCGACCATTGATCAATTGGTTGAGGCAAGCAACCCTCAAACTCAAGAAACTTCAGCAAATGTCTTAACCAATGCGAGTGAGAACCAAGGTCAAGGCAAGGAGTACAGCACTGATGGTTACGGTGCAAAAATGCCTTATACGACTCATGAGGTAGAAAATGCAAGTGTTGAAAATGGTGCTACAATCCAGCAGTCAACGGACATGGAATCTACGGCTGTGGAAGCGACTAACCAAACTTATGTTGAGCTTCCTAAAAAGGATGCGGCAGTTACTTTTAATGTCACTGAGCCAGCCAATGCTTTGAATGTGCGTTATACAATACCTGATGGTGTATCAGGTCAGTTGGATGTGCAGGTTAACGGTTCAAGCGTTGGTAATCTTGATTTGTCATCTCACTCAGCCTGGCAGTACCTTAAAGGTGATCAAGAGTATGATCAAGCCATTGATGGTTCAAGTGCACGTTTTCGTTTTGATGAGACACGTCTTCTCCTCAAAGATATTCAATTGAAATCTGGTGATAAGATTTCTCTAGTTAAAAAGAAGGATGACAATGTCCCTTACGGTATTGACTTTATTGAGCTAGAACAGGCTCCAGCGCCTGTTGCCCAAGGTGAAAATAGTATCAGTATCGTGGATAAGGGTGCATCTGCCAATGATGATGGTGACGATACAGCTGCCCTACTAGCGGCTGTGGAAGAAGCTAAAGCCAGCGGAAAATCTGTCTATATTCCAGAAGGACGTTTCAATTTTGATAAACAGGTTAATATCGAAGCTGATAATCTAAAAATCTCAGGTGCCGGTGTTTGGCATACACAACTACACTTTACAAGTGACAAACGCTATGGTGGTGGTATTGTCTTCGGTCATAATAGTAATGGCATTGAGTTGAGCAATCTTTATATGGATTCCAACTTGACGTCTCGCTATAACGAAGATGCACAGTACAAGGCTATTTCGGGAACACTTGGTAAGGATTCGAAAATTCACGACATCTGGGTTCAGCACTTTGAAGTCGGTATGTGGATTGGAGACTACGACCAGACGGGAAATATGAAGTATACGGACGGTCTTGTTGTTGAAAACGCTCGTATCCGTAATAACTTAGCTGATGGTATTAACTTTGCTCAAGGGACCAAGAATTCAACAGTTAAAAACTCTAATATCCGTGGGAATGGTGATGATGGTTTAGCTATCTGGTCAAGTATTTCAGATGGGACAAATGCAGCAGCTGAGGAAAATAATAAATTCCTTAACAACACCATTGAATCAGGCTGGCGTGCGGCTGGTATCGGTATTTTTGGTGGTAAGGGGCATGAAATTTCAGGAAACCTCATCAAGGATGTCTTTGCTGGAGCAGGTATCCGTGTAAACACAGTATTTGCAGGCCACAATTTTGACCTCAATGATTCTGGAATTAAGATTCATGACAATACCATTCTACGTTCAGGGACAACTAATGACCTCTATAACCTCCATCGTGGTGCCATTGATTTCCAACAAGTTCGTGGAACAATCAAGAATGTCGATGTTTACGATAATAAACTATTGAATACCTTGGCTGATCCAGTGATTACCAAAAACTTTGAGATGGGTGACAATGGTAATGGAGAAATCCGTTTATCTAATAATACGATTGACAATAAGGCGACGATTGTTGGGGCTGTCTCAGCAGTTTCTCCAACAAAACCTGAACCAAAGCCTGTCAATAATCCAGTCTCTGAGACTTCAGTTTCAGAAACAGCTAAGAGTGAAGAAAACTCAAGTACTCCAATTTCTGAATCATCAACAAGTGAAGTGGCTTCTGAAACTTCAGCATCAGAAACACCAAAGAGTGAAGCAAGCTCAAGCACTCCAGTTTCCGAAGCATCTAACAGTGAGGTAATCTCAGAGACATCAGTTTCAGAAACCCCAAAGAGTGAGGCAGGTTCAAGCACTCCAGTTTCTGAAGCATCTAACAGTGAAGTGATCTCAGAGACATCAGTTTCAGAAACCCCAAAGAGTGAGGCAGGTTCAAGCACTCCAGTTTCCGAAGTATCTAACAGTGAGGTAATTTCCGAGACTTCAGTTTCAGAAACACCAAAGAGTGAGGAAAGTTCAAGCACTCCAGTTTCTGAAGCTTCTAACAGTGAAGTGATCTCAGAGTCTTCAGTTTCAGAAACACCAAAGAGTGAAGCAAGCTCAACTGCTCCATCCTCTGAGTCACCAAAGAATGAGGAAACTTCAGTAGCTTCATCTACTAGTCAGGTTGACGTAGCAATTACTTCTGACAGCCCAGAGAAATCTTCAACTTCAGAAAGTACACAGAAGGATCCAATAAGTGAGGTTTCTTCAGAAGTTATTGAAAAGGGCTCAACAAGTCAGATTGCTGTTAAAGTCTCTGAAGCACCAACTACAGCAAGTACATCTGAAGTTGTCAGCATTTCGCCAAATAGTCAGATGGCTTATAATGACGACCTAAAAACCCCTGTAACAAGTAGTCAGTTGACTTCAGAAGCCATTCCTTATCATTCTCTCTTGAATGCGAAATCAGTGGATGTGATTGCAAGTAAAGTCATGGCGGTTATGGCATCTGAAACACTAGCCTCAGAAGCGGCAACACTTGCAAGCTCTGAAGGTGCTATCAAAGAGATTAACAGCGATTTGTCAGAATTGGCGGAAAACAAGAAGGATGACAAACCAGAGAATGTCGCACGTATTGATAAAAAAACTGAAGCTAGACAGGTAGCTAAGGCATCAGGTAGTCAAGAAAGCACTTCAAAAGAGCAAGGTAAGTCGAATACTGCAACAGTCCTATTCCTTGTCGGAATCGGTGCAGCATTAAGCTTATCGACAGTTTACCTTACTAAGCATGGTAAAAAAGTTAGTAAATAATAAGTAGAAAGTGTCCAAGAAATTGGGGCTTCTTATTTTTTAAGCAATCTCTAAGACACCTAATATAATTATTCTTTATTTTTAATCATCCACCTTGGTTTGGTCCTGTATAATTAAAGTAATAAGAAAAATTAAGGAGTTAAGATGATGAAAGAAAAAAGAGATAGTAGGATTTGTTTATTTGCTCTTCTTCTTTCAGTATTTACTTTAGGATTCGGATTTTCAGTAGATACTAGCAAACAATCGTTGGCTGTGAGCTCTCAAGTGGTTCAAGCGGATGAGAACAATGGTATCTTGGCTTTTAATGGTCAAAAGCAGTTTGTCATGGAGGAGAAGGACCAGCTAGGACGTGCCCACAGTGCTCATATACAGTTACAAGATAAGGACGAGCCGAAGAATAAGCGTCCCGGTAAAATAAAATATGATCCTGTAGGATGGCATAACTATAAGTTTTATTATGGTGACGGTAAATCAAAATCTTGGCTAATGAATCGAGGGCATTTGATTGGCTATCAGTTTTGGGTGTCAATGATGAAGGCAAGAATTTAGTACCTATGACTGCCTGGTTGAACTCTGGAAATTATAAAGGAACCGATGAAGGCAATCAGTCAGGTATGCTTTATTATGAGAATCGTTTGGATAACTGGCTAGCACTCCACCCTAACTATTGGCTAGACTATAAGGTAACAGCTATCTATAGTGGAGACGAGTTGTTACCCCGTCAAGTGGAACTTCAGTATGTTGGCATTGATAGTTCTGGAAATCTCTTGGAAATTAAACTTGGTGGAGATAAGGAGACTCTTGACAGTCAAGGAATTACACATATTGTTTTGGATAACCAATCACCAAATGCAGAAATCAATTATGCGAATGGGACTGCAACAAATACGGTTCCTGCATATACTGACGTACCATCTGAGCCTAGTTCTGAGAGTTCGCAGGTGACTGAGCAACCAAGTTCTGAGCCAGAACCTGCACAACCTACACAAGAAGAGAGCAGAACAGTTTATGTGGCACGTCAAGGAACAGCAGATGTTTATTGGTATGACATCAACAGTATGCCTAAAAACACCAACAAATCAAATGTCGTCACTATGTCAGAAGCAGACGCAATCTCCCAAGGTAAACGACATACAACTAAAGAATGATGAAGAGCTGGACAAGATGTCCAGTTTTTTTCGTAAAATGATTTCACATTTCACCACTTTTATCTGAAAATTTGATATACTGAATCTATCAAAACACTTAAAAGGATAGTCATTTGAACTCTTTTTAAGTTATAAGAAAGGAAACTAAATATGATTTGGATTATTATCGCCATTATTGTTGTTCTTGTGATCTTTGTTATTGCAAGTTATAACGGCTTGGTTAAAAGCCGTATGCAGACTAAGGAGGCCTGGAGTCAGATTGATGTTCAATTGAAACGTCGTAATGATCTCCTTCCTAACTTGATTGAAACCGTTAAAGGTTACGCTAAATATGAAGGTTCAACGCTTGAAAAAGTAGCAGAACTTCGTAATCAGGTTGCAGCAGCAACATCCCCTGCAGCAGCTATGCGTGCCAGTGATGAATTGACACGTCAGGTTTCTGGCATCTTTGCGGTAGCTGAAAGTTACCCTGACCTTAAGGCTAGTGCTAACTTTAGTCAGCTTCAAGAAGAATTGACTAACACTGAAAATAAAATTGCCTACTCACGTCAACTTTATAACAGTGTGACAAGTAACTACAATGTGAAATTGGAAACATTCCCGAGCAATGTTATTGCTAAAATGTTTAGCTTTAAGGCTGCTGAATTCCTTGAAACACCGGAAGCAGAAAAAGCTGTTCCTAAGGTTGATTTCAGTGGATTAGGTAACTAATATGTTATTTGATCAAATTGCTCGAAATAAGAGAAGGACTTGGCTTTTACTTCTGGTCTTTTTCCTCTTGTTGGGTCTTGTTGGTTATGCTGTTGGTTATCTTTGGCTAGGTTCTGGTTATGGTGGATTGATTCTTGCCTTGGTTATTGGTTTCATTTATGCTGTGACCATGATTTTTCAGTCAACCAATCTTGTTATGGCCATGAATGGTGCACAAGAAGTGGATGAACAAACAGCCCCAGATCTTTATCATGTGGTTGAGGATATGGCAATGGTGGCACAGATTCCCATGCCACGTGTCTTTATTGTCAACGATCCTTCAATGAATGCTTTTGCGACTGGCTCTAGCCCTCAGAATGCTGCAGTAGCAGCTACAACAGGTCTCCTTGCGGTTATGAACCGTGAGGAGCTTGAAGGAGTTATGGGACATGAAGTAAGCCATATTCGCAACTATGACATTCGTATTTCTACCATTGCAGTGGCCTTGGCTTCTGCCATTACCATGTTAGCTGGAATGGCACGCAATATGATGTTCTGGGGTGGCGGTCGCCGTAGGAGTGATGATGATCGTGATGGAGGCAGTGGTTTGGAGATTATTCTTCTCATTGTTTCCTTAATCTCTATTATCTTGGCACCTTTGGCAGCCACCTTGGTTCAACTGGCCATTTCACGCCAGCGTGAATTTTTAGCTGATGCTTCTAGCGTCGAATTGACACGTAACCCACAAGGTATGATTAACGCTCTGCTCAAACTTGATAATAGTGCTCCTATGCAACATCACGTAGATGATGCCAGTGCTGCGCTCTATATCAATGATCCTAAAAAGGAATCTGGTTTGCAGAAGCTCTTTTACACTCACCCACCAATTTCAGAACGGGTGGAACGCTTAAGACATATGTAAAAAGAGAGACTGATGACACTTCTAAGGGTGTTTATCAACCTCTCTTTTTAGATTGATTCGATATAAAGGTTACTAGCAATGGCTTCTGGGATTTGGATGTCCTTTCCATCAATATGTAGTCGGTAGAGTTGTGTGAAAGGGTCAAAGCCTTCCAAGGTAAAAGGTGTTCCAATTTTAAGACCGACAGTCTTCAAATAATGGATTAGATCAATTTGATCTTGAACTCGACGAAGGACATAGTCTCCAGGAGCAAGGCCTTGTGTAAAAGTTTGGTTATAAAATTCTTCTATGAGTTGACCTGATTTGGGAATTTGCCCGCCATGTGGACAGGTTTGAGGATAATTGAGTAGACGGTCAAGAGCATTGATGAAGTGATCAGAGACAGTATGCTCTAAAATTTCAGCCTCTTGATGAATTTGATCGCAAGAATATTGCAAGTGGTCCGCCAAAAAGACTTCGATAAGGCGATGTTTCCGATAGAGTTCAGCAACGTTGATTGTACCTGTTTCCGTTAGGAGATAGCCCTTGTCTTTATCTTTGATGATGAGGTCTTCTGAAATCAATTTTTTAATCATTTCCGTCACAGCAGGTGGAGACACCTCCATGCGGTTCGCGATTTCCTTATTAGTGATTTTACCTTCTTCAGTACCAATCTCATAGATACATTTGAGGTAGTCTTCTTTATTAGGTGTCATGTCTTTTCCTTTGAAAATAGTCTCACCTTAGTATAACAGATTTTTCAGAAGAATACAGAACATATCTCAGACAAGATTTTTACTGATTCAAGCCCTGGGCGATTTTATCCAGATTATATTTCATCATGTTGTAGTAGCTATCGCCCTTTTGCCCTTTTTTGGCAATAGAATCTGTAAAGATCTTTGCATAAATAGGAATATTGGTATCCTTAGCGACTGTTTTCATAGGGCGGTCATCGACACTAGATTCGACAAAGAGAGCTGGTACCTTGGTTTGACGGAGTTTTTCCACAAGTGTTTTGATCTGGTCCGGTGTGCCTTCTTCTTCAGTATTGATTTCCCAGATGTAGGCAGATGGTACTCCATAGGCTTTAGAGAAGTATTTGAAACATCCTTCACTAGTGACAATCAGTTTTTTTCATCGGGAATGTTGTTAAAGGTCTCTTTAGCTTCTTGGTCCAGTTTACTAAGTTTGTCAGTATAGGATTTTAGATTCTTTTCGTAGTAGGTCTTGTTTTTAGGGTCCTTAGCAATCAGTTGCTTGGCAATATTTTGAGCATAAATAATCCCATTTTCCAGATTAAGCCAAGCGTGGGGATCTTCCTTACCTTTTTCTGATTGACCTTCAAGGTAAATTACCTTAACACCATCACTAACTGCAAAATAATCTTTATTTTCTGTCTTATGAGCATTCTTGACTAACTTAGTAAACCAAGCATTTCCACCAGTTTCTAAATTGATACCGTTATAAAAAATCAAGTCAGCTTGTGATGTTTTCTTTACATCATCAGGAAGAGGTTCGTATTCGTGAGGGTCCTTACCAACCGGGACAATACTGTGGAGAGTGATTTTATCTCCAGCAATGTTTTTGGTGATATCGGCAATAATGGAATTAGTTGTAACGACTCGTAATTTATCATTGCTACTGCCTTGTTTATTGCTACATGCTGCTAAAGCAACTACCGCTAAAAGTAATAGTGCCATTGTTGATAGTATTTTTTTCATAATATTTCCATCCTGTTATTTTATTGTTGATAAGTCTTATTCATGCCACTTTGTTTTGGGGCGATGAAAAAGCTGATGAGAAAGAGTAGAGCAGACGTTAATACAATGCTCGAACCAGCTGCAATATTAAAACTATAGCCGATAAAAAGACCTAGAACAGATGCCAGAGCCCCCAATCCTGATGAGAGAAGAATCATTGTTTTTAGGCTATGAACATAAAGGTAGGCAGTGGCAGCCGGTGTAATTAAAAGTGCCACAATAAGAATAGTGCCAACACTCTGCATGGCAGTTACAGAAACCAAAGTTAGAATAACCATAAGTAAGTAGTGGTAGAAGGTGACCTTAACTCCCATAGACTTGGCCAAAATTGGATCAAAGGATGTTAGGAGTAGAGGGCGAAAGAAGATTGTAATAGTTGCTAGTACGAGAAGTGAAACGATAATCGTTATCCACATATCCATGTCTTGTACAGCTAGAATATTCCCGAAGAGAATATGAAAGAGATCTGTGGAACTATTAGCAACACCGATGAGAATAATACCGAGAGCTAGAAAGCTCGAAAAGGTAATCCCAATTGCCGTGTCACTCTTAATAATGGAATTGCTTTTGATATAGGTAATCATTGTAGAAGCTAAAAGTCCAAAGATGATAGCTCCTATGAAAAAGTTAATACCCAAGATAAAGGAAATGGCTACCCCAGGTAGAACTGCATGTGAAATTGCATCACCCATAAGTGACATCCCTCTTAGAATAATAAAACAACCAACAGCACCTCCGACAATTCCAATAACTAAAGCCGTTATAAGAGCATTTTGTAAGAAGTGGAAATTTAGCAAACCATCAATAAATTCAGAAATCATTTACATCTCCTTTATAAAATAAACTGTTACCGTAGGTTTTACGGAGATTATCCTCATTAAAAACAAGATTAGTAGGCCCACTAGCAATCAGTTTACGATTTAGGAGGATAACTTGGTCAAAATAATGAGGAACTTTGCTCAAATCATGGTGGACAATAAGAATAAGCTTACCTTTGTCCCTAAGTTCTCTTAAGGTGTTCATGATAATATCTTCGCTAACGGAGTCAATCCCTACAAAGGGCTCATCCAATAGGAGGATATCTGCCTCTTGTAGAAGACAACGAGCGATCAGAACACGTTGAAATTGGCCACCTGATAATTGGCTTATCTGGCGATGAGCCAGATCATTTAAACCGAGTAGAGCTAAAGCTTTTGTGACCTTAGACCAATCTCTTTTAGATAGGCGTTTAAAGAACTTGGTTTTAGAATAGAGGCCTAGAGAGACGCACTCTCTGACAGTAATTGGAAAGTTAAAATCAATTTCCGCCTTTTGTGCAACATAGGAAAGATGATTCAATTGCTGACGAATAGGCTGTTTATTGAATAGGAATTGCCCAGAGTGAGGGATAATACCAATAAGTGCTTTAATTAGGGTTGATTTGCCAGCACCATTAGGTCCAATAATCCCAGTGATACTTGGTCCGTCTAGGTTTAAGGTGATATTATCTAGAGCTAATGTCTGTTGGTAAGACACATTAATATTTTCAATTTGAATCATTAGTTGCCTCCTGTTAATTAATATATCTTAAAATAAAAATTAAGTCAAGTGAATATAATAAATTAAGTATGATTAACTAAACCGTGTTAATTTAATCATCTTAGGGTAGTGAATGAGAGTACATTTTTATATCAACTATTCTAATCGGTCAGACTGTTTGATACTTTTGAGAAGGTAAAAAAGAACAGTATTTTCCACAATTTGTACTGTCTCATTCTTTTTTCAAGAAATCATTTAATTTTTATTTTCGAAAACTAGTCATCTTTCCATATTTCTGGCATAATAGAGGTATGGAATTTACAATTCAACGAATGACACGTATTGCCATTCTAACAGCACTGGCCATTGGATTACGGTCAGCTTTTATAGGACTTCCCAATATTCAGCCTATAACAGCTATGTTTTTTGTCGCTGTGCTCTATTTAGGTTTGGTGGATGGCCTACTCATTATGGCTCTAACCATGGCTATCTCAGGCTTTCTATATGGCTTTGGCCCTTGGGTTTTTAATCAGATTTTGACTTTTGGAGTGTTGATGGCTCTTTGGAGTTTGATTGCCCCTCGGTTATCATTAGTTTGGCAGATTGTTTTGGTAACCATCTTGTCCTTTCTCTATGGTGTTTTAATGGATTATGGTTATGGTCTTCTGTTCAAGAGTGGCTTGACCTTCGTTATCTCAGGCTTACTTTATGACACTTACCATGCAGTATCAACACTGGTATTCTATCCATTTATCCAGTCTTTTTTAGGAGGTTTGTAAAATGAAAAAAATATTGTCATATATTGTTCTTGCCCTTTCTCTTGTCACCTTAGTTGCATGTGGTAAAAGCGAAGCAGCTAAGCTCACAAGAACAAGTAGCCAGCAGTCTCAGAGTCAAGGCAAGGTAACCTTGATTTTGAAAACAGAAAAAGAAAGTAAGAAGAAAGCAGTAAATATCCAAAAAGGTGACACTGTTCTTGATGTCTTGGAAGAAGTTTATCCAGTCCAAGAAAATGATGGTTTTATTACTGAGATTGACGGTATTTCTCAAGATAAAGACAAGGGCATCTATTGGATGTTTGATGTCAATGGCAAGTTAGGTGAGAAAGCCGCTAATCAACTTAAAGTTGAAAACGGTGATGAAATCAAATTCTACCAAGAGAAATATAATTAAGATTCTGGGCTCTGTTTCAGAGTCTTTTTTAATAAAGTTCGGAAATAGGAGCAAGATGTTTTTCAAAAAAGTCCGAAGATTCCCAAAGAACTGACGATTTACAGAAAAATAGTTTACTTTTGTTTTAAAAGTGATATGATAAAAGGGTACTACATAAAGTAAGGAGAATACGGTTTGGCTTTTAACAAATTGGAAAGCAGTAACAACCAGGAAATCATCTCTGAAGAAGTTGGTATCTTGAAAGAATTGTTGGATGATGCAACAAGAGGCATGGCTGGAGAGCAAGGCCTCACAACTATCCGACATTTGGTTGAACTTTATGATGAAGGTGACTATGTGGCCCTTACACAAGCCATTTCAAAAATGACAAATGACGATATGGTCGTGGCATCACGCTATTTCTCTTTGTTGCCTCTTTTGATTAACATCTCTGAGGACGTTGACTTGGCTTATGAAGTTAACCACAAAAATAATATTGACGAAACCTACCTTGGTAAGTTGTCTGAGACTTTTGATGTTGTCGCTGAAAGTGACAATGCGCGTGACATTCTTGAACATGTTAATGTCGTACCAGTATTGACAGCTCACCCAACTCAGGTTCAACGTAAAACAATGCTTGAATTGACTAACCATATTCACGAACTTCTCCGTAAGCATCGTGATGTGAAGGCTGGTCTTATTAACAAGGACAAATGGTATGCGGATTTGCGTCGTTATGTGGAAATCATGATGCAAACTGATATCATTCGTGAAAAGAAACTTAAGGTTAAAAACGAAATCACTAACGTTATGGAGTATTACAACTCCTCATTGATTAAGGCGATTACAAACCTATCGCACGAATTCAAACGTTTAGCTGTTGAAAAAGGAATCGAACTTGATAATCCAACACCTATTACAATGGGTATGTGGATTGGTGGTGACCGTGACGGGAACCCATTTGTAACAGCAGAAACCCTCAAACTTTCTGCAACGGTTCAAAGTGAAGTTATCCTCAATTACTATATTGAAAAAGTTGATAACCTTTACCGTTCATTCTCACTCTCATCACGTTTGACTGAAGTTTCAGAAACAGTAGCAGAAATGGCGAAACATTCTCCAGATACATCAGTTTATCGTGAAAATGAACCTTATCGTCGTGCTTTCAGTTACATTCAATCTAAATTGATTCAAACGCTTCTTTTCTTCAAAGAAGGTAACTTTAACAAGGAAAGAGTTTCTAAACGTCTTTCTGAAAAGGTTAGCTTCGGTTCAGTCTCAACTGGTGAAGTTGTAGCTGATTACGTGCAACAACGTCTCAGCCAAAGTCTTCAAGCTGTCTCTCAACAAACGACTGAATTTTATGAAACAGCTGAAGCTTTTCATGATGACCTTTTGGCAATTAAAAATTCACTTCTTGAAAATGACGATGCTGTCTTGATTTCAGGTGATTTCGAAGAGCTTCTTCAAGCAGTGGAAGTCTTTGGTTTCTATCTGGCTACAATTGATATGCGTCAAGACTCAAGTGTTCATGAAACTTGTGTTGCTGAGTTGCTTAAGTCAGCAAACATTGTTGATAACTATAGTGAGTTGACTGAGGTTGAAAAAGTTGCCGTTCTTCTTAAGGAATTGCAAGAAGATCCTCGTACTTTGTCATCAACTAATGTGCCTAAGTCTGAAATCCTTGAAAAAGAATTGTCTATCTTCCGCACAGCTCGTCTTTTGAAAGACCATATTGGTGAAGATGTGATCAAACAACATATCATTTCTCATACTGAAAGTGTATCTGATATGTTTGAATTGGCTATCTTGCTTAAAGAAGTTGGTTTGGTTGATACAGAACGTGCACGTGTCCAAATCGTTCCTCTCTTTGAAACTATCGAAGACTTGGAAAATTCTAACGATATTATGAAACAATATCTTGGTTATGATATTGTTAAACGTTGGATTAAAAATAGTAACAATTACCAAGAAATCATGTTGGGTTACTCAGACTCTAACAAAGATGGTGGTTACTTGTCATCTGGTTGGACCCTCTACAAGGCTCAAAATGAATTGACTAAGATTGGGGAAGAGCGTGGTATTAAGATTACCTTCTTCCATGGTCGTGGTGGTACTGTTGGTCGTGGTGGTGGCCCATCATATGATGCCATTACTTCTCAACCATTTGGTACAATCAAAGACCGTATCCGCTTGACTGAACAAGGTGAGGTTATCGGTAATAAATATGGTAACAAGGATGCTGCTTATTACAATCTTGAAATGCTTGTTTCAGCTGCTCTTGACCGTATGGTGACACGTCAAATTGCCGATCCAGAAGAATTGGTTGATTTCCGTGAGGTTATGGACGGAATTGTTCACGATTCAAATGTTATTTATCGTGACCTTGTCTTTGGAAATGAACATTTCTACGATTACTTCTTTGAAGCTAGTCCTATCAAAGAAGTGTCAAGTTTGAATATTGGTTCTCGTCCAGCTGCTCGTAAGACTATCACTGAAATTTCTGGTCTTCGTGCCATCCCTTGGGTATTCTCATGGTCACAAAACCGTATCATGTTCCCAGGTTGGTATGGGGTTGGTTCAGCCTTCAATCATTATATTCAAGCTGAAGAAGGTAACCTTGAAAAACTTCAACATATGTTTGAAACATGGCCATTCTTCCGTTCACTCTTGTCGAATGTTGACATGGTACTTTCAAAATCAGATATGAATATTGCCTTCCACTATGCACAATTGGCGAAAGATGAAGAAGTCCGTAGTGTCTTCGATATTATCTTGGATGAATGGCAATTGACTAAGAATGTTATTCTTGCTATTGAAAAACATGATGGTTTCCTTGATGAAAGCCCATCACTTAAAGCAAGTCTAGACTTCCGCTTGCCATACTTCAACGTTTTGAACTACATCCAAATTGAACTGATTAAACGTCTTCGTAACAATGATTTGACTGATGACGAAATTAGTCTTATCCATATTTCTATTAATGGTATTGCAACAGGACTTCGTAACTCAGGTTAATCAAACAGACAAACTATTGCTCATCACTATTGTGGTGGGCTTTTTGTTATGGCAAAATTTCTGTTATAATAAAACCATGATTGCTATGGAAACCATTGAAAAGCTGTCTAAAGAATCCCTACCAACGTTAACAGTCTTAGCTGGTGAAGATTTGGGGCAGTATAGTCAAGCTAAAGAAACATTTTTAAAACAAATCGGTTTTGATCCCAGTGACTTGACCTATTCCTATTTTGATATGTCTGAGACGACCTATCAGGAGGCTGAACTGGATTTAGAAAGTATGCCTTTTTTTGCAGATGAAAAGGTGGTCATTTTTGATCATTTCGCGGATATGACTACTGCTAAAAAATCGTATCTGGATGAGAAAGAGTTGAAGCGCCTTGAAAATTATCTTGAGTCTCCTGTTGAAACAACACGTCTTGTCTTGATGTCTGCAGGAAAGCTAGATGGAAAGCGTCGTTTAGTCAAACTTCTCAAACGTGATGCCATGGTGCTTGAAGCCAGTCCTTTAAAAGATGCAGAACTTAGAACCTATTTTCAAAAGCAGGCGCATCAAGAGGGGCTTACATTTGACACAGGAGTCTTTGAGGAACTTTTGATTAAGTCAAATTTTGACTTTTCAGATGTTCAAAAAACTTAGCTTTTCTAAAGGGGTATAAAACGGAAGGAAATATCTTATCGCAAGATATTGCTGATGCCATTCCTAAAAGTTTGCAAGATAATATTTTTGATATGACGCAACTTCTGTTGCGAGGCCAGATTCAGAGTGTTCGTGAATTGGTTCATGATTTACGGCTTCAGGGTGAAGATGAGATTAAGTTGATTGCTGTTATGTTGGGACAATTTCGTACCTATTTACAGGTTAAACTCTTATCTGCTCAAGGCAAAAGTGAGA
>NZ_CM002133.1:1076650-1077775 GCF_000448665.1 Streptococcus sp. HSISS2 | reverse complement strand
GCTCAAGGCAAAAGTGAGCAGCAAATTGTTTCAAGTCTGTCAGATTATTTAGGGCGTAAAGTCAATCAATTTCAGGTTCGTTTTGCACTGAGAGATAGCCGTCCTTTGTCAGTAGCATTCTTAAAAAAGACGATTAAGATTTTAGTAGAGACAGATTACCAGATAAAAACAGGAACTTTAGATAAAGATTACTTGTTTGATTTAGCACTTTTAAAAATCGTATCAAACCGCTAGAAATTTGGAGTTTTCTTTGATTTTGTAAGCAAAATTTTTGAAAGCTCTACCACTTTACGGTAAAATGAAGAAAAATGAAAAGAGGACCTTTACTATGGCAATTATCCTTCCAGACCTTCCTTACGCTTACGACGCTTTGGAACCATACATTGATGCTGAAACAATGACTCTTCACCACGATAAACACCACGCAACTTATGTAGCAAATGCTAATGCTGCTCTTGAAAAACACCCAGAAATTGGTGAAGATCTCGAAGCACTTTTGGCTGACGTGGAACAAATTCCAGCAGATATTCGTCAAGCACTTATTAACAATGGTGGTGGACACCTTAATCACGCACTTTTCTGGGAACTCTTGTCTCCTGAAAAACAAGAACCAACTGCAGAAGTAGCAGCTGCTATTAACGAAGCTTTCGGCTCATTTGAAGCTTTCCAAGAAGCTTTCACAGCAGCAGCAACAACTCGTTTTGGTTCAGGTTGGGCATGGCTTGTTGTTAACGCTGAAGGTAAGCTTGAAGTCGTTTCAACTGCTAACCAAGATACTCCTATCTCAGACGGTAAGAAACCAATCTTGGCACTTGATGTTTGGGAACATGCATACTACCTAAACTACCGTAACGTACGTCCAAACTACATCAAAGCTTTCTTTGAAATCATTAACTGGAATAAAGTTGCTGAGCTTTATGCAGCAGCTAAATAAGTTTAAAAGGCTCTTTGTCAACTGTAGTGGGTGACGAAAAGCTAACATCTAGAGAGGACCAGATAGGTCTTCTCTTTTTGTATATTCAGAGTGATGAAAACACGCTTCCTAAAGTTGATAAAATTTTTAAAACCGAAGCCCAGACGTTTAATATCTTTGATAAGCTTATTGGTCACCTCCAATTTTGCATT
>NZ_CM002133.1:1065278-1076638 GCF_000448665.1 Streptococcus sp. HSISS2 | reverse complement strand
ATTCTCCTCTATGAGTTCAAAAAACTCATCCCCTCTCTTCTCCTGAAAGTGAAAAAGCAAAAGCTGATAGAGGTTATAATAATTGGTGAGTTCTTCTGAGAAATTCAGTGTCTTCTCAACGACTTCATGTGGGCATAATGTTTGATGGAAGGTCTTTGAGTAAAAAGGATTGAGAGATAACTTACGGCTGTCCTTTTGGAAGAGTCTCCAGTGATTTTTTAAAGCTCGATAAGGTAGCGACTTCTTATCAAACTGGTTCATAATCGCAATTCTTGTCTTTAAAAAGGCTCGACCAAGGTGCTGAATAATGTGAAATCGATCAAGAACGATTTTGGCGTTTGGAAAGAGCTTGCGAGCCAGTGGCATATAAGCTCCAGACATATCCATAGTGATAAACTGTACCTGTTGTCGGACTTTCAATGGATACTTCAAAAAGTAGTTTCGTATAGTAGTTTGGCAGCGATTATCAAGTATAGTTATGAGTTCGTTTGTCTCATAGTTCTGTGCCACAAAAGCCAATTCCCCTTTCTTGAAGCCAAACTCATCCCAGGACATAATAGCTGGGAGTTTGTCATAATGTTCCTTGAAAGTAAACTGGTCGAGTTTACGATAGACAGTGGACGTTGACACGCGAAGTCTTCTGGCAATATCCGTTAATGACACCTTCTCAGTTAGGAGTTGTGTAACCTTTTGTCGGACTAGATTGGAGATTTGGCAGTTTTTCTCAACGATAGATGTCTCAGCTACCGTGACTCGTCTACAACTTTTACACTGGAAACGACGTTTTTTCAGACGTAGTAGTGTTGGAGTTCCAGCTTGCTCAAGAAGAGGGATTTTAGAAGGCTTTTGAAAGTCGTACTTGATCATCTTTCCATGGCAATGAGGACATGATGGTGCAGGGGAATCGAGTTTTGCTTGAATCTCGATATGAGTATCAGTTTCAAAAACAAGTGAAATATTGATATTTTGGTCTTTAATTCCGATTAATTCTGTGGTATTCTTAATAAGTCTCATAAGTTCTTCCTAATGATGGTTTGGTTGCTTTTCATTATAGTTCTTATGGGACTTTTTGTCTGCATTCAAAAAGCTCTATAATCTCTACAGTAGTTTTACCCACTACAGAAATTATAGAGCCGTTTAAAATTATCCTCACTATTGGGGATAATTTTTTGTAATATGATTGTAAAATCTCCTTGATTTTTAGTGAATTATAGCTTAAACTATAATTGTTATGAAAAAAAGAAAAAACATTCAAGCAAAAAGTATAGTGGAAGCCGCCGAAAAACTAAAGATAAAAAGAAAGATTCGGTAAAACAAGACCTTCAAAAAGACACTAAAGATACTAAAAAAGATGTCAAAAAAGGCGCTAAGAAAGACAACAAAAAAGCATCGAAAAAAGATGCTAAAAAGACTTCTAAAAAATCAGTAGACAAGAAGTCAGCTGAGGAAACAGTAGTACCAGTTGAACACAAGGAAGACGAAGCAAAAACTGAAACTTTGGCACTTAGAAGTAAGCGCTCTAAGAAATCTAAAGCTAAATCAAAATCATCTCGTGATGATAAAAAGCTTATATTATCTTAGCCTTCCTAGGTGTTTTGGTAATTCTTCTGTTTGTTGCCATGCTTGCTTTAGCAGGACGTGGTAAACAAGCTGGTCACACTGGTGGTATTGGAAATATCTTCGGATCTAGTTCTAAAGTCACTAAAAAAGAAGACAAAGAAAAAGAGGAAAAGGTAACTCCAACTAATAAATCAGCCGAAGCTAAACAAGCCGTCATGGAAGCAGATGCAGATACCATGTATGGTAATGGCTTGTATTATGATTATGCTAACATGACATTGAACCAAGTGGTTGAAGCATTTATGGCTGACCAAGGTATTGAGTCTAGCCAAATTGCCTTTTCGTATAAAAATACCAAGACAAATGAGCAATTCTCTATGAATGATACTCAGCCAATGACTGCAGGATCAACTTATAAATTGCCACTAAACATGCTTGTCATGGATGAGGTTAATAAGGGTAAACTTTCTTTAACTGAACGTTTTGATATTACTAATACTGAGTATGAATACCAAGGTGAGCATGATAATTATGTTGCTGCTTTCGGTGGTTCAATGACTATTCCAGAGATGCAAGAATATTCTCTTGTATACTCTGAGAATACTCCTGCCTACGCTTTGGCGGAACGCCTTGGTGGTATGGAAAAATTCTATGGTATGCTCGATAAATACGGTAAATCAAAAGGTGAAGTGAAGACTATCCAAATGCATGGTAATAAGACAACAACAGATTATTACATTCAAGTTTTGGATTATCTCTGGAAACATCAAGATAATTACAAGGATATCCTTCACTACATTGGTGAGTCATTCCCTAATGAGTACTACAAGACATATCTTCCTAATCTGACAATTTATCAAAAACCAGGTTATGTCCGTGAAGCACTTAACGTTGATGCTATCGTTATGGAAGATACACCTTATATGGTTGCAATCTATACACGTTACCTTGGTGGATCAACTGAAAATTCAGATGAAATCAGCGGTTGGGGTCTCCAACAATTAGGAATGCTCTCTTATGTCATTAATGAGTGGCACCGTGTCAATATGAACTAATAAAGAAAAGCCGAATTTATCGGCTTTTTTTCTATATAATTGAACAAAAAGTAAGAAGTACTATCCCTAGAAAAAGAAATGGGACAAATGCGATGCATTCCTTGAGATTTCTTCGTAGAAGGAAGTAAGCTAGTCCTAATAGGCAGGCAATTTCGATAATAAGTAGTATTTTTGAAAATGGGAAAATAAGGGAGGCACTTGCTAAATAGAGAAAATCTCCTTCCCCAATATTTAGATGTTTCATATAAGAAAGGGTAGCGATGGTAATCCCCAAGGCAAATGTGAGGTAGTAGTTGCCCATGAATAAGAGTGGGACTGTTCCAACTATCCAAATCAGAAGCGGATAGGATTTATGTCTCAAATCAAAAATTGATAGACAAAGGCTGAAGTAAAGAAAGTAGGTTACTTCAAGACTTAAAAAGTCATAAAAATATAGAAGGCATATTACTCCACAAAATAGTTCCATAAAGAGGTAACGAAGAGGGATAGGAGTCTGACATGAACGACATCGAGATCTTAAGAAAAGTTGTGAGAGGATAGGGATCATCTCGAAAAAATACAACTGATGCTTGCAGTGACTACAGTGACTACTAGGAAAAATAATCGACTTTTCAAGAAAACGATCACAAATTAGTCCGATAAATGAACCTAAAGAGGCTCCTAGAAAAAATAAATAATACTTAACATACCTAATTATTCGAAAAAGAGTGAGAAAAAGCATTTTACTTGCATCTTATTTAGAAATATTATAAAATAAAAGTATAAATAATAGTAATTCTAAATAAGGAGAATTAATATGGTAGATTCAATTAAAGAAACAATCAATGAAACAGTTAACCAACAAGCTGAAACACCTTCATATACAAAAACTAAAGCAGTTTTGAATCAAGCAGTTGCTGATTTGTCTGTAGCGGCTTCAATTGTTCACCAAGTTCATTGGTATATGCGTGGTCCTGGTTTCCTCTATCTTCATCCAAAAATGGATGAATTGATGGATAGTTTGAATGCTCACCTTGATGTTGTTAGTGAACGTTTGATTACTATTGGTGGGGAACCATACTCAACTTTGGTAGAATTTTCATCTAATTCAGGCTTGACTGAAACTACTGGTACATTTGATAAACCAATGTCTGATCAAATCCAATTATTGGTTGATACATACAAATATTTGTCAGTATTGTTCCAAGTTGGTTTGGATATCACAGATGAAGAAGGAGATGCTCCTTCAAATGATATCTTCACTGCAGCTAAATCTGAAATTGATAAGACAATCTGGATGTTGACTGCAGAACTTGGACAAGCTCCAGGCTTGAGATAAGCATTTTTGAGTTAAGATGATTGTCAAGAGTTCCTCTAAAAGTGTATAATAGACGTAAAATACTTTTAGAAGAGGGGAGGCGGCGATATGTCTGAGCATCGACGTAGTCTAGGCGTTTATGAAGATGTCCTAAATCAGTTAAAAGCTAAAGGAATTCGGTTGACGGAATCTCGTAAAGCTGTTATTCGCTATTTGATGATGTCTGATCAACACCCTAGTGCAGATGTGATATATTATGACCTACTCCCTGACAATCCTGGGATGAGTTTGGCGACGGTCTATAACAACCTGAAGGTGTTGGTTGAAGAAGGGATTGTCTCTGAAATCAAGGTTAATAATGATAATACAACCTATTATGATTTTATGGGACATGACCACTTAAACATTGTTTGTGAAAAATGTGGTCACATTACTGACTTAGACTTACCGATTCCGTCTTTCAAGGAAGAGGTAGAATCACAAACTGGATTTCGCATTACTCGTGAACAGATGATTTTACATGGGATTTGCCCGAATTGTCAATAACCTGAGTCTAAATGACTTAGGTCTTTTTTGAAGTATACAATAATCTGTAAAGGTTTTCAAAACTATCTTGTCATGGCAGAAGCTTTTTGCTAAAATATTGCTATGAAAACTTTATATGACGTTCAACAGTTGTTGAAACAGTTTGGCATAGTAGTTTACCTGGGAAAAAGGCTCTATGATATCGAAATGATGAAGATTGAATTAGAAGCCCTCTACCAGAATGGTTTGGTGGACAAGGACAGCTACCTTACTGCTGAAATGATTTTACGACGTGAACATCGCATTGAAATGGAGAAAGAAAATGAGTAAAAACTCTTGGGAATTGACCTTGGTGGAACAACTGTTAAATTTGGTATTTTGACTTCAGAAGGTGAAGTGCAAGAAAAATGGGCGATTGAAACAAATACGCTTGAAAATGGTCGTCACATCGTCCCTAACATCGTGGAGTCTTTGAAACACCGTTTGGAAATGTACGGACTTACTGCAGAAGATTTCATTGGAATTGGTATGGGTTCTCCAGGAGCTGTTGATCGTGAAAATAAAACGGTTACTGGTGCCTTCAACTTGAACTGGGCAGAAACTCAAGAAGTTGGATCTGTCATCGAAAAAGAACTCGGTATTCCATTTGCCATTGATAATGATGCTAACGTTGCTGCCCTCGGTGAACGTTGGGTTGGTGCTGGTGCTAACAATCCTGATGTTGTCTTTGTGACATTAGGAACAGGAGTTGGTGGCGGCGTTATCGCTGATGGTAACTTGATTCATGGTGTTGGCGGTGCTGGTGGTGAAATTGGCCACATTATCGTTGAGCCTGAAACAGGATTTGAATGTACTTGCGGAAACAAAGGATGCTTGGAAACTGTAGCTTCTGCAACAGGTGTCGTACGTTTGGCACGTCATTTAGCAGAAGGATATGAAGGTAACTCTTCTATTAAAGCTGCTGTAGATAATGGTGAGCAAGTAACAAGTAAAGATATTTTCGTTGCCGCTGCCGAAGGCGACAAGTTTGCTAATAGCATCGTTGACAAAGTCTCTGAATACCTAGGACTTGCAACAGCAAATATCTCAAATATTCTTAACCCAGATTCAGTTGTAATCGGTGGTGGTGTTTCAGCAGCTGGTGAATTCTTGCGTAGCCGTGTTGAAGGATACTTTACACGTTATGCATTCCCACAAGTTCGCCGTACAACAAAAGTGAAATTAGCAGAGCTTGGAAATGATGCTGGTATCATTGGAGCTGCTAGCCTTGCACTTACAATTGATAACTAATGAATGACAGAAGGTGTGTCTGACCAATTATAGGTGGACAGCACCTTTTTCTTGTTGAAAAACGTTTACAATCAGCTGAGCTCTGCCATTTTGTTGAAAATGTGGTATACTTTAAAAGTTGAAATAAAAATTAAAGAGGAAAAAATGACTAAACTTAGAGAAGATATCCGTAACGTAGCCATCATTGCCCACGTTGACCACGGTAAAACAACACTTGTTGATGAATTGTTGAAACAATCACACACTCTTGACGAGCGTAAAGAGCTTGATGAGCGTGCAATGGACTCAAACGATCTTGAAAAAGAACGTGGAATTACAATCCTTGCCAAAAATACAGCCGTTGCTTATAACGGTACGCGTATCAACATCATGGATACACCAGGTCACGCGGACTTCGGTGGAGAAGTTGAACGTATCATGAAAATGGTTGATGGGGTTGTCCTTGTTGTCGATGCCTACGAAGGTACAATGCCTCAAACACGTTTTGTGTTGAAAAAGCACTCGAGCAAAACTTGACACCTATCGTTGTTGTTAACAAGATTGATAAACCATCAGCTCGTCCTGAAGAAGTTGTTGATGAAGTTCTTGAACTTTTCATCGAGCTTGGTGCTGATGATGATCAGTTGGAATTCCCAGTTGTGTATGCTTCAGCGATTAACGGAACATCATCATTGTCGGATAACCCTGCTGATCAAGAGCACACTATGGCTCCAATCTTTGACACTATTATTGACCACATCCCAGCTCCTGTAGATAACTCAGATGAGCCTCTTCAATTCCAAGTGTCACTTCTTGACTACAATGATTTCGTTGGACGTATCGGTATTGGACGTATCTTCCGTGGAACTGTAAAAGTTGGTGACCAAGTTACCCTTTCAAAACTTGACGGAACAACAAAGAACTTCCGTGTTACTAAACTTTTCGGTTTCTTTGGTTTGGAACGTCGTGAAATTGAAGAAGCAAAAGCTGGTGATTTGATTGCCATCTCAGGTATGGAAGACATCTTCGTTGGTGAAACAATTACACCAACTGATGCTGTTGAACCATTGCCAGTTCTTCGTATTGACGAACCAACACTTCAAATGACTTTCTTGGCTAATAACTCACCATTTGCAGGTCGTGAAGGTAAACACGTGACATCACGTAAGGTTGAAGAGCGTCTCTTGGCAGAGTTGCAAACAGACGTTTCTCTTCGTGTTGATCCAACTGATTCACCAGATAAATGGACTGTCTCAGGTCGTGGTGAATTGCACTTGTCAATCCTTATCGAAACAATGCGTCGTGAAGGATACGAACTTCAAGTATCTCGTCCAGAAGTTATCATCAAAGAAATTGATGGTGTGAAATGTGAGCCATTTGAACGTGTTCAAATTGATACTCCAGAAGAGTACCAAGGTTCTATCATCCAAGCCCTTTCAGAACGTAAAGGTGATATGCTTGATATGCAGATGGTTGGTAACGGTCAAACACGTCTTATCTTCCTCGTACCAGCTCGTGGACTTATTGGATTCTCTACTGAATTCTTGTCTATGACACGTGGTTACGGTATCATGAACCACACCTTCGACCAATACTTGCCAGTTGTTGCTGGTGAAATTGGTGGCCGTCACCGTGGTGCCCTTGTTTCTATCGATACAGGTAAAGCGACAACTTACTCAATCATGCGTATCGAAGAACGTGGTACAATCTTTGTTAACCCAGGTACTGAAGTTTATGAAGGTATGATTGTTGGTGAAAATGCTCGTGAAAATGACCTTGGTGTCAATATCACTACAGCAAAACAAATGACAAACGTGCGTTCAGCAACTAAGGACCAAACGGCTGTTATCAAGACTCCACGTATCTTGACTCTTGAAGAATCACTTGAATTCTTGGATGACGATGAGTACATGGAAGTAACGCCTGAATCTATCCGCTTGCGTAAACAAATTTTGAATAAAGCAGAGCGTGATAAAGCCAATAAACGTAAGAAAAAAGCAGCAGAAGCTGAATAATATATAGAGAGGAGAAGAGATGTTTTATCTGATTGTTGCTATATTGATTGCATCATTCTATTTCTTTATTGCACCAAAGTCGGTAAAAAACACCATGAATCTTCTCTTTGTCATGGCTACCTTAGCATTGCTCCTACTTTTAGCAGTGCTATCAATCATTAAATTCTTCAGTTTACCTGGTGAGTTCTTTGTTACGGTGGGAATGCTTGTATTGAGCTATTTCACCTTGAAAGATTTTTTCGCTATGTCAGAGCTTAATCATGAAAAAGCTGAACATGAAGATAAATAAGTAGCATGAGATTAAAAGTCAATCGAATAGATTGGCTTTTTCTTTTGCCAAGAAGAGGTAACTCCTTGAAATAGCTTGGGATAAAGGGTAAAATGATTATGATACAATTTGAGAGAATGGACGAATTATGAAATCAGTAACACAATTTGAAAATAAAAAAGTTTTGGTCCTTGGTTTGGCTAAATCTGGTGAAGCAGCTGCCCGCCTATTGGCTAAGTTGGGTGCTATTGTCACTGTTAATGACGGAAAACCTTTTGAGGAAAACCCTTCGGCTCAGGCTCTTCTTGAAGAAGGAATTAAGGTTGTTTGTGGTGGACATCCTCTTGAGCTTTTGGATGAAAATTTTGAACTAATGGTCAAGAATCCTGGGATTCGTTACGACAATCCAATGGTAGCCCGTGCACTTGAAAAAGGAATTCCAGTCTGGACTGAAGTTGAATTGGCTTACCTAGTGTCAGAAGCACCGATTATTGGTATAACTGGCTCAAACGGTAAGACGACAACGACAACTATGATTGCTGATGTCCTAAATCATGGTGGTAAGTCTGGCGTCTTGTCAGGAAATATCGGCTTCCCTGCATCAGAAGTTGCCCAATCAGTGACCGCTCAAGACACCTTAGTTATGGAATTGTCTTCTTTCCAATTGATGGGAATTAACAGTTTCCATCCCCACATTGCGGTTATTACCAATTTGATGCCAACACATATTGATTATCACGGTAGTTTTGAAGCATATGTGGCAGCCAAATGGAATATTCAAAATCGAATGACCTCAGATGATTTCATTATTTTGAACTTTAACCAAGATCTTGCTAAGGAGTTGGCTACTAAGACGAAAGCACAAGTCGTTCCATTCTCAACTGTGGAAAAAGTAGATGGAGCCTATCTTGAAAACGGGGGTCTTTACTATAAAGGTGAGTTGATTATGCAAGCCGATGAGATTGGTGTTCCTGGTAGTCACAATGTTGAAAATGCTTTGGCTACAATTGCGGTTTCTAAGCTGTCAGGTGTTTCAAACCAGGCTATCAAAGAAACTTTAGCAAGTTTTGGAGGAGTTAAGCATCGTCTTCAATTCGTTGATACCATTAACGACGTGAAATTCTATAATGATAGTAAGTCAACAAACATTTTGGCGACTCAAAAAGCACTTTCTGGATTTGATAATAGTAAAGTCATTTTGATTGCTGGTGGTTTAGATCGTGGTAATGAATTTGATGAACTCGTTCCTGATATTACAGGAGTCAAGAAAATGATTATTTTGGGAGAATCCGCTCCTCGTGTCAAACGTGCCGCTGAGAAAGCAGGTGTATCTTATCTTGATGCTAAAGATGTAGCTGATGCGACACGTATTGCTTTTGATCAAGCCAATGCAGGAGATGTTGTTTTATTGAGTCCTGCTAACGCCAGCTGGGATATGTACAAGAATTTTGAAGTGCGTGGTGATGAATTTATCGCAACGGTTGAGCAATTGAAGGGATAAGCTATGGCAAAATCGAAAAAGATTGTTTTTACCGGTGGTGGAACAGTTGGACATGTGACCCTAAATCTTATCTTAATTCCAAAGTTCATCAAAGATGGATGGGAGGTTCACTATATTGGTGATAAGCATGGCATCGAACATGAACAAATCTCTAAATCTGGTTTAGATGTTACCTTCCACAGTATTGCTACAGGGAAGTTACGTCGATATTTTTCATGGCAAAACATGCTTGACGTTTTTAAAGTTGGTTGGGGAATCCTTCAATCTATTGCGATTATTGCAAAGATTCGGCCACAAGCACTTTTTTCTAAGGGCGGATTTGTCTCTGTACCGCCAGTGATTGCTTCTAAATTATTAGGAGTTCCTGTTTATGTGCATGAGTCTGATCTTTCTATGGGGTTAGCCAATAAAATTGCCTACAAGTTTGCGACTACGATGTTTACGACTTTTGAGCAACCAAAAGCTTTGACAAAGACAAAACATGTTGGCGCTATTACTAAGGTTGGTGTGGCACAAACAGGACAAAAAGATATCCTCGATAATATTAAGAAACAGTTTGATGCCAATTTGAAAACCGTTCTTTTTATCGGTGGATCAGCTGGTGCAAAGGTTTTAATGATTTTATTAGCAATACTCCACAACTGACTGAACACTACAATGTCATTAATATTTCTGGTGATTCTTCATTAAATACCTTACAACCTCATCTATACCGAATTGATTATGTAACAGATTTGTACCAACCTCTTATGGATTTGGCTGATTTAGTAGTAACTCGGGGTGGTTCAAATACCATTTTTGAATTATTGGCGATGAAAAAACTGCATGTAATCATTCCTTTGGGGAAAGAAGCTAGCCGTGGAGATCAACTTGAAAATGCTGCTTATTTTGAACGAAAAGGTTATGCCCGCCAATTACAGGAACCTGATTTAAGTTGGGCAACTTTGAATGATGAGCTAGAACAACTTGTTGAAAATGCAAAGACTTACAAAGAAGCTATGGCAAAATCTGAGGAAATCACATCTCCTGATGATTTTTACCACCTATTAGTAACTAGTATTTCAAATAAATAAAGGAATTTCATGGCAAAAAAGGAACAAAATTCACAAGAAAAACAAGTTCTGACGGAGTGGCAGAAGCGAAACTTGGAATTTTTAAGAAAAAAGAGAGCGAAGATTCTGAAGGTATAGAGAAAGAGAATACTCCAATCGAAAACAAGGTACCGGAAAAGAAGAAGGTTAAAAAGAAAAAAAGGACAAGAAGAAAAAAAAGAATAAGTTGAAATCAAGCAGTAACATTCCTATTGCACAACAAAATCTTGCTGGTCTCATTGTCTTCTCAGCTGCTATTTTAATTGTGTTTTCACTCTTCTATATCTCGCCTTGGTCTAAGCAAAAGATTATCACTGTCTCAGGAACAAAAAATGCTTTGCCAGAAGATGTGAAAGTGGCAAGTGGTATTCTTGATACAGATTATATTAGTTATGTCTTTTTAAATCAGAACAAAGTTGCGAGAACTGTTGAAAAAACAAATGTCTGGATTAAAAAAGCGAATGTGACCTATGACTTTCCAAATCAATTTAACATTGCAGTAAAAGAATACCCGATAGTGGCTTATCGTCAAACTGGCAATGGTTATATGTCAATTCTCGAGAGTGGTAAAACTGGTGGAACGGTTTCAACAGGAAATCTTCCAGATAAATTTATTACTTTAAAAATAGATGATGACAAGAAAATTGAAGAACTTGTAAAAGAGCTAAATCAACTGGATGCTAAAATCAAAAATAACATTCAGATTATTAATTTAACGCCTACCAAGGCAACTTCAGATTTGTTGACTATTGAGTTGTATGATGGCAATACCATCCGTG
>NZ_CM002133.1:1040790-1063911 GCF_000448665.1 Streptococcus sp. HSISS2 | reverse complement strand
AGTGGTAAAACTGGTGGAACGGTTTCAACAGGAAATCTTCCAGATAAATTTATTACTTTAAAAATAGATGATGACAAGAAAATTGAAGAACTTGTAAAAGAGCTAAATCAACTGGATGCTAAAATCAAAATAACATTCAGATTATTAATTTAACGCCTACCAAGGCAACTTCAGATTTGTTGACTATTGAGTTGTATGATGGCAATACCATCCGTGTCCCACTATCTCAATTAACAACCAAGTTACCATATTACCAAAAATTAAAAAACATCTTTCAGATGGGACTATTGTTGATATGGAAGTTGGTATTTATACGACAACTCCGGAAGTTGAAGCATCAAAATCTGAAAAATCAGATAAGGATAAAAAGAAAGATAAAGACAAGACTGATAGTAAAGAAACCAGTGCTACTTCTGAAGAAGGGCAAGAGTCAGAATCGTCTGTACAAAGTTCTGGAGAGGATACTAATACCGAAAGTTCAAGTGACCAAGGAGAAAGTATTCCTGCAGTAGGGCAAGAAAACTCACATCAAACTTCCCTAGCTCAGGGCTAATATTGAATAATAAAAACGTAAAATGCTGACATTTTACGTTTTTTTATGGTACAATAGTATCCGAATAATTCTGTTTTTATACAGTTTACAAAGATATTGAATGGAAAGATTGAGAGGTCGAGTGAATGGCTAGAGATGGCTTTTTTACAGGATTAGATATAGGAACTAGCTCGATTAAGGTTCTTGTTGCTGAATTTATTGATGGATCAATGAATGTCATCGGAGTAAGTAATGTTAAGAGTTCTGGTGTGAAAGATGGTATCATTGTTGACATTGACGCTGCAGCGAAATCCATCAAAACAGCTATTGAACAAGCAGAAGAAAAAGCTGGTATTGTTATTGAGCAAGTTAATGTTGGGCTTCCAGCTAATCTTCTTCAAATTGAGCCTACCCAAGGGATGATTCCTGTAACCAGTGAATCAAAAGAAATCAAAGATGAAGATGTTGAAAGTGTTGTTCGCTCAGCCTTGACTAAGAGCATTACACCTGAGCGTGAGGTTATTTCGCTAGTTCCTGAAGAGTTTATCGTTGATGGCTTCCAAGGAATTCGTGATCCTCGTGGAATGATGGGAATTCGTCTTGAAATGAGGGGTCTCATTTATACAGGACCAACAACAATCCTTCACAATCTTCGAAAGACGGTTGAACGTGCAGGTATTAAGGTTGAGAATATTATTATCTCACCTCTTGCGATGACACGTGCGGTCTTAAATGAAGGTGAACGTGAGTTTGGTGCTACAGTCATTGATTTGGGTGGCGGTCAAACTACCGTTGCAAGTATGCGTGCGCAAGAACTTCAGTTTACCAATATTTATTCTGAAGGTGGCGAATACATCACAAAGGATATTTCAAAGGTTTTGAAGACTTCCATGCAGATTGCAGAAGCGCTTAAGTTTAATTTTGGTAATGCTGATATTGACGAAGCAAGTGAATCTGAAACTGTTCAAGTTGAAGTTGTAGGTGAAAATTCACCTGTTGAAATCACTGAAAAATACCTTGCTGAAATTATCTCAGCTCGTGTGAAACATATCTTGGACAGAGTGAAACAAGATTTGACTCGTGGTCGTCTACTTGATTTACCTGGTGGTATCGTCCTTGTAGGTGGTACAGCTATTATGCCTGGTGTAGTTGAAGTTGCTCAAGAGCTTTTTGAGACAAATGTCAAACTTTACGTACCAAATCAAGTAGGCATTCGTAATCCGATGTTTGCAAATGTGATTAGTCTTGTTGAGTATGTTGGCCTTCTTACAGAAGTTGATATTATTGCTCAACGAGCAGTATCTGGTGAAGAGTATCTCCGTCGTAAACCTATCGACAATGAGGCTCCTGCATTGAGTTTTGACAGAACTCCAGCACCATCACCAGCGCCACGAGTGGCTCCACAACCTAACCCTATTCCAGTTGAGAATACAATCGAAGTGCCTTTGCCAGTTGAAGAAGGAAATCATGAACCAAAACAAAAACTTGGAGATCGTGTTCGTGGTATCTTTGGTAGTATGTTCGATTAATTTAATCTAGAAAAAGCGAGGAAATAAAATGAGTTTTTCATTTGATAGCGCATCTGTTCAAGGTGCTGTCATTAAAGTTATCGGTGTCGGTGGAGGTGGCGGAAACGCCATCAACCGAATGATTGAAGAAGGTCTTTCTGGTGTTGAATTTATCGCAGCTAATACTGATATTCAAGCGCTCAGCTCTTCAAAAGCAGAAACAGTTATCCAATTGGGCCCTAAATTGACCCGTGGACTTGGTGCCGGAGGTCAACCTGAAGTTGGTCGTAAGGCGGCTGAAGAAAGTGAAGAAACACTTACAGAAGCACTTACAGGATCTGACATGGTATTTATCACTGCCGGTATGGGTGGAGGTTCTGGTACAGGAGCAGCTCCAGTAATTGCACGTATTGCCAAAAGCTTAGGTGCATTGACAGTTGCAGTTGTAACACGTCCGTTCGGATTTGAAGGTAACAAACGTGGTGCTTATGCGGTTGAAGGTATTCAAGAGTTGCGTGAGCAAGTTGATACACTTCTTATTATCTCAAACAACAATCTTCTTGAAATTGTTGATAAGAAAACTCCACTTCTTGAAGCCCTTAGCGAAGCAGATAATGTTCTCCGCCAAGGTGTCCAAGGTATTACGGATCTTATCACTAATCCAGGCTTGATTAACCTCGACTTTGCTGATGTGAAAACAGTTATGGCAAACAAAGGTAATGCGCTTATGGGTATTGGTATTGGTTCTGGTGAGGAACGTATTGTTGAAGCTGCACGCAAAGCAATCTTCTCGCCACTTCTTGAAACTACTATTGATGGTGCAGAAGACGTAATTGTTAACGTAACTGGTGGTCTTGATATGACTCTTACAGAGGCTGAAGAAGCTTCTGAAATTGTTGGCCAAGCAGCTGGTAACGGTGTTAACATTTGGTTGGGTACATCAATTGATGATACATTGAAAGATGAGATTCGCGTAACTGTTGTTGCTACAGGAGTTCGTCAAGATCGTGCTGATAAAGTAGCGGGAGTGAAAGCTCAACCTCGCAAAGTGACATCAGTACCGTCACAACCAGCAGCACCTGTTCAGCAAGCAATTCAAGAAGAACAACGTCCAGTTTCTCAACCTTCATTTGAACGTCAACCAAATTTTGACTATAATGAAACACCTTCAATGCCTCAAGCAGGGGTTCGTCCTGCAGCGGCAGCATCTCAACAAGAGCAGTCTGCTTTTGGAAACTGGGACTTAAGACGTGATAATATCTCACGTCCTGAAACTGGCCAATTAGATAGTCAGTTGACTATGTCTACATTTTCAAGTGAAGTTGAGGATGATGATGAGTTGGAAACACCACCATTCTTTAAAATCGTTAATAATGACTATAGAAGAAAATAAAAATAATGTTTATCAAGCGGTAAAGGCAGCTTGTGAGAAGGCTAATCGCTCTAGTGATGAAGTCAATATTATTGCCGTAACCAAATATGTCTCTAGTGATATTGCTGAAGAATTGGTTAAAACAGGAATTAAACACATTGCTGAAAATCGCGTGGATAAATTCTTAGATAAATATCAAGCTTTAAACAATTATGATTTGACCTGGCACCTTATCGGTACCTTACAGCGTCGAAAAGTAAAGGATGTTATTAATTTAGTTGATTATTTTCACGCCTTGGATTCTGTAAAATTAGCAGAGGAAATTCAAAAGCGTGCCAATCATACGATTAAATGTTTCCTTCAAGTTAACGTTTCAGGTGAGGAATCAAAACATGGTTTTTCGCCTGAAGAACTTGATACAGTTCTAGACCAAATTAAAAATCTTGATAACATTTGTATTGTTGGACTAATGACAATGGCACCAATTGATGCAGATAATCAAGAACTTGATGAGATTTTCTCACAGACAAATGAACTTAGAAAATCAATTCAAGAGAAAAAATAAAGAATGTTCCTTGTGATCAATTAAGCATGGGGATGAGTCGAGATTTTGATGAGGCAATTCAAAATGGATCAACCTTTGTCAGAATCGGCAGTGCATTCTTTAAAGAGAACGGAGATTAACCTTATGGCATTAAAAGACACAATTGATAAAATTGTTTCATATTTTGATACCGACGAAGTAACCGATTATGAAGATGCTGCAAAAGAAGAAGAGAAAAAACGTCCTGTAAAAGTGCAGAGACCAGTGCAGACACAACCTCGTCAGCAACGTCAACCTGAGCGTTCACAGGCAACAGTTCCTCCTCGTCGTCAACATGTTAACGCAGACTTGCAGGAGACACAAGTTCTTCGTAGTTTACCTTTGAGTCGTTCACAAGCAAATCAGGGACCACATCAAATGAGTACAACAAAAACAACAATTGCAATTAAATATCCTAAGAAATATGAAGATGCTCAGGAAATTGTAGAACTTTTGATCGAAAATGAATGTGTTTTGATTGATTTTCAGTATATGTTAGAGGCACAAGCTCGTCGTTGTCTTGATTTCATTGATGGTGCAAGTAAAGTACTTACCGGGAATCTTCAAAAAGTTGGCTCTTCAATGTACTTGCTTACACCAATCAATGTCGTTGTTGACATTGAAGAGATTGGCTTGGCACACGGTAATCAAGAAGCCAACTTTGACTTTGATATGAAGAGACGTTAAGCAATGTCTATATTACTATATGTTATTTGGGCACGTGTCGTTAACGTTGCAGAGATACTTCTTGTTGTCTACGCTTTGTTATCTTGGTTTCCAGGAGCCTATGACACTAGCCTTGGAAGAATCATTAGACAAATTGTTAATCCGATTCTTGCGCCATTTCGTCGTCTGAATTTGGTCTTTGCTGGTGTTGACTTTTCAATCATCGTAATCGTTCTTTTGTTGAATTTTTCTCTCACTATTCTTAGGAATATTCTATTCTGATGTCAGAAAATAAAATATTGAACAGCATTATTCGTTAGATGAACGTCCTTTTTTAGAAAAGGTTAGGGGATTTTGCCAATTGGTTGAAGATAGGTATAGTCCTTATTTGACTGATTTCTTAAATCCCCGTGAGATTCAAATTGTTGAAGATTTAGCAAATTACTATCATTTAAAATTCTTTGTAAGTTCAAATCTTGAGACGGAGGAGTATAGAAGAGTTATTATAGCTCCGGATTATTATGAGCTCTCTGATGATGACTTTGAGATTAAGCGGTTAGAGGTTTCTTATGCAAGACAGTTTAACACCTTGACTCATCCAAAAGTTTTGGGGACTTTGATTAATCAACTTGGACTTGAACGACAAGTATTTGGTGACATCATTATCAATGACGATGGACGTATTCAATTTTCGATAGCATCTCACCTAGCAAACTATGCTATAATGACTATCAAAAGATTGGTAATGTTTCCGTTACACTTAAGGATGTTAGTGAAGGGAATTGGATTACAAATCAAGAAAACTACTCACATTCTTTTGTTTTACTTTCTAGCATGCGTCTTGACAATGTGTTAGCAACCGTGTTAAATTTATCACGCTCTAGGGCCTTGAAGCTGATTTCATCTGGTAAAGTCAAATTAAATTATAGACAAGTTGAGAAGGCTGACCAGTTGATTACTATTGGTGATATGATTTCGGTTCGGGGTTTCGGTCGATTTCGATTGGCCGAACAAGAAGGATTTTCAAAATCTGGTAAAGCTAAAGTCACTATTAATAGCATGTTGAGACGAAGAAAAAAGTAGGTATTTAATTTAAAATCATCAGAGATGGTAATGTAAATAGAGGGGATCTGTAATGGCAATTACAGTACTTGAGATTATCGAAAAACAGTTTACAACTAAATTTCGTGGCTACAATCAAGAAGAAGTAGATGAATTTCTTGATATTATCGTAGATGGTTATGAAGAATTAGTTCATGAAAATCGTGAACTTGCTGCTCGTGTAAAAGAGCTTGAAGAAATGGTAAAAAATAAAGGAGGCCTGTAATGGCAATCACAGCACTTGATATTAAAGATAAACAGTTTACAACTAAATTTCGTGGATACAATGAACAAGAAGTAGATGAATTTCTTGATATTATCGTTGATGATTATGAAGATTTAGTTCGTGATAATCGTGAGCTTGCTTCTCGTGTAAAAGAGCTTGAAGAAAAATTGGCTTATTTTGATGAAATGAAAGAATCACTAAGCCAATCAGTTATCTTGGCTCAAGAAACAGCTGAAAAAGTTAAAGCTTCAGCAGCTGACGAATCAGCTAACTTGATTAATAAAGCTAACTTCAATGCAACGCATTTGGTTGAAGAAGCTAAATCTAAAGCATCTGAAATTCTTCGTGATGCTACTGATGAAGCGAAACGTGTTGCTATTGAGACAGAAGAGCTTAAACGTCAAAGTCGTGTTTTCCATCAACGTCTTTTGGCTGCAGTTGAAGGTCAACTTAGCTTAGCAAGTGCTCCAGAGTGGGGTGAATTGTTGCAACCAACAGCTATTTATCTTCAAAACTCAGATGCTGCCTTTAAAGAAGTTGTTGAAAAAGTTTTGGACGAACATGTCCCAGATTCAAATGATGCAGCTTCATTTGATGCAACGCGTCAATTTACTCCTGATGAAATGGCTGAACTTCAACGTCGTGTTGCTGAAAGTAACAAGAAAGTCGAAGATTTCTCTAATCAAGAATTTGAAGAAACTAATGAAACTGTTTCGACCCCAGTTGATTTAGGTAACTCAGATTCTTTCGATAGCGAAGCAGCAGACTTTCCAACTTCTGCACCAGTAGATGAAGATTTTGATTTTCAACCTGAAACAACAGGTGAAGTAAACCTTAACGAAACACAAACTTTTAAATTGAATATTGGCGAATAAGAAAATAAAACTTACCAAGTATATTTTCAGCGAGTGGGAGATGGTGTGAGTCCCACATTCCCTATTTGGCCGGTTATCATTTTCTTTGGTTCTGACTGAATCAAGTAAGTTAGAAGGATGGTCCTCCTTACGGACATATGAGGGAGCAATTTTATATTTGCTCTAAACAAAGGTGGTACCACGAGCTTTCGTCCTTTTTGATGAAGGCTCTTTTTATTTTGTAAATTATATTGAAGAGGAGATAGAATGAAACTTAAAGAAACCCTAAATCTTGGTAAGACAGCTTTTCCTATGCGTGCTGGACTTCCTAATAAAGAACCTCTCTGGCAAAAAGAGTGGGAAGATGCTAATATGTATCAACGTCGTCAAGAATTGAACCAAGGAAAATCGCACTTCACCCTTCATGATGGCCCTCCGTATGCCAATGGTAATATTCACGTTGGACATGCCATGAATAAAATTTCCAAGGATATTATCGTTCGTTCTAAATCAATGTCTGGTTTCTATGCACCTTATATTCCTGGATGGGATACTCATGGGCTTCCAATCGAACAGGTTTTGGCTAAAAAAGGTGTGAAACGTAAAGAAATCGAACGCTCTGAATACCTTAAAATGTGTCGTGACTATGCGCTTTCACAAGTTGACAAGCAACGTGAAGATTTCAAACGACTTGGTGTCTCAGCTGATTGGGATAACCCATATGTAACTTTGACACCTGACTATGAAGCTGCACAAATTCGTGTCTTCGGTGAGATGGCTAAAAAAGGTTACATCTACCAAGGTGCGAAACCAGTTTACTGGTCATGGTCATCAGAATCAGCGCTTGCTGAAGCAGAAATCGAATACCATGATTTAGTTTCTACATCTCTTTACTATGCTAATAAAGTTAAGGATGGTAAAGGCGTATTGGATACCGATACCTATATCGTTGTATGGACAACTACACCATTCACTATTACAGCGTCTCGAGGCTTGACAATGGGAGCTGATTTTGATTATGTAGTTGTTAAGTCCGCTGGATCTGACCGTAAATATGTTGTGGCTTCTGAGCTATTGCCAAGTCTTTCTGAAAAATTTGGTTGGCAAGATGTTGAAGTACTTGCAACTTACCAAGGGAAAGAATTGGATCAAATTGTAACCGAACACCCATGGGACTCAGAAGTTGATGAATTGGTTATCCTTGGTGATCACGTTACACTGGATTCTGGTACTGGTATCGTCCATACAGCGCCCGGTTTTGGTGAAGATGACTATAACGTAGGTGTTGCCAATGGCTTAGAAGTTGCTGTAACGGTCAATGAACGTGGTATCATGATGGAAAATGCAGGTCCTGATTTTGCAGGTCAGTTCTATGATAAAGTTGTACCAACAGTCATTGATAAACTTGGTGATCTCCTTCTTGCCAAAGAAGAAATCTCTCACTCATACCCATTTGACTGGCGTACCAAAAAACCAATTATCTGGCGTGCAGTCCCTCAATGGTTTGCATCTGTATCTAAATTCCGTCAAGAAATTTTGGATGAAATTGAAAAAGTTAAATTCCATTCAGAATGGGGTAAAGTTCGTCTTTACAACATGATTCGTGACCGTGGAGACTGGGTCATATCTCGTCAACGTGCTTGGGGTGTTCCACTCCCAATCTTCTATGCTGAAGATAAGACACCAATCATGACTGAGGAAACGATTGAACATGTGGCTAAACTTTTTGAAGAGCATGGATCGGTTATTTGGTGGGAACGTGATGCTAAAGATCTTCTTCCAGAAGGTTTCACACATCCTGGTTCACCAAACGGTGAGTTCACTAAAGAAAATGATATTATGGATGTGTGGTTTGACTCAGGTTCATCATGGAATGGTGTTGTCGTTAATCGACCTGAATTGACTTATCCAGCTGACCTTTATCTTGAAGGTTCTGACCAATACCGTGGTTGGTTTAACTCATCACTTATCACATCAGTTGCCAATCATGGTGTCGCACCATATAAACAACTCTTGTCTCAAGGTTTTGCCCTCGATGGTAAGGGTGAAAAGATGTCTAAATCACTTGGAAATACGATTGCTCCTAGTGATGTTGAAAAGCAATTTGGTGCAGAAATTCTCCGTCTTTGGGTAACAAGTGTTGATACGACCAATGATGTCCGTATCTCAATGGATATCCTTAGCCAAGTATCTGAATCTTACCGTAAAATCCGTAACACGCTCCGTTTCTTGATTGCTAATACATCAGACTTCAATCCAACAACTGATGCTGTGGCCTTTGAAGAATTGCGATCTGTGGATCAGTACATGACTATCCGATTCAACCAATTGGTTAAGACCATTCGTGACGCTTATGCAAACTTTGAGTTCTTGACTATCTACAAAGCTTTGGTTAACTTTATTAATGTAGAGTTGTCAGCTTTCTATCTTGATTTTGCTAAAGATGTGGTTTACATTGAGAGTGCAGATTCTCTTGAACGTCGTCAAATGCAAACAGTCTTCTACGATATTCTTGTTAAGATCACAAAACTCTTGACTCCAATTCTTCCTCACACTGCTGAAGAAATCTGGTCATATCTTGAATTTGAAACTGAAGAGTTTGTTCAATTGTCAGAGTTGCCAGAAGCAGAAGCTTTCGAAAATCAAGAAGCAATCCTTGAAAAATGGAAAGCATTCATGGATTTCCGTGGTCAAGCTCAAAAAGCTTTGGAAGAAGCTCGTAATGAGAAGGTTATCGGTAAATCACTAGAAGCTCATTTGACTATTTATCCCGATGCTGAAGTTAAAGAACTTCTTGAAGGTTTGAATACAAATCTTGCTCAACTTTTGATTGTTTCAGCATTGACTATTGCTGAAGGAGATGCTCCTGAATCAGCTGTGAGCTTTGAAAATGTTGCCTTCACTGTAGAACGTGCTTCAGGTGAAGTTTGTGATCGTTGTCGTCGTATTGATCCAACTACCAAGGAACGTAGCTATAATGCAACAATCTGTGATTACTGTGCTAGCATTGTTGAAGAAAACTTTGCTGAAGGTGTAGCAGAAGGCTTTGAAGTTAAAGCAAAATAAGCTAAAAAGAGTTCAGATTGAACTCTTTTTCTATTTGTTTTTCGAATATAGTATTGAAGACAAGAAAAAACTAGCTCAGCTAGTTTTTTCTTATAGTCCGTAGTTATAATCATCGTCTTGCATAGCTTCCACAGTACCTAGAAGGTAACCATTACCAACTTGAGAGAAGAAGTCGTGGTTGGAAGTTCCTGTAGAAATACCATTCATAACGATTGGGTTAACATCGTTTGCACTATCTGGGAAAAGTGGATCTTGTCCTAAGTTCATGAGGGCCTTGTTGGCGTTGTAACGAAGGAAAGTCATGACTTCTTCAGTCCACCCAACACCATCATAGAGAGACTTGGTATAGAGCTCTTCATTTTCATACAATTCATAGAGAAGGTCATACATCCATTCACGGAAGCTTTCTTGCTCTTCTTCAGGTAATTCATTGAATCCAAGTTGAAATTTATAGCCAATATAGGTTCCGTGAACAGATTCGTCACGGATAATCAATTTAATGATTTCAGCGACATTGGCAAGCTTATTATTACCCAGATAATATAGAGGTGTGAAGAAGCCTGAGTAGAAAAGGAAGGTTTCAAGAAAAGTTGATGCAACCTTTTTCTGAAGTGGTGTTCCATTCTCATAGATGTCGTTTATGATTTTTGCTTTGGTCTGCAAGTATTCGTTACTATTGGTCCACTCGAAAATATCTTCAATTTCAGATTTAGTGTTCAAAGTTGAGAAAATAGAAGAGTAGGATTTTGCGTGAACAGATTCCATGAACTGAATGTTGTTCAAAACAGCTTCTTCATGGGGTGTACGAACATCGGCACGAATAGCTTCAACACCTGTTTGTGATTGCATAGTATCTAGTAAGGTCAAGCCACCGAAGACTTTTCCGACCAAATCTTTTTCTTCAGCTGAAAGTTTACGCCAATCATCAAGGTCATTTGAAAGTGGAATACGTGTATCTAACCAGAATTGTTCAGTCAATTTTTCCCAGGTAGATTTATCAATCGCATCTTCGATTTCATTCCAGTTAATGGCTTTATAGTAAGTTTCCATTAGAAACCTCTTTCTTTATTGATATCGTTTCTATTTTATCATAATTCAAAATCATGACATAGCTTTTTGAGTTTATCTATTAAAAAAGTCGGCGAACCGACCTTTTTAATGCCCTTTATGAATAAGAACAGTGATTTTTTAGAGTGTTAGATAACACAACTTTCACACTGGTTAGAGCCAACTTCCTCACCGTCGTCTGTATAAGTACGAATGTAGTAAATTGACTTGATACCTTTGTTAAAGGCATAGTTACGAAGGATAGAAAGGTCACGAGTTGTTTGTTTATTTTCTGTTTTCCATTCGTAAATTTCTTTTGGTAGTTCACTACGCAAGAAAAGTGTTAATGACAAACCTTGGTCCACATGTTCAGTAGCAGCAGCATAGACATCAATCACTTTACGCATATCCATGTCGTAAGCTGAAGTGTAGAAAGGAATAGTGTCTGTTGAGAGTCCGTTAGCTGGATAGTAGATTTTACCAATTTTCTTCTCTTGACGTTCTTCAATACGTTGTGTGATTGGGTGGATAGAAGCAGAACAGTCGTTAATATAAGAAATTGATCCATTTGGTGCAACTGCCAAGCGGTTTTGATGATAGAGACCATCTTTCTTAACTAACTCACGAAGCTCTTCCCAATCTTTTGCTTGCGGAATGAAGTGGCCATCGAACAGTTCCTTAACACGGTCAGATTTAGGAACATACTGTCCTGTAACGTATTTATCAAAGTAAGAACCATCGGCATATTTGGATTTTTCAAAACCAACAAAGGTTTCTTGACGTTCACGGGCAATATTGTTAGATTCAACCAAAGTCCAGTAGTTCATAAGCATGAAGTAGATATTAGTGAATTCAACAGATTCAGGGCTACCGTATTCAATGTGGTTTTTAGCAAGGTAAGAATGGAGCCCCATGGCACCTAAACCAAAGGTATGAGCTTGTTGGTTACCATTTTTTATAGATGGTACAGCTTCGATGCTAGAGCTATCTGTAACAAAAGTAAGTGCTCTCGTCATAGCCTTGATAGAACGTCCAAAGTCAGGCGATGTCATCATGTTAAGGATGTTAGTAGATCCAAGGTTACATGAAATGTCTGTACCAAGTTTCACAAATTCTTGTGCATCGTTCAGTTCACTTGGTGTTTGAACTTGGAGAATCTCAGAACAAAGGTTGGACATGACAATTTTACCATCAATTGGATTATGTCTGTTAGCTGTATCAACATTGACGATATATGGGTAACCAGATTCTTGTTGGAGTTTAGAAATTTCAGTTTCTAACTCACGCGCATTAATCTTAGTTTTTGTGATATTGGGATTGGCAACCAATTCGTCGTACATAGCTGTGATGTCGATGTAGTTAAATGGTTTCCCGTATTCTTTTTCGACAGAGTAAGGGCTGAAGAGATACATTTCTTCATTCTTACGTGCCAATTCGTAAAACTTATCAGGTACGGTAACGCCTAGTGATAATGTTTTGACACGAACTTTTTCATCGGCATTTTCTTTTTTAGTAGAAAGAAAAGCTAAGATATCTGGATGGAAGACGCTAAGATAAACAACTCCAGCACCTTGACGTTGACCAAGTTGGTTTGAGTAAGAGAAACTATCTTCAAAGAGTTTCATTACTGGTACGACACCAGAAGCTGCACCAGCATACCCCTTAATAGGAGCACCAGCTTCACGTAGGTTAGAGAGACTAATACCTACCCCACCACCAATACGTGACAACTGTAGGGCTGAGTTAATAGAACGTCCGATAGAATTCATGTCATCCGTTACTTGAATAAGGAAACATGAAACAAGTTCTCCACGACGGCTACGCCCAGCATTCAAGAAGGAAGGAGTAGCAGGTTGATAACGTTGGTGAATCATCTCATTAGCAAGATCACTGGCTAGATGTTCATCGCCATCAGCAAAGTAGAGGGCATTAAAAAGAACACGGTCCTCAATACTTTCAAGATAAGCCTGGCCATCATTAGTTTTTAAAGCGTATTGTTGATAGAACTTGTAAGCCGACATAAATGATTGAAAACGAAAATTTTGAGAGTAAATTTCCGCAGACAATTTCTCAATGAAGGCAGGTTCGTATTTCCCAATGAATTCAGACTCGATATAGTCATTTTCAATCAAGTAATTAATTTTTTCTGTGATGCTGTTGAATGCCATTGAATTTGGCTTAACATTTTCAAGGAAAAAGGCATGAAGGGCTTCTTTATCCTTGTGCAAAGGTATTTGACCGTTAATTGGACGGTTGATTTCATTATTGAGGCGGAAATAAGAAACATCGCCAAGATTTTTTAAAGACATAATACTGATACCAAACTTAGTTTAATGGTTTATTAAGATTTATTCCTTAAACTAAGCAAACAAGTTCCTTTCTATAATGAAAACTTGAGAGTTAGAGAATTTCTTTAAGTTTTGCAGGTTGAAATCCTGAAAAGACGATATCACCGGATTCAATAACTGGAGCAGCTGTGAAACCAAGGCTTTTTACATAATCAATTTTCTCTGGATGCTCATCAATGTTGATTTCTTCGAAATCAGCATTCTCCTTTTCTAAGAATTTTTTTGTCATTTTGCATTGCATGCAGTTGTTTTTTGAAAACAATGTAATCTTTGCCATTGCAAATACTCCTTTTAATAATGAATTTAAGTGACTAAAGGTCACTTTTGGAACTCTAATAGAATACCCAAAATATAGGGAAAAATCAAGAGGTTGAACCGACAAAAATACAATATTTTGTGTTTAGTATTCAAACACAACCCCATATATTGTGTTTTTTAAGCCTTTTTAAAGTTTTTTGACACCAGTCAATATTTATTGGAAAAAGGAGTCAACTAACTAATTATGTGAGATTTTATGACATAAAAATGCCAATTTCATTTGTATTTTAGAAGGAATAGGTATAAAATAAGAAAAACTTTTAACTAATGGAGGTTCTAGTATGCAAGAATATTGCTCAAATCTGACTGTAAAAGATCAAGACTTTACGTTTTATGATATTGAAAAAGTTGCGACAAAGCAGGGGGTTACGGTAGAAAAACTACCCTATACGATTAGAATATTATTTGAAGTCTTTTAAGAAAAAAGGACGGTGTTGATGTTACAGAATCTCACATTAGTAGTATCTTGAAATTTCCGAATATTTCGATAAATTCGGAAGTTCCTTTTAAACCAAGTCGTGTTATTCTTCAAGACTTTACCGGAGTTCCTGTTGTTGTTGATTTGGCATCCATGCGTGATGCAATCGTAGCGAATGGAGGAAAGGCAGAACTTATTAATCCAGAGATTCCTGTGGACTTGGTGATTGACCACTCTGTTCAGGTAGATTCTTATGGTTGTAGCACGTCTCTTGAAGATAACATTAATTTGGAGTTTAAGCGTAACAATGAGCGTTACGAATTTCTTAAGTGGGCTGAACAATCCTTTGAAAATTATCGTGCCGTTCCACCTGCAACAGGTATCATCCACCAAGTTAATATTGAATTTTTAAGTGACGTTATTATTGAAAAAGATGGGCTTCTGTATCCAGATTCTATGTTTGGTACAGATAGTCACACAACTATGATCAATGGTATCGGTGTTCTTGGTTGGGGTGTCGGAGGAATTGAAGCCGAAGCAGCAATGCTTGGTGAAGCATCTTATTTCCCAATCCCAGAGGTTATAGGTGTTCGTTTGACAGGAGAACTACCTAAAATTGCGACGGCAACCGATTTGGCCCTCAAGATTACTCAGGTGCTTCGTTCTGAAAATGTTGTTGGTAAATTCGTTGAGTATTTTGGTCCTGGATTGAAGAGTTTATCTCTAGCTGACCGTGCTACGGTCGCTAATATGGCACCTGAATATGGTGCGACCTGTGGTTATTTTCCTATTGATGACGAAACTCTTAACTACATGCGTTTAACTAACCGTGATGAGGAACATATCCAGGTCACTGAAGCCTACGCAAAAGCTAGCCATCTTTTCTATGATCCTAGCAAAGAAGCTACCTATACCAAGGTTGTTGAAATTGATTTGTCATCCATTAAACCTTCGATTTCAGGTCCAAAACGCCCACAAGACTTGATTCTCTTATCCGATGCTAAACAAGAATTCCAGGATGCCGTAGTTCGAGAAGCAGGTGTCCGTGGTTTTGGCCTTGATCGTGAGGAATTAGAAAGGACGGCTCAGGTTGATTTTGAGGGTCATTCAGAGACGATTCAGACTGGTCATGTGGCAATAGCAGCGATTACGTCATGTACCAACACTTCAAATCCTTACGTTCTTATGGCTGCGGGTCTTTTAGCTAAAAAGGCTGTTGAAAAGGGGCTCAAAGTCTCTCCAACAGTCAAGACCTCTTTGGCGCCAGGATCTAAAGTGGTTACAGGTTATCTCAAAGCTTCAGGCTTGCAAACATATTTGGATAAACTTGGCTTTAATTTAGTTGGTTATGGTTGTACGACATGTATTGGTAACTCAGGAGATCTACGACCAGAAGTGGCTAAAGCTATTTCTGACAATGACTTGTTGGCAAGTGCTGTTTTATCAGGAAACCGTAACTTTGAAGGACGTATCAATCCTCTGGTTAAAGCGAATTTTTTAGCTAGCCCACCTTTGGTTGTTGCTTATGCCTTGGCTGGCAACACCAATATTGATTTGACTACTGAAGCTCTTGGGGTTGATGAAAATGGCAAAGCTGTCTATCTGGAAGATATCATGCCATCTCGTGATGAAATTGAGTCATATGTTGATAAATTTGTGACTCGTCAACTCTTCCAAGATGAATATGCCAATGTCTTTTCAGACAGTGCGAAGTGGAATGCTATTCCAACTGAGCAAGGTCAGAATTATAAATGGAATCTAGAATCAACCTATATCCAAAACCCACCTTATTTTGATTGCTTGGGAGACGACTTGTCCATTAAACCACTGACTGATTTGAAAGTTTTAGCGAAATTTGGAGATACAGTAACAACTGACCATATTTCTCCAGCTGGTAATATTGCCCGAAATAGTCCTGCAGCGAATTATCTCTCTGAACACGGAGTGGATTATCAGGACTTTAATTCCTATGGTAGTCGTCGTGGAAACCATGAAGTGATGATGAGAGGAACTTTTGCTAATATTCGTATCAAAAATGAGTTGGCAGAGGGTAAAATTGGTGGATATACTAAATATGATGGTGAAATCATTCCTATTTATGATGCGGCTATGAAATACAAGGAAGCTAATCAAGACACGCTTGTGATTGCTGGTAAAGACTATGGAATGGGTTCAAGCCGTGACTGGGCAGCCAAAGGCGCAAATCTCCTTGGTGTAAAAGTAGTGCTTGCTGAGAGCTTTGAACGTATCCACCGTTCAAACTTAGTAATGATGGGCATTTTACCAGTTCAATTTATGGAAGGAGAATCAGCTGAGTCTCTTGGTTTGACAGGACAGGAGACATTTAGCTTGGATCTTTCGGAAAATCCTGGTGTCCACGATGTTATCACCGTAACAGCTAGAACGTCTTCTGAAACAAAAACATTTAAGGTACTAGTCCGTTTTGATGCAGACGCCGATATTCGCTACTATAAGAATGGTGGTATTCTACCAATGGTTGTTCGGAAAAAATTGAAGGGAGCATAATATGACAACAGTTGAAACAAATGGTCTGAAGGATATGATTGCTTGTAATACACGTATTTCGTCTATTATTGATGATCATTTATCCTACGCAGGCTATGATATTTCAGAATTTATGGATAATAAAGCTTCTTTTGAGGAAATCATATATCTCTTGTGGAATGGGCATCTACCAACTCAAATGGAACTTAAATATTTTGAAGCGGAATTGCGTAAGAATTATGATATTTCGGATGCGGTTGAGCAATGTATTCTCATACAATCAAGGCCTCATTTGCATCCCATGAGTGTTTTGCGTTCTACAGTCTCATTATTAGGGGTATATAATGTCCATGCTGAGGAGCGCTCCCTGGAAGCCATCTATCAACAAAGTATTGAATTGATGGCTAAGTTACCAACAATTATTACAACATTCGCTCGTTTAAGGACGGGTCAGATGCCTGTGAAACCACGTGAAGATTTAGGCTTTGCGGCAAATTTTCTTTACATGCTGAATGGGGTTGAACCATCTACTATTGAAGTTGAAGCTATGAATAAGGCTTTAATTCTTCATGCAGATCATGAGTTGAACGCCTCAACCTTTGCAGCGCGTGTTTGTGCTTCAACCCTTACAGATATTTATTCTTGTGTTACGACAGCTATTGGAGCGTTAAAAGGCCCTCTCCATGGTGGTGCTAATGAGCGCGTCTTTGATATGCTAAATGAAATCCATGAATCTGGTGATGTTAGTGCCTATCTGCAAGAAAAGCTGGACTCTAAAGAAAAAATCATGGGATTTGGACATCGTGTTTATAAAAAACAGGATCCTCGAGAAATATTCTTGAGAGATATGGCTAAGAAGTTGACTGAGAATACGGACAATCAAGAGTTCTTTAATATGTCGCAAGAGATTGAGGAATTCATGAAAATTAAGAAAGGTTTGATTCCCAATGTCGATTTCTATTCAGCGACGGTTTACCATTCTTTGGGTATCGATAGTGATATCTTCACGCTCATCTTTGCAATGAGTCGTGTCGCAGGATGGATTGCACATATTCAGGAGCAACAAAAAATAATAAATTGATTCGTCCACGTTCTCAATATATTGGACAAGAAAACTTAACTTATATTCCTTTAGAAAAACGTTAGTGAGGAAAAATCTATGGCAGAAAAAATCAAAATGGGAAATGGTCACCTAGAGGTTACTGATAATCCTATTATTCCTTATATTGAAGGAGATGGTGTTGGTCGTGATATTTGGAAAAATGCTCAAGCCATCTTCAATAAGGCTGTAGAGGTAGCCTATGATGGTAAGCGTCAGATTGAGTGGCAAGAGCTTCTAGCAGGAAAAAAGGCTTTTGACAAAACAGTAGAATGGTTACCTCAAGCTACTTTAGAAGCTATTCGAGACAGTTTGGTAGCTATTAAAGGTCCTCTTGAAACGCCAGTTGGTGGTGGAATCCGTTCTTTAAATGTTGCTCTACGTCAGGAACTTGACCTCTATGCCTGCGTTCGTCCAGTTCGTTACTTTAAAGGAGTGGTAAGCCCTCTTAAAGAACCAGAAAAAACGGATATTACTATTTTTCGTGAAAATACCGAAGATATCTATGCAGGTATTGAATGGGAAGCAGGAACGGAAGAGGTAAAGAAAGTCATTGATTTTCTGCAGAAAGAAATGGGTGTGACTAAAATTCGTTTCCCAGAGTCAAGTAGTATCGGTATTAAACCAATTTCAATTGAAGGAAGTAAACGATTAATTCGTTCAGCAATTGACTATGCACTCAAGAATAATCTCAAAAAGTAACCCTAGTCCACAAAGGCAATATTCAAAAATTTACTGAGGGCGGTTTCCGTAAATGGGGTTACGAGGTGGCACAGGAAGAGTATAAAGAGGAGCTACTTGCTGGCCGTTTAGAGATTAACGATATCATCGCAGATAACTTCCTACAACAAATTCTTCTAAATCCAGGAAAATTTGATGTGGTTGCCTTGACCAACTTGAATGGTGATTATGCCAGTGATGCCTTGGCCGCACAGGTTGGTGGTATCGGAATTTCCCCTGGAGCCAACATTAACTATCAAACTGGCCATGCTATTTTTGAAGCGACACATGGAACGGCTCCTGATATTGCAGATCAAGACAAGGCAAATCCATGTTCGGTACTATTATCTGGGTGCATGCTCTTAGATTATATCGGTTGGTCAGAAGCTGCTCAATTAATCACTGCTGCTATTGAAAAACATTTCAAGAGGGTATCTTTACAGCTGACCTTGCATTTGAAAAAACAGCTTTTTCAACAAGTGATTTTAGTCAAAACATCTTAAATCGTATCTAAACGCTAACTTAGCCTTTATGAAAACATTCCATGAAAATATAATGAAAAACTTTTCGGATTTATCTTTATTTCTGTAACAAATGGTTAAAAGAGAGAATAAAATCTTGAAAGGACATGACTAAATGAGAAGAAACCCTTAGGAAATTTTTCATAAAGTATGTTTTAACCTTGATAATATGAATTAGCTATGTTATAATTCTAAATTGTAAGGGTTATCATCGATAACTCAAATATTCCAAATGAAGAAGGAGAATCCATTATGGCTTCTAAAGATTTCCACATTGTTGCAGAAACAGGTATCCACGCACGTCCAGCTACTTTGCTTGTTCAAACAGCTAGCAAATTTGCTTCAGATATCACTCTTGACTACAAAGGTAAAGCAGTTAACCTTAAATCTATCATGGGTGTTATGAGCCTTGGTGTTGGTCAAGGTGCTGACGTAACTATCTCTGCAGAAGGTGCTGATGCTGATGACGCAATCGCAGCAATCGCAGAAACAATGACAAAAGAAGGATTGGCATAAGAATATGACAGAAATGCTTAAAGGAATCGCAGCATCTGATGGTGTTGCAGTTGCTAAGGCATATCTGCTTGTTCAACCGGACTTGTCATTTGAAACTGTAACAGTTGAAGATACAAGTGCAGAAGAGGCTCGTCTAGATGCTGCTCTAGCGGCGTCACAAGACGAGCTTTCTGTTATCCGTGAAAAAGCAGTTGAAAGCCTTGGTGAAGAAGCGGCAGCCGTTTTTGATGCTCACTTGATGGTTCTTGCTGACCCAGAAATGACTGGTCAAATTAAAGAAACTATCCGTGCTAAACAAGTTAATGCTGAAGCTGCTTTGACAGAAGTAGCAGACATGTTTATCGCTATTTTTGAAGGTATGGAAGACAACCCATACATGCAAGAACGTGCAGCGGATATTCGTGACGTTACAAAACGTGTGCTTGCTAACTTGCTTGGTAAGAAATTGCCTAACCCAGCAACAATCAACGAAGAATCAATCGTTGTTGCTCATGACTTGACACCATCTGATACAGCTCAGTTGAACAAAAAGTACGTAAAAGCTTTTGTTACTAATATCGGTGGACGTACAAGTCACTCTGCAATCATGGCTCGTACCCTTGAAATCGCAGCCGTTCTTGGTACAAATAACATCACAGAACTTGTTAAAGATGGCGACATTTTGGCGGTTTCAGGTATTACTGGTGAAGTTGTTATCAACCCAACTGAAGAGCAAATTGCTGAGTTTAAAGCAGCTGGTGAAGCTTACGCTAAACAAAAAGCTGAATGGGCTCTCCTTAAAGATGCTCAAACAGTTACTGCTGATGGAAAACATTTCGAATTGGCTGCTAACATCGGTACACCTAAAGACGTTGAAGGTGTAAATGATAACGGTGCAGAAGCTGTTGGTCTCTATCGTACAGAATTCTTGTATATGGATTCTCAAGATTTCCCAACTGAAGATGACCAATATGAAGCATATAAAGCCGTTCTTGAAGGTATGAACGGTAAACCTGTTGTCGTTCGTACAATGGATATCGGTGAGATAAGAACTTCCTTACTTCGACCTTCCTAAAGAAATGAACCCATTCTTAGGTTTCCGTGCTTTGCGTATTTCTATCTCTGAAACTGGTAATCAAATGTTCCGTACACAATTACGTGCCTTGCTTCGTGCATCTGTTCACGGTAAATTGCGTATCATGTTCCCAATGGTTGCTTTGTTGAATGAGTTCCGTACTGCTAAAGGTATTCTCGAAGAAGAAAAAGCTAAATTGATTGCTGAAGGTGTTGCTGTTGCAGACAACATTGAAGTAGGTATCATGATTGAAATCCCAGCTGCAGCTATGCTTGCTGATCAATTTGCTAAAGAAGTTGATTTCTTCTCAATTGGTACAAATGACCTTATCCAATACACAATGGCTGCTGACCGTATGAATGAACAAGTTTCATACCTTTACCAACCATATAACCCATCAATTCTTCGTTTGATTAACAATGTTATCAAAGCTGCGCATGCTGAAGGTAAATGGGCTGGTATGTGTGGTGAAATGGCTGGTGACCAAACAGCTGTTCCTCTTCTTGTCGGAATGGGCTTGGATGAGTTCTCTATGTCAGCTACATCTGTTCTTCGTACACGTAGCTTGATGAAGAAACTTGACACAGCTAAAATGGAAGAATACGCTAACCGTGCACTTACTGAATGTTCAACAATGGAAGAAGTTCTTGAACTTTCAAAAGAATACGTTAACGTAGACTAATAAGAAAAAAGTGAAAGCTTGTGCTTTCGCTTTTTTTACATAGACAAAATAATTGACTCATTGTCTTTTTAGGAGTAGAATACGTCTAACCTAGGTTAAGAACTTTAATTATTTTTTGTCAAAATTTTCTGAATAATCCTTGTTTTAATCTTGGAATATTTGGAAAAAAATGATAGAATAGGTTTTATAATAGATAAAAGGAGTTACTATCTTGGCTAAACAATACAAAAACTATGTCAATGGTGAGTGGAAAACATCTGAAAATTCAATTACTATCTACGCACCTGCAAACGGTGAGGAACTTGGATCAGTTCCAGCTATGAGCCAAGCTGATGTAGACGAAGTCTACGCAGCAGCTAAAGCAGCACTCCCAGCATGGCGTGCGCTTTCATACGCTGAACGTGCAGCTTACCTTCATAAAGCAGCTGATATCTTGGAACGTGATGCTGATAAGATCGGTCGAGTTCTTTCTAAAGAAATTTCTAAAGGTTTGAAATCTGCAATTGGTGAAGTTGTTCGTACTGCTGAAATTATCCACTATGCAGCTGAAGAAGGTTTGCGTTTGGAAGGTGAAGTACTTGAAGGTGGTGCCTTTGATGCTGGTAGCAAGAAAAAATCGCTGTTGTTCGTCGTGAACCAGTAGGTCTTGTCCTTGCTATTTCACCATTCAACTATCCAGTAAACTTGGCTGGTTCTAAAATTGCTCCTGCCTTGATCGCTGGTGACGTTGTTGCCTTCAAACCACCAACACAAGGTTCTATCTCAGGTCTTCTTTTGGTTGAAGCATTTGTTGAAGCTGGTATCCCTGCTGGTGTCTTGAACTCAATCACAGGTCGTGGTTCTGTTATCGGTGACTACATCGTTGAACATAAAGCAGTTGACTTTATCAACTTTACAGGTTCAACTCCAGTTGGTGAAAACATTGGTCGTTTGGCAGCAATGCGTCCAATCATGCTTGAGCTTGGTGGTAAAGACTCAGCTATCGTTCTTGAAGATGCTGACCTTGACTTGACTGCTAAAAACATCGTGGCAGGTGCCTTTGACTACTCAGGTCAACGTTGTACAGCTATCAAACGTGTTCTTGTAATGGATAGCGTTGCTGATGCATTGGTAGAAAAAGTAACTGCTTTGGTTGCAAATATCACTGTTGGTATGCCTGAAGAAAGTGCAAGTGTTACACCACTTATCGATACTAAATCAGCTGACTTTGTACAAAGTTTGATTGATGATGCTGTTGAAAAAGGTGCTACTGCTAAAACTGAATTGAAACGTGAAGGAAACCTTATCTATCCAACAGTCTTTGACCATGTAACAACAGATATGCGTGTTGCTTGGGAAGAACCATTTGGTCCTGTATTGCCATTCATCCGTGTATCTTCAGTTGAAGAAGCAATCAAGATTTCTAACCAATCTGAATATGGACTTCAAGGTGCTGTCTTTACACAAGATTACCCACGTGCATTTGCTATTGCTGAACAACTTGAAGTTGGTACAGTTCACATCAATAATAAAACACAACGTGGTACAGATAACTTCCCATTCCTTGGTGTTAAAGGATCTGGTGCCGGTACTCAAGGTGTGAAATACTCTATTGAAGCTATGACTCGTGTGAAATCAACAGTATTTGATATTGCAAAATACTAAGTGTTAAGCTAGTCAATAATTGTAAAAAAGTGGCTCTTTGTCAACTGTAGTGGGTGACGAAAAGCTAACATCTAGAGAGAACCTGATAGGTTTTCTCTTTTTGTATGTTCAGAGTGATGAAAACACGCTTCCTAAAGTTAATAAAGTTTCTAAAACCGAAGCCCAGACGTTTAATATCTTTGATAAGCTTATTGGTTCCCTCCAATTTTGCATTTGAGTAATGTGTTTCTAGCGCATTTTTGATGTATGGTTTGTGTCTAAGGAAGGTCCTAAAGACAGTTTTGAAGTAATGATTAACCTTGCTTATATTCTCCTCTATGAGCTCAAAAAACTCATCTACC
>NZ_CM002133.1:1034064-1038343 GCF_000448665.1 Streptococcus sp. HSISS2 | reverse complement strand
AGTGTTGCTTGAACCTCGATGTAGGTATCTTTTTCAAAAACAAGAGAAATAATGATATTTGGGTCTTTAATTCCGATTAATTCTGTGGTATTCTTAATAAGTCTCATAAGTTCTTCCTAATGATGGTTTGGTTGCTTTTCATTATAGTTCTTATGGGACTTTTTGTCTGCATTCAAAAAGCTCTATAATCTCTATAGTGATTTTACCCACTACAGAAATTATAGAGCCAAAAAAGTCAAGAGGGCCTTAGTAATAAGGCTCTTTTTCTGTAAAAATATGGTATAATAGAGTCAAATTTTGAATAGAGTGAGTTTTCTGATAATGAATAAATCTTATTTTTACTTGGTGATGAAAACGCATGAGTTGGAAGTACCATATACTGCTAAACTTCGACGAGTGCGTGTTCTTCTCCCCAAAAATTATGAAACAGATACAGATCGTTCTTACCCTGTTGTGTATTTTCATGATGGTCAGAATGTTCTTTATAGTAAGGAAGCATTTTCAGGTTATTCTTGGAAAATTATTCCGACTCTCAAGCGTAATCCGGATATTTCTCGTATGATTGTAGTGGCTATTGATAATGATGGTCCAAATCGTATGAATGAGTATTCTGCATGGAAGTATCAAGAATCTAATATTCCTGGTGTTCAATTTGGAGGAAAGGGAGTTGAGTATGCAGAGTTTGTCATGGATGTGGTGAAGCCTTTCATTGATAAAGAGTACCGTACTCTTTCAGACCGCCAGCACACTGCCATGATTGGTTCTTCACTTGGTGGTAACATCACTCAGTTTATGGGCCTTGATTATAAGGACCAGATTGGGTGTCTAGGTGTATTTTCTTCAGCTAACTGGTTGCATCAAGATGCTTTTGACCGTTATATGGATCGTCAAAAATTAGATTCTGATCAGCGTGTTTATATTTATGTAGGGACAGAGGAGGCTGACGATACGGACAAGACCTTGATGGCTGGTAATATTAAGCAGGCTTATATTGATTCGTCACTGAGTTATTATCATGATTTGATTGCCCGTGGTGTTGACTTGGAGAATATCAAAATTCACATTCAATCCGGTGCTGAACATAATGAAGAGGCATGGGCTGAGAATTTACCAGACTGTTTACGCTTTTTCGCTGAGAAGTGGGACTAGTCTTTAATGTCATAACTATTTAATAGCAATTTAGGAAAAGGATTTAAACTATGAATATCGAACATCTTAGCCACTGGAGTGGCCAATTGAACCGTGAAATGTATCTTAATCGTTATGGGCACGCAGGTATCCCTGTGGTAGTTTTTGCTTCATCAGGTGGAAGTCACAATGAATACTATGATTTTGGTATGATTAATGCTTGTGAACGCTTCATTGAAGAAGGGCGTGTGCAATTCTTTACACTTTCAAGTGTAGACAGTGAGAGCTGGCTTTGCGATTGGAAAAATCCACACGATCGTGCAGAAATGCATCGTGCTTATGAACGTTATGTGATTCAAGAAGCCATTCCATTCATCAAACACAAGACTGGTTGGTTTGATCCTATGATGACAACTGGTTGTTCAATGGGTGCTTACCATGCGCTTAATTTCTTCTTGCAACACCCAGATGTTTTCAATAAAGTAGTAGCCCTTAGCGGTGTTTATGATGCACGTTTCTTTGTTGGTGAATACGGAGGAGATGAGGCTATTTACCAAAACTCACCATCAGATTATATTTGGAATCAAAATGATGGTTGGTTTATCGATCGTTATCGTCAATCTGAAATTGTTGTGTGTACAGGTCTTGGTGCTTGGGAACAAGATGGTCTTCCTTCTTATTACAAACTTAAGGAAGCTTTTGAACAAAAGAATATTCCAGCTTGGTTCTCTGAGTGGGGATACGATGTAGCCCACGATTGGGAATGGTGGCGTAAACAGATGCCATATTTCCTTGACAACATGAACCTATAATTTTCTTATCTACTGAGTAACTAAAAAAGAGGAATCAGAAATGAATTATATTGTTATTTCACCTTACTATCCACAAAACTTCCAACAGTTTACTGTTGAACTTGCTAATAAGGGAATCACTGTTCTCGGTATTGGTCAAGAGCCTTATGAACAATTGGATCAGCCTTTGAAAGATGCGTTGACTGAATACTTCCGAGTGGATAATTTGGAAAATTTGGATGAAGTGAAACGTGCAGTTGCCTTTCTCTTCTATAAACATGGACCAATCGATCGTATCGAATCACATAATGAATACTGGTTGGAATTGGACGCAGCCCTTCGTGAACAGTTTAATGTATTTGGTGCTAAGCCGGAGGACCTCAAGAAGACAAAATACAAATCTGAAATGAAAAAGCTTTTCCAAAAGGCTGGTGTCCCAGTTGTACCAGGTGATGTGGTTAAGACAGATGCGGATGTGGATAAGGCTGTAGCCGAAATCGGACTTCCAATGATTGCTAAACCAGACAACGGTGTCGGTGCAGCTGCAACATTCAAACTTGAAACTGGGGACGATATCAATCATTTCAAGGCTGAGTGGGATCATGAAACAGTTTATTTCTTTGAAAAATTTGTGACTTCAAGTGAAATCTGTACTTTTGATGGTTTGTTGGATAGTAATGGCAATATTGTCTTCTCAACAACTTTTGATTATGCCCACACGCCACTTGATTTGATGCTTTACAAGATGGATAATTCTTACTACGTTCTTAAGGATATGGATCCTAAGTTACGTCAGTATGGTGAAGCTATTATCAAAGAATTTGGTATGAAGGAACGTTTCTTCCATATTGAATTCTTCCGTGAAGGTGATGATTATATTGCAATTGAGTATAATAATCGCCCTGCCGGTGGTTTCACTATTGATGTTTATAACTATGCTCATTCTATTGATTTGTACAAGGGTTATGCGGATGTCGTTGTTGGGGAGCCTTTCCCAGCATCTCACTTTGAACCACTTTACTGCTTGGCAACATCACGTCGTGCAAATTCTCACTACGCTTATTCAGAAGAAGAACTCTTCGACAAATACCGTGATCAACTTAAGGTTAAGAAAATCATGCCTGCTGCCTTTGCAGAGTTGCAAGGTGATTACCTCTACATGTTGACAACACCTAGTCGTGAAGAAATGGAACAAATGATTGAGGACTTTGGTAAAAAAGCCTAATTTGTATATGCTAAAAGCGCTTCAGCGTTTGAACTGAAGTGCTTTTGTCATGCCTTATTTTTCGTGAAGTTCTTGGTTTTTCAGAACCAGTTCTGAAACTTTGGCGAATTTTTAAGTTTTTTGAGATCTTCTGGATGGGTTACTAAGCTGATGACACTACCTTCATTTCCCATACGACCAGTACGTCCTGCACGGTGAGTGTAGGCTTCCCGATTTCGAGGAATATCGAAGTTGATGACCACTTCAAGCTTTTCAATATCGATTCCTCGTGCCAATAAATCAGTTCCTAGTAAAAGTGAAATCTCATGATTTTTGAATTTTTCCAAGATAACTTTACGGAATTTGACATTAATATCACTGGCAAGTGATACTGCTGAAGCCCCATTAAATTGAAGGCGCTCTTCGGTAGCGCCAAGGTCAGAAAGACTGTTGAAAAATACAAGACCACGGAAGTCAGGAATATTGGAGAACTTACGAAGAAGTTCGACACGGTGACGTTTATCAACACTGATATAATAATGTTTAATGGTGTCAAGTTTTTGGTCAGATAAGTCATAAACAATAGTATTTTCCACAAGATCTTGATCGTCAATTTTGTTAGTCGCTGAAATGTAGATCATTTGATGGTCACGAGGGACATGGTGGCTGATTTTTGTTACGAAATGGTATTGGCTATCACTAAGAAGCTCATCAAATTCATCAAGGATGATGGTGTTGACGTTCATCATCTTGATTTTTTTGAGTTTAATCAGTTCGAAGACACGACCAGGGGTTCCGATAAGAATTTCTGGTCCTTTCTTCAGACGTTCAATCTGGCGTTTTTGGCTAGAGCCAGAAAGGAAGAGTTGAGCAGTAATCCCTAGTGGCTCAGCCCATTGTTTGGTCACATCAAAAATTTGTCCAGCAAGCTCAGAATTGGGTGCTAGGATAAGCAATTGCTGAGCTTTTTTGGCTTTAGAGAAAGGAGAAGTGGGAGGAGGTAGGCCAGAGTCTTACCTGTTCCAGTTGGGCTGATACCCAAAACATTGTCCCCTTCTGTAATTGGTGCAAAGAGTTCTTTTTGAATGGCAGTTTCTGTTGTGATTCCTTTTTCTTTAAGGAGGTCTTGCCATTGTTCAGGAAAGTTTGTAAAACA
>NZ_CM002133.1:1026324-1032729 GCF_000448665.1 Streptococcus sp. HSISS2 | reverse complement strand
GGTCACATCAAAAATTTGTCCAGCAAGCTCAGAATTGGGTGCTAGGATAAGCAATTGCTGAGCTTTTTTTGGCTTTAGAGAAAGGAGAAGTGGGAGGAGGTAGGCCAGAGTCTTACCTGTTCCAGTTGGGCTGATACCCAAAACATTGTCCCCTTCTGTAATTGGTGCAAAGAGTTCTTTTTGAATGGCAGTTTCTGTTGTGATTCCTTTTTCTTTAAGGAGGTCTTGCCATTGTTCAGGAAAGTTTGTAAACATAAAAGTCTCATTTTCTATATGGATTTGCTTTTATTATATCATGATTTAGTGTAGAATAGATGAGAAAGACTCTATTAGATAGGAATTTACCATGCCTAAAAAACCGATTATTATTGGGGTTACGGGTGGCTCTGGTGGTGGTAAGACCAGTGTTTCTCGTGCCATTTTATCCAATTTTCCAGATGAAAAAATTGCCATGATTGAACATGACTCGTACTATAAGGATCAGTCTCATTTGACTTTTGAGGAGCGTGTGTCAACTAACTATGACCATCCCTTTGCCTTTGATACAGATCTCATGATTGAACATATCAATGAGTTGATTGCTGGGCGTCCGGTGGATATTCCGATTTATGATTATACGCAACACACTCGTAGTGCCAAGACTTATCGTCAGGAGCCTCAGGATGTTTTCATCGTTGAAGGGATTCTAGTACTTGAGGATAAACGCTTGCGTGATTTGATGGATATCAAGCTCTTTGTAGATACTGATGATGACATTCGTATTATTCGCCGTATCAAGCGTGATATGGAAGAACGTGGTCGTAGCTTGGATAGTATTATTGAGCAATATATCAGTGTTGTAAAACCCATGTACCACCAGTTTATCGAGCCTACGAAACGTTATGCGGATGTGGTCATTCCTGAAGGTGTCACAAATACTGTTGCTATCGATTTGATAAATACTAAGGTAGCAAGCATCTTGAAAGAAAGTAAGGAAGCCTAAGCAAGAGCTTGGCTTTTTTGGTATAATTAAAACATTATGATTATTTTACAAGGAAACAAAATAGAGCGCTCTTTTTCAGGAGATGTGCTCTTTGATAATATTAATATTCAGGTGGATGAGCGAGATCGTATTGCCCTTGTTGGACGTAACGGTGCTGGGAAATCAACCTTATTGAAAATCCTAGTTGGAGAGGAAGCGCCGACAAGTGGTGAGATTAATACGAAACGTGATTTGAACCTGTCTTATCTGGCTCAGGATAGTCGTTTTGAGTCTAGCAATACCATTTACGCTGAAATGTTAAATGTTTTTGCCAGTCTTCGTGCCGATGAAAAACGTCTGCGTGACATGGAAATGAAGATGGCTGAGTTGACTGGGGCAGACTTGGACAAGCTAATGACCGACTATGATCGCCTTTCCGAGGATTTCAGACAAAGAGGTGGTTTTACTTACGAATCTGATATCAGAGCCATTCTCAATGGTTTCAAGTTTGATGAAAGCATGTGGGAGATGCCTATTTCAGATCTTTCTGGAGGACAGAATACCCGCCTGGCCTTGGCTAAAATGTTGCTAGAGAAGCCTGAACTTTTGGTACTGGATGAACCGACTAACCACTTGGATATCGAAACTATCGCCTGGTTGGAGAATTACCTAGTTAATTATCAGGGTGCTCTAATCATTGTCAGTCACGACCGTTATTTTTTGGATAAGGTAGCGACAGTAACCCTAGATTTGACCAAACATAGCTTGGATCGTTATGTCGGAAACTATTCAACATTCATGGATCTCAAGGCTGAAAAGTTGGCCACTGAAGCCAAAAACTTCGAAAAGCAACAAAAAGAAATTGCTAAGCTGGAGGACTTTGTTAATCGTAATATTGTCCGTGCCTCTACAACCAAGCGTGCCCAGGCCCGTCGTAAACAACTTGAGAAAATGGAAAGACTGGATAAGCCAACAGAAGGCCAAAAGTCAGCCAATATGACTTTCCATGCGGACAAGGTCTCCGGGAATGTGGTCTTGACAGTTAGGGATGCTGCCATTGGTTACGATGATGAGATTCTTTCGGAGCCTATTTCTCTGGATGTTAAGAAGATGGATGCCATTGCCATTGTAGGGCCTAATGGTATTGGCAAAACGACCTTTATCAAGTCGGTAGTGGGGCAATTGCCTTTTATCAAGGGAACGTCGACCTATGGTGCCAATGTTGAAGTAGGTTATTATGATCAAACCCAATCTGCCTTGACGCCCTCAAATACTGTCCTTGATGAGTTGTGGAATGATTTTGCAACCACTCCTGAAGTTGAGATTCGTAACCGTCTGGGTGCTTTTCTCTTCTCAGGTGATGACGTCAAAAAGTCGGTTTCCATGCTTTCTGGTGGGGAGAAGGCTCGCCTGCTCCTAGCCAAACTATCAATGGAAAACAATAACTTCCTGATTCTGGATGAACCGACCAACCACTTGGACATTGATAGCAAGGAAGTCTTGGAAAATGCCCTTATTGACTTTGATGGAACGCTTCTCTTTGTCAGCCATGACCGTTACTTTATCAACCGTGTGGCCACTAAAGTGATGGAAATTTCTGAGGATGGGGCAACCATTTATCTTGGGGATTATGATTATTATCTTGAGAAGAAGGCTGAGCTTGAAGAGTTGGCACGACTTGAGGCGGAAGAAAATCAAGGACAAGAAGAGGTTCAAGTAGCTTCGGCAGGTGCTAATGATTATCAAGCTCAAAAAGTCAATCAGAAAGAGATGCGTAAACTAAGCCGACGCATTGAACAAATTGAAAACGAGCTAGAGACCATTGAAGAACGCTTGGAGGAAATCTCTGCTGCCATGCTTGAAACCAATGACGTGGCGGAATTATCTGACTTGCAGAAAGAGCTGGATGAGTTATCAGTCAATCAAGAGGCTCTGATGGAAGAGTGGAGCGACTTATCAGAACAATTGGAAGGTTAAGGAAATATGAGAGCCTTTTCATGTTTTGAGTTGTGAAAGGCTTACATTGTTGGTATAATGGTCTTAGTATATAAAAGGAGACTAGCTTTATGAACAAAGTAAAGAAAAAAGTGTATCGTAACACAACATCTTTCAACATGATGGCTTGGGGATCATTTGCCTTCTTTGTAATCTTGATGTTGGTAGGCCTCTATACCCTTAAAGAGCCTTTGATGGTTAAGGGTTACTACCTCATGGGATGTGTTGGCTTGATTTCATCTTCCTTTACAGTATCTAAGGTTGTCCGTGATAATCAAGAAGATGAAGAAAACTATAACAAACTCATCGCCCAACAAACTTTCGAACAATAAGAGGAGGAGCCTGAAAAGGCTTTTTCTTTTTGAATAGTGCCATTTAATTATTTACCCAAATAATCAAAAAGTGTCTTTAGTAAATATAGATGATTATAATAAAAACCATCTTGCATATGAAATTGATTTTCATGATTATAAAAATTTTTATATTTTAGATACTCAAAATCATCAAATTTCTGAGAAAACAAAATATGATAATGAAGAGAATACCGTAGTAACCACTGCTTCTTATACAGAAGATATGAATACAGCAATTGATTTTACATTTGATTTTGGTGAAGGTGGTAGTTATTTAATGCATGCATAGAATACAAGAAATACAAATAATTTCTTCGTAAAACAATCGAAGAAAGCTAGACGAGACTTCCTGTTGTGAGAAAAGTGGTTGAATCATTATAGAATTAGTCATGGAACTTCGAAGAAGGTCGCTGACGTCCGTACTCACTTAAGGGAAGTCTCAAAAAGATTTTATTTATAGAAGCCTGAAAAGGCTTTTTCTTTTTTGCAGAAAATGCACAAATATTCTGACTCTTACCTAAGGGAAGTGTTATAATGGAATGAGAGGGTCTGAGCACCTTGTTTTATGGTATCGGACCTTATGCCTTATAAGACTAATCATCGTATAAGAATACGGTAGTGAAAAGGTAGGTAATATTATGGAATTCAAAGTTAAAGATGGTCAAATCATCTATTATCGGGATCTTGGTAAGGGTTTTCCAATTGTCTTTTTACATGGCAATAATTTGTCTGGAAACTACTTTGCTAAGCAAGGAATTCTATATCGAGACTATCGCTTAATTTTTATTGATAGTCGTAATCACGGTAGATCCAGTCGTCAGAGTGTTAAGATGACCTTTGAACAGATGGCTGCCGATTTGGAGGAAATTTTGCAATTTTTAAATATCAAAAAGGCCTTGTTTGTTGGTCACAGTGATGGGGCCAATCTAGCTATGGTTTATGCTAGTCGCTTTCCTGACCGGATTGCGGGTCTCTTACTAAATGCGGGTAACATGACCTTTAATGGCTTGACCAGACGTTCTAGGTTCTTGGTTCATTTACAATATCTTTGTTTGAAGGCCTTATCGCCATTTTCAGCTAAAATGGATATTATGGCAAAAGTAACAGGTCTCATGTTGCATGATTTACCCTTGGATAGGGAGCAATTACACAAGGCACCCTATCCTGTTTGGGTGGTTATGGGGCAAAGGGATGTTATTAGTTTTAGGCATTCCAAAGAGATTTCGGAACTCTTTCCGATTCATAAGCTGTATGTTGAGCGTCGGCAAGGACACCGTTTAGCTCAACGAAAATACAAGGTCTTTAATCAAATGATTCGTGATTTAGTGAGAATTAGTCGAAAAGAGGTGGTGGCATGAAGAGTCTTTTGGAGAGATTACAACCTTTAAAAACAGCAATCAAATCCATCTTCTTTATCTCAATTACGGTTCTTGTCGTTATTGAACTGGTCCGGTTGAAGCGAACCATTACATTAGAATCGTTAGAATCGGCTCTGTCAGGCTTGTCTATTTGGCACCTTATTCTCATGATTATAATTGGGTTAGTCGCCGTACTCCCCATGTTGTTTTATGATTTAATCCTGAATAAGGAGTTAGAGACGGATTATTCCAAACCCTATATTTTAGAGACGAGTTGGGCGGTTAATACGATTAATAACCTGGCTGGTTTTGCTGGTTTGGTTGATGTCGGTTTACGGTATTCTTTCTATTCTGAGGATGGGCAGGAAAAGACGGGTATTAAAGCACTGTCACGTTTATTGCCTTACTTTATGTCGGGATTGTCACTCTTGAGTGGCTTGGTATTTGTTAGTTTTTGGTTTCTTCCTCTGAGTCCAGATTTAAGAAAGTATTGGCTGCTTTTGTTAGGGATTTTCCTTTATTTGCCCTTTATTTTCTTTATTTCCAGTCGGGAAAAGTTGGCCTATTTTGGGCAGGTACCTTTGAAAACGAGGCTAAGTCTTCTTTTGGCTTCTACAGCTGAGTGGGGAACTGCTCTTGGGAGCTTTGTCAGTGTCGCCTATTTGATGGGATTACATGTTCATCTTTACAATCTGATTCCGCTCTACCTGCTAGCTGTTATCATTGGTATTTTCTCAATGATTCCAGGAGGGATTGGTAGTTTTGATCTTATTGTCATTACTGGTTTGACATCCATGGGTGTTAGTAATGCCATGGCGGTTAGCTTGCTCTTACTTTATCGTTTGACTTACTATGTCATTCCATTCTTATTGGGAGTTGTCTTCTTTTTCAAACACATGGGAGGACGTATTAACGATAAGTACTTTAGGGTTTCTTCACGGGTATTTGCAGGGAGCCTATACCGTTTCTTGGTCTATCTCTTGCGTTTTTTGGGAATCTTCTTGATTTTGTCAGCTTTAATTCCAGATCGGTTGGCTTATGTCTATTTGATTAACCGATTTGATCCAATTCAGGAACAGTTGATTTGGCAGTTCCCAAGTATTTTATTTGGAACCCTCTTTATTTTCATGGCTCGTCTCATTAAGCGTCGGGTTAAGGGAGCATTTCCTGCCTCTTTATTAACCTTTGTCTTAGCCTTGATTTATGTCAATCTTAATGGCATTTCCTGGGCCATGACCTTCTTGATTTCACTTTCTTTGGTGATTGTGCTAATTATCAGAAAGAAATTGATCCATCGTTATTTTGTGTATAGCTGGGAAGATAAGACTAAAGATTTCCTCTTTCTTGCCTTTACTATTTTGGTTCTCCTTGTTTTAGGGGGAAATGGCTTCTGGTCTCATCTCTTGCCACCGAAGAGCCGTGATGTTCTTGGACATTTTATCCATATCTGGTTTAATATTTTATTGGCAGCTGTCATCATTGCAACCATTGTTTGGGGGCTCTTGAAAATTTTGGCACCTCGTAAGACTTTCGGTCAAAAAATGGATGATGAACGTTTTACAGCTCTTTTGTCAAAATATGGAGGTGCATCAGAAAGTGCTTTGGCTTACCTACATGACAAACACCTCTTTTGGTATCGTGTTGATGGACAGGACCAAGTAGTTTTCCAATTCGCTCAAACCAGTAACAAGTGCGTGGTTATGGGAAATCCGATTGGGAATGAAGATTATTATCGACC
>NZ_CM002133.1:1022556-1024712 GCF_000448665.1 Streptococcus sp. HSISS2 | reverse complement strand
TATTGGGAATGAAGATTATTATCGACCAGCATGGGAAGCCTTTCTAAGCGCTTTATCTGATTGGAATCTGCAAGCCCTATTTTATGAGGCAGATGAAAGCATTACCCTCATGCTTCATGACTATGGATTTGACTTCATGAAGTTTGGGGAAAATGCTATGGTTGACTTGACGACGTTTTCGGTTGAAGGAAAGCATGGTAAGAAATTCCGTAAACCGACTAATCGCGTGGAAAAAGCTGGTTTCCAATTTAAATTGCTTCAACCGCCATTTTCAGAGACTCAAATGCAGGAAATGAGAGCTGTCTCAGATGTTTGGCTTAATGGTCGTAAGGAGAAAGGTTTCTCTCTTGGTTTCTTCGATGAAGCCTATCTGCAACAAGCGCCGATTGCCATTGTTGAAAGTGAAGCAGGCGAAATTGTTGCCTTTGCCAATATCATGCCAACCAAAAATAAACGAGTGGCCACGATTGACCTCATGCGATATGACTTTGAAAAGGCACCTGAAGGCATTATGGACTACCTCTTTGTCAAACTCTTCCAATACTTCCAAGCAGAAGGCAAGCAGTACTTTGATATGGGAATGGCTCCCCTAGCCAACGTTGGTACTGAAGAAGATAGTTTCTTAGAGGAAAAGGTTGCCAATCTGGTTTATGTTTTTGCACAGCGTTTTTACTCTTTCAGTGGCCTCCAACGTTATAAGGAAAATTCTCTCCAATCTGGTCTCCAAAATATATTGTCTATCCAAAAAGAACCTGGCTCTTGTTTGATATGATTGCTATTCTAAGGATTGATAATCGTAAAATTGAAGACAGAATGAAGAAAAGACGTCTTTGGAAATAGAGATAACATGAAAATAGCGAAGCCAATCAGCTTCGCTATTTTGATATGTAGAAGACTTACTTTTCGAATTCTGCTTTTGATTTAGTATCTGCATACTCTTCAGCTACCTCGCTTGAGAGAATGTCATCATAACTTGGCAGTGAAATGTTCTGGCCATATTTGTTTCGAAGAGCTGTAGTTACCAGTCGGTATGCGAGGTTGGCATTACGAGAAAGAATTGGGCCGTGGAAGTAGCTACCATAAACATTCTTGTAGTGAACACCCTCGGAACCATCTTCCTTATTGTTACCATTACCGTAGACCACCTTCCCAAGTGGTTTCTCGTCATCCGAAAGGAAGGTACGTCCTTGGTGATTTTCAAAGCCATAATATGTTTCATCGAATTCTTCGTTATGAATCTTGATGTCACCGATGTAACGGTTATTTTCTTGATTGAGGGTGTAGTGGCCCATGACACCAATGCCGTCAATGCGAACCCCGTTAGCTTGGATGTAATATTGTCCAAGAAGTTGGAAACCACCGCAGATGGCTAGGATGACCTTATTATCTTGGATGAATTGATCAATAGCGTCACGTTTAGATGGTAGGTCTTTGGCAACGATGGATTGTTCGTAGTCTTGACCACCTCCAAAGAAGACCATGTCGTAGTGATCTTTGTCAAAGTCGTCCCCAACAGAAACGATGTCGAAGGTCATTTTAGCACCAAGTTTTTCCCCCACATATTTGATCATAAGGACATTACCATTGTCCCCGTAGGTATTGAGCAGATTACCATAAAGGTGGGCAACATTTAGGTCGTAGGTGTAGTCACGATTTTCTGGAGATTTGAGAGAAGTATAGGTCATTAGTTCATCTCCTTTCCGACAGCATGACGTTGGGCAAGAATGTCACGAAATTCAAGCATGGCAGTATAGGTAGCTAGGATATAGGCATGGTCGCAATCTTGCTTTTCAATCAAGGCCATAATATCTTCGAGCTTTTCTGCTTGCGTAATCTTATCCTCTGGGTAGCCAGTCACACGAAGACGGCGGGCAATTTCAGAGTGACGGACACCACCAGCATTAATCTCAGGAATATCCATGTCGAGAATGCTTTCAAAGTTGGCATCCCAAATCCAGCTAGTATCAATACCGTCAGCATAGTTGGCGTTAAGAAGAACTGACAAGCTAAATGGATAATCTGCAAGCTTAATCATTTCGAGAGCTTGGCTAGCGCCAACTGGATTCTTAATGAGTACGAGGGTACATGATTTGTTGCCAATCTTAAAGGTTTCTTGGCGTCAAAGACAGCACGGCTCTTATTAAACCCAGCCTTGA
>NZ_CM002133.1:1014135-1020941 GCF_000448665.1 Streptococcus sp. HSISS2 | reverse complement strand
TGCTCTTATTAAACCCAGCCTTGATTTTTTCAGGAGCCACACCGAAGAATTCAGCAACAGAAACCGCAGCAAGGGCATTGTAGATGTTGTAGAGACCACCGACATTAATCTTGTAGTCTTGTCCATCAATGACAAATTCAGAAGTCGTGTTAGTGATTTTAGTCAACTTCGTTAGCTTATAATCTAATTCTGGACGGTGGAAATCGCAGTTAGGGCAGGTGTAGTCACCCAAGTTAGCGTAAGTATTGAGGCGATACTGAAGAATACGCTCACACTTAGGACAGACAATGCCTTCAGTATTATAATGGGCCAGCTCTGGCGCATGCTTTTCAGTATCAAAACCATAGAAACGTACGGGATTGATCACTTCTTTAGAGTTGAAGAGGGGACTGTCCCCATTAGCCAAAATAGTAGCCTTGGGTGCCTTGGCAGCACCATCTAAAATCATCTGATAAGTAGTATAGATTTCACCGTAGCGGTCCATTTGGTCACGGAAAATATTTGTGAAGACAAATAGACTTGGGGTGATGTACTCTGTGATTTTTGGTAGGCTAGCTTCGTCAATCTCCAAGACAGCAATTTTCTTACCTGATTTAGCTCTTTTAGCGGTTAGGAAAGTAGAAGTAATCCCTGTGATCATGTTGGCTCCACTAGGATTGGTCACAATGTCACCAAAAGCTTCTTTTAAAATTCCAACTGTCAAAGCTGTTGTTAGAGTCTTTCCGTTGGTTCCTGTAACAACGACGATTTCATAATCTTTTGCCAGTGTGTCTAAAATGTTTTTGTCAAATTTAAGGGCGATTTTTCCTGGGAGGGTTGACCCACGTCCTAATTTGGAGAGGACAAAGTGGCTAGTCTTTCCTGCCAAGATACCCATGGTAGTTTTTATAGTCATGAATTTATTTTATCACAAAAAGTAGTGATTGTAGTCTCAAAATAGTTTGAATTCGTGGTATAATAGGAACTGTTTAAAAATTAAAAGAAAGTGTGATATGTATGGGTATACTGTCGTCCATTGATATTGATTTTTGGCGGTCACTCTTTGATAGTCCGTTGAAAGTTATCGTCAATAGTTTGGACATATTGATTGTTGCTTTTTTAATTTACCGCTTTATTAGGGCCCTGAGGGGAACCAAAATCATGACCCTAGTTCAAGGGGTAGTCTTATTTATTTTTGTAAAATTTATTTCTGATTTTATAGGCTTCACAACGATTTCTTATTTGATGAATCAGGTCATCAACTATGGTGCCATTGCGGCGGTTGTAATCTTTGCGCCAGAGCTTCGTTCTGCACTTGAAACCTTTGGACGTACGCCTCAGCATTTTTTGCAAAATAAAGAAGTGAGTTCAGATGAGAAACTGGTTCAAGCTTTTGTTAAAGCCGCTAAGTACATGAGTCCTCGTAAGATTGGAGCCCTCGTCTCTATTGAACAGACGCAAACTCTGCAAGAACAAATTGTGACAGGAATTCCGCTTGATGCAGTTGTAACAGGGGAACTGTTGATTAATATTTTTATCCCTAATACACCGCTTCATGATGGGGCAGTTATCATCAGAGATAATAAGGTTGCGACAGCTTGTTCTTATCTACCGCTTTCGGAATCTAATAAAATTTCTAAGGAATTCGGAACACGTCACAGGGCCGCTATTGGTCTTTCAGAGCAAACAGATGCTCTTACCTTTGTCGTATCTGAAGAAACAGGTGCGATTTCCATTGCTTATAAGGGCAATTTCTTGCATGGACTGTCCATTCAAGAGTTTGAGCAAGAGTTGAGTCTTATTTTGTTGAAAGAGCAAGAACCTCGTCAGTCATTCTTCCAACGTTGGATGGGAGGTAGCAAAAAATGAAACGCATTGTCCGTGTATTAAAAAATGATCGTTGGTGGCAAATACTAGTTGCGCTCTTCTTTGCGGTTACGCTATTCGTCACGGCTTGGTCTGGTAATACGCAAAATAAAAGTAATAGCTCAAGTGCTTCGAATACCTTCACGCAAACAGTAGAATCTGTTCCTGTAGATATTAAGTACGACAGTGATAATTACTTTATCAGTGGTTATTCTTATGACGCTGAGGTTTATTTGACCGCGACTACTCAGTTGGCTTTGACGACTGAAGCAACAAGCGATACGCGCCATTTTAAGTTAGTTGCAGATTTGTCAAATCTTGGTCAAGGGACAAGCCGGGTTCCTATTCAGGTTAAGAATTTACCAGCTGGAATGTCTGCCCAAGTATCGCCATCGACCTTGACAGCAACAATTGGTAAAAAAGCTAGCAAGACATTTGATGTGGTTGCAAATATCACACCAGATAAGTTGGCTAATGGCTACGAAGTAAAAAAGGTTAGCTTGGATGAAACCAAGGTAGAGGTGACATCAAGTGAAGATATCATCAATCAAATTGACCACGTTCAAGCAGTTTTGGAAGGCGGTGCCAACTTGTCTGATGATTATGATGGCAACTTATTGTTGCAAGCCGTTTCAGCTAATGGGACAGTCTTGGCTAGCTCGATTTCTCCAGCTAAGGTTCATGCCAAAATTACTTTGAGAAAATTGAGCAAGTCTGTCCCTGTTAAGGTAGAGTTGACTGGAGATAAGGCTAGCAATGTGTCTAGTATCAGTTATAGTTTTGATCGAGGCCATGTGACTATTGTTGGTAGTCAGGAAGCTATGGATAAGATTGATAGTATCACTGTTCCAGTAGATATTAGTCATGTGACTAAGGATACTACACAAACGCTTAAGCTTTCGGCCGATGGTGTGACAGTGCAACCAAATACGGTTAAAGTTAATTTGAAGGTCACCCAAAAATAGAGAATGGCCATTTTCCAAGTTTATGTAAGATAGATAAAATGGAGAAGGCATAATCTGGGAAAATTGGCGCAATAGCCAAAAAAGTTATACAAGAAGGGTTGAAAATATCGGTGAAATCAGATAAAGTTAAACTATCTAGGTAGATTTCACTAGATTACTTTTGCTCTTGTTAGACAGCATCAAAGTTTAAGGAGGATTTAGTGCTGGGGCACTAAAAATAAAATTATGGGTAAATATTTTGGAACAGACGGTGTTCGTGGAGAAGCTAATGTTGAGCTCACGCCTGAATTGGCCTTTAAATTAGGTCGCTTCGGTGGTTATGTGCTTAGCCAACACGAAACTGGCCGTCCTAAGGTCTTTGTGGCACGTGATACACGTATTTCAGGGGAAATGTTAGAATCAGCTTTGGTGGCAGGCCTTTTATCAGTAGGTATCGAAGTCTACAAACTTGGGGTACTTGCGACTCCAGGTGTTTCATACTTGGTACGTACGGAAAATGCCAGTGCTGGTGTTATGATTTCAGCCAGCCATAATCCAGCTCTTGATAATGGTATTAAGTTCTTTGGGGAGATGGCTTTAAATTGGATGATGCGCGTGAAGCGGAAATTGAAGCCCTTCTTGATGCAGCAGAGGATACTCTTCCACGTCCGTCAGCTGAGGGTCTTGGAACACTTGTAGATTATCCAGAAGGTCTTCGCAAGTATGAAAAATTCTTGGTGGCAACAGGTGTTGATCTTGGTGGACTGAAGGTTGCCTTGGACACTGCTAATGGTGCAGCTGCTGTGTCAGCTCGTAATGTTTTCCTTGATTTGAATGCCGATATTACGGTTATCGGGGATCAACCAGATGGTCTTAACATCAATGCTGGAGTGGGTTCAACACATCCAGAGCAATTGCAAGCCTTGGTTAAAGAAAGTGGTTCAGCCATTGGTCTTGCCTTTGATGGGGATAGTGACCGTCTCATCGCTGTTGATGAAAATGGTAATATTGTTGATGGCGACAAGGTCATGTACATTATCGGTAAACACTTGTCTGAAAAAGGTGAGTTGGCTAAAAATACAATTGTGACAACTGTTATGTCAAACCTTGGTTTCCACAAGGCACTTGATCGTGAGGGAATTAACAAGGTCGTGACTGCCGTTGGTGACCGTTATGTTGTTGAAGAAATGCGTAAAAATGGCTATAACCTTGGTGGTGAACAGTCTGGTCACGTTATTATCATGGATTACAATACAACTGGTGATGGTCAATTGACAGCTATTCAATTGACTAAAGTCATGATTGAAACAGGTAAGAGCTTGTCTGAATTAGCATCAGAAGTGACGATCTACCCTCAAAAACTGGTTAATATACGTGTGGAAAATAGCATGAAAACTAAAGCCATGGAAGTTCCTGCGATTGCAGCTATCATTGAAAAAATGGAAGCTGAGATGGCTGGGAACGGTCGTATCTTGGTTCGCCCTAGTGGTACAGAACCTCTTCTTCGTGTTATGGCAGAAGCACCAACAGATGATGAAGTGAATTACTATGTTGACACTATTGCGGATGTCGTCCGTGCGGAAATTGGGTTGGACTAAATATGATTAATAAGCTTAAAGCTTTTATGGCCACAGAAGTTTTTAAATACCTTTTCTTTGGTGTTTTGGCGACTGTAGTTTATATTGTTAGTCGTACCTTGATTTTCGCTGTGATTCCACAAGGTATCCTTTCTGCAGTTCTGGCAAGTGCCATTGCCATCGTTTTTGCTTTTTTCACAAATGATGTTTTTGTGTTCAGTCAAGCAAAAGCTGGTATGGCTACACGCTTTGTTAAATTTGTGGGAGCTCGTCTCTTAACCTTAGTTCTTGATATGGCTCTCGCCTATTTCTTGGTAGATACCTATCCAGAGATTATCGGTCAATTTGTTGGTCATAGTCATGCTTGGGTAAATGGAATTGAAAGTGTATTCTCACAAGTTTTGATTATTGTTCTTAACTACGTTATTTCAAAATTCTTTGTCTTTACTGGAGACAAGACATAAGATACAAGGAAGTTGCTAGGAAATGTATTAAAAGCGTTTCTTACCAAAATATTCCCTGCTTTTTCATAGGTTTTATTAGAGTGATAACAAAGCGATTTTGTGAGCTATTCTAGTAATTCGTACCCCATAAGTTGCCGTTTGCTTACCTCGAAAGTTAGCAAAAAGGAAAGCAAAAAAATACCCGTTAGGGTATCAATCACTTTACGAGTTTAGCAGGCAAGAGAAAAGCACTAGCAAGGTGCTTTTTTATTATATAAGTATTCTATCCCTATTGAATAACACTATAAAAAATGCTAGAATGTCAAGTGATTTCAATATAGGGACGAAAACGCAAAACTAGATTATCTTAATTATGTTTACTTAATACAAAAGGATTAGTTGGCAACTATTTGTAATGGGACGTTTGTGAAAAATGAGTATTTGGAAAAAAGTAAACATTTAAAGGAGATCTAAAATGTTGAGTAAATGGAAAACCCTAAAACGTTGGCAAAAGTGGGCTATTGTGCTTGTCTGCTTGGCTGTGCTTGGGAAAGTTTTTGAATTAACTGGACTTGCTCCAAAAACGGAAACAGAACCAGTCAAGACAGTCCAAACAGCTTCGTCTTCTTCAAAGGCAAAACCTAAAGCTAGTAAGCCGTCTAGCAGTGCCAAAGCGTCAAGTTCAAAGAGTGAGGAAAGAACTTCAAAAGAATCAAGTTCAGAATCAAGCTCGGAAGATAAGCTAAAAGACATTACCGAGGGTCAAATGGGTAGCTTTATTGACTACTTCAAGCAAGATTTGACTGATAAAGGTCTGGATATTAGTACATATAGTTTCTACAATCGTAGCACCATTTTATATATGACTGTGCCTAACGAATATAAAACATATAGCAAAGCTGACTTACAGAATTTTGCTGATGGAATGCTTGCCAAAGAACATGAAGCGTTTAACGTCTGGGCTGCAATCAACAATGTCAATTATGAGCGTTATCCGATGTTTCACATTAAAACGGATGACGGCAACGCTCTAGCTAGCCAAAAACTTAACGGAACAATGGAAGTTAAGGTTAAATAAGTCAAAGAATAGCACCAGCATGGTGCTTTTTTAGTTGTCCTCGCCTAGTTCCTTTATTATATCCGATACCTTTTCTAAACTCAATGTTTCGTGTGGCTCAACTCGTTCACCGTCTAAAACGTAGTCATGTATCTTACCATTCTTTCGGACAATCTGGACAGTATCACCTTTAATAAAACCATTGTCCATCGCCTCTTTAAATTCGTCATAAGTTAGCATTTTGTTACCTCGCTTACAAATTTGTCCAACCGTTGGACAAAACGGAAGAAAAAGTTTTTTTCTAAAACAACCTCCTTTTATATTCTATTCGTAATTGATACAGAAAAATACGTATCTTTTTTGTAATTCTATTATAGCGAAAATGTTAGCAAACCTCAGTATAAATTGGTATAGACACCCTATAAAAAACTGGAAAAAATTGCGCGTGATGTAAGACAACACCTTGTCGTGGCTCTCCAGACGGCAATATAGGGGCGGGGGTGCATTTAAAAATAGCCCGAGTGTTATGTACTGACCCCAAAAAGTTAGACATTTAATTTATCCAAAGGATTTAGTTCTGTATTGCACAGGACTGAGTCCTTTTAGTTTTACCTTAATTCGTTTGTTATTGTAATAATCAATATAGTTTACAATAGCTTGTTCCAATTGATTAAGTGATTTAAACGTCTTTTCGTAACCATAAAACATTTCCGATTTCAAACTGCCAAAGAAGGACTCCATCATGCCATTGTCTGGACTATTTCCCTTACGTGACATGGATGGCTGAATTCCCTTACTCTCTAGGAACCGATGATAAGAATCGTGTTGGTATTGCCAGCCTTGGTCACTATGGAGAATCGTATTCTCATAGTGTTTCTCTGTGAACGCCTGTTCCAACATGGTCTTCCCTTGTTCTAAATTTGGTGAAGTAGAAAGATTA
>NZ_CM002133.1:1009000-1011553 GCF_000448665.1 Streptococcus sp. HSISS2 | reverse complement strand
CCTTATACCACGCGCCACTATATACTTTTATATTCTAATATTTTCTAACATTTATGATTTTCATTCCCATATTTTCCAATAACATAGTAGTGTTTTATTCCAACATTTTCCAACAATTAGGGCATTTTATATCAACTTTTTTCAACTTTTTAAAAGCGCTCAGATAACCCAAGCGCTTCATCACCTATGCTTTACTATAACCCTCAAAGCTATCACAAACACGGTTGAATGGCTCAGATAGGTTGCTATCTGATACGTACTCAACAACCAGTGTAAAGGTGTTGTTAGCCTTGTCTTTGCTGATTGTGGTCTTTGCAGTCGGTTGCTCGTAAGTTCCGACCATGTAACCAAGGATAGCGCAAGAGATTGTCTGCGCGTGATCCATAGTTTCAAAGTCTCGTTTAAACGTAAATGCCACTGCATTATCAGAATGTTTCTTAAGTGTCATGATGTTTCTCCTTTAAAAGATGTTACCTTGTGACTTTCTTGTTACTCTTTACTACGTTGTTTGTAACGCCCTTAAGACCAGTAATGACAAGGGCTTAAGGAGTGTTTGTAACTCTGTTACATTGTTTTCTCTATTCTCTTATATATATGTATATGTTCATATTTCTTTATTTAAAGAATAGATATAGAAAGTAACAACGTTACAGAATACCTACAAACCCTTTTATATCAAGGGTTTTGACCGTTACTTTTTACGTTACTTTTTATAATAAAAAAGTAACAACGTTACATTATTTTATTTTGACTACCGAACGATGTGGCTCTTTAAGGTCTTCACGATAAACTTTCCACGGGTCTAACGTGTCAAAATCTTTTGTTCTCGTTCTGTAAGGCTTCACCTCGTAGTTATAAGGCGTTAACTCCTTTAGAATAGTAATGATTTTCGCTCCTGCTCCATACACGCTAGGGTATTTGATCCCCATATTTTCGGCATACTCTATTAACCGTTTATTAATTATAAAGATTGGCACACATTTCAATTCATGCAAACCTTTGATAATGTACGCATTCTTAACAAACGAAAGTACATAATCATTATCTTCTTGATAGTCCTCTAACAAGTCTTTGACTACTTTAGGCTCAATAAATTGAGTGAATGGCTCTTGATTAACGGCTTTATATAAAACGTATTCCAAGACGTCTTTATCTGCTAGGAACTCGTTCTTAATCCAAGGCTTTTCGGTTTGACCGTTAAAGTCTGCATTAAACGGTACAATCATAATACGACGATACCAGCCCTTTGTTTTGTTACCGCTATGAGGGATATAGTTCCCCGAAAAGATATTGAATATCTTAAAAGTTGCTTCAAAGGCTGGTCTCCCTTTTGGGTTAACCAGTACAGTGTCACCGCTAGTGATACTCATTAGGTCAGACGGGTTTTGTAGGCGTTCATTGGGTGCTTCATCGCCAATATTACACACCTTACCCACAAGCGTTTCAAGATTGAATTTATCGCTAAACTGTGCAGGCTTTAAAGCTGACACGTTACTTTCACCGATTAGATTGATAAGTAAGCGCTGAAATGTTCCTTTACCGTTGTTACCGTCACCATATAAAATAGCGAACTTGTTACGGGTATAGTTTGGGTTGATAGCCTCGAGGATAATTTGCCAAAAGAGGGTTATCAACTCACTATCACAACAAGCGATAGAACTTAACCAATCATCAAACGTCTTACCCTCTCTATCCTTAGGGGGAAACTTAGGCGAATTGTAAGCAGTGGCTATCTTACTGGTGATAATATATTTAGGATCAAATGGTCGTAGTTGTTTGTTTTTCAAGTCTAAGATACCATTCTGTACTGGTACTAAGTTAGCACTTTCTAGCGGTTTTCTTATCTTCGTCATAGTACGTACCATCATTTTGATTTGTTTCCAGTCGTTTGGTTTTATTCTATTATCAAACGTCTTACACAAAACATTGAATTCGTCTGTGCTAGCGGTATAGATACCCTCGTCGAGATCATACAGATAGAGTAAACTATTATCAGCGGTGTTAGACTTGGTAATAAAAGTAAACGTTGCAATTTTGCTTAATTCTTTAGCGACCGTATAAATAGGTGGCAGTGGAATTTTGACACCCAAACCATCATTTCTTTTAGCAACGGTCTCTGCGTGTTCTTTACGCCATAGCTCACCAGCTTGATAGATACGGTCTAGTAATTCTTTCATAGACTTAGGTGGCTCAATAGCTTTGCTTTCGTCTAGCTTTTCTTGCAATTCCTCAATATTAATTTCCATTGACACCTCTCTTTCTGATTTCTGCCTTAACGATACTTTCAAAAGTCCGTTCCAGCTCTTGCTCTGATAACGGGTTATCTGTAACGCTATTCGCTATGGTTGTTAGTTCATAGGCAGTGGCTACGTCTGCATTAACCCATTTTGACAACAATAACCCTACAAACCTAGTTACCGCAACATTTCGCCCACCCTCGTCACCAAAGCCATGAAATAGGGTATCAATCACGCGCATGGTAATTGTTTTATTAGCGCTTGGGCGTGTGTGATAGTGTGGTTTCTGATTAGCCGTAACTGTTTTTGCTACGGG
>NZ_CM002133.1:999423-1007391 GCF_000448665.1 Streptococcus sp. HSISS2 | reverse complement strand
GCCCTCTATTTACAATCTTTTCATAATCAGTAGGGTCTCCAGTGGTTACTGGTAAGCCTTGTAACTGCGACCATGTAAGGCTTGTACTGTCGAAAGGTAACCCGATTTTGTTTGCTATCTCTTGGACAGTCTGCCTATAGGTCTGCTCGTTCATTCCGTCACTAGGCTTCACTACAAGCCTATAGCGTGGCTTATTAGCCGTGTGCTTAATAGTTGGGTAAACTATATAAGAATACCCGTGTAAGGCGTTATCGACCACGCTAGGAAAGTCTATGATAGCCTCTAGCTCGTCATAGTCCAAGAAAATCAAGTCACGATAAACCAAACTAGCGTTATTGCGTTTGTAGTTGCCGTTCTCGTCTTGTTTCACCTTTCCACTAAGGCAGTAGGGGGCTGAATTGCGCTTAAAATCGTCGATATTTGCACTTTCGGGGACTGTCCTAGGTCTAAATTCTGCTATATAGTCAAAGGGTGCTTTTTTATCGAATAAATTTAAGTCATTCCCAAACCCTTTGCTTTCATAAATAGGCATAATTAACACCCTCTTTCTAGTTATACACACCCAAGAAAGCTAGAATATCACTGATACGGTAATAAACCTTGCGCGTGTCCTCTACTGGTGGCTGATAGCGTTTAAGCCCTGCCTCTTCCCAACGTCTTAGAGTGTTGTATTTAAGTCCTAGCTCGTCCATTGCTTGCTGGGCAGTGATTAGCCCTAACTGGTGTTTATCAAGCTTAGAATAGCCCTCTAGGGCTTTATCTAGTATCGATATAACCCCTTGGGCAAGCTCTTTTTGGTATTCTTTACTCAATACTTGCATATTAGCCCCTTTCTAGTGTTTTCTCGTATGCAGTCACGTCCTCAATAGACATTAGAACGTCGAGCCTTTTCTGCTCGTTCTTGACTTGATTTTTAAGGGATACAAGCCCCTCTAATAGTTCCTCTCTGGTTTCTGCGATATAGTAACCATTACGAATACCAACCCTAGCACCAATGATAGGAACACCATGTCTAATAACTAGGTTACTGATTGCACTAGATATTAGACGGGGTGCGTAACCCGTGATAGTGGCTATCTCTCCGCCAGTCGTAGCGTTAGCGCATCCTTTCTTTAGGGTAGCTAAAACTGCCTTTTCAACCTCTGATAGTCTATTTCTTTTCATTGACACCTCTTTCTTGACTGCTTACCATAATTTGCCCATTCATCCACATATCAGTGACGATCGTTAAAAACTCAAGCACACTTTCTAACTCCCTGTGGTCTTCTGGTGGGTAACAATCAAATTTATTTTCTAGGGAAAAATCTAGCATAGTTTGGAAAGCTTCATCTAACCACTGACCAAAGTGTTCAGCTCGTAATTTTGCAAAGTCAAAGTTTTTGTTTGTTGTCATTGCCTGCCTCTTTCTAGTTGTAATACTTGCCTTGTGATTGAATATAAGCCCCGTAGCGTGTGCCTACGTTGCGCGTGGTGTTATCTGTCACGGTATCAGCTTTAGGCTCTATATCAAGCTGAAAATAGCTTTTTTAAGCCATAAAACAGTTACGGCAAGCGATAAAATAATAGCTAGGATAATAAACTGGCTAGCAGATAAATTCAATTCAGTAGCCATGCTTTACTCTCCTTTTTCCTCTGTCTCGTATGCTTTTAATTCCTCTGGGTTGTCACATTCGAGTAGGTAAAACGCAACTCTATCTAGCTCGTTAGAATAAATTTCTGCCATATCAAAGACTGTTTCCAGAAAGTTATCCATTTCATTGCGTAGTAGCCCATTATCTGCCCCAGCGTGTTTCGCAATCATAAGAGTGTTAGCATGGTGTCGTAGTGCTTGCAAACCAGACATGATATTAGTTAGGTCAGTGCCTAGGTTTTTGCTTTGTTTAATCGTTAGTGTGTTATTCTTTGTTTTTTAGCCATTGTATTTACCTCAATTTTGTTTTTTTCTGTGATGTTATTCCATTTTTAAGAGGTAGCGCTCTAAGTAGGGGTACACGATACCAGCAATTCATGGTATAATTGAGGTATCAAATACAGATACTAAAAACCTTATTACGGCTTGCCTGCTGTAATTTCTTTTTAGTTATAGTGAGTAAAAGGCTTGTGAGTTTGGCGACTGCTAAGCCTTTTTTGTTGCAATCACGCGCTTTCTTGGCGTGTTTTTTTATTTCTGAATGCTATAGCCTTGATTTCCTGATAACTCATATTCAAGCCAATCATGGCTATTACCATGTCTTCAAACGCCTGGTATTGCTCCAGCTCGACACTGGTCAAGCTATCAATGCCGTTGTAGCCCCCACGCTCTTCCCTTAACTGCTTAGCGTTCCTGTCGGTTACTGCCTTTAGTAGCAAGTTATTCATGGTGCTATGTGCGTGCTTGGGTGCATTAGTCCATGTCTCAATACTGTCATGCAGTGTTTTTCTTTTCGGCTTTTCTAGCGCCCTCTGCATACGAAACTTAGAAAGTTCCTCACGCATTTCAAAGAATGATTTGACTAGGTTCATTTTGAACTGCCGTACAGGTTCGGTATTCTTTAGATAAGTGATCAGCAAGGTTGCCTGTTGTTCATTTAGACGATAGATTTTCATTGGTCGCCCTCGCCTGTCTAATTTACGGATTTCAAATCCGATTATTCCGTAGCTTTCAAAATCCTCTTGATGATTTCTTATTAAGCTTTGCACTGTATCATGTTTAACTTCAGCGCATTCTGCGATAATCTCGCTTGTTGTATACGGCTCTTTCTTGCCGTCCATGTAGACTAGTTCCAATAGTTGCTCCTTTCTTATTCTTCCACGTTCATAAGTTCATCAATGGTAACATTTAGAAAGTTAGCCACTTTTTGTAGTGTGGTAATATCGGGGCGTTTTGTACGTTCATAGTAAAGGGCGGTAAGTGTTGATTTTGCTATTCCCGTTCCTTTTGCTAGGTCAGACACTTTTAAACGTTTCTTAGCTAGTAGAACCCGTAGATTGTTTTCATAGATTTCCTCCTTGATTTTTTGCACCTTTTTTCGGTGCGTGGTTATAATAGCACTTTATTTTTCGTAGTCAAACATTTTATAGCGAAACTATATACATTTTTTCGGTGTGTGATATAATTTCAATATGGAAAAGATTAAAAACATACATGAAAACCGACTTAAATCGCTAAGAAAAGAAGTGGGTTTGTCTCAAGGGGAACTAGCCGAAGAAGTTGGTGTATCTTATAGAACTATACAAAACTGGGAAAATGGGGTTAATCAGATCAAACCCGATAAGGCACAGCTTTTGGCCAATTATTTCTATGTTGATGTTGCGTATTTATTGGGATTTAGCCCTTTTAGAAATAGGCAGGAAGAAGATTTCTATTACACAACGGGCTATCCTATAAGCTTAGGCCCAACACCTAGAGACGAAGATAATAACGAGGACAATAACGAGTATAACGTAGTGAAAATCACTCCCCATAACTCTGCTCTAAGTGATGAAGAACTCATGAAGTTGCCCAAAGAGGAAAGACAAAAATATATAAAGGAGCAATTTAAAAATCTTGAGGTTCAAATAGCTAGTGTCAATGAGAAACTTTCAGAATTAAGTAAAATTTCTACCGAAAGTCTTGTTAAACTTTCTAGCGAACAACTTAATCGACTGACTACCGATTTAATTCAAGCATTAGCAAAGGTAAACGAGGTTAACAAGAATAACTAATCTAGTTATCTTTCTCAAGCTTCACTCGAAGTTCATTCTTTGTTTGCTCGAAGTTCAATAAGTCATCCACGAACCATACGGGGAAGAAATTGAATTAACATAAATTTTTAATAAAATAAATACAAAAATATTGACGAAAACATAAAAATATTTTACAATGGAGATACTTAAGGAATAGCTTTCGGAGAAACCTACGGGTCCCGATTGCGGAAGGCATCTCCAATATGAGGAGGTGTCTTTTTTTGGTTCGTCCATTCAAAAACGTACATGAACAACTAAGTATTTTAAACAATAGAGGACTTAAGTTAACAGATTACAAAAATAATAAACTTTATTTAATGACCAATAATTACTATTCAATTATCAATGGCTATAGTCGATATTTTTGGCAAACAACAAATAAGTATTACCCTGGTACTACCTTCGATGATATTTCCAAGTTGTATTTTTTGATAGAGAGCTTAAGTTTATTTTCTTAAAGGCTATTTTGGAAGCTGAAAAACATCTAAAATCAATAACTGCTTATACATTAGCAGAAAGGTATCAGCAAGATCCTACGGGTTATTTAGACGCGAACTTCTATACTTACAACTCCAACAATAGAAGAGAAAGGCGAGATGTTACATATTTGGTAAGCAGATTTCGAAATATCATTTCAAAATATAATAGACAACCCGGAAACAACCCGATAAAGAACCACCAAATAAATCATGGCGGGATTCCCTTCTGGGTTATGGTGGAATATCTTACATTTGGAGAGCTAAAACTTGTAATTAAATATCTTCCAGCAATTCAAAATACAATTGCCAAACGTCATTACACCTTTATTACCGAAAAAATGCCAATACAATCATTTTTTTCTGGAAATGAACTCTTGTCCTTTATTGAAAACATTTTTGAAATTCGTAATATTTGTGCCCATGATTCACGACTTTTAGATTTCAAATGTAAAAATAACCTTGTCTATTTTCCAACTTTACATGATCGTTACAACATTCTCCCTGCCTCCCCCAGAAGTGATGTATATAATACATTCTTAACGTTACAATGTTTTTTAAGTAAAACACAATTTGCAATTTTACATAATACGGTATTGAAACGCCTTTCTTATCTGGACAAATACCTTTCAAAAAGAGGGTACCCAATCCATACAAATACTATTCTGAGTACGCTCGGTTTTCCTAATAATTGGCATGCTATCACTACAAAACTATCACAGTAATAAACCACTCTAAAAACCTTATTACGGCTTGCCTGCTGATGTTTAGAAAGGTTTATCATGAAAATTAACGAGATAAAGAAAAAAGACGGGTCAACCGTCTATCGTGCTAATATATATCTTGGCGTTGATGTAATCACTGGCAAGAAAGTTACAACTAAAGTAACCGCTAGGACAAAGAAAGAACTCAAGACCAAAGCCCAACAAGCGCAATTTGATTTTAAAGCCAATGGCTCAACACGCTTTAAGGCTAGCTCTATCACAACATATAAAGAGCTAGCTCTTTTATGGTGGGAAAGCTATAAAGATACAGTCAAACCGAATACCCAAGATAGTGTTTACAAGATATTAAATAACCATATTTTGCCTTTGTTTGGCAGTTTTAAACTAGATAAGCTAACAACTCCACTGATACAGTCGATTATCAATAAGATTGCTAATAAGACCAACAAGGGAGAAACGGGAGCTTATCTCTATTACGATAGGATACACGCGCTTAACAAGCGTATTTTACAGTATGGCGTAGTCATGCAAGCTATACCGTTTAACCCTGCGCGTGAGGTTATCCTTCCTAGAAATATCCAAAAAGCAAAGCGTCAAAAGGTTAAACACTTTAATAACGAGGAACTAAGACAATTCATTGATTACTTAGATAGCCTAGACAGTAATAGATACCGTTATTACTATGAAACCGTGCTATACAAGTTCTTGTTTGCTACGGGTTGCCGTATTAACGAGGCTTTAGCTCTCTCGTGGTCTGATATTGACCTTGATAACTCGGTTGTGCATATCACAAAGACTTTAAATTATAGAAAAGAAGTAAACAGTCCAAAGTCGAAAGCTGGTTACCGAGATATAGACATAGATCAGCAGACCGTAACCATGCTTAAAAAATACCAACGTAAGCAAATACAAGAGGCTTGGAAACTAGGTAGGACTGAAACAGTGGTATTCTCGGACTTTATACATGAATACCCTAATAGCCGTACCTTGCAAACTCGATTAAGAACACACTTTAAACGTGCTGGGGTAACTAACATAGGTTTCCACGGTTTCCGACATACTCATGCTAGTTTGCTCCTTAATTCGGGTATTCCTTATAAGGAGTTGCAACACCGTCTAGGGCATTCTAAACTTTCAATGACTATGGACATATACAGTCACTTATCAAAAGAGAATGCTAAAAAAGCCGTCTCATTCTATGAAATGGCTCTAAAATCTATATAAAAGTAAGCAAAAAGGTAAGCAAATTGCTGAAACAGTCTTTTAAAATAAAGAAAAAGCCTATAATAGCGGGGGTTGTCTAAGCATATTTTAAAATAAAAGCATTTCTTACCAACCTCCTTTTTTGATATAATGAAGAGACTTTAAAAATAGAAAGATGAAAGATGTACGTACAATTATCTAAACGCCTTAAGGACGTAGCAACCTTCGTCCCTAAAGACGCAAAACTTTTAGATGTAGGTAGTGACCACGCCTACCTCCCTATTTATTTACTTGAAAAGGGTTTGATTCGCTCAGCTATTGCTGGTGAAGTGGTGAAAGGCCCTTATGAATCTGCTCTTACTAATGTCTCAGCTTCTGGTTTCAAAGATAAGATTGACGTGCGCTTGGCTAACGGCTTGGCAGCTTTTGAACCCTCTGATGTTGTCACAACTATCACGATTTGTGGTATGGGGGGACGTTTGATTGCGGATATTCTTGATTCTGGTAAGGATAAACTTAAAGGTGTGGAACGTCTGATTCTGCAACCCAATAATCGTGAAGACGACCTTCGTATTTGGTTGATGGAAAATGGTTTTGTCATTGTCACAGAAGCTATCATGACCGAAAATGGCAAATACTACGAAATCATGGTGGCTGAGGCTGGTCAAATGACTCTATCAGATAAGGAGGTTCGCTTTGGACCTCATCTCATGAAAGACCAGTCTCAAGTCTTCCAGCTCAAATGGCAACGTGAAATCAATAAATTGGAGATTGCTTTAGGATCCATTCCTTTAGCCAACCAGGCTGATCGTTTATTTGTTGAAGAGAAAATCCAAACCATTAAGGAGGTTTTGAACCATGTTAGCTAGTGAACTTATCAAGTCTTATGAAAGCTTTTGTCCACAGGAACTTTCCATGGAAGGTGATGTGGTTGGTTTGCAGATTGGCAGCCTGGACAAAGAGATTCAGAAGGTCATGGTTACCTTGGATGTTCGTGAGAATACAGTAGCCGAAGCCATTGAAAAAGGTGTGGACCTCATCATTGCCAAACATGCCCCTATTTTCCGTCCGGTTAAGGATTTGGTGTCTTCGCCTGACCGTGATATTTTGCTGGACCTGGTTAAGCATGATATTGCAGTCTATGTGAGCCATACCAATATTGATGTGGTTGATGATGGTCTCAATGATTGGTTTTGTGGCTTACTTGATATTAAGAAGACCACTTATTTGACGGAGACTGCTGACAATCAAGGAATCGGTCGAGTGGGTGATATTGTGCCACAAACCATTGAAGAACTTGCTCTTAATGTCAAGTCTGTTTTTGGCTTAGATAGTATTCGCCTGGTTCGTTATAATCATGAAAATCCTCTTGTTAACCGTGTGGCTATTTGTGGTGGTAGCGGTCAAGGATTTTACAAGGATGCTTTGACAAAGGGCGCACAAGTCTTTATCACGGGTGATGTTTATTACCATACTGGTCAGGAAATGATTACCAATGGCCTCTTGGCAATTGATCCTGGTCACCATATTGAAGCTCTCTTTATCGCAAAGATTGCTGAGAAACTTGAGGCTTGGAAGCTTGAGAAGGGCTGGAATGTTACAATTCTTGAAAGTCAGTCGTCAACTAACCCCTTTGACCATCTCTAGGAGGATCTACCTGTGACTTGGCTTTTACATCAACATGTGGTCTTGTTGGCCTTACTTGCTGGTCTTTTCACTTGGGGTTGTACCATTGTCGGCTCGGCTATTGTTTTCTTTTTCAAGCATATTAGCCGTAAATTGTTAGATATCATGATGGGCTTTGCGGCTGGAGTCATGATTGCGGCCTCTTTCTGGTCACTCTTGGACCCTTCTTTAGC
>NZ_CM002133.1:996966-998094 GCF_000448665.1 Streptococcus sp. HSISS2 | reverse complement strand
CTCTCTTTATCGCAAAGATTGCTGAGAAACTTGAGGCTTGGAAGCTTGAGAAGGGCTGGAATGTTACAATTCTTGAAAGTCAGTCGTCAACTAACCCCTTTGACCATCTCTAGGAGGATCTACCTGTGACTTGGCTTTTACATCAACATGTGGTCTTGTTGGCCTTACTTGCTGGTCTTTTCACTTGGGGTTGTACCATTGTCGGCTCGGCTATTGTTTTCTTTTTCAAGCATATTAGCCGTAAATTGTTAGATATCATGATGGGCTTTGCGGCTGGAGTCATGATTGCGGCCTCTTTCTGGTCACTCTTGGACCCTTCTTTAGCTTATGCCAGCCAAAATGGCTATGGGAAGTGGTCTTGGTTTCCAGCGGCAGCTGGCTTCTTACTTGGTGGTGTCGCTCTTCGTTTGATTGATGCTGTCGTCCCTCACTTGCATTTGGGAAATGATATTTCAAAAGCAGAAGGAATTCAACCTCGTAAGAAGAAATTGTCAAAGACAGCCCTGCTTCTTTTGGCTATCACCATTCATAATTTTCCAGAGGGATTAGCAGTCGGTGTGACTTTCGGAGCCTTGGCTGGTGGCAATATGACATTCGCGGGTCTGATGGGAGCCATTGGTCTAGCTATAGGTATTGGTTTGCAGAATGTCCCTGAAGGTGCAGCCCTCTCAATTCCTATTCGAGCAGATGGAAAATCTCGTATTAAGGCCTTTTATTGGGAATCTATGTCAGCCATCGTGGAGCCTATAGGTGCAGTTATGGGTGCCGCTCTTGTCATGTGGATGATGGCAATCATCCCTTATGCTTTGGCCTTTACGGCTGGTGCTATGATTTTTGTGGTAACGGAAGAATTAATTCCGGAATCACAGACTAATGGTAATACTGATGTAGCAACCTTGGACCTTATGGTTGGCTTTGTTGTCATGATGGTCATGGATGTGGCCTTGGGCTAAAAAATACTAAAGAGCTGTGCCTATGTGTATAGGACTCAGCTCTTTTCAAATAGATGGAGTAAAAAATGAAGATTGCAATTGTTGGCGCAGGCATCGTCGGTTCAACGGCTGCCTATTACTTGTCAAAGGAAAAGAAGTAGAAGTTACTGTTTTTGACCATGGTCTTGGACAGGCA
>NZ_CM002133.1:993216-994351 GCF_000448665.1 Streptococcus sp. HSISS2 | reverse complement strand
AGCAGGAATTATTAGTCCCTGGTTTTCCAAGCGTCGTAATAAGGCCTGGTATCGCATGGCTAGACTGGGAGCTGATTTTTACCAAGAGTTAGTTTCAGATCTTGAAAATGATGGTTATGACACGAGCTTCTATGATCAGTCTGGTGTGGCCCTTCTTAAGAAAGACGATAGTAAATTAGATGGTCTGTATGAGCATGCTGAGACGAGGCTAGAAGAATCACCCATTATTGGTGAACTCTCTATTAAAATGCTACCGACCTCCCTGAATTCACTGGATTTGACCGTTATCTCTATGCCTCTGGGGGAGCCAGAGTCGAAGGTGCAGAACTGACAGCTACTTTGATTAAGGCTTCTGGTTTTGAAAAGTTAGAAGGTCAAGTTACACTCTCTCCTCTTGACGATGGTACTTATGAGATTGATGGTCAAACTTTTGATAAGGTCATCCTCGCTTGTGGTGCCTGGCTAGGTCAAACGCTTGAACCCCTTGGTTTTGAAGTGGATGTTCGTCCTCAAAAAGGTCAGTTACGAGACTATTTCTTTAAGGGCATGGATACTGGTAAATTACCAGTTCTGATGCCAGAGAGCGAATTAGATGTCATTCCATTTGCGGGTGGAAAGATTTCGGTAGGTGCCAGTCATGAAAATGATCAAGGCTTTGATTTGACGGTTGATGAAGCTGTTTTAGAAGTTCTGGAGGAGGAGGCTAAGACCTATTTCCCTGACTTAAGTACTGCCAAGTCCTTCTCGGAACGTGTGGGAACGAGAGCCTACACGAGTGACTTCTCACCTTTCTTTGGAGAAGTTCCAGAGCTTAAAAACGTCTTCGTTGCTTCAGGTCTAGGCTCCTCTGGTCTTACAACAGGGCCATTGATTGGAAAAAATCTGGTTGATTTGGCCATGAACCGACCTGGTAACTTGGACAGTGCAGATTATCCAGTCGCTAATTACATTAAGAAACAGGATTAAGACTAGTTATCCTTCCCAAAATATTCAGAATCAGTTAGCTTTCTCTCACTATCGAGAAAGGCTAGCTGATTTTTATTAGAATACAGAACACCTATTTCTTATTTAATTAGAAGATGATAAATATTAAGTGTTCATCGCTTGTAGGTGAATACTAATAAAAATGGGAGGG
>NZ_CM002133.1:988280-991582 GCF_000448665.1 Streptococcus sp. HSISS2 | reverse complement strand
TAAAAAATGGGAGGGGACTATGTTCCAAAAAGTTAAAATTTATATGGCTGTCTTACTAGCCTTGTTGGCTATCAGTTTAGGCCTGTCAGTAAAGTCAGTAGCAGCCGAAGACTTGGCTGTAACAAAGACAAGTATTGTCTTGGAAAGTTATGAGTTTGGGCCAGCTGTGACCAAGGTTATCTTTGAATTTAATCAAAAGGTAACGCCAGAGGTTGTCCACAGCTCAACCCAGGTTACAACAGCAGGAGTTAGTCGTCAGGTGACGAATTCTTATGTGTCCGACGATCAGGGGCATGTGGTCTATTATGATAACAGCAAGTACGTGACGCTTGAATTGAGCCTACCTTCTTATAATCGCTACAACATGGGTGGAAATGCTGAACCTATGTATTTTAACCTTTCTACTTGGACTAACCAATGGCTGGAAAGTTATATGGTATCGATGAAAGATTTGTCAGTAGTGGCAGAAGGTAGTAGTCAGTCGCAAATGGTGTCTTCTGAGCAAGATGCCATCAATAATCGTTTGATGCCAACAACGGAGGTTTTCGATGAGCGAGGGCAGGTAGGTAATATGCAGTATGCGGCTTATAGTGCCCAAACCGGTACAGGAAATAGCACCAAACCTTTGATAGTCTGGCTACACGGCATTGGTGAAAGAGGGACAGATATGAATATCCCCCTTCTTTCAAATGACGTCTATGCGCTTACCCAGTCTGATATTCAAGGCCATTTCTTAACAACTGGTGATCAGGCGCGTGGGGTCAATGTGCTTGCTGTTCAAACGCAGACACCTTGGGGGTCGGATAATGCAGCACAACTCAAAGAGACCATTGATACATACCTAGCTAATCACCCAGAGGTAGATAAGGGACGAATTTATCTTGCAGGGGTTTCCAATGGTGGTGGTATGGTCTTGACTATGGGAGCAACCTATCCAGATTATTTTGCAGCTCTCATTCCAATTGCTGCTCCCTTAACTGTTGACCAATCTGGGATTGATAAACTGAAGGACCAGCCTATGTGGTTGATTCACACGAAAGCAGACGCAACAGTTCAACCAGAAAATAGTGTCTTGCCTCTATACAAGAGTTTGATTACCTCTGGAGCTTCTAACAAATGGTTTTCATACTTTGAAACAGCTACCGGGACTGATCTTCCTGGTACAGAGTATGATGGGCATTGGGCTTGGATTTATTTCTTCCATGACCAGGTGATTGGCGTTCAGCATCCTGAAAATACGAAAAATTGGGATGGTTATAGTGGTATGGTAGCCACTGACCCAACCTATGGCGGTGGCTCTCGAGCTAGTGTCAATGGGCAAACCTATAACAGTATCTTTGACTGGATGAGTGCACAAAGGCACTGAAGAAGATGATGATTACGCTTTCTAAGGAAAGTGCTACAAGAGGTTATCTTCAATCTAAAAGGGTTTCAATCGAAATCCTTTTTTCATTGGATTAAGAAAATGGACACTTGTGATTTTCTTAATGAAAGCTTAAGAACATAGGGTTTACCGTGACAAGAGGGCTGAAAAATGCTAAAATATAGGTAATATATTAGAGAAAAAAGGAGCCTTCTTATGAAAGGTATTATTCTTGCAGGCGGTTCAGGGACGCGTTTGTATCCATTGACTCGTGCTGCATCAAAACAACTGATGCCGATTTACGATAAACCAATGATTTATTACCCACTATCAACGCTTATGTTGGCTGGTATTAAGGAAATCCTCATCATCTCAACACCACAGGACCTTCCACGTTTTGAAGAGCTCCTTGGTGATGGTTCTGAGTTCGGTATTTCCCTTTCTTACGCAGTACAACCAAGTCCAGATGGATTGGCTCAAGCCTTTATCATTGGTGAAGACTTCATTGGTGATGATAGTGTTGCCCTTGTTCTTGGGGACAATATTTTCCATGGCAATGGTCTTTCTGCTATGCTTCAACGTGCCGAAGCTAAGGAAAAAGGAGCTACAGTCTTTGGTTATCAAGTTAAGGATCCAGAACGTTTTGGTGTTGTTGAATTTGACGACAATATGAATGCCATCTCAATCGAGGAAAAACCTGAGCATCCAAAATCAAACTTTGCTGTAACTGGTCTTTATTTCTATGACAATGATGTTGTGGAAATTGCCAAAATATCAAGCCAAGTCCTCGTGGCGAACTTGAAATCACGGATGTTAACAAGGCTTACTTAGAACGTGGTGACCTCTCTGTTGAACTTATGGGACGTGGCTTTGCTTGGTTGGATACAGGCACTCACGAAAGTCTCTTGCAAGCTGCTCAGTACATTGAAACAGTTCAACGTTTGCAAAATGTTCAAGTGGCTAACCTTGAGGAAATTGCCTATCGCATGGGCTACATTACTAAAGAGCAGGTCCTCGAATTGGCACAACCACTTAAGAAGAATGAATACGGGCAATATTTGCTCCGTTTGATTGGAGAAGCATAATGACTGAACAATTTTTGGAAAAGAACTTGCAGCACACAAGATTGATGCTATCCCAGGCATGATTGAATTTGACATCCCAGTGCATGGTGATAACCGAGGCTGGTTCAAGGAAAACTTCCAAAAGGAAAAGATGTTGCCACTTGGTTTTCCAGAATCATTCTTTGCTGAAGGCAAATTGCAAAATAACGTTTCCTTCTCCCGTAAAAATGTTTTGCGTGGCTTGCATGCTGAGCCATGGGACAAATACATCTCAGTAGCAGATGAAGGAAAGGTCCTTGGAACTTGGGTTGACCTCCGTGAGGGCGAAACCTTTGGAAATACCTACCAAACAGTGATTGATGCCTCAAAAGGAATTTTCGTTCCTCGTGGTGTTGCCAATGGTTTCCAAGTTTTGTCTGATAAGGTCGCCTACAGCTATCTTGTGAATGACTACTGGGCACTCGAACTTAAACCAAAATACGCCTTTGTCTACTACGCTGACCCTAGTCTTGATATCAAGTGGGAAAACTTGGAAGAAGCAGAAGTCTCAGAAGCAGACAAAAATCACCCATTGCTCAAAGACGTTAAACCACTCAAACCAGAGGATTTGTAAGAACGAAATTTGCACATCAGAATCGCAACTACAAGGAGCGCTATAAGATTGTTCCTGCCCTAGTGAAAACAAGATTCCCTTAGGGAACCTTGTAGGGAAATTCGGAGACTTCGGCTCCGAATTTAGCCATGAAACCGAAGGGTTGCTGGCGTCCTTCACTAGCTAAAGGAACGATTAAGGAACAAAGAAATTTGGAGAAAAAATGACTGAATACAAAAACATTATCGTAACCGGTGGTGCAGGTTTCATCGGTTCAAACTTA
>NZ_CM002133.1:971004-986766 GCF_000448665.1 Streptococcus sp. HSISS2 | reverse complement strand
TGACTGAATACAAAAACATTATCGTAACCGGTGGTGCAGGTTTCATCGGTTCAAACTTCGTACACTATGTCTACAACAATCTATCCAGTACGTACATGTGACTAGTACCTTGACAAACTCACTTACGCTGGTAACCGTGCTAACATTGAAGAAATCCTTGGTGACCGTGTTGAATTGGTTGTAGGGGACATTGCTGATGCTGAATTGGTTGATAAATTGGCTGCTAAGGCTGATGCTATTGTCCACTATGCGGCTGAAAGCCACAATGATAATTCATTGAACGACCCATCACCATTTATCCACACAAACTTCATTGGTACTTACACACTCTTGGAAGCTGCTCGTAAATACGATATTCGTTTCCACCACGTGTCAACAGACGAAGTTTATGGTGACCTTCCATTGCGTGAAGATCTTCCTGGACACGGTGAAGGTCCTGGTGAAAATTCACAGCAGAAACAAAATACAACCCATCATCACCATACTCATCAACTAAGGCTGCTTCAGACCTTATCGTTAAAGCATGGGTGCGTTCATTTGGTGTTAAGGCAACTATTTCAAACTGCTCAAACAACTATGGACCATACCAACACATCGAAAAATTCATCCCACGTCAAATCACCAACATCTTGTCAGGGATTAAACCAAAACTTTATGGTGAAGGTAAAATGTCCGTGACTGGATTCACACTAACGACCACTCAACTGGTGTTTGGGCTATCCTCACTAAAGGTCGTATCGGTGAAACTTACTTGATTGGTGCCGATGGTGAAAAGAACAACAAGGAAGTGCTCGAGCTTATCCTTGAAAAAATGGGGCAACCCAAAGATGCTTACGATCGTGTAACAGACCGTGCTGGTCATGATTTGCGTTACGCTATTGACTCAACAAAATTGCGTGAAGAACTTGGTTGGGAACCACAATTCACAAACTTTGAATCAGGTTTGGAAGAAACAATCAAGTGGTACACAGATCACCAAGACTGGTGGAAAGCCGAAAAAGAAGCTGTTGAAGCTAACTACGCTAAGACACAAGAAGTGCTTAAATAATTGGAAAATCTATCACTTCCAAGCTAGTGATAGATTTTTCTATTAAGAAATATTAGGAGAGATGATGAATAGAAAAGAATGGATTGAATATTTTGAAGCGATTAATAATCGTAAGCCCACTATTCAGGAGTGTCAGCAGGCCCTTCTAAATGGTGAATTTGTTATAGAAGGAAAACAAGCTACTTTTTCCAACAATGGAAATTCTGTGACTGAAGGAGCCATGCCCTTACCAAATCAAATGACTGGTCAAATGGTTAACCCAGCTTATTCACAACAAATGGTCTTTGTTAAGAAGAAAAAGTTTGGCAAGAAGACTTTTATTGGTCTTGGGATTGCTTTATTTCTTGTTGTAGCAACAAGTCTTGGCCTCTTTTTGTTTTCTTCCAAAGGAACAAACTTGGGTGGCTTGTGGGTAAATGGTAATAATGACGGGCTTGTTTATGATTTAAAAGAAAAGAATTCAAAACTTTTTACTGGCTATAGGGAAGATAATATTAAAGAAGTTACTCTCGGTAAGAAGGTTCGACAAGAGTTTGAAAGAAGCATAAAGGCGGTAAGTGATTCAAAACTAAAATCTATTGCTGATTTTGACAAGAAGTACCAATTTCATACAAAAGAGATCATACTGGTTAAGACTGAACGATATGGCTACTATAATCTGGTTCAGAAGGATGGAACAAATGTCATTTTAGACATAGGCTTATCAGAAGTATTTTCCCACGGATCAAACACTAAAGAATTTAAAAAGAGATGTCTTTTTTATAAGGCGGAGGTTCCAAAAGCCTTTGTTGGTAACTGGAAGAAATTTGATGAGGATGATGACGCCGAAGGAAAAGCTACTATCTCTGAAAATGGTGTTATATCTACAGATTCTGATGATACAGATATCTTAATTGCTAAACCTTTAAGAGAATATCTGGTGAACAAATCAGGTAAAGTAGATAATGATAAGGTGCAGAAAGCATTTGATAAAATACAGAAGTCTCTTAAGTCACATGGTTATCAGGCTAAGAGTGTTAATGATATCTACCACGATGAGAGAAGTTCCTACTATTTAGCAGTTGTAGATGGTGGCAAGCGCATTGTTATCTTAGAGGATAGCTATGGAGATCTCTATTCGGGTTATATCGAAAGAGAAGACAAATAGTAATTAGGATACCTCTAGCAGGTAAGAAGTACCTAAATAAGATGCAGAAGTCTATCATTCCTCTAGGAGTGATGGGCTTTTTTTACTTGTAAATACGACATTAACTTAAGACAAGGATACAAATAATGACATAAATGTTACAAAATTACAAACAATGCTTGATTTTTGTAACAAAATAGATATAATAGACATATAGAAAGAGGTTTATGAAAATGAAAGATAAAGTTATCCGTGTTTGTTCACTTGTTTTGCTGTCAGTAGCTGTTTCTGCAAGCCTTGTCGGATGTGGGTCTAAGTCAGAAAAAGACACCGCAGCATCATCTACAACGTCAACTTCTAAAGTTGTGAAGTCATCAGCAAAAACAAAAGCATCTGAGAAGAAATCTGCTAAAAAGTCTAAGACAGAGGATTCATCTTCAAAGGATTCTCAAGGTCAAGAAGAAGCGAGTACTCCTGAAGCTAGCTCTTCAAAAAATCAAGCTACAGCTGGAAATGATGCTCAAGGAGGAACAAGTGGTAGTGCTGCATCTGAGTCAAACAAGTCTAGTCAAACAACAAGGGATAGCCAAAGCGACGCTCCTGTTCCAGCAGCATTAGTGGGAACTTGGACTGGTACCAGTCCTCAAGCAACAGACATTAGTTTTACAGTTGATGCTGATGGGAACATCACTTCAAAAGCTAATTTCAATGTTGATTACGAACCTTACCGTCAAAGTTCAACGACTGCTAAAGCCGTCCAAATTTCTGGTAATCTCTACGTTTGGGAAGGTGGCGATTTTTCAACCTTGCTTCCTGGTATTACTGGACTAGGGGGAGCTGGTTTCCAAGCTAAGCCTGGTTTTATTCTTGAAAATGGAACCTACACGCCAGTCCAATTCATCTCTGATTTGGGACCAAGCTTTGATTATAGTAACTACAAAGCTTTCCCATTCTCATTAACAAAATAATAGGAAGAGGCTATCTGAAGAGATAGCTTCTTTTTGCGTCAAACTCTTCTTTTTCAAGGTCTCATTTCTGCTTAAAAAATGGTAGAATAGTTACATGCAAACAAAACCAACGTCAGCCTATGTGCATATTCCATTTTGCACACAAATTTGTTATTATTGTGACTTTTCCAAGGTATTTATTAAAAATCAGCCCGTTGATGACTACCTACGGGCTTTGATTCGTGAGTGGGAGCTTTTAGATATCAAGGAACTTCGCACCCTTTACATTGGTGGTGGGACACCGACAGCTATTTCTGCCGAGCAATTGGACTATCTTTTAAGCAATCTTCAGAAGAACTTGGATTTGTCTAAGTTGGAGGAATTTACTATTGAGGCCAATCCTGGGGATTTGACGGTTGATAAGATTGAAGTACTCAAAAAATCTGCTGTTAATCGGGTGTCTCTAGGGGTTCAGACCTTTGATGACAAGCATTTGCGTCAAATTGGTCGCAGTCACAATCAAGCACAAATTTATGAAAGTATTGATAGTTTGAAGGCTGCTGGTTTTCATAATATTTCCATTGACCTCATTTATGCCCTACCTGGTCAAACCATGGATCAGGTTAAGGAAAATGTGAGAAAGGCTATAGAACTGGATATTCCACACCTAAGTCTCTACAGTTTGATCTTGGAACATCACACGGTCTTTATGAATAAGATGCGTCGGGGTAAGCTCAATCTGCCAACTGAGGATTTGGAAGCAGAGATGTTTGACTATATTATCCAAGAGTTGGAAAAAAATGGTTTTGAGCATTATGAGATTTCCAATTTTACCAAACCTGGGATGGAGAGTCGACATAATCTCATGTATTGGAATAATGATGAGTATTATGGTGTTGGTGCTGGGGCCTCTGGTTATGTCAATGGTGTCCGTTACCGTAATCGAGGGCCTATCCAGCATTACCTAAAGGCTATAGCAGAGGATGGGCATGCTAGACTTCACGAGGAGCATCTGACTAAGGCGGAGATGATGGAGGAGGAGTTCTTCCTTGGCTTACGGAAAAAATCAGGCGTATCTATCAAACGGTTTGAAGAGAAGTTTGGCTTATCATTTGCAGATACTTATGGGGACATTGTGGAAAAACTACAAGCAGATGGGCTTTTGGTTAAGGATCCAGATGTGGTTCGTATGACCAAACGGGGCCTCTTTCTGGGAGATAATGTCGCTGAGCAATTTATATTGGAGGATTAGATGGGATTAAAGTTTAGTATTCCTTATCAGATTCCGTTTTATGAGACGGATATTACACATCAGGTGAAATTACCACACTTATTGGCATTTTCCTTGCAAGTATCAGCCATGCAGTCTGAGTCTCTTGGTAATGCAGATGACGCAGTTTTTGAGCAATATGGTCTGGTTTGGATTGTGACAGATTATGCTATCGAAATTGACCGCCTGCCTCGCTACAATGAAAAAGTAACCATTACAACGGAAGCTATTTCCTATAATAAGATTTTCTGTTACCGTAATTTTTACATCACTGATGAAGCTGGTCAGCAAATCATGCTCTTTAAGACCACTTTTGCCCTCATGGATTATGAGACTCGTAAGGTAGCTGAGGTTCCAGACGAGTTGGTGGCGCCTTATGAAGCTGAAAAGACTAAAAAGTTGCTTCGAGGTCCTCGCTACAAGGTTTTGGAAAATCCCGTTGATACCTTATACCGTGTGCGCTATTTTGACTTAGACATGAATGGTCACGTTAACAATAGTAAGTATTTGGAGTGGATGTTGGATGTTTTCGATTTGGACTTTTTGACCAAGTACACGCCAGCCCACATTGATCTTAAGTATGTGAAAGAGATTCATCATGGGTCAGAAATTTATTCAGGTTACGAGTTTGACCAAGAAAGTTTGAGTAGTCAACATCAGATTTGTGTTGATGGCAATATTCATGCTCATGCCATCATCCAATGGAAGGAAATAGGAGACGAGTAAGATGACATATAAGGGTTATTTGATTGATTTAGATGGAACCATTTACAAGGGTAAGGACCGTATTCCTGAAGGGGAGGCTTTTGTTAAGGAATTGCAGAAGCGCCAGATTCCTTATCTTTTTGTAACTAATAACAGTATGCGTACACCAGAAATGGTCCAAGAACTTTTGCGTAATCAATGCGAATTAGAAACGCCTCTTGAAACTATTTATACAGCAACCTTGGCGACAGTTGACTACATGAACGATATGAATCGTGGCAAGACGGTTTATGTTATCGGTGAGACTGGGCTTAAATCTGCTATTGCGGAAGCGGGATATACGGTAGATGAGGAAAATCCTGCCTATGTTGTGGTGGGCTTGGATCGTGAAGTCACTTATGAAATGTTGGTTAAAGCAACGCTTGCCATCCACAAAGGGGCTATATTTATTGGAACTAACCCAGATTTGAATATCCCAACTGAACGTGGTCTTCTTCCAGGTGCTGGTTCCCTCTTAGCTCTTATCGAGGCGGCTACCCGTGTGAAACCAATCATTATTGGTAAGCCTAAAGCTATTATCATGAACAAGGCTCTTGAAATCCTTGGGACAGAACGTAGCCAAACTATCGTGGTTGGTGATAATTACTTGACTGATATTACAGCTGGCATTAAAAATGACTTTCCAACACTTCTTGTGACAACTGGATTTACCAAGGCAGAAGAGGTTGCGAATTTACCAGTAAAACCCGACCATGTACTTTCTAGTCTAGCGGAGTGGGATTTTGATGCGAACTAAGATTGAGGCTATTCTGACTCCGATTTGGCTCTTGGCCCTGTCTATCTTAGTGACGATTTATCTGGCATGGGGCTTTTATTATTTTGATATTGACTGGATGCATCTTTTGGACTATGTCATTCTTGGCAAGACAGAGCTCTGGCATAATTTCAATATCCTCATGCAGTACCTGACCTTTCCTTGGGTTGGTCATCTGTCCATGCCTGATTTTCCATCGTCGGAGAGTGGGCTTAAGCATTTTCATGATGTCAAGTGGCTCTTTCACTTGGTTCAGGGGCTAGTTATCCTACTGGCTTATCCAGCTGTGACCTTTCTTTGGCGAAATGTGAAGAAGGGGACCTTTGGTCTTTATCGTAGACTTTATCTGAGTCTTGCTGTTTTGCCAGTCCTGATCGGCCTTGTGGGTCTTTTTCTTGGATTTGATGAGTTTTTTACGCTCTTTCATGAAGCCCTTTTTCCTGGAGATAGCAGTTGGCTCTTTAATCCACTATTGGATCCGATTATTAATGTTTTGCCTGAAGACTATTTCCTTCAATGTTTTGTGATTTTCTTTTTTATCTACGAGGGCATCATGGTAACTTTGACTTGTCTTGCCCATAAGCAGCTTAAACGGTATTTAAAGAATAAGGAGTAATGATGACGATTCGTGATAACCATTTGCATACCCATCATTCCTATGATTCGGATGCGGACTTTACTGATTATTTAACACATTTTGATGGCGAGATTGTAACGACGGAGCATTATGATCTCTCTAATCCTTATACCAAACAGGATGATGTACCTGAGTACGAGGCCTATAGTCGTGAGATTGAAAGTCTTAATCGCAAGTATGGCAATCGTATTAAACGTGGTATCGAAATCGGTTATTATCAGCCTAGAGAAAAGGATATTTTGGCCTTTTTGGATGGGAAGGACTATGATCTCAAACTGCTTTCGGTTCACCATAATGGGGTCAATGATTATCTTGATGATGAGGTAGCTGATATGGATAAGACCAGCATCATTCGAGAATATCTAGATAAGTTGGAGTATGCTATTGGTCGAGTAGATGCAGATGTCCTAGCCCACTTTGACTATGGTTTCCGCCTGTTTGAGGTGACTGTTGATGAGCTAAAAGCCTATGAGGAGCAGCTTAAACGTATTTTCCAGAAAATGATGGCTAATGATTTGGCTTTTGAGCTGAATGCAAAGAGCATGTACCTTTATCACCATGAAGATCTCTATCGTTATGCCTTAGGTCTGGTCAAGGACATGGGATGTCGTAAGTATTCTATTGGCTCTGATGGGCATAAGTTAGAGCATTTCCGTCTGAACTTTGATAAGATTCAGGAGCTCTTGAGAGAATTTGACATTACAGAAGATATGATTATCTAACGTAGACAGCTTCAGTTGAGGCTGTCTTTTCTTAAGCAAAACTTAAACGAAAGGCGTGGTTATGGGATTTATAGAAGACTTTAAGCTTTCCTTGTTATGCTAATTTCAAGTAAAAGGAACTTACGGTTTCGATCTTATCTTTTAAAATTGGAGGTCTTCTATGAAATTCTTAAAAAGGCATGCTTATGCCTTACTCTTCACCCTTTTTCTGATGGGGGCAAATGTCTATTCCCTTTTAAAGGTCTTTGTCATTCCCTCGGCAGTCTCAACGGTTTCAGCTAATACGACTAGCCCAAGCACAGCTTCGTCGACAGCATCTACCAGCACTGGTAAGGTCACTAAGACGGATACGACTTATAAAGATGACAATATGGAAATTGAAATCACGACGGGTAAAACCAGTGATACCACTTACTATGTTGCTGATATCAAACTTTCAAGTGCGGACTACCTTAAAACGGCATTGGCACAAAACACCTATGGTACCAATATTACTGACACCACTTCAAGTATTGCCCAACAAAATAATGCTATTTTTGCCATCAATGGTGACTATTATGGGGCTAACCAGTCAGGCTATGTGATTAAAAATGGCCAAGTCTATCGTGATACGGATCGAAACAGTGACTATGAGGATCTAGCGGTTTACTCAGACGGTAGCTTCAAGACCTTTAAGGAGAGCGATACAACGGCTCAAAAACTGGTCGATTCAGGTGTGGTTAATACCTTTGCCTTTGGTCCAACCTTGGTTGAAAATGGTAAGGTAGCTGTCTCAGAAAATGAGGAGGTCGGTCAAGCCATGGCTGACAATCCACGTACAGCCATCGGAGTTATCGAAGAAAGTGATGGTAGTGTGCACTATATTGTCATTGTCTCGGATGGTCGTACCAGTGAGTCGTCAGGGTTGACTCTGTATGAAATGGCAGAATTGATGAAATCTTATGGCGTGACGACAGCTTACAACCTTGATGATGGTGGCTCATCAACCATGTATTTTAATGGTCAAGTCATTAATAAGCCAACCACAAACGGAAATAAAATTTCAGAAAGGGCGGTGAGCGATATTGTTTACATCGGTTACTAAAAAATCAGCCAGCAAACACTTTTTCACCTACATTGGTCTAACCATTTTTAGCTTAGTATTTACCTTTGTCTATGAGCGCTTTTCTTATGGTGAATCATCTATGTTTATGCGTATGATGTTCTTTGCACCATTGGCTGGAGCTTTGATTTATCTGCTAACAGGGGTGGAAATGTCTTGGGTAAGAAATCGTGCCTCAAAACTTCTCTTTAATTCAGCCATCGCTGTTGTCGCCAGTGCCTGTCTGGTTAAGGGAATTGTTGAAGTGTCAGGCCGTACGACTAGCGTGGATATGCCCTATTGGTACGTTGCTGTAGGACTGCTTTGCTTGAGCTTGATAACTGGTATTATCAGACCTAAAAAACTGGCTTAAAAATAAGAGCTTGGGGCAAGGTGATATAGTCCTACTTAAGTAGACAGTAAAAATACATAAAGTACTGTTTACGAAAGTAGGATTTTTATTATGTCTAGAAAAAGTAAGGTTTCTTTTGAAGGCAAGCTGAGGGCTGTTACCTGGTATCTTGAAGGTAAAGCCTCCTGTTCTCAACTAGCTCGTCAGTTTGGGGTCAATCCTTGTACTATTAAAGACTGGGCTACAGCCTATCAATATCAAGGGCACGAGGGGCTAAAGTCTCTAAAGCATAACCAAAATTATTCTACAGAGTTTAAGCTAAAATGCATTGAAGCCTATTTAACAGGAGAAGGTTCCCTTCAAGAATTAGCTAGAAAATTTGGGCTAAGAAGTCATGAACAAATCAGACAATGGGTTTTCAGGTATAATAGTCATAAAGAACTAAAGGATTACAATCCTATTCCGGAGGTTTATCATATGACTAGCAGAAAAACAACGAAAGAAGAACGTTTAGAAATCGTTAACTATTGTTTAGATCATGACTCTAATTATAAGGAGACCGCTCAAAAATTTGGCTGTAGTTATGCTCAGGTTTACAACTGGTGTAGAAAGTACAAACTTAAGGGGCTAGAAGGGCTAAACGACAATCGCGGTCGAAAGCCTAGTGAAGATAGCTTAACCGAGTTAGAAAAGGCGAATCGTAAGATCAAAGAACTTGAAAGAAGGCTTGAGATTAGTCAGAATGAAAGTGAATTCTTAAAAAAACTGAGAGAATTAGAAAGGAGTTGGTTACAGGAGAACCTAAACAAAGACTAATCGCTCAAAATCATGCTCTAAAACTGAAGTTATATCAGTTCATTAAAACAAGCCACAAAGAAAAAGGGTGTCCTATCAGTTGACCCTAGAGACCAAACAAATGCATTACTGGAGCCGTTCTAGAAATGAGCTTTGGCATAAGGGAGCCACATCTGGTCATTTCCAACATGTCAAAAGCATCAAGACTGACTGTGATCAGGACACCTTGCTTATCGCCGTGGAACAAGAAGGAGCAGCCTGTCATACAGGAGCCCACAGCTGTTTCTTTACGGATATATATGATGACAGACAAGACAGATAGGAGTAGCTATGTTAGAAACACTTTATAAGGAAGCCTTAGATCGTAAAAAGAATCCCAAAGAAGGGTCTTATACCAATTACCTTTTTGACAAGGGACTAGACAAGATTCTTAAAAAGGTTGGCGAAGAAGCGACAGAAGTTGTGATTGGGGCCAAAAATGCTGATAAAGAAGAAATTGCCAATGAGACTGCAGATGTCCTCTATCACCTAGCAGTCATGCTCGTTGAAACAGGGGTCAGCCCTGAAGACGTTGAAGCCGTACTTAAAGCCCGTCAGGGCAAACAAAGCAATGTTCCATGACCGAAAAGAAGTAACGGATTATTGAGGATTATCTCAACCGATTTGAACTAAGATGAAAAGCCTGAAGTGATGATTCAGGCTTTTTTGCTAGAGGAATTCTAATGATTTTGTCCTTCTAACTACAATGAGAAAGCGCTTTAAAATGCTATAATAGGAGTGAAGAAAGCTCGTTTATTTTGAAAGATTAGGTGTGCTTATTTATACAAATCATTGAGGAAAGGAAGGATGTCCTATGATGAAAAATACTCCTAGTATTTTAAAGCTTTCTCGTTTAGTTATTGTCCTCCTCTGTTCTAGTCTTTTAGACAGAAACCTTACTCTTTTTAGTCAGCTATAGGGTCCAACATACTCTTGTATTTGCTTAATAAACGGTTTCAACATTCCAAACCATAATAGAAATATGTCATCTCTTAAGCTTGGGGCAGCCCTTGAAGGCTTTAAAATACAACTTATAAACCATAGACTACCGTCACGTGATTTCGGTAGTTTTTTAGATTAGAAATATTGCTAATCAATTTAAGTTATGGTTAAAAAACGAAACTGGAATGATAAAGTAAAGAAATGGCTGAAAAAAATATGCTATAATGAAATTGTTTGAATTATGTAGATTTCATTCAAACTAGGAAAATGAAAAGAGGACCTAAAATGGGAAAAAGGTACATTATAAGCTTCACAAAGTTAAGAAGCAGTGGGTGACGATTGCCGTCACTTCGGCAGCACTTGCCTCTATCGTAGGTGGTGCTACAGTAGCTAATCAAAAGGTTTCAGCCGATGAAACAACGAAACCAGTTGCCTCTACGACAGCTGAAAGCGATGTTGTCGTTGAAACGCATGAAGTAGCCGCTCCAGCAGCAACTGCTACGACAGATGCGACAGCAGTAACAACTGACAAGGCTGCTGATACTATAACAGTCGAAACTCCTGCGGCAGCAAGCACTGCAGCAGATACAAGTGCTAATACTGCAGTACCAGCAACAACTGATCGTGCAGCAGTAGTAAATGATGCAACAACAGAAGCACCAGCTACAACTGCGACTGCGACAGATACAACGCTTACAGTAGCTGAAAAACCAAAATCTGGTGTTACTGAAAAAGAAGAAACAGCAGCACTCTCTTTGGACAACATCAAACAAGTTGATGGTAAATACTATTATGTCAAAGAAGATGGTTCATACAAAACAAACTTTGCTGTTTCAGTTAATGGCCAGTTGCTTTACTTTGGTAAAGATGGTGCTTTGACAAGCACATCAACACACTCGTTCACACCAGGTACAACTAATCTAGTTGATGCTTTCTCTTCACATAACCGTGCTTACGATTCTAAGAAGAAAGCTTTGAGTTGGTAGATGGTTATTTGACACCTAATAGCTGGTACCGTCCAGTCACTATTTTGGAAAATGGTGAAAAATGGCGTGTATCAACTGAGAAAGACTTTCGTCCACTTTTGATGGCATGGTGGCCTGATGTAGATACACAAGTTGCCTACCTCAATACTTTCTCTAAACACTTTAACCTTAACGCAACTTATTCAACCAGCCAAAGTCAATCTGAATTGAATGCAGCTGCTAAGACAATTCAAATTAAGATTGAACAAGAAATTTCAGCTAAAAAATCAACTGAATGGCTTCGTCAAGCAATTGAGTCTTTTGTAAAAGAACAAGACCAGTGGAATACTACAACTGAAAACTATACCCTTGCTGACCACCTTCAAGGGGGAGCTCTTCTTTATGTCAATAATGACAAGACACCTTGGGCAAATTCTGATTACCGTTTGCTTAACCGTACACCAAGTAACCAAGATGGTTCTCTAAATGGTACAGGAAGATACTTGGGTGGTTATGAATTCCTACTTGCCAATGACGTTGATAACTCAAATCCAGTTGTGCAAGCTGAGCAGTTGAACCAAATTCACTATCTTGTGAACTGGGGATCAATTGTTATGGGTGATAAGGATGCTAACTTTGATGGTATCCGTGTTGATGCAGTTGACAATGTCGATGCTGACCTTCTCCAAGTTTATACAAACTACTTCCGAGCAGCCTTTGGTGTGGATAAATCTGAAGCCAATGCACTCGCTCACATTTCTATCCTTGAAGCTTGGGATTTAAATGATAATGCTTATAATCAAAAACATGATGGTGCAGCCCTTGCCATGGATAATAACCTTCGTTATGCAATTATGGGTGCACTTTATGGATCGGGCTCTTCATTGAAAGATTTGATTACTAGCAGTTTGACAGACCGTACAAATAATAGTAAGTATGGAGATACACAAGCTAACTATATCTTTGCACGTGCTCATGATAACCTTGTTCAAGATATCATTCGTGATATTGTTCAAAAAGAGATCAATCCAAAATCAGATGGTTATACCATGACTGATGCTGAATTGAAACGTGCCTTTGAAATCTATAATGAAGATATGAAGAAGGCAGAAAAACGTTATACTATTAACAATATTCCAGCTGCCTATGCTTTGATTCTTCAAAATATGGAGCAGGTAACTCGTGTTTATTATGGAGATCTCTATACGGATAACGGCCAATATATGGCTACCAAGTCTCCTTACTACGATGCTATCACAACGCTCTTGAAGAACCGTATGAAATATGTTTCAGGTGGACAATCGATGAAAGTCGACACGTTCAATGGAAAAGAAATCTTGTCATCTGTTCGTTACGGTAAAGATATTATGACTGCTGACCAAACTACGGGTGTAGCAGAAACAAGTAAACATTCTGGTATGTTGACACTTATTGCCAATAATCAGGATTTCTCACTGGGTGATGGTACTTTGAAAGTTAACATGGGTAAACTTCATGCTAACCAAGCCTACCGTCCATTACTTCTTGGTACTGATAAGGGAATTGTCACTTACGAAAATGATGCGGCAGCAGCTGGAAAAATTAAATACACTGATGCTGAAGGGAACTTGACTTTCAGTGGAGATGAAATCAAGGGGTATCGAACTGTTGATATGAGAGGTTATCTTGGTGTTTGGGTACCAGTAGGTGCGCCTGATAACCAAGATATCCGTGTTAAAGGTTCAGATAAGAAACTTGACAAGACATTTTCTGCTACTGAAGCATTGGACTCACAAGTTATCTATGAAGGTTTCTCAAACTTCCAAGATTTTGTTGAAAAAGATAGCCAATATACTAATAAATTGATTGCAGAAAATGCAGAACTCTTCAAGTCATGGGGAATCACATCATTCGAGATGGCTCCTCAATTTGTATCGGCTGATGACCGTACCTTCCTTGATTCTGTTATCCAAAATGGTTATGCCTTTACTGACCGATATGACCTTGCCATGAGCAAGAATAACAAATACGGTTCTAAAGAAGATCTTCGTGATGCACTTAAAGCCCTTCACAAGCAAGGTATTCAAGCAATTGCTGACTGGGTTCCAGATCAACTTTACCAATTGCCAGGACAAGAAGTTGTAACAGCAACACGTGCTAATAGTTATGGTACTCCAAAGGCCAATGCTTATATCAATAACACTTTATATGTTGCAAATTCTAAATCATCAGGTAAGGACTTCCAAGCTCAATATGGTGGTGAGTTCCTTGATGAGCTCCAAAAGAAATATCCACAGTTGTTTGAAGATGTGATGATATCAACTGGTAAGAAGATTGATCCATCTGTTAAAATCAAGCAATGGTCTGCTAAGTACATGAATGGTACTAATATCCTTGGTCGTGGTAGTCGTTATGTTCTCAGTAACGATGCTACTGGTCGCTACTATCAAGTTACTGATAATGGTATCTTCTTGCCAAAACCTTTGACAGATCAAGGTGGTAAGACAGGTTTCTACTATGATGGTAAGGGTATGGCCTACTTTGATAATAGTGGTTTCCAAGCTAAGAATGCCTTCATTAAATATGCTGGAAATTACTATTACTTCGATAAAGAAGGTTATATGTTAACTGGTCGTCAAGATGTCGATGGTAAGACTTATTTCTTCTTGCCAAACGGTATCCAGCTTCGTGATTCTATTTATCAACAGGATGGTAAATATTATTACTTTGGTAGCTTTGGTGAGCAGTACAAAGATGGTTACTTTGTATTCGATGTACCGAAAGAAGGTACTTCAGAAACAGAAGCTAAATTCCGTTATTTCTCACCAACTGGAGAAATGGCTGTTGGCTTGACTCATGCTGGTGGAGGATTGCAATACTTTGATGAAAATGGCTTCCAAGCTAAAGGTACTAAGTATGTTACTCCAGACGGAAAACTCTACTTCTTCGATAAAAATTCAGGTAATGCCTACACAAATCGTTGGGCTGAAATCGATGGTATCTGGTATGAATTCAATGATCAAGGCTATGCACAAGCTAAGAAGGGTGAATTCTACACAACAGATGGCTCAACATGGTTCTACCGTGATGCAGCTGGTAAAAATGTGACAGGTGCCCTTACTTTGGATGGTCACGAATACTACTTCCGTGCAAATGGTGCCCAAGTTAAAGGTGAATTTGTTACTGAAAATGGCAAGATTAGCTACTACACTGTAGATAATGGTTACAAGGTTAAAGACAAGTTCTTCGAAGTAAACGGCAAGTGGTACCATGCTGATAAGGATGGTAACCTCGCCACAGGTCGTCAAACAATTGACCACCTTAACTATTACTTCAATGCTGATGGAAGCCAAGTTAAATCTGATTTCTTCACTCTTGATGGTGGTAAGACATGGTACTACGCCAAAGATAATGGTGAAATCGTGACAGGTGCGTATAGCGTTGGTGGTAAAAACTATTACTTCAAAGAAGATGGTAGCCAAGTTAAAGGTGACTTTGTTAAGAATGCTGATGGTTCACTTTCTTACTATGATAAAGATTCAGGGGAGCGTCTCAATAACCGTTTCTTGACAACTGGTAACAATGTTTGGTACTACTTCAAAGATGGTAAGGCTGTAACAGGACGCCAAAATATCGATGGTAAAGAGTATTACTTTGATCATTTGGGACGTCAAGTTAAAGGTAGCCCAATCAGCACACCAAAAGGAGTGGAATACTACGAATCAGTTCTTGGAGAACGTGTGACAAACACATGGATCACTTTCCAAGACGGTAAGACTGTCTTCTTCGATGAAAATGGTTATGCTGATTTTGATAAATAATCAATCAATCTAATCTTAATCTGAGAGATTAAGTGAAAAACGATATGATTTGACATGAATTTATAGGTGAAATTTCTTGAAAACGAGAATCGTTTAAAGAAATTTTGCCTTTTTTGCTCCTTAAAGAAAAAAATCTGACAAATATCAATTTTGAGTCAGAATCGTTGTAAAAGCCATTGTATCAAGGGTTTTAGTGGTTTTTATAGAAAATAGTTTTACTTATCAAATGATATGAAAATGAGAATTGAAAGCCTATGAAATAGGTGTGTTACAAAACTTTTCTAATGTTGCTGTTATGTTACATATAATTTATAAAAAACAATTAATTCGAGAAATAGTTAGAAAATAATGATATAATGTAATTGTTTGAAATCGGATAGATTTCAGTCTGATTTTGACAAATAAAATCACGGGGAAAATTATAATGGAAAATAAGGTACACTATAAGCTTCATAAAGTTAAGAAGCAATGGGTCACAATTGCAGTTGCCTCTGCAGCACTTGCTACTGTCGTAGGAGG
>NZ_CM002133.1:967222-969649 GCF_000448665.1 Streptococcus sp. HSISS2 | reverse complement strand
AAAACTTTTCTAATGTTGCTGTTATGTTACATATAATTTATAAAAAAACAATTAATTCGAGAAATAGTTAGAAAATAATGATATAATGTAATTGTTTGAAATCGGATAGATTTCAGTCTGATTTTGACAAATAAAATCACGGGGAAAATTATAATGGAAAATAAGGTACACTATAAGCTTCATAAAGTTAAGAAGCAATGGGTCACAATTGCAGTTGCCTCTGCAGCACTTGCTACTGTCGTAGGAGGATTGTCTGCAACAACATCTTCAGTTTCAGCGGATGAAACTCAAGATAAGATAGTAACTCAACCAAATTTAGATACAACAGCCGATTTAGTTACTTCTACAGAAGCAACCAAAGAAGTCGATAAACGTACAAATACAAAAGAAGCAGATGTTTTAACGCCTGCTAAAGAAACAAATGCCGTCGAAACAGCAACTACAACGAACACACAAGCAACAGCTGAAGCAGCTACAACAGCAACAACTTCTGATGTAGCGGTGGCAGCTGTTCCAAATAAAGAAGCAGTTGTGACAACAGATGCACCAGCTGTTACAACTGAAAAAGCAGAAGAACAACCAGCAACAGTGAAGGCTGAAGTTGTAAACACAGAAGTTAAAGCGCCAGAAGCTGCTTTGAAAGATTCAGAAGTAGAAGCTGCGCTTTCCTTGAAAAACATCAAAAACATTGATGGTAAATATTACTATGTTAATGAAGATGGTTCACACAAAGAAAACTTTGCCATTACTGTAAATGGTCAATTGCTTTACTTCGGTAAAGATGGTGCCCTTACAAGCTCATCAACATACTCTTTCACACCAGGAACAACAAATATTGTTGATGGTTTCTCAATAAATAACCGTGCCTACGATTCATCTGAAGCTAGCTTTGAATTGATTGATGGTTATTTGACTGCAGATAGCTGGTACCGTCCAGCTTCTATCATCAAAGATGGTGTAACTTGGCAAGCATCAACTGCAGAAGATTTCCGTCCACTTTTGATGGCTTGGTGGCCAAATGTAGATACACAAGTTAACTACTTGAACTACATGTCTAAAGTATTTAACTTGGATGCTAAATACACTAGCACAGATAAGCAAGAAACTTTGAATGTTGCTGCTAAGGATATCCAAGTTAAGATTGAACAAAAGATTCAGGCTGAAAAATCAACACAATGGTTGCGTGAAACTATTTCTGCTTTTGTTAAGACACAACCACAATGGAACAAAGAAACTGAAAACTACTCTAAAGGTGGCGGCGAAGATCACCTTCAAGGTGGTGCCCTTCTCTATGTAAATGATTCACGTACACCATGGGCTAACTCTAACTATCGTCTTTTGAACCATACGGCTACTAATCAAAAGGGTACAATTGATAAGTCAGTTCTTGATGAGCAGTCAGATCCAAACCACATGGGCGGTTTCGACTTCTTGCTAGCTAATGACGTAGATTTGTCAAACCCAGTTGTTCAAGCGGAACAATTGAACCAAATCCACTACCTTATGAACTGGGGTTCAATCGTTATGGGTGACAAGGATGCTAACTTCGATGGTATCCGTGTCGACGCGGTAGATAATGTCGATGCAGACATGCTTCAACTCTACACAAACTACTTCCGTGAGTACTATGGTGTTAACAAATCTGAAGCAAACGCTCTTGCTCACATCTCAGTCCTTGAAGCATGGAGTCTTAATGACAACCACTACAATGACAAGACAGATGGCGCTGCGCTTGCTATGGAAAACAAACAACGTTTGGCTCTCCTCTTCTCATTGGCTAAACCAATCAAAGAACGTACACCGGCTGTAAGTCCTTTGTATAACAATACTTTCAACACGACACAACGTGATGAAAAGACTGATTGGATTAACAAAGATGGAAGCAAGGCCTATAACGAAGACGGAACAGTTAAACAGTCTACAATCGGTAAATACAACGAGAAATACGGAGATGCGTCAGGAAACTACGTCTTTATCCGTGCCCATGATAACAACGTTCAAGATATTATTGCTGAAATCATCAAGAAAGAAATCAATCCAAAATCAGATGGTTTCACAATCACTGATGCTGAAATGAAGAAAGCCTTTGAGATTTATAACAAAGACATGCTCAGCAGCGACAAAAAATATACCTTGAACAACATCCCAGCAGCATACGCTGTTATGTTGCAAAACATGGAAACAATCACTCGTGTCTACTATGGAGACCTTTATACAGATAATGGTAATTACATGGAAACTAAGTCTCCATATTACGATACCATTGTTAACTTGATGAAGAATCGTATCAAGTATGTATCTGGTGGACAAGCTCAACGTTCATACTGGTTGCCAACTGATGGTAAGATGGACAATTCAGATGTTGAACTCTACCGTACAAATGAAGTCTATGCTTCAGTACGTTATGGTAAAGACATCATGACAGCT
>NZ_CM002133.1:963628-965531 GCF_000448665.1 Streptococcus sp. HSISS2 | reverse complement strand
TGGTAAAGACATCATGACAGCTGATGATACAGAAGGTTCTAAATACAGCCGTACATCTGGTCAGGTAACACTTGTAGCTAACAATCCAAAATTGACTTTGGATCAATCAGCTAAATTAAACGTTGAAATGGGTAAAATCCATGCCAACCAAAAATACCGTGCTTTGATTGTTGGTACAGCTGATGGTATCAAGAACTTTACATCTGATGCAGATGCAATCGCAGCAGGTTACGTGAAAGAAACAGACAGCAACGGTGTCTTGACTTTCGGTGCGAATGACATTAAGGGTTATGAAACATTTGATATGTCTGGTTTCGTAGCAGTTTGGGTTCCAGTTGGAGCTTCAGATGATCAAGATATTCGAGTAGCGCCTTCAACAGAAGCTAAAAAAGAAGGAGAGTTGACTCTTAAAGCGACTGAAGCTTATGATTCACAATTGATCTACGAAGGATTCTCTAACTTCCAAACTATTCCAGATGGTTCAGATCCTTCAGTTTATACTAACCGTAAGATTGCTGAAAATGTTGATTTGTTCAAATCATGGGGCGTAACATCATTTGAAATGGCACCTCAATTTGTTTCTGCTGACGATGGTACCTTCCTTGATTCAGTTATCCAAAATGGTTATGCCTTTGCAGACCGTTACGATCTTGCCATGAGTAAGAACAATAAATACGGTTCTAAAGAAGATTTACGAGATGCGCTTAAAGCACTTCACAAGGCTGGTATCCAAGCGATCGCTGACTGGGTTCCAGACCAAATTTACCAATTGCCAGGTAAAGAAGTCGTAACTGCAACTCGTACTGATGGTGCAGGACGTACGATTGCGGACGCTATCATCGACCATTCACTTTATGTGGCTAACTCTAAGTCATCAGGCAAAGATTACCAAGCTAAATACGGTGGTGAATTCTTGGCTGAACTTAAAGCTAAATACCCTGAAATGTTCAAGGTAAACATGATCTCAACTGGTAAACCAATTGATGATTCTGTTAAATTGAAACAATGGAAGGCCGAATACTTCAACGGAACAAACGTTCTTGAACGTGGTGTTGGCTACGTACTTAGCGATGAAGCAACTGGTAAATACTTCACAGTCACTAAAGATGGTAACTTCATTCCTCTTCAATTGACAGGTAAAGAAAAGGTTGTTACTGGATTCTCAAGTGATGGTAAGGGAATCACTTACTTCGGTACAAGTGGTACTCAAGCTAAATCTGCCTTTGTAACCTTCAATGGTAACACCTATTACTTCGATGCTCGTGGTCACATGATTACAAACGGTGAATACTCACCAAATGGTAAAGACGTTTATCGTTTCTTGCCAAACGGTATCATGTTGAGTAATGCCTACTATGTTGATGCTAATGGTAATACCTACCTTTACAACACTAAGGGTCAAATGTATAAGGGCGGTTACACTAAATTTGATGTTACTGAAACTAAAGACGGTAAAGAGTCTAAGGTTGTGAAATTCCGTTACTTCACTAATGAAGGTGTCATGGCCAAAGGTATTACGGTTATTGATGGCTTCACACAATACTTTGGAGAAGACGGTTTCCAAGCTAAAGATAAATTAGTAACCTTTAAAGGTAAAACTTATTACTTTGACGCACACACTGGTAATGCTATCAAGAACACTTGGAGAAACATTGAAGGTAAATGGTATCACTTTGATGAAAATGGTGTTGCCGCTACAGGTGCTCAAGTTATCAATGGTCAAAAACTTTACTTTAATGAAGATGGAAGTCAAGTTAAAGGTGGCGTTGTTAAGAATGCAGATGGTACTTATAGTAAGTACAAAGAAGGTTCTGGAGAATTAGTTACTAACGAATTCTTCACAACTGATGGAAATGTATGGTACTATGCAGGCGCTGACGGTAAGACTGTTACAGGTGCCTAC
>NZ_CM002133.1:948793-963616 GCF_000448665.1 Streptococcus sp. HSISS2 | reverse complement strand
AATTGTGACGAAGCTAGTTTCTCTGCATCAATCTTATCGGTTTTCCGGACTCGTAAGCTGTCAAGTTGCTTTTTAGCTTCCAAAGGATTAAGACGTGTATATTCATAGCTGTTTTCTTCTAGAAAAGCCTGAAGTCGACAAGAGTAGACACCATTAGCTTTGAAAATAATTTCGGGGTTTCTCACGGTCTTTAGTCCTTCAGTAGACGAGAAAATCCGATAATGTCATTAGACATAGTATAGCCATGAACCCTTTCACCATTCACAAGAATAGCGACTTCTGAGCTTGCTTTACTCACATCAATTCCAAAAACTGTCCGCATTATGTTTACCTCTTTGTCTTGAATGATTCCTTATTTTAGTGATTTCATTTTCAATACTCGACGTCTAGCGTCCAACATACTTTGATAAAATTCCATCTAAAACAGGTGTCTTGCCAGTTTTTTTACGGCGTCTAGCGCCAAAAGAAGCCACGACTTCACAAGACACCTCTACTTTAACACAAAGAAAAAGTAGTGAGTACTCACTCCCGTCGGAGATTTCTTCACTACTAATCTTAGTATGTTTTCTACAGGCGGCAGGTCTAGTTGATGACCATGAGAATGATTGTGAATGGAAAAGCGGAAGTTAGTGAGTGCAGCGTTTAATTATCTGAGAATAGAGAAAAAGCTGAGAAACTCATCTCAGCTTTTTGTCTCACGAAAACCACTAGCTGTGCTAGTGGTTCCGAAAAGCTTTTAGCGATGTATCAAAAAAGTCCCCCTAAAGTGTTATATTAGATAAGGTTTCCCGACCACTAACTAATATACAAAAGGAGGACCCCTGATGAGACAGGATAATAATAGTTTAGCACATACTACATGGAATTGTAAGTATCATATTGTGTTCGCACCCAAATATCGACGTCAGATAATTTATGGGAAATACAAAGCAAGTATTGGTCAAATCTTACGATTATTATGCGAAAGAAAAGGTGTTGAAATTCATGAAGCAGAAGCTTGCCCAGATCATATTCACATGTTGGTGAGTATACCACCGAAACTAAGTATTTCTTCATTTATGGGATATTTAAAGGGCAAAAGTAGCTTAATGATATTTGATCGACACGCTAATTTAAAGTATAAATATGGGAATCGCAAATTTTGGTGTCGAGGGTTTTATGTTGATACGGTTGGACGAAATCAGAAGCGAATTGAAGAATATATTCGTAATCAATTACAAGAAGACGTGATAGCAGATCAGCTAAGTCTATTTGAGGAGTATGATCCGTTTACAGGTGAGAAGAATAAGAGAAAGTAATCTTAAAGAGACCTGCTAGACGGGTCAGCTAGCAAAGGTGGTGCTGAAGGGAAACCATTCGGTAGGCCTTTAGGCCTCGGCCGGTAGCAGAGGCTTTCAGCCGAAGAGCAAGCCACCCGTTCTCACGGGTGGTTTTGACTATACATACTATTAAATTTGTTAAAGTGAAGTCAAAAAAGTGAGTCCACCCAAAATCACACCAGCTGAGTTTGGAATAATTAGTATCCAATCTTTCTTGGGTTCATTTGTCCATCCATAAAGAACCCAAATTAAACAAGATACTGCTGCGGATAAAGGCTGGAATGGTTGAGCTTTGTTGCCTTGTAAATTGGCAAAAATTTGTGGGATGTAGGCGATAAATACAATAATCCCGATAAAGGCCCCAATGGAACCGACAATTTGATTTATTTTTGTTATTTTCTGTACAAAATAGAATAAAATGTTTATATCTATATTTTGCAGAGGATAGTATACAATATGTTGTGTAAACACAAAAAGGAATAAATCCGTTATAGTAGAGTTGCGAAACATTACTAGAAAGAGATTTATTCCTATGACTCAGTTTAGCACAGAACTACTTAACTTCTTAGCCCAAAAGCAAGATATTGATGAATTTTTCCGTACTTCTCTTGAAACGGCGATGAATGATCCGCTTCAAGCAGAATTGTCAGCCCTTTTAGGGTATGAGCCTTACGATAAAGTAGGCTATAATTCTGGTAATAGTCGTAATGGAAACTTTAGTCCAGCTTTGATCCCCTCTTATGGACGTCGAGATGACCACTTGGAAGAGATGGTTATCAAACTCTATCAAACCGGCGTAACGACTCGAGAAATTAGCGACATCATCGAGCGAATGGATGGTCATCACTATAGTCCTGCCACAATTTCTAATATCTCAAAAACAACTCAGGAGAATGTCTCTGCTTTTCATGAGAGAAGCTTAGAAGCCAATTACTCTGTTTTATTTCTTGATGGAACCTATCTTCCATTAAGACGTGGAGCCGTTAATAAAGAATGTATTCATATCGCACTTGGCATTACACCAGAAGGACAGAAGGTTGTTCTTGGATATGAAATCGCCCCAAATGAAAACAATGATTCATGGTCCACCCTGTTAGATAAGCTTCAAAAACAAGGCATTCAACAGGTTTCTCATGTAGCGACCGATTGCTTCAAGGGGCTTGAGCAGATGATCAGTCAGGCTTACCCATTAGCTAAACAACAACGTTGCTTAATTCATATTAGTCGAAATCTAGCTAGTAAAGTGAAACGAGCAGATAGAGCGGTTATTTTGAAGCAATTTAAAACGATTTATCGTACTGAAAATTTAGAAATAGCAGTCCTAGCTTTGGAGGACTTTATCGCTGAATGGAAACCAAAGTATAGGAAAGTCATGGAAAGTCTGGAGAATACGGATAATCTTTTAACTTTTTATCAGTTTCCCTACCAGATTTGGCACAGCATTTATTCGACAAACCTCATTGAGTCTCTTAACAAAGAAATCAAACGTCAAACGAGGCTGGGACAATAGTCCTAGCCTCTTAATTGTCTTTGGATTGTCGAGCAAGACGCAGTGGTTGAGTGGGCTCTACTACGCTGATTTCATCAGTTTTTACAGCCCTACTCAACTGTGCGGAGGTGTGACGACGAAATCGACTTCTAACGAATTACCGATTTCTGTCCCACTCTCCTAACGAGGAGGCTCTGGAACGTTATTTAGTTACTTTGTTTGAAAATTATAATTTCAAGCAAAGTCAACGTATCCACAAAGGGTTTGGCCAATGTGCTGACACACTTGAAAGCTTATTTGATTAAAAGTCCGTAACTCTACTTGAGTATTTACACAAAATTATTGACAGTATCCAATTCGATTACATGACAATTATTTAATCTATCATTAAGATAGTAAAAAACTCGTTAAAATAAGATTTATCAAGTTTTTTGACAATAAAAAATGATATAATAAGTAAGTCTTTAAGGTGTAGATTTTAAGACAAAAAATACATTGGGGAAAAATTGAATATGGAAAATAAAGTACGCTATAAACTGCACAAAGTGAAGAAGCAGTGGGTTACTTTGGCTGTTGCTTTAGCAGCTTTGGCTACCATTGTTGGTGGTAGTGTTACCACAACTTCACTCGCTTCTGCAGAAGAAACAAATAACTCTAACGGATCACCTTCAACAACTACAGTGGGGGAAAATACAAATCCTGTGGTTGAAAAAGAGGTAGGAGCAACAACTGAAGTGGCAAATACTTCAAATGCCACGACAACAGAGCGAGCAGCAGTTACTGCTGACAAACCAGCTGAAGCGACAGTTCAACCAAATTCAGGAACAACTAGTGATAGAGCTACAGCAGTAGAGGTTGAAGCTAAACCTGAAACGACTGCCAAGCCAGAAGTAGTAGCTAAGCCAGAAACAGCTACAACATCGGAAGTAGCTACAAATGCTGGAGTAGCCGCTCCAACGACTGAGAAGTCTAAAGAGCTTTCTGAAGCTGAAATTAAAGCTGCAGTCTCACTCGATAATATTAAAAAAGAAAAAGATGGTAAATATTACTATCTTTTAGAAGATGGATCACATAAGAAAAACTTTGCCATTACTGTAAATGGTCAGGTCCTTTATTTTGATGAGAATGGTGTCCTTTCAAGCACATCAACTTATTCATTCACACAAGAAACAACAAATCTTGTCACTGATTTTACTAAAAACAATGCTGCTTACGATTCAACAAAAGCAAGCTTTGAACTTGTTGATGGTTATTTGACAGCTGATAGTTGGTACCGTCCAAAAGAAATCCTTGAAGCAGGAACAACTTGGAAAGCGTCAACTGAAAAAGACTTTCGTCCACTTTTGATGTCTTGGTGGCCTGATAAGGATACTCAAGTAGCTTACTTGAACTACATGACTAAGGCTCTTAGCAATGGTGAAGAAACAAAAGATGTCTTTACGATTGAAAATTCTCAAGCTAGCTTGAATGCCGCTGCTCAAATCATTCAACGTAAGATTGAGGTTAAGATTGCTGCTAATAAGTCAACAGACTGGTTACGTCAGTCAATCGAGGCCTTTGTTAAAGACCAAGATAAATGGAACATTAACTCTGAATCTCCAGGTAAAGAACACTTCCAAAAAGGGGCTCTCCTCTTTGTTAATAGTGATTTAACGAAGAGGGCTAACTCAGACTACCGTAAACTTGACCAAACGGCAACAAGTCGTTTGGCAAACGATAAGATCAAGAGTGGTAGTGATGCTGGTTATGAGTTCTTGCTTTCAAGCGATATCGACAACTCAAACCCAATTGTGCAAGCTGAAATGCTTAACCAATTGTATTACTTCATGAACTGGGGACAAATCGTCTTTGGAGACAAGGACAAAGATGCTCACTTCGATGGTATCCGTGTTGATGCTGTGGACAATGTCAGCATCGATATGCTTCAATTGGTGTCTTCATACATGAAGGCTGCTTACAAGGTCAATGAGTCTGAAGCACGTGCCCTTGCTAATATCTCAATTCTTGAAGCTTGGTCTCAAAACGACCCATATTATGTGGACGAACATAATACGGCTGCCCTTTCTATGGATAATGGTCTCCGTTTGTCAATTGTTCATGGATTGACTCGTCCAGTAACTAATAAAGGTACAGGTGCTCGTAATGCATCAATGAAGGACCTTATTAACGGTGGTTATTTCGGTCTTTCAAACCGTGCGGAAGTTACATCATATGATCAACTTGGTTTTGCAACCTATCTCTTTGTTCGTGCACACGACTCAGAAGTTCAAACGGTTATCGCAGACATTATCAGCAAAAAAATTGATCCTACAACAGATGGATTTACTTTCACATTAGACCAATTGAAACAAGCTTTTGACATTTATAATGCTGATATGTTGAAAGTGGATAAGGAATATACACATTCAAATATTCCTGCTGCCTATGCTTTGATGCTTCAAACAATGGGTGCAGCAACACGTGTTTATTATGGAGACTTGTATACAGATAATGGTCAGTACATGGCTAAGAAATCACCATACTTTGATCAAATCACAACCCTTCTTAAAGCGCGTCCTAAGTATGTAGCTGGTGGACAAACATCTTATATCCACAACCTTGCTGGTGATGGGGTGTCATCTGCGAAAGATAATAAAGAAGTTCTTGTCTCTGTCCGTTATGGTCAAGATTTGATGTCTAAGACAGATACAGAAGGTGGAAAATACGGCCGCAATTCTGGTATGTTGACCCTTATTGCTAATAACCCAGATTTGAAATTAGCAGATGGTGAAACAATTACTGTAAATATGGGTGTAGCCCACAAGAACCAAGCCTACCGTCCACTCTTGCTTGGTACGGATAAAGGTATCGTGTCATCATTGAATGATTCAGATACTAAGGTTGTTAAATATACAGATGCACAAGGAAATCTTGTCTTCACAGCTGATGAAATCAAAGGCTTTAAGACTGTTGATATGAGTGGTTACCTTTCGGTTTGGGTACCAGTAGGTGCGACTGACGATCAAAACGTTCTTGCTAAACCATCAACAAAAGCCTACAAAGAAGGGGATAAGGTTTATAGCTCTTCTGCAGCACTTGAAGCACAAGTGATTTACGAAGGTTTCTCAAACTTCCAAGACTTTGTTAAAGAAGATAGTCAATACACTAATAAATTGATTGCAGCTAATGCAGACCTCTTCAAGTCATGGGGCATTACGTCATTTGAAATTGCACCTCAATATGTCTCATCTAAGGATGGAACTTTCCTTGATTCTATTATTGAGAATGGTTATGCCTTCACAGACCGTTATGACTTTGCCATGAGCAAAAACAATAAATACGGTTCAAAAGAAGATCTTCGTGATGCCCTTAAGGCTCTTCACAAACAAGGTATTCAAGTCATTGCTGACTGGGTTCCAGACCAATTGTATACCCTCCCAGGTAAAGAAGTAGTAACAGCTACTCGTACAGATACACATGGTAAGGTGCTTGATGATACTAGCTTGGTTAATAAACTCTATGTGACAAATACTAAGTCATCAGGAAATGATTTCCAAGCACAGTATGGTGGTGCTTTCCTGGATAAACTTCAAAAACTTTATCCAGAAATCTTCAAAGAAGTTATGGAAGCGTCAGGTAAGACAATTGATCCATCTGTGAAGATTAAACAATGGGAAGCTAAGTACTTTAACGGTACAAATATCCAAAAACATGGTTCTGACTACGTTCTCAGCGATGGTAAATTGTACTTCACCGTTAACGATAAAGGTACCTTCCTTCCAGCAGCCTTGACTGGTGATACAAAAGCTAAAACTGGATTTGCTTATGATGGTACAGGGGTAACTTATTACACAACATCTGGTACTCAAGCTAAGAGTCAATTTGTGACATATAATGGCAAACAGTACTACTTTAACGATAAGGGTTACCTTGTAACTGGTGAACAAGCTATCGACGGTTCAAACTATTTCTTCTTGCCAAATGGTGTTATGTTTACTGATGGTGTTATTAAAAATGCCAAAGGTCAATCATTGGTTTATGATAAGTCAGGTAAATTGACGACTCAAACTGGTTGGAAAGAAGTTACCGTTAAAGATGATAGTGGTAAGGAAGAAAAATTCTATCAATACTTCTTCAAAGGTGGCATCATGGCTACTGGTTTGACTGAAGTAGAAGGTAAGGAAAATACTTCTATGACAATGGTTACCAAGCTAAAGGTATCTTTGTTCCAACAAAAGACGGTCAAATCATGTTCTTCTGTGGTGATTCAGGTGAACGTAAGTACTCAGGCTTCTTTGAACAAGATGGTAACTGGTACTACGCTAATGATAAGGGCTATGTTGCCACTGGATTTACTAAGGTAGGCAAACAAAACCTTTACTTCAATGAAAAAGGTGTTCAAGTTAAGAACCGCTTCTTCCAAGTTGGTGATGCCACATACTATGCAAACAATGAAGGTGATGTTCTTCGTGGTGCCCAAACCATCAATGGTGACGAGCTCTACTTTGATGAGTCAGGTAAGCAAGTTAAAGGTGAGTTCGTGAACAATCCTGATGGTACGACTTCATACTACGATACAATCACAGGTGTGAAACTTGTTGATACATCATTAGTAGTTGATGGTCAAACCTTTAATATCGATGCTAAGGGTGTTGTGACTAAGGCTCATACACCAGGCTTCTATACTACTGGGGACAACAACTGGTTCTACGCTGACTCACGTGGTCGTAATGTGACAGGTGCACAAGTTATCAATGGTCAACATCTCTATTTTGATGCTAATGGTCGTCAAGTTAAGGGTGGCTTCGTAACGAACACTGACGGTAGTCGTTCATTCTACCACTGGAATACTGGTGATAAGATGGTTTCTACCTTCTTCACTACTGGTCATGATAAATGGTATTATGCTGATGATAAGGGTAATGTCGTTACTGGAGCTCAAGTAATCAACGGTCAAAAACTCTTCTTTGGTACTGATGGTAAACAGGTTAAAGGTGGCTTTGCAACAAACGCTAATGGCACTCGCTCATATTACCATGGGGCTACCGGAGATAAGTTAGTATCAACTTTCTTCACTACTGGAGACAATAACTGGTATTATGCTGATGCTAAGGGTGAAGTCGTTGTCGGTGAACAGACTATCAACGGACAACATCTTTACTTTGACCAAACTGGAAGACAGGTGAAAGGAGCAACGGCTTCAAATCCTGATGGCTCAATCTCTTACTATGATGTTCATACAGGGGACAAGGCTGTTAATCGCTGGATTAAGATTCCTTCAGGTCAATGGGTATACTTCAATTCTGAAGGAAAAGGCTACATGTCAAATTAAGACTAAAGAAAGAAGTCAATCACACTTGTGTGGTTGCTTTTTTCGTTAAAAAAATGTTAATTTTTTATACATTTAGGTCATTTGTCTGGACGAAAAAGTGGTATAATAACTCTTACTAAATCTTTATTTTGGAGTGCACATGACTAAGTCAAAAAACACTATTGAAAGTCGGATAGATTACTCGATTCTCTTACCAGTTCTAATCCTGTTACTGGTTGGCCTAGTCTCGATATTTATTGCGACAAACTTTGATTACCCCAAGAATCTCGTGCAAGTCATGTCCCAGCAAGTACTATGGATTTTCCTAGGTTCAGTACTTGCTTTTGTTGTCATGTTATTTAACACTGAGTTTCTTTGGAAGATAACTCCTTGGCTGTATGTATTTGGCTTGGGGTTGATGGTCCTGCCCCTTGTTTTCTATTCACCTGCTGTGGTGGAATCTACGGGTGCCAAAAACTGGGTCAGTATTGGATCGGTTACCTTGTTTCAACCGTCTGAATTTATGAAGATTTCCTATATCCTCTTTCTTTCGAGGATAGGTGTCTGGGCTAAGCAAGGCCGGGAAGTGACCGACCTTAAGGATGACTGGCTTCTCCTCTTCCAGTATACTGCAGTTACCCTCCCTGTTTTGGGCCTTTTGGTTCTCCAGGGTGATATGGGGACAGCCTTGGTCTTCCTGGCAATTTTAGCGGGTATAGTCGTTGTTTCAGGAATATCCTGGCGTATCATCTTGCCAGTGGTTCTAGCCTTTGTGGCTGGTGTAGCCCTGTTTGTCATGGTCTTTATCACAGATTGGGGTAAGGAAGCTCTGATTAAGATGGGGGTTCAAACTTATCAGATTAACCGTATCTCAGCTTGGTTGGATCCTTTCACTTATGCGGATGGTATTGCTTTTCAACAGACTCAAGGCATGATATCTATTGGTACTGGTGGTATCTATGGTAAAGGATTTAACCATCTAGAGTTAAATGTCCCAGTTCGTGAGAGTGATATGATTTTCACAGTAATTGCAGAGGATTTTGGTTTGGTTGGTAGTGGCTTGGTCCTTCTGACCTATCTCTTCCTCATTTACCGTATGTTACGAGTGACTTTTAGGTCTAACAATCGCTTTTATACCTTTATCTCTACTGGTTTTATTATGATGATTGTCTTCCATATTTTTGAAAATATTGGGGCAGCAGTAGGCATCCTTCCTTTGACAGGTATTCCTTTGCCATTTATTTCTCAAGGGGGATCTTCACTCATCTCGAACCTAATTGGAGTTGGTTTGGTGCTTTCAATGGCTTATCAAACCAATCTTAATGAGGAAAATAAAATTCTCCTAGCTATGTCTCGTCGCATGCGTGTCTCAGGGACTAGTCATGTGAAGCCTGTTACCAAGACTCATCCTAAAAAAAATAAACCCTCTAAGAGTGCTAACAAGGCCACTCAAGAGTTGGTCAAGGCTAAAGATAAGGTGGATAAGGCAACAGAGAAAATGCGTCAAACCATTTCTCAAAATACGCCAAGCCTTCATCAAGGTAAGCGTCGTAAGGGTTCGAAAAATAAACCGACACGCAAACACTAAGCAGAAGCAAGTTGACAAGTTCAACTTGTTTTTCTTTGTAAAAAATTAAGGCCCGTGTCCTCCTCTTTGCCCCTGCCTGTGGTATAATAGAAGGCGACTATTTCGAAAAGGGGTTTGCTATGATAGAGACAGCCAAGCAGCAAGAACGTGCTATTTTAGTAGGTGTTGAATTGCAAGAAACAGAGCATTTTGACATGTCCATGGAGGAGCTTGCCAGTCTTGCCAAAACAGCAGGAGCAGAGGTTGTAGCTAGCTATACCCAAAAACGTGAACGCTATGATAGTAAGTCCTTCGTAGGTTCAGGAAAATTAGAGGAAATCAAGGCCATGGTAGATGCGGATGAGGTTAGCACTGTCATTGTTAATAACCGTTTAACGCCTCGCCAAAATACCAATCTTGAAGCAGCCTTTGGCGTAAAAGTCATTGATCGTATGCAATTGATTTTGGATATTTTCGCCATGAGAGCCAGAAGTCATGAAGGGAAACTTCAGGTACATCTAGCCCAGCTCAAATACATGTTACCACGTCTAGCTGGACAGGGGATTATGCTCAGTCGTCAAGCGGGGGGCATTGGTAGCCGTGGACCTGGTGAAAGTCAGTTGGAGCTCAATCGTCGTTCCATTCGTAATCAGATTGCTGATATTGAACGTCAATTAAAGATTGTGGAGAAGAACCGAGAAACCATTCGTGAAAAGCGTGTTGATTCAAGTACCTTTAAAATTGGCTTGATTGGTTATACCAATGCTGGGAAATCAACTATCATGAATCTTATGACGGATGATAAACAATATGAGGCCAATGAACTCTTTGCGACTCTTGATGCCACAACGAAGAAAATTTATCTTAAGGACCAATTTCAAGTGACCCTGACGGATACGGTTGGATTTATTCAGGATTTGCCAACAGAATTGGTTGCGGCTTTTAAATCAACGTTGGAAGAAAGCCGTAATGTTGACCTACTTTTGCATGTCATTGATGCCAGTGATCCCAATCATGAAGAACATGAAAAGGTGGTCTTGGACATTCTCAAAGGCTTGGATATGAGTGATATTCCATGCCTTGCTATCTACAATAAGATGGATGTAGCTGATAACTTGGTGGCAACCGTCTTTCCTAATGTTCGCCTCTCAGCGCGTGACAAGGGGAGCAGAGAAACACTTAGAAGACTCTTGATTGATGAGATTCAGCAACTGTTTGAGCCTTTTAGTATTAAGGTTCATCAAGACCAAGCTTATAAACTCTATCAGTTGAGTCAATTGGCCTTGCTAGATAGTTACAACTTTGAGACAGAAGTGGAAGAAATTACAGGATTTATTTCCCCAAAAAATAAATGGAAATTGGAAGAATTTTATGACTGATTATATGGATTTAGCTTTGAAATATGGTGGTTTTACAAGTTTGGATAAGGTTTATTTGAAAAATGCCCTGTCTGATCTTTCGGACAGTCAAAAATTGGCCTTTATTACCCCTCCACCAAGTGTCATTAATGCTTATTTTGCAGAGATCTACCAGAAACAATCTCCAGAAGCAGCAACGGATTACTACTTGGAGTTGTCAAAAGCATTGGATTTGTTTAATTTGGCACCATCTTTTGATGAGCGTAAGCCCTTTATTCGTCTCAATCTTTCGGGAAAATCATACGGTTTTTGCTATGAAACAGATGATGAGGTTGCCCATGTCTTTTCAGAGCAATTAGAGGTTCCAACAACGACTATTTTGTTTGAACTTGCTCAAGTTTTTCCACAGTATAAAGTTTATCTTGAAGGAAGCAAAATTAAGATGGCTAAGGTTGACTTTGATGAAGATGTGCTAGAGGAACTAACTCCAGAAGGTCAGCTTCTTAGTCGTGCGTCTAAGCTTAAGGGAAATGTCATTAAGTTGGCTAGTTTCAATCAGGATGAATTAGTCGAACTTTTGGCTCAGTATAAAGGGCAAGTGATTTATTATGGCTTTGCACAACGTGAATGCCTGGCTTATATTGTCCAGAAATAAGAAGAACAATAGATAGAAAGTATAGAACGTTATGGAATTACAATTTTTAGGGACAGGAGCTGGACAACCATCCAAGGCTCGGAATGTATCGAGCTTGGTTTTGAAGCTACTCGATGAAATCAATGAAGTCTGGATGTTCGATTGTGGGGAAGGAACCCAGCGTCAGATTTTAGAAACAACGATAAAGCCTCGTAAAGTTAAGAAAATCTTCATCACGCATATGCATGGAGACCATATCTTTGGTCTACCTGGTTTCTTGGCTAGCCGTTCCTTCCAATCTAGTGAAGAACAAACAGATCTAGAGGTTTATGGTCCAGTAGGTATCAAGCAATATGTTATGACCAGTCTTCGTACCTCTGGGACACGTTTACCTTACCATGTGCATTTTACTGAGATTGATGAGCATAAGTTAGGCTTGGTTATGGAAAATGACAAATTTGCTGTTTATGCTGACAAGTTGGATCATACTATTTTTTGTGTTGGCTACCGTGTGGTTCAAAAAGACCTAGAGGGTACCCTGGATGCTGAGGCTCTCAAAGCAGCTGGTGTCCCATTTGGACCACTCTTTGGTCAAATCAAGAATGGTCAAGATGTGGTTCTTGAAAATGGTACAAAAATCATTGCCAAGGACTATATTTCTGCGCCTAAGAAAGGCAAAGTGATTACTATCTTGGGTGATACCCGGAAGACGAATGCTAGTGTTCGTCTGGGATTGGGTGCTGATGTCTTGGTTCATGAGTCAACTTATGGTAAGGGTGATGAAAACATTGCCAAAAGTCATGGACATTCAACCAATATACAAGCAGCCCAGGTCGCTAAAGATGCTTCAGCCAAGCGTTTGTTACTCAATCATGTGTCAGCTCGTTTCTTGGGCCGAGACATCGGTAGGATGGCGGCAGATGCCCAAACGATTTTCAAAAATACCTACATTGTACGAGACTTGGAAGAGGTAGAAATCTAATGGCTAAACAACGTATTATCGCTATTACGGGTGCCTCAGGAGGTCTTGCTCAAGACATTGTCAAGCAGCTCTCACCCAGTGATGGTATTATCCTCTTAGGCCGAGATAAGGACAAGCTGGAGAAATGCTATCGTCATGTGGAAAATAAAACCTGTCTTGCCATTGACCTTAGAGACGACAATGCCATTAAAGAAATGGTAGATTATCTCTATCAACGTTTTGGCCGTATTGATGTTTTTATCAATAATGCTGGATTCGGCGAATTTAAATCTTATGCTTGTTACACTAGCCAAGAAGTCCGTGATATGTTTGATATCAATACCTTTGCGACCATGACCTTTTCACGTCTGATGGCTGAGAAAATGGTGGAGCAAGGCCATGGCCATATCATCAATATCGCTAGTATGGCGGGGAAAATTGCGACAGCCAACTCAAGTGTCTATGCAGCGACAAAGTTTGCGGTAATTGGCTTCTCAGATGCCCTACGTCTGGAACTAGCTGATAAGGGCGTTTATGTGACAACCGTCAATCCAGGTCCAATTGAGACAAGCTTCTTTGATCAAGCTGACCCCTCTGGAGCTTATCTTGAGAGTGTTAAAAAGTTTGTCCTCAGTCCTAAGTACGTGGCTAAAAAGATTGTCCGTATTCTGGGCAAAAACAAACGAGAAGTCAATCTGCCACGACTCTTAGCAGTTGCTCATAAAGGCTATACGCTATTTCCACGCATCTCGGACAAGCTAGCTACCAATATATTTAACTACAAATAGGGGGGATGCTAGACGGCATCAAATATCCAATCTTATTTAGAAAACCTCCAGCACTATAGGTTAAGAAAGGAGTTAAGATGTTAGAATACAAACAAGAAATTCCAGCGATGGAAGACCTACTCGCATTGTACAGCTCGGTTGGCTGGACCAATTATACTAACAACCCATCTATGCTAGAAGAAGCTGTCAAAGCCAGTCTCTGGCAGTTGTCAGTCTATGATAAGGAGGAGCTAGTAGCCTACATTCGCTTGGTAGGAGATGGTCACTCTGTCATTTTTGTGCAGGACCTCTTGGTGCAACCAGATCATCAGCGCCAAGGTATCGGAAAGAAACTCTTAGAAGAGGCTTTAGCAACTTTCCCCAATGTCTATCAACGGCTCCTTGCCACTGAACGTAGCGAGAAAAATCTAGCCTTTTACCAATCTCTGGGCTTTGTCGAACTTTCAGAGCAAGCCTGTACAGGGATGATTTATAAAAATTAATGTAGAGGATTTCCGGACAGGGAATCCTTTTCTTCTTGTTTTACCCTACATTGCTTGAAAACGATAGTAGAATAGAGCTAGATAAAAGGAAGAGGAGAAAAGACAAGACAAATAAGGGAGAAATATCCAGAATATTATTTTGCTTAGAAAAGCAGGTCTTGATTATAAATGTACTACGAGTCTATGCATCTTCCGATTTTTCCGTTCTCTTTTTGGAAAACTCAGACTTCTATCCAGTCTGATAAATTTATTCATGTTATAATAAGTAGACTAGATGACAGGGAGAAAATATAAAAACATGATTACATCAACGTATGATTGGAAAATAAATACAAAAGAGCCAGATGCTGGCTTTTTAAACTTGCCAAAGAACATGGGCTGGCAGAAACAGCAACCAAGATTGCTTATGAACGTGGCATTACGACAGAAGATGCTCTTGAAGACTTTCTCAAGGCTGATTTATCACACCTTCATGATCCTTATCTTCTGCATGATATGGATAAGGCAGTGGCTAGAATTCGTCAGGCCATTGAAAATTATGAACAAATCTTAGTCTATGGAGACTATGATGCAGATGGTATGACATCAGCATCGATTGTCAAGGAAGCTCTTGAAATGATGGGCGCTGAAGTTCGAGTCTATTTGCCTAACCGTTTTACAGATGGTTATGGGCCAAACGAAAGTGTCTACAAGTACTTCATTGAACAGGAAGGCATTTCACTCATTGTTACAGTGGATAATGGGGTAGCGGGGAATGAGGCTATTGCTTATGCGCAAGAGCAAGGTGTGGATGTTATCGTTACTGACCACCATAGCATGCCAGCTCAGCTTCCAGATGCCTACGCCATTGTCCACCCAGAACATCCAGATGCCGATTATCCCTTTAAGTATCTGGCAGGTTGTGGAGTAGCTTTCAAATTGGCAACGGCTCTCCT
>NZ_CM002133.1:920366-947141 GCF_000448665.1 Streptococcus sp. HSISS2 | reverse complement strand
TATATGGTTAGCCTAACGGATGAAAATCGTATTATGGTTAAGGTCGGCCTGGAAATTCTAAAGACTACTGAGCGTATTGGACTGCAAGAGTTACTCCGTATTTCAGATGTAGATCCAACAACGATTTCTGAAGAAACAGTAGGTTTTAAACTGGCCCCTCAACTCAATGCCTTGGGGCGCTTAGATGATCCAAATTCAGCTATTGAACTGCTGACTGGATTTGACGATGAAGAAGCTCAAGCCATTGCTCTGAATATAAATGCCAAAAATGAAGAACGCAAGGAAGTTGTTCAAAAAATCTTTGATGAAGCCATGACTATGGTAGACTTGGGTAAGCCTGTTCAGGTTTTGGCTAAGGAAGGCTGGCATCCGGGTGTTCTCGGCATTGTTGCTGGTCGCATCATGGAACAAATCAGCCAGACAGTGGTAGTTTTAAATATCGAAGATGGTCTGGCTAAGGGTTCAGCCCGTAGTCTGGAATCTATCAATATCTTCCATGCCCTAGATAATCATCGAGACATTTTTACTGCTTTTGGAGGGCATGCTGGAGCAGCTGGAATGACCCTTCCAGAGGAAAATCTTGGTCAACTCTCCGATATTTTGTGCCATTATGTCTATGACAATGACATTGATACAAGCGCTAAAAATACACTCAATCTAGACGAGGAACTCAAGCTCAGTGAGCTTAGCTTGGATACCATAAAGAGCCTGGGGAAATTAGCTCCTTTTGGCATGGATAATAAAAAGCCAGTCTTTTGGCTACATGATATTACAGTGACTCAAGCCAGGACCATGGGGCAAAATGGAGCCCATCTTAAGTTTAAGGTTAAGCAAGGCAAGGCTAGTTTTGATGTTGTCGCCTTCAATAAGGGTGATTTGCTTCAAGAATTCCAACAAGCTCAAGGTTTGGAATTAGCCGTGACCTTATCTGTAAATGTTTGGAATGGTCAGACAACACTCCAGCTTATGCTTGAGGATGCGCGTGTAGAAGGAATCCAATTATTTGATATTCGTGCTAAAAATATGACTCTACCAGAAGGCGTACCGATGGTAGAAGAAGCATCAGACACAGCACCTGAGGTAGTCCTTAATAAGTTGCCTGAATCTGCGACAGAATTGAAAGAGTGGTTTGAAGGTAAGGATTTCCAAGCGATATACTTTAAGAATAGCATCAAACAGGCTTATTATCTGACCGGCTATGGAACCAGAGAGCAGTTCGCAAGGCTCTATAAGACCATCTACCAATTTCCAGAGTTTGATGTCCGCTATAAACTAGATGACCTCAGTCATTACCTTAAAATTGATAAAATTCTCCTTATCAAGATGATTCAGATTTTTGATGAATTGGATTTTGTGACCATTGATAATGGTGTCATGACGGTTAATAAAGAAGCTAAGAAACGTGACATTGAAGACAGTCAGATTTTCCAAGACCTTAAACATTTAGTTAAGTTTCAAGAACTTATGGCTTTGGGAACACCACAGGAAATTTATGATTGGCTCTACAAGCCAGAGCAGTAGTGATCAACTAAGATAATTGGCTTAGAATCTAGGGGGTAGCATTTTCTAAATCCACGGATTCATGCTATAATAATGTGTAAATATTTTTTGGCAAAATGCCTATAGGAAGAACAAATGAAATTAGAAGACTATATTGCATCTATTGAAAACTACCCTAAAGAAGGGGTTACTTTCCGTGATATTAGCCCATTGATGGCTGATGGAAAAGCTTATGGCTATGCTATTCGTGAAATCGTTCAGTATGCTACGGATATGAAGATTGATATGATTGTTGGTCCAGAAGCACGTGGTTTCATTGTTGGATGTCCAGTTGCTTATCAACTTGGAATTGGCTTTGCGCCAGTTCGTAAACCTGGTAAATTGCCACGTGAAGTCATTTCAGCAGATTACGAAAAAGAGTACGGTGTTGATACGCTTTGTATGCACGCTGATGCCATTAAACCTGGCCAACGTGTCCTTATCGTTGATGATCTCTTGGCGACTGGCGGAACTGTGAAAGCCACAATTGAAATGGTAGAACGCCTTGGCGGTGTTGTTGCTGGTTGTGCCTTCTTGATTGAACTTGACGGTCTTAATGGACGTCAAGCTATTGAAGGCTATGACACTAAAGTATTGATGAACTTCCCAGGATAATTTATTCCTGATTTTACAAAAGGCCTTAGGGCCTTTTTAACTCTTTTAAACAGAATATGCTTTCTTATATAGTTTTAAGCTATAGCTAACTAGAGAAAATATATATTTGATAACAATACCTCCCCGGTTTATAATATGAAGATAGAATAGACAAGGATGGAGATGTTGTTATGCCTATAAAACTTGATAATAAGTTACCAGCTCTTGATGTATTGCGTTCGGAAAATGTCTTCATCATGGATGAGAATAGGGCTAGTAGTCAGGATATACGACCAATGGAGGTCCTAATCCTTAACCTAATGCCAACTAAAGAAGTGACAGAAACCCAGTTGCTACGTCTTTTGGCAAATACGCCACTACAGATTAACGTTGAGTTTCTTTATATGGCTAGCCATAAATCGAAAAACACCCATGCCGAACATATGAAGAATTTTTATAAGACATTTGATGAAATCAAGGACAAGTATTACGATGGTCTTATCGTGACGGGGGCTCCTGTTGAACAAATGCCTTTTGAGGAAGTTGATTATTGGCAGGAATTGACACGAGTTTTTGACTGGTCTAAAAAGCATGTTTATTCAACCCTTCATTTGTGTTGGGGGGCTCAAGCAGGCCTTTACTACAAACATGGGGTTGACAAGGTTGCCTTGCCAGAGAAATTATCTGGAATCTATAAACAAACCGTTGATATGCCAGAAAATTTCCTCATGAATGGCTTTGATGACAGCTTTGTATCACCTCACTCACGCTATACAGAAGTCACTCTTGAAGATATCAAAAACAAGACAGATTTAGATGTTGTTGTTTCAGGGCCTGAAGTAGGACTGTCTATTTTAGCCAGTAAGAATCTTCGTGAGGTTTATAGTTTCGGCCACTTTGAATATGACAGAGATACATTGGCTAGAGAATATCGAAGGGACTTGGCTGTGGGCATTAACCCAGATGTACCAGCGAATTATTTTCCAGAGGATGATCCTAATCAGGAACCTCAACTGCGTTGGAACCTTGCAGCATCAGCTTTCTTTAGTAATTGGATTAACTACGCGGTCTATCAAGAAACACCATATCGTTTAGAAGAGTTGGAAGATGATTTTTCATTCTACGGTTATTTGTAGCAGACAGATTCAAGAGTCTTATATGTGATTATTTAGACTTTTGGCGTCAGTCTAGCAACTCTGAAAGGTTATTATGAGTTTTTTGAACAGTATCGATCAGGAAATCTGGTCCTTCCAAACGCCTTGTTTTTCCATTTTAAGGATATTTTCCGTCGGCGGATGACTTTTTAGTCTGGCAATTTCTCTATCTGCAAACGACAACTCAGATTGGAGAAGTGGCTTCTAGTCAGATTGCGCAAGCAACTGGCAAGACACCAACTGAGGTTAATAAGAGTATTACGACATTGACTGAGGCCGGACTCCTTGATTTCACAACAATTAAGGTTAATAATGAAATTGAGATGGTTGTTGATGCTTCACCTGCTTTAGCTATTTTAGATAAGCTAATGAGTAAGGAAAAGACAGTGTCAGGCCCTGTCGTTGGTCAACCAACCAATACACAACTCATCAAACAACTGACGGATGAGTTGGAACAGGCTTTGGGAATCTTGAATCCTATGGTTATTGAAGATTTAAACAAGGAAATTCAAGAAGAACATACTGATCCTGAACTTATTCGTGAGGCTTTGAGAGAAGCTGTCTTTAACCAAAAACAAATTGGAATTACGTTAAAGGCGTTCTTCGCAACTGGAAATTGAGTGGCATCACTACTAAACTTCAAGTTGAACAGCGTCGTCTGGAGCATCAAGGAAAGAAACAGGCTCATCAGGTTTCGGAAGACTTCAAAACAGGAATGGATGCAGCCGTCAATTATGGGGGGGCCAATAATGTTGGGAAGAAAGCGTGTTAATGAAGCTCTAGCCTTGATGGGAGAGATGTTTCCCAATGCTCATGGAGAGTTGGAGTGGGAAACTCCTTTCCAGCTATTAGTTGCTGTTATTTTATCAGCCCAGACAACAGACAAGGCTGTTAATAAGATTACACCAGGCTTATGGGCGCGTTATCCAGAAATTGAAGATTTAGCATCTGCCAATCTTGATGACGTTGAAATGTGCTTACGGACCATCGGCCTCTACAAGAATAAAGCTAAGAATATCATTAAAACGGCAAGAGCTATTCTAATGAATTTTGATGGGCAAGTTCCCAAAACACACAAAGAATTAGAGAGTTTACCTGGTGTGGGAAGGAAAACAGCTAATGTTGTTTTAGCCGAAGTTTATGGGATTCCGTCCATTGCTGTTGACACACATGTCTCACGTGTTTCGAAACGCCTAAATATTGTTGCAGAAGATGCAACTGTAGAGGAAATTGAAGCAGAGTTGATGAAGAAAATCCCCAAAAGAGACTGGATTATTAGTCATCATCGCATGATTTTCTTTGGACGTTATCATTGTTTAGCTAAGAATCCTAAATGTCAGTCCTGCCCCCTTCAAAGCTATTGTAAGTATTATAAGGAAATGATTAAGAAATAAGTTGGAGAATGTGAGTTTCTTCAACTTTTTTATAGCTGTAAGATTTTGTTACAAACTAGTAACTTGACAAAAGTCTCAGGCTTTAAGAAAATAGAAGAAACGATTTAGAAGCAGGAGCGGTATAGTATGGCTGAATTCAGTAATGAAGAGTATCTCAGAGCCTTAGCAGATAATGGTGATAGAGAAGCAGCCAAAGAATATGAGCAGGCTTTGGATAATCGTATCTTTCAGTTGCAAATTTCTTTGGCTCAAACGAGTGATCCGCAGGGCCGTAAGGAAGTGCAAAAACTCTTGGAACAAGAGGAAAAGAAAAAAAGGGACTACTTTCAAGAAAAAGAGGAAAAAGCTGTGAGCGAATTTAGACGTCGTAAGAATGAACCTACTAGAAGTAGGAAGGTTTCGAGTTTTGATAGGCTAAGAGACCCTAAAGTGATTAGATGGGTGATTGGCGTTGTGGCAGTAGCTGCTGTTGTGATTCCTGTTGTCACTCTAATGTGGTATAGTAATAACCAAAACGAAAACGTAACCAATCCTTGGAAAAATGGCCAGTTAGCCAAAAGTAAGGAAGCAGCTGCAGCATCTTCAGATAATCAGTCCTCTAATGTTGATACGTCATCATTGTCTGATCAGCAGTTAGAAGACTGGGTAGTTTCTACCTATGCCAAGGAACAAGGCTCAACAGGCGAAAGTTATAAAAATCTGGGTTGGAATGTTTATTCATGGACTGACGATGACGATAATCTAGTCTATGCCCAACTCTCTGATAGTTATGGTAATAATGTCCTTCTTTTCCGAGTTGACAAAAAAGGTCAGTTAGAAGCCTATGGTGGTCTTGATGGTTCAAGTGGATCTTGGGACGTCGTTTCCAAAAAATATTCAACAAGCTAATTAAACCGTTATAAAACGCCTGACTAGGGTGTCTGAGACTGTCTTTTGACAGTCTTTTTTGGTATAATTTAAGGTAATCGTGTATACAATTAAAAAGTTGATTATGGAGATTTGAGATTATCAGTTCGACGGAACTTTTTTAGTCTCCTCGGATTTTTCACTAATCAGTTTTAAAAAGGAGAGTTGTCGTGTCAGACTATTTTTCGGTCACCTCTTTAACCAAATATTTGAAAATGAAATTTGACCGTGATCCTTATTTAGAGAGGGTATATTTGACAGGTCAGGTTTCCAATTTTCGTCGTCGGCCTAGTCATCAGTATTTTTCTCTTAAGGATGAGGGAGCTGTTATCCAAGCAACAATTTGGGCAGGAGTCTTCAAAAAACTTGGTTTTGACCTCGAAGAAGGGATGAAAATCAATGTTGTTGGTCGGGTGCAAATCTATGAGCCTAGTGGTTCCTATTCGATTATTATCGAGAAAGCTGAGCCAGATGGTGTGGGTGCCTTGGCTCTCCAATTTGAACAGCTTCGTAAGAAACTAACTGCCCAAGGTTATTTTGACGAGCGTCATAAACAGGCTCTTCCTAATTTTGTCAAAAAGGTTGGGGTTGTCACGAGTCCTAGTGGTGCGGTTATTCGAGACATCATTACAACAGTTAGTCGTCGTTTTCCCGGAGTAGAGATTTTACTCTTTCCTACCAAGGTTCAAGGAGAAGGAGCTGCACAAGAAATTGCTGAAAATATCCAAAGAGCCAATCAAAGGGATGATCTGGATCTTTTAATCGTCGGTCGTGGTGGAGGTTCTATCGAAGATCTTTGGGCCTTTAACGAAGAAATTGTGGTGCAATCGATTTTTGAGAGTCGTTTGCCTGTGATTTCTAGTGTGGGTCATGAAACCGATACGACTTTGGCTGACTTTGTAGCAGATCGTAGGGCCGCTACCCCTACAGCAGCGGCAGAGCTTGCAACGCCAGTATCTAAGGCGGATACCTTGGTTTGGATTCGGGAAAGACAAAACAGGGCTTATCAAGCTTGTTTGAGACGTATACAGTATAACCAAGAGCGTTTAGCCAAATTGTCACAGTCTATTGTCTTTAGGCAGCCTGAGCGCCTCTATGACGGCTATTTGCAAAAGCTTGACCATTTGACAACCCGACTTGAAACCTTGATAAAGCAGGAGTTTGAACGTAAACAAAAAGAAACGGCTCTTTTAAGTCAGAGACTGCAAGGTTTGAATCTCTTTGCTAGTGTAGAGAATTATCAGGACCGTCGGGAGTCCTTACAGCGTTTGTTAGTTACTACAACCAAGAACACCCTTAACGGCTATCGTGTCAGACTAGAGAAGGCACAAGAGGCTCTATTATCACTGGACACTAGTCGTATTGTTGCAAGGGGCTATGCTATTGTCAATAAAGACGATAAGCCCCTAACCACTATCAAGGATATTACTGAAGGTGATCAATTAACTATCCAAATGAGGGATGGAGAACTAGAAGTAGAGGTAAAAATGTCAACGAAAAAAACATTTGAGGAAAATTTACAGGACCTAGAAGCCATCGTTACTAAACTTGAGACAGGCGATGTTGCTCTTGAAGATGCTATTGCGGAGTTCCAAAAGGGTATGGCCCTGTCTAAAAGATTTGCAGAAGACCTTGGAAGATGCTGAAAAGACATTGGTTAAGGTTATGCAAGCAGACGGTACAGAAACGGAAATGGATGCCTAATGACTAAGCGTGAAAAAATTGATGCTGCTATCCGTGATTACTACCAAAAGAAGAATCTTCCAGTATCAAATGAACTGATTACAGCTATTCTTTTATTCAGTTGATGGTGGCGGTAAGCGTATTCGTCCTCTCATTTTCTTGGATTTGCTTGAAGGATTTGGTTTAGAGTTAACTGATAGTCATTTTGATGTCGCAGCGAGTCTTGAAATGATTCATACAGGAAGTCTGATTCACGATGATTTGCCGGCCATGGATAATGATGATTACCGTCGAGGATGTTTGACAAACCATAAAAAATTTGACGAAGCAACGGCGATTTTGGCTGGTGATTCTCTCTTTTTAGACCCCTTTGATTTACTTGCCCAAACAGAGCTATCAGCAGAAATTCGTGTTGAATTGATTCAAGCTCTCTCTCATGCTTCGGGAACCTTTGGTATGGTAGGTGGTCAGATGCTGGATATGAAGGGTGAAGGTCAAGAACTTGATTTATCACAACTGGCTCAGATTCATGAACATAAGACAGGTAAGCTCTTAACCTTTCCTTTTGTGGCAGCAGGTATTGTTGCTCAACAAGGACGAGAGGTTTTGGACAATCTTCAGGAAGCCGGTCAGCTGATTGGTCTAGCCTTTCAAGTGCGTGATGACATCTTGGATGTGACAGCTGATTTTGAAGCCTTGGGAAAAACACCTGGAAAAGATGTGGTGGCTGGGAAATCAACTTACCCTGCCCTACTTGGTTTGGATAAATCATATGACATTCTTGAGGAATCTCTTAACAAAGCTGAGGCTATCTTCCAAAATTTGGCTGAGAGTCAAGTTTTTAAAAAGGACAGCGTTATAGAAATCATAGAAAGGTTACGACTCCATGCCTAAGGAAAGAGTAGATGTCTTGGCCTATAAACAAGGCCTTTTTGACACACGAGAACAAGCTAAACGTGGCGTTATGGCTGGTTTGGTTGTGAATGTTATCAATGGTGAGCGTTATGACAAACCTGGTGAAAAAATTGATGATGCGACAGAGTTGAAGCTTAAAGGGGAAAAACTCAAGTATGTCAGTCGTGGAGGTCTTAAACTTGAAAAAGGCTTGAAGGTTTTCAATCTCTCAGTTGAAGGCATGACTACGATTGATATTGGTGCTTCGACAGGTGGTTTTACTGATGTTATGCTTCAAAATGGGGCTAAACTGGTTTATGCTGTTGATGTCGGTACTAACCAGCTGGTTTGGAAACTGCGTCAGGACGAACGTGTTCGTTCCATGGAACAGTACAATTTTCGTTATGCTGAACCTACCGATTTTACTGAAGGCTTACCATCATTTGCATCTATTGATGTCAGCTTTATCTCTCTTAATCTGATTCTACCTGCTTTGGCTAAGGTATTGGTTGATGGTGGACAAGTTGTTGCCCTGGTCAAACCGCAATTTGAGGCAGGTCGTGAACAAATTGGGAAAAATGGCATTGTCCGTGAGAGCAGTGTTCATGAGAAGGTGCTAGAAACAGTCACTGCTTTTGCAGTTGATTATGGCTTTTCGGTTAAAGGGTTGGATTTTTCCCCTATTCAAGGTGGCCATGGTAATATTGAGTTTCTGGCCCACTTGGAGAAAACAACTTCGCCTAAGAATGAGGTTATATCCGCTATCAAGGAAGTTGTAGCACAAGCACATAAGGAGTTTAAGAAAAATGAAGAAGAATGATCGTTTGGAGCTAATCCGAAAGATTGTCCAAGAAAATAAAATTACGACTCAGGGAGAATTGGTTAAATTACTCCAAAACGAGGGATTAAAAGCTACTCAAGCCACCGTATCACGTGATATTAATGAAATTGGAATCACAAAAGTCCCTTCTGAAGATGGTTCCTATATCTATGGGCTTTCAAATGCCCCTAGACGTTTAGGTGTATCTCCAGTTGGATCTAAGCGCTTAATCCGTATTGACCGTCAACAAGCTTTCATGAATATCCAGGTTCAGCCTGGAACTAGTCGTCTCATCAAAAAGATTCTTTTGGACGAATACAAGCACTTGATTTTTAGTTTAATTGCTGACGATGACACACTCTTTTTAGTGGCTCAGTCAGAATTAGCAGCTATTGAATTACAGGGACAGATTGTCAAGTGGGTTGAAGAATAGGAGGATTTATGCTTCTCGAAATTACGATAAAGAATTTCGCAATTATTGAAGAAATTTCTCTTAACTTTGAAAATGGGATGACTGTCCTTACTGGTGAAACGGGAGCTGGGAAATCTATTATTATCGATGCTATGAATCTAATGCTAGGGGCACGGGCCTCTAGTGAAGTGGTACGTCATTCAGCTCCCAAGGCAGAAATTCAAGGATTCTTTTCAATTGAACAAAATCCTGCTTTAGTCAGTCTCTTGGAAGATAATGGGATTCCTGTTGAGGATGAATTGATTATCCGCCGTGAAGTCTTCCAAAATGGTCGAAGTGTTAGTCGTATTAATGGCCAGATGGTGAATCTAACCATTCTTAAGGCAGTAGGACATTTTTGGTCGATATTCATGGTCAGCATGATCAGGAAGAACTCATGAGACCTGCTCTTCACATTAGCATGTTGGATGCTTTTGGAGATAAGGCATTTTTTCAAACGAAGAAAAAGTATCAAGAATATTTTGACCGCTACCGTGAGTTAAGAAAAGCTGTTCTTGAAAAACAGAAAAATGAGCAAGAACATAAAGCTCGTATTGAAATGCTGGCTTTTCAGATAGCAGAAATTGAGGCAGCTTCCTTAAAATCAGGAGAAGATTTTGCTTTGATGAAGGAGCGAGATAAACTACTGAATCATAAGCAGATAGCTGATACACTAACAAATGCCTATGTCATGTTGGATAATGAAGATTTTTCTAGTCTATCCAATGTCCGCTCTGCCATGAACGACCTTCAATCCCTTGAAGAGTATGACTCTGATTACAAAGAACTCTCTGGTAATCTATCAGAGGCCTATTACGTTCTTGAGGATGCAACCAAACAGTTGGGTGATCTTTTAGATAATCTAGACTTTGATGCAGGTCGTTTGCAGGAGATTGAACACCGTTTAGATACCATTAATGCTATTACCCGTAAATATGGTGGAACTGTCGATGATGTCTTGGATTACCTGGACAATTCGACTAAAGAATACAACCTTCTGACTGGGAATTCCAGCTCATCAGATGCCATGGAACAAGAGCTTAAGCAACTGGAAAAAGACTTGCTTGCGTCTGCAGAGACCTTACAGGCGGCACGTCATCAGATTGCAACGGCTCTTGAAGCGGAGATTAAGGCCGAGCTATGTGACCTCTATATGGATAAGGCAGATTTTAAAGTAACCTTTACGAAGGGAAAATTTAACCGTGATGGCAATGAACAAGTTGAGTTTTACATTTCGACTAATCCTGGCGAAGGCTTTAAACCGCTTGTTAAGGTTGCGTCAGGAGGAGAATTGTCTCGACTTATGTTAGCTATTAAATCAGCTTTTGCCCGAAAAGAAGACAAAACCAGCATCGTCTTTGATGAGGTGGATACTGGTGTTTCAGGCCGTGTTGCTCAAGCCATTGCTCAGAAGATTCATAAAATTGGAAGTCATGGTCAGGTCTTAGCCATCAGTCACCTTCCGCAAGTTATCGCTATTGCTGATTATCAGTTCTTTATTTCTAAGGAAAGTGATAATGAGACGACGGTATCGCGTGTCCGTCTCTTGACTCCTGACGAAAGGGTTGAGGAAATTGCTAAGATGCTTGCTGGTGACAATGTGACCGATGCTGCCTTGAGTCAAGCAAGAGCTTTGCTGAAAGTAGATGGTCCTGTTTAGATAAACAGTTGGGCAAATCTCTCTAGTCGTGCTATAATAGAATATAAATTTTTGTTAAGCGAGAAAATTATGAGTAAAATTAGAATTGTAACTGATTCATCAATCACGATTGAACCAGAATTGGTTAAAAAGTATCAAATCACTGTTGTGCCATTATCAGTTATGGTTGACGGTGTCATCTATTCAGATAGTGATCTTCGGGAAGAAGGTCGCTTCTTGGAAATGATGAAACATAGTAAAGAGCTGCCAAAGACAAGTCAGCCGCCAGTAGGTCTGTTTGCTGAAACTTATGAAAAACTTGTCAATGAAGGCGCTGAACATATCGTGGCCATTCACATCATGCATACTCTTTCTGGGACTTGTGAAGCCTCACGTCAAGGTGCTAGTCTTTCAGGTGCTGATGTGACTGTTATGGACTCGGGTTTTACAGATCAATGCCTTAAGTTTCAAGTGGTCGAAGCGGCTAAATTAGCTCAAGCAGGTGCTAGTTTGGAAGAAATTGTAGCACGTGTTGAAGAAGTAAAAAGCAAATCTGAGCTTCATATCGGCGTCTCTACCCTTGAAAACCTAGTCAAAGGTGGTCGTATTGGACGTGTTACAGGACTCTTATCATCATTACTCAACATCCGTGTCATTATGGAGTTGAAAGATTATCAGTTGAATACTATTGTTAAGGGTCGTGGGGCAAAGACCTTTACAAAATGGTTAGATGCTTACATTGACAATATCAAAGATCGCAAAGTAGCAGAGATTGGTATTTCTTATGCAGGAAAACCGGATTTGGCGCATGAACTTGCTTCGAAACTTGAGGTATTGGGTGCTCCAATTTCAATTCTTGAAACAGGGTCAATCATTCAAACACACACTGGTGAAGGCGCCTTTGCCGTAATGGTTCGCTATGAATAAGTTGAAAGAATCTGTATTACTTAGAAGCCTTCTGGGCTTCTTCTTGCTTTTTTCCGTATTCGTCGTGCTCTTTGTCTTCATCGTGCCAAGTAATCATCAGTCATTAAAAACTGTCGGAAAACTGAAGTCTGACAAAAAAGATACGGTCACCTATGTTGCTATTGGGGACTCCCTTACTCAAGGTGTAGGGGATACCACGAATCAAGGTGGATTTGTTCCTATTTTGTCTCAGGCAATGGGGGCAGATTTTAACTGGCAGGTGACCTCAAATAATTATGGCATTGCGGGAAATACCAGTAACCAAATTCTCAAACGGATGAAGGAAAAAGCAGACATTCAGAGGGACCTTAAAAAAGCCAAACTAATGACTTTAACTGTTGGCGGTAACGATGTCATGCATGTTGTTAAGGATAATATCACTAATCTTAGTGTTGATACCTTCAACAAACCTGCTGTGGCTTATCAAAAGAGGCTGCGACAAATTGTTGAGCTGGCTCGTAAGGACAATAAAACATTGCCAATTTATATCGTTGGTATTTACAATCCCTACTATCTGAACTTTCCTGATATGACAGAGATGCAAACGATTGTTGATAATTGGAACAAAGCTACAGAAGAAGTTTCCAAGGAATATCAAAACGTTTATTTTGTTCCAGTCAATGATTTACTCTATAAGGGAATTGATGGTAAAGGGGGCGTGACCAGTTCGGATGAAACATCCCAGTCCTCTAAATCATCATCAAAGAACCTTAACGATGCCCTTTTTGAGGATGATCATTTTCATCCCAACAACACAGGTTATCAAATTATGTCAGATGCTATTTTGAAACGTATTACGCAAACAAAGAAGGAGTGGTCAGGTGAGTAAGGTATGGAAATGGCTATTTTTAGGGCTACTAGCCTTGAACTTAGCGCTAGTAAGTGTTGTGACATATAGAGTCATGACCCCAGTAGAAACAAGTTCAGTGTCCTTACCTAAGGGTGCTACCAAAATTGGACGTTATAGCATGACAAAAGAAGAACTTGATGCAGCTCTAACCGGTTTTGCTCAAGATTATTCCACTGATAAAATGCATTTCAAGGTTAATGTCACTAATTCTAAAATTGTTTTTGAGAGTAGTTATAAGGTTTTAGGGTATGCCGTCCCCCTCTATGTTTATTTCACCCCGGTTGTCAGTGAATCAGGTGCAATCGTTTTAAAAGTTTCTGATCTTTCAGCTGGCTCTTTAAGCCTCCCTGTTTCAGATGCTCTTAAGATGATTAAGCGTTCGACAAAGTTACCTGATTATATTTCCATTGATAACAAGAAGGAAAAGGTTACCCTAAATATTCAATCAATGAAAAATGAAAAAGGAATAACGGCACGTGCAAAGAGTCTTGATTTGGTCAATGACCGTATCGAATTTGACATCTACAAGACAATAAATTAAAAAGCCTTTACTTTTTGCAAAAAAGCAATGAAATTAGCGTTTATTGCTTGACCTGATAGGTCTTTTAGGATAAGATAATACTTGTCCAAGCGCTAGAAAAACTTTACGCTTAGAAATATATTGGAGGATTGTTACAATGGCTAACAAACAAGATTTGATCGCTAAAGTTGCGGAAGCAACAGAACTTACTAAAAAAGATTCAGCAGCAGCAGTAGACGCAGTTTTTGCTTCTATCGAAGAATTCCTTGCTGCAGGTGAAAAAGTACAATTGATTGGTTTCGGTAACTTTGAAGTACGCGAACGTGCTGCTCGTCAAGGTCGTAACCCACAAACTGGTGAAGCTATCTCAATCGCAGCTTCTAAAGTTCCTGCATTTAAAGCTGGTAAAGCTCTTAAAGACGCAGTTAAATAATGTTAAAACCCCTAAGCTTTTAGGGGTTTTGCTTTACATGAAATGATAGAGGGAAACTATGACAACCTTAACCGTGGTAATGATTTTTCTTCTGGTTTTCACAGTTATAAAACTATCAGGTATTGTTGCTATAAGTAAGCTGATTAAGCCTAGTGAAGAACAGATTGAAGAAGCACGTCAAAAACGTCTTCAAGCTGAAAAAGAGGGCAAAGACCCTTTTGAAGACTGGGATGAACATGACGATGATGGTCTTGTCTAACAAGAGAATCCTCATCAAAGTATACAAAAAGGGCTTGGAGATTTTTCCAAGCTCTTTTTTAGTGAATTAATCAATATAGTGAAGTTTTCCACGGAAGTCTTCAAGGCTTTCATAGCCCTTTTCTTCCATGATTTCTTTCAGTTCTTTAGTAATTCGGTCAAAGACAGCCACACCTTCTTTTTGAAGTGCAGTACCAATTTGGACCATACTTGCTCCACAAAGGATATGTTCAAAAGCATCACGCCCAGATTTGACACCACCAGTACCGATGATTTGGATTTCAGGTTTCAGACGTTGGTAGAAAGCATGAACGTTTGCCAAGGCAGTTGGCTTGATATAGTCTCCACCGATACCGCCAAAACCATTTTTAGGTTTGATGACAACAGATTCGTCTTCAATATAAAGTCCATTACCAATTGAGTTGACACAGTTGACAAAAACAAGTGGGAATTGGTTGAAGACAGCAGCTGCTTGATCAAAGTGCACAATATCAAAGTAAGGTGGTAATTTGACACCAAGTGGTTTCGTAAAGTAAGAAAAGACTTCAGTTAGGATCTCGGTTGTTGTTTCAAAATCGTAGGCGATTTGAGGTTTACCTGGAACGTTAGGACATGAAAGGTTGAGTTCAACGAGCCCTTCATAGTCACTTTCTTGAACTTTTTTTAGAATAGTGTGTGTTTCCTCAGGTGACAAGCCAACTAATGAAAGAAAATGATTTTTTGTATTGGGTTGCTTTTGTAATTCAATGACATAGTCAAGGTAGTATTCAAAACCGTTATTAGGCAAACCCATAGAGTTGATAGAGCCAAGAGGAACATTAACATATCGAGGTTCAGGATTACCAGGGCGAGCTTCAAGCGTTCCTGTTTTTGTAACAAATGAACCTGCGGCTGAAGCTTCAACCTCTGCCAATTCTTCCTTGGTCATGCAATGAACACCAGCAGCATTCATGAGGCAGTTATCGAATGAAAACTGGCCAATTTTTGTAGCAGTAGAAACCATAAGATCCTCCTTAAAGATCACAAAGCAAAATGTTACTATTTTATCTCATTTTAGCATGAAAAGATGCCTAAAACAAGGAAAGAATAGATGGGCAATAATCTTAAAAGTGAATTCACCTAGGCATTTTTAATACCCCAGGCAAGAAGCTGTAGACTTTTACAGAATTTTTTGGATTTTTGCTGGCTTTTTTAAGGTTTTTTGGGTAGAATAGAAGGAGTAAATGGGTATAACCCAAAATATAAAGGAGACATTACTAATGGTAAAATTGGTTTTCGCTCGCCACGGTGAGTCTGAATGGAACAAAGCTAACCTTTTCACAGGTTGGGCTGACGTAGATCTTTCTGAAAAAGGTACTCAACAAGCTATTGACGCTGGTAAATTGATCAAAGAAGCTGGTATTGAATTTGACCAAGCTTATACTTCAGTATTGAAACGTGCGATCAAAACAACAAACCTTGCGCTTGAAGCATCTGACCAACTTTGGGTTCCAGTTGAAAAATCATGGCGCTTGAACGAACGTCACTACGGTGGATTGACTGGTAAAAATAAAGCAGACGCTGCTGCACAATTCGGTGACGAACAAGTTCACATCTGGCGTCGTTCATACGATGTATTGCCTCCAAACATGGACCGTGATGATGAACACTCAGCACACAAAGACCGTCGTTACGCTTCACTTGACGATTCAGTAATTCCAGATGCTGAAAACTTGAAAGTTACTTTGGAACGTGCTCTTCCATTCTGGGAAGATAAGATTGCTCCAGCTCTTAAAGATGGTAAAAACGTATTCGTAGGTGCTCACGGTAACTCAATTCGTGCCCTTGTAAAACACATCAAACAATTGTCAGATGACGAAATCATGGATGTTGAAATTCCAAACTTCCCACCATTGGTATTCGAATTTGACGAAAAATTGAACGTTGTTAAAGAATACTACCTCGGAAAATAAGCTGAGTTAAGTAGTTATTACTAACAAATAGAAAAGTTGGCTTCGGTCAGCTTTTTTCTTTTCCTGAAAAAAATTGAAAGAAACGGTCAGAAAAGTCAGTCAATTCAGTAATTTTTCCTTGACTTTCAAGTTCGAAAGATGTATCATACTAGATAAGATACATCGAAAGGAAATGAGTCAAATGACATTCGCAACTACAACTACTTTGCTATTGCGTGATGAGGGCTAGTGCAAAAGCATTAGTCCTGTTTGGCTTACCAAGCGGGAGTTAAAAACATCTCGCTTGGGTTTCCGAGTGAGATGTTTTTTTACTACTATTGTTTTTATTTTTAGAAAGAGGATTGTCTATGCGTAAAGTAGAATTTCTTGATACGAGCCTTCGTGATGGTGAACAAACACCGGGTGTTAACTTTTCAATCAAAGAAAAGGTTGCCATTGCTAAACAACTTGAGAAGTGGGGGATTTCTTCAATTGAAGCTGGTTTCCCAGCAGCTAGTCCAGATTCATTTGAGGCAGTGAAACAAATTTCAGCTGCCATGACGACAACTGCGGTTTCTGGCTTGGCACGTTCTGTAAAATCTGACATTGATGCCTGTTACGAAGCTATCAAGGATGCTAAATTCCCTCAATGTCATGTCTTTATCGCAACAAGTCCTATTCACCGTGAATACAAATTGAAGAAATCAAAAGAAGAAATTCTTGAGATCATCAAAGAACATGTGACTTATGCGCGTGAACGTTTTGATGTGGTTGAGTTTTCACCTGAGGATGCTACTCGTACAGAACTCGATTATCTCTTGGAAGTTGTTCAAACAGCAGTTGATGCAGGCGCAACTTACATTAACATTCCTGATACAGTTGGTTTTACAACTCCTGAAGAGTTCGGTCATATTTTCAAATACCTCATTGAAAATGTTAAATCAGACCATGAAATCATCTTTAGTCCTCACTGCCACAATGACCTTGGTATGGCTGTAGCTAACACACTTGCAGCTATTAAAAATGGTGCTGGTCGTGTTGAAGGAACTGTGAATGGTATCGGTGAACGTGCAGGGAATGCGGCACTTGAAGAAGTGGCTGTAGCACTTAATATCCGTGAAGACTACTATCAAGCAACAAGTGATATTGTGCTTAATGAGACAGTCAACACAGCTGAACTTGTGTCTCGTTATTCTGGAATTGCGATTCCTAAAAATAAAGCCGTTGTTGGTGGTAATGCCTTCTCTCATGAATCAGGTATTCACCAAGATGGTTTCCTTAAAAATCCTCTTACATACGAAATCATTACACCAGAGCTTGTGGGAGTTAAGAAGAGCTCTCTTCCACTTGGTAAGTTGTCAGGTCGTCATGCCTTTATTGAAAAATTGAAAGAACTTGATCTTGATTTTGTGGAAGAAGACATCAAACCACTCTTTAAGAAGTTCAAAGTCTTGGCTGATAAAAAACATGACATTACTGATGCTGATATTCGTGCACTTGTGGCTGGAACTAACGTTGAGAATCCAGAAGGCTTCCACTTCCAAGATCTCCGTTTGACAACTAATGCTGATGAAACAATCACAGCAGCAGTTAGTCTAGTTAATGAAGATGGTGAGTCTGTGGAATTCTTGGCAAATGGTCAAGGATCAGTTGAAGCTATCTTCAATGCTATTGATAAATTCTTCAATCAAACAGTTCGCTTGACTTCTTATAATATCGATGCTGTAACTGATGGTATTGACGCTCAAGCTCGTGTACTCGTAACTGTGGAAAATGTAGATACAGATACTATCTTTAATGCTTCTGGTTTGGACTTTGATGTTTTGAAAGCTTCAGCAATTGCCTACATCAATGCAAATACGCTTGTTCAAAAAGAAAATTCTGGTGAAATGGCACGCAAAGTTTCTTACCGTGACCTTCCACAAGCCTAAGAGGAGTTAAACATGACAAAAAAATTGTAACACTTTCTGGTGATGGTATTGGACCTGAAATCATGGCAGCAGGCCTTGAAGTTCTGGATAAAATAGCTTCAAAAATCAGATTTGATTACGATATTGATGCTAAACCATTTGGTGGTGCTGGTATTGATGCCGAGGGTCATCCACTTCCTAAGTCAACTTTGGATGCTGCTAAATCAGCAGATGCTATCCTCTTGGCTGCAATTGGTGGACCTAAATATGACAATGCGCCAGTTCGTCCTGAACAAGGACTTTTGGCCATTCGTAAGGAGTTGAATCTCTTTGCTAATATCCGTCCTGTCCGCATCTTTGATGCTTTGAAACACTTGTCACCTCTTAAACCTGAACGTATTGAAGGTGTTGACTTTGTCGTTGTACGTGAGCTTACAGGTGGTATTTACTTTGGTGAACATATTTTAAAAGAAGATAAGGCTCGTGATATCAATGATTACTCAGCCGATGAGATTCGTCGCATCATGCGTCGTGCCTTCAAGATTGCCCAAGGTCGTGGTAAGAAAGTCACTAGCATTGATAAACAGAATGTCTTGGCAACTTCTAAATTGTGGCGTAAGGTTGCCGATGAAGTTTCTTTGGAATTTCCAGATGTAACCCTTGAACACCAACTCGTTGATAGTGCTGCCATGATTATGATTACCAACCCAGCTCGTTTTGATGTGGTTGTGACAGAAAACCTTTTTGGGGATATCTTGTCTGATGAATCAAGTGTCCTTCCAGGTACTCTTGGTGTTATGCCATCAGCCAGTCATTCAGAAAATGGTCCAAGTCTTTATGAACCAATTCATGGTTCAGCACCTGACATTGCTGGTCAAGGTATTGCCAATCCGATTTCAATGATTTTGTCAGTAGCAATGATGCTTCGTGAAAGTTTCAATGAAACTGAAGGGGCAGAATTGATTGAAAATGCTGTTGATAAGACCTTGAATCAAGGCATCTTGACACGTGATTTGGGTGGTCAGGCATCTACTGCCGAAATGACAGCAGCTATCATTAGCAATCTCTAACATCATGACACTAAAACAAGTGTTACTTTCTGTTTTGTTGGTATGGAATATCGTTGTTTTATGTGCTTATGGGCTTGACAAACACAAGGCTATTCGACATAGGCGGCGAATTTCTGAGAAGACATTATTATTTCAAACCCTTATTTTGGGTGGTATTGGTGCTTCTCTCGGTGGGGCTGTGTTTAGACATAAGATTAAGAAATGGTACTTTAAGCTTTGTTGGCTTTTGGGCCTGCTAAATGATTTTGTTATGTTATATCTCATCTTAACAAAACTTTCGGATTAGTTTATCCTTAGATAATAATTGGAGTATTTTATGAGCGGAAAATCAATTTTCGATAAACTTTGGGAACGCCACGTAATTACAGGTGATGAGGGGCAACCTCAACTTATGTACGTGGACCAACATTATATTCATGAAGTGACTAGTCCTCAAGCTTTTCAAGGTCTTCGTGATGCTGGACGTAAAGTAAGGCGTCCAGATTTGACTTTTGGGACCTTTGACCATAATGTTCCAACTGTAAATATCTTTGATATTAGAGATGTTATTTCTAAGGCACAAATTGATAAACTTGCTGAAAATGTCATTGAGTTTGGTATTGACAATGCGCCACATGGTTCGGATAAGCAAGGAATCGTACATATGGTTGGTCCAGAAACAGGACGTACGCAACCAGGTAAGTTTATTGTTTGTGGGGATAGCCACACAGCTACCCACGGTGCCTTTGGAGCTATAGCCTTTGGTATTGGAACGAGCGAGGTTGAGCATGTCTTTGCTACACAGACACTTTGGCAAGTCAAACCTAAAAAGATGTTGGTAGAATTTACTGGGAAGCCTCAGAAAGGCATTTATTCAAAAGATTACATTCTCGCCTTGATTGCTAAATATGGGGTTGCTTGTGGAGTGGGTTATGTTGTAGAGTACCGTGGTGAGGCAATTGACCATTTGACTATGGAAGAACGCATGACAATCTGTAATATGTCAATTGAATTTGGTTCGAAAATGGGAATTATGAATCCAGACCAAACAACATATGATTATATGCGTGGTCGAGAATGTGTTCCTGAGGATTTTGATGCAGCAGTAGCTGACTGGAAGACACTAGTTAGTGATGATGATGTAGAATACGATAAAGTCATTCGTATGGATGTTTCTGAGTTGGCACCAATGGTCACATGGGGAACTAATCCATCTATGGGAGTAGATTTTGATACGCTTTCCCTGAAGTTCGAGATATGAATGATGAGCGTGCATACCATTATATGGATCTTCGTCCGGGTCAAAAAGCAGAAGACATTGATCTTGGGTATATCTTTATTGGGTCTTGTACTAATGCTCGCTTGAGTGACTTGCAGTTGGCAGCCAGATTTGTTAAAGGTAAGAAGATTGCCCCTAATTTGACAGCTATTGTGGTTCCAGGTTCTAGACCTGTTAAACAAGCTGCAGAGAAAATTGGGTTGGATAAGATATTTAAAGATGCTGGTTTTGAATGGAGAGACCCAGGATGCTCGATGTGTCTTGGAATGAATCCAGATAAAGTGCCTGATGGGATCCACTGTGCTTCGACAAGTAATAGAAATTTTGAGGATCGACAGGGGTTTGGAGCAAAAACACACCTTTGCAGTCCTGCAATGGCAGCGGCAGCAGCTATCGCCGGACGTTTCGTTGATGTTCGCCAAATGCCAGAAGTACAATAAGGAGGAAACATGGAAAAATTTACCATTTATACCGGTACGACAGTTCCATTGATGAATGATAACATTGATACCGACCAGATTCTTCCCAAACAGTTTCTCAAACTGATTGACAAAAAAGGTTTTGGAAAATATTTGATGTATGCTTGGCGTTATAAAGATAACAAATACACTGAGGATCCTGATTTTGTTTTTAACCGACCTGAATATCGTAAAGCAACTATTTTAATAACAGGTGATAATTTCGGTGCAGGTTCATCTCGTGAACATGCTGCGTGGGCCCTAGCTGACTATGGATTTAAAGTTGTTATTGCAGGTTCCTTCGGAGACATTCACTATAATAATGAACTTAATAATGGGATGTTACCAATTGTTCAACCGATAGAAGTACGTCAAAAATTGAAACAATTAAAACCTACTGATGAAGTGACGGTAGACTTAGAACAACAAAAGATTATTTCACCGGTTGGTGAGTTCACTTTTGAAATTGATGGTGAATGGAAACATAAACTTTTAAATGGATTAGATGATATAGGGATTACCCTGCAGTATGAGGATTTGATCACCGAGTACGAAAAACATCGTCCAAGCTATTGGCAGTAATAGTCTTATATTTTCGAATATTCCGAAAATTGCTTGCCTGATAGCTATGAACATGATAAAATATATATATTATAAATTAGATGGAGAACACACATTATGACTAAACATGTCCAATGGGATGGTAACCTTAACCAAGAAGGTTTTGAAATTCTTAAAGGTGAAGGTGGATGTATCGTTACACCAACTAAAGTTGGTTACATTATTATGACTAGCGATAAAGCTGGTTTGGAACGTAAATTCGAAGCTAAAGAACGTAATCGTAACAAACCAGGTGTTGTTCTTTGCGGAAGCATGGATGAGTTGCGTGCATTGTCACAATTGACTCCTGAAATTGATGCTTTCTATCAAAAGCACTGGGATGAAGATATTCTTCTTGGATGTATTCTTCCGTGGCGTGAGGATGCTTACGCAAAACTCCAAGCATTTGGTGATGGACGTGAAGAGCTTATGACTGATGTACGAGGAACATCATGTTTCGTTATTAAATTTGGTAAAGCTGGTGAGCAAATTGCCAAAGAAATGTGGGAAAAAGAAGGTAAGATGGTTTATGCTTCATCAGCAAACCCTTCAGGTAAAGGTAATCGTGGTAAGGTTGAAGGTATTGGTGAACGTATTGAAAATGCTGTTGACCTTGTCATCGAAGCTGATGAATACGTTGCGTCAATTCAGCCTGATAAAACTGTTGAAACACGTTATGAACAAGGTGTTATGGTATCAATGGTTGATGCAGACGGTAAATTAATTCCTGAACAAGGTGAAGGAAGCCGTTCAGTAGAACCATGTCCAGTAGTTATCCGTAAAGGTCTTGATATAGATAAAATTATGATGCACCTTTCAGACCACTTTAATTCTTGGAACTACCGTCAAGGTGAGTATTATTAAGAAAATAATGTCTTCAAGAAAGCAGGACCTCTGGTTCTGCTTTTAATATGCTTAAAAACTTGTGATATAATACTATTTGAATAGGTTTCTTTGATTTTTTAGAAAACTAAATTATTATTTGACAAAAAATAATTTTGAAAGGAGGCTCTCATGTTTGCCCAATTAGATACAAAATCAGTGTATAGTTTCATGGATAGTGTTGTAGATTTACCATGCTATGTCAAACGTGCCAAAGAGCTTGGATACCAGGCCCTTGGTTTGATGGACCGTGATAATCTCTATGCTGCCTATCATTTTGCGCAACTGGCTACTAAAAATGGATTACGTCCCTTGATTGGTATGGAAGCAAATTTAGTCTACGAGGGAAGAATGATTGCATTTCGTCTCTTAGCTAAAAATAATCAGGGCTATAAAAATTTGATGAAGTTGGCAACAGAGCTCTCCTCGGGACAAGGTGAGTTTACGGCTTTATCCAACTATTTGAATGAGATTGCGCTTATCCTCCCCAGTGAAGAGTGGGAACCAGGAATGGCGTTTGAATCAGATGTCTTTATTGGAGTAAGACCAGAAGATGCGGGTAAAGAGTTTGATTATCCTGTCCTACCTTTACATACAGTACGTTACTTTGATAATGCAGATCGCTCGACGATTCAGATGTTGCATGCCATCTCACAAAATGTTTCCTTGTCAGAGGCCTCTATTTGTCCTATGAGTCAGCTTCTTTTCTCGCCTCAAGAAATGGAAAGCGCATTTAGTGATATTCCAGATGCTTTAAACAATTTGGACCAACTGGTTTCAGACATCACTTATCAATTTGACACAGAACTGAAGCTTCCCCGTTTTAATCGTGACATGCTGGCAGTTGATCAATTACGTCAATTAGCCCAAGATGGCTTGGAAACTAAAGAGTTAACGGCCTCAGTTTATCAGGAACGTTTAGACAAAGAATTAGCAGTCATCCATCAGATGGGCTTTGATGACTATTTCTTAATCGTTTGGGATCTCCTTCGTTTTGGACGTAGTCGTGGTTACTATATGGGAATGGGGCGTGGGTCCGCAGCTGGTAGCCTAGTTGCCTATGCTTTGGATATAACAGGTATTGACCCTGTTAAAAATGACTTGCTATTTGAGCGTTTCCTAAATGAAGAACGGTATACCATGCCAGATATTGATATTGACTTGCCTGATATCTATCGAAGTGAGTTCCTACATTATGTGAGAGACCGTTATGGCAGTATGCACTCTGCTCAGATTGTCACTTTTTCTACCTTTGGAGCCAAGCAGGCAATTCGAGATGTTTTTAAACGTTTTGGAGCTAAGGAATTTGAACTGTCCCAACTCAGCAAAAAGATTTCTTTTCGTGATAATCTAACCTCTGTCTATGAGAAAAATATGTCATTTAGGCAATTGATTAATCAGAGACCGGAATTCCAGAGGGCTTTTGAAATTGCTAAGGCAATTGAAGGACAGCCTAGACAGACTTCCATCCATGCTGCTGGTATTGTAATGAGTGATGATGACTTAACAGAACACATCCCTCTAAAAGCCGGTGAAGACATGATGGTTACCCAATACGATGCCTCTGCCGTAGAAGCCAATGGTCTTCTTAAGATGGACTTCCTGGGGCTTCGCAATTTGACCTTTGTTCAAAAAATGAAGGAAAAGTTGGAAGAAGAGCAAGGAGTCGTCATTGATATCAAGTCGATTGATTTAGAAGATTCGCAGACGCTCGCCCTTTTTGCCAGTGGTAAGACCAAGGGGATTTTTCAGTTTGAGCAAGCGGGTGCCATAAACCTCTTAAAACGTATAAAACCCTCTAAATTTGAAGAAGTGGTTGCCACAACCTCTCTTAACCGTCCAGGAGCCAGTGATTATATAGACAATTTCATCGCTCGTAAATATGGAAAGGAGAAAGTAGATCTGATTGATCCTGTTGTTGCTCCTATCCTTGAGCCAACTTATGGTATTATGCTCTATCAGGAGCAGGTTATGCAGATTGCTCAGGTGTTCGCTGGCTTTACACTAGGAAAAGCGGATCTGCTTCGTCGTGCCATGTCTAAGAAAGATGCCAATGAAATGTCTAAGATGTCTGAGGCATTTATGTCTGGCAGTCAACAATTAGGACGTAACCCACAAATTGCTGAGCGCCTCTTTAGTATGATGGCTAAGTTTGCCGGATATGGTTTTAATAGGAGTCATGCCTATGCTTATTCAGCTTTAGCTTTTCAATTGGCTTATTTCAAAAGCCACTATCCTCAAGTTTTCTATGACGTTATGCTGAATTACTCGTCTAGTGATTACATTAAGGATGCTATTGGAAATGGCTTTTCTTTGGCTAGACTGGATATCAATAGAATTCCATTTCATGACAAAATTTCAGATGGCAAAATTGTTTTAGGTCTAAAGACCATTAAAGGTTTTCCTAGAGATTTTGCTCTTTGGATTATTGAAGATCGAAAGGAAAATGGCAAATACGTCTCTATCGAAGACTTTTTGACACGTATTCCCAAGAAATATCAGAAAGTAGAGGTATTGACACCTTTAGTCAACATAGGCTTGTTTGATATCTTTGAAACGAATCGTCAGAAAATCATTGGAAATTTAAGTAACCTCTTTACTTTTGTCAATGAGTTAGGCAGCTTGTTTGCAGAGTCGTCCTATTCCTGGGTGGATTATGACGATTATAGTCAGATAGACCGTTATAATATGGAACAGGAGTTACTGGGTGTTGGTCTTAGTCCTCATCCCTTACATTTGGCTCAGAAAATGGCTACGCACCCTTACCAGCCCATTTCAGATTTGACAGTAAATAGTAAAGCCACAGTATTGGTTCAACTAGAATCAATTAGAATCATCAGAACAAAAAAGGTGATCAAATGGCTTTTCTGAGTGTCTCTGATGGTATAAACAAGCTAGATGTGACGCTTTTTCCGGAAACCTATTTTTATCATAAGGATAAGTTAAAAGAAGGAGGTCTCTTTTATCTTGAGGGACGAACTCAGGAGCGTGATGGGAGAATCCAATTAGTTTTGGCGAATATGGAAGAAGCTAGTACGGAACGTTTCTGGATTTTACTTGAAAATCATGAAAAGGACTTAGAGATTTCCAAAATTCTAGCCAAGTATCCGGGTAACATTCCTGTTATCATCCGTTATCAGGAAAGTAAGGAAACAATAGCCAGTCAACGTTTTAGGGTGTCTGATGAGGTAGAATTGCAAAAAGAATTGGCCCAATATACTCTAAAAACAGTTATAAGATAAAAAACTGGTAAAACTTTTCAAATTTCAAGCTATTTAGAATTGTTTGTGTTATAATGATAATGTTAAATATATAAAAGGAGTATCAGGAATAATGAAACGTATTGCTGTTTTGACTAGTGGTGGAGATGCCCCTGGTATGAACGCTGCCGCTCGTGCAGTTGTTCTCAAAGCAATTTCTGAAGGAATTGAAGTCTTCGGCATTAACCGTGGATACGCTGGTATGGTTGAAGGAGATATCTTCCAACTTGATGCCAAAGGCGTAGACAACATCCTCAGCCGTGGTGGAACTTTCCTTCAGTCTGCTCGCTATCCTGAGTTTGCCCAACTTGAGGGTCAACTTAAAGGTATTGAGCAACTTAAAAAACATGGAATCGAAGGTGTAGTAGTTATTGGTGGAGATGGTTCTTACCATGGTGCTATGCGCTTGACTGAACATGGTTTCCCAGCTGTTGGTCTTCCAGGAACTATCGATAACGATATCGTTGGTACAGACTACACAATTGGTTTTGATACTGCTGTTGCAACAGCAACAGAAGCTATCGATAAGATTCAAGACACTGCTTTCAGTCACGGACGTACTTTTGTCGTTGAAGTTATGGGACGTAACGCTGGTGATATCGCTCTTTGGGCTGGTATTGCTGCAGGTGCAGACCAAATTATCGTACCTGAAGAAGAGTATGATATCAACGAAGTGGTACGTAAAGTTAAAGAAGGTTACGAATCAGGTGCTAAAACTCACCACGTTATCGTACTTGCTGAAGGTGTCATGGGTGCTGAAGAATTTGCAGCTAAAATGAAAGAAGCTGGAGATACTTCAGATCTTCGTGCAACAAACATTGGACACGTGGTTCGTGGTGGTTCACCAACTGCGCGTGACCGTGTTCTTGCTTCATGGATGGGTGCACATGCGGTTGACCTCCTTAAACAAGGTATTGGTGGTGTAGCTGTTGGTATCCACAATGAAGAGCTTGTTGAAAGCCCAATCCTTGGTACAGCAGAAGAAGGAGCTTTGTTCAGTCTTACTGAAGACGGTAAAATTATCGTCAACAATCCTCACAAAGCACGTCTTGACTTTGCAGACCTCAATCGTTCTTTAGCTAACTTGAAATAATAGCGGTTCTATTAATTATTGTTAATCCGTCGCTAATGCGACAAAAAATATAAGGGAGTTTTTATTTATCATGAATAAACGTGTAAAAATCGTTGCAACACTTGGTCCTGCGGTTGAAATCCGTGGCGGCAAAAAATTTGGTGAAGATGGTTACTGGGGTGAAAAACTTGACCGTGAAGCATCTGCTAAAAACATTGCTCAATTGATCAAGG
>NZ_CM002133.1:913917-919025 GCF_000448665.1 Streptococcus sp. HSISS2 | reverse complement strand
ACAAAGCACGTCTTGACTTTGCAGACCTCAATCGTTCTTTAGCTAACTTGAAATAATAGCGGTTCTATTAATTATTGTTAATCCGTCGCTAATGCGACAAAAAATATAAGGGAGTTTTTATTTATCATGAATAAACGTGTAAAAATCGTTGCAACACTTGGTCCTGCGGTTGAAATCCGTGGCGGCAAAAAATTTGGTGAAGATGGTTACTGGGGTGAAAAACTTGACCGTGAAGCATCTGCTAAAAACATTGCTCAATTGATCAAGGAAGGTGCCAACGTTTTCCGTTTCAACTTCTCACATGGTGACCACGCTGAGCAAGGTGAACGTATGGAAGTCGTACGTATGGCCGAAGAACTTGCTGGTCAAAAAGTAGGTTTCCTTCTTGATACAAAAGGACCTGAAATCCGTACTGAATTGTTCGAAGGTGATGCTAAAGAGTATGCATACAAAACTGGTGAACAAATTCGTGTTGCTACTAAACAAGGTATCAAATCAACTCGCGACGTTATCGCTTTGAACGTTGCCGGTGGACTTGACATTTTCGATGATGTTGAAGTTGGTAAACAAGTTCTTGTTGACGATGGTAAACTTGGTCTTCGTGTTGTAGAAAAAGATGCTGAAAAACGTGAATTCGTCGTTGATGTTGAAAACGATGGAATCATCGCTAAACAAAAAGGTGTTAACATTCCTAACACTAAAATCCCATTCCCAGCACTTGCTGAAAGAGATAATGACGATATCCGTTTCGGTCTTGAACAAGGTCTTAACTTCATCGCTATCTCATTCGTACGTACTGCAAAAGACGTACAAGAAGTTCGTGCTATCTGTGAAGAAACTGGTAATGGACATGTTAAATTGTTGGCTAAAATCGAAAACCAACAAGGTATTGAAAACATTGATTCAATCATCGAAGCTGCTGATGGTATCATGATTGCACGTGGTGACATGGGTATCGAAGTTCCATTTGAAATGGTTCCAGTTTACCAAAAAATGATTATCACAAAAGTCAATGCTGCAGGTAAGATTGCTGTTACAGCAACTAACATGCTTGAAACAATGACTGACAAACCTCGTGCAACTCGTTCAGAAGTATCTGACGTATTTAACGCAGTTATTGATGGTACTGATGCTACAATGCTTTCAGGTGAATCTGCTAATGGTAAATATCCTGTAGAATCAGTTCGTACAATGGCTACAATTGATAAAAATGCACAAACTCTTCTTAAAGAGTATGGTCGTCTTGATTCATCAACATTTGGTCGTTCAAGCAAGACTGAAGTTGTAGCATCTGCAGTTAAAGATGCTACAAACTCAATTGATATCAAACTTGTCGTTGCACTTACTGAATCTGGTAACACAGCTCGTTTGATTTCTAAATACCGTCCAGAAGCTGACATCTTGGCAGTAACATTCGATGAAATTACTCAAAAATCATTGATGCTTAACTGGGGTGTTATTCCAGTAGTTACTGAAAAACCTGCTTCAACTGATGACATGTTTGATGTTGCTGAAAAAGTAGCATTGCATTCAGGTCTTGTAGAATCTGGTGATAACATTGTTATCGTTGCTGGTGTTCCAGTAGGTACAGGTGGAACAAACACTATGCGTATCCGCACAGTCAAATAATTTGAGTTTCTACTTAAATAGAAAGAAGGTCCTAGGGATCTTCTTTTTTGTTCAAAAACGAAGAACTTTGTATATTGCATTTTGATATTAGGCTCACAGTATCAGTGAAGAATCACAGTCTTCAACATCATAATGATAGAAAGAAAGTCTATCTTGACAAAATACCTCTATATGATTATAATTATGTTTATAATCATATAGATACTAAACTTCAGATACAAGTTACAAAAATAAGGAGGTATGGTTATGGCCACAAAAAATATTTATGTTGCAGAAGCAGATCTACACTTATTTGATGATGCTGCCAAGTACGCCGGAAGTGTTTCTGCCGCTGTGATACAGGCACTTCAGGACTTTCTAAGTATTCAACGCAACAAAAGCGAAGGATATGACAAGATTGAGTTAAATCTCTATGAAAAAGGGGTAAGAAGAAAGGTAATGTTCTATGGTATGGAGATTACTCGTGTAAAACGTCCGGTAGACGGTGGAATAAGGATTGACACGATTTATAAAACTGCAAAAGGGCAGCTTGCAGTGGCAACCAAGGTTCGCAAGGAGCTTCCGAATTGGGCAAAAGGAAATCCACACGTATGGGAAAACCCGCAGTCTTGGTCACATGATTTTTGGAATCTGGGGGACAGAGTGTTAAACGTATATCCGGACATAGAGAGCCTAAAGGAGAAGGATGCGTATCTTGCTGAGTGCTGCGAATCTTCTCTTTCGGAAAAGCCTTATGAGTTTTTGGATATTTAGATTAGGTATAAATACTAGATTTATAGAACTATAACAAGCAAATAATGAGATAGCTTTGTGTTTATATATCATATGGATTTCAGAGATGAAAAGAAGGAAGCTTTAATTAACATTGCTATGGTATATTTGTCTGGTGTTCGGGATTATCGTCTTTCTCCTCGCGGTTAATGTATCATGTTCAAAAATTGATATTAAAAAAGCGGAGCGACTCTTAGACGAGTCTGTTCGTACCGGAATTGTAGAATATCATTATTCCGTTGACGGGATTGAGAACATTTCTCAGCTTGTGATCAGCAAAAATTATTGAACCGCATATAAGGGCTACGCTACTAAGGGGCAATATATATACGCGGTAACCATACTAAGGGCGGTATTATTTTACATCATGGGCAGTAAGGGGGTATGAGATGGCGCTGATTACTAAAATCAAAGCCTATCGCGAACAGGCCGGAATAAAACAATTTTTAATATTTTTTCTATTTTGGGGGCAAAATCCCGACATCTACATCTAGTAACGCTATCCAGCATCACGTTCACAACTTGACGATATAGAGCTTTCTTAATATTATTTAGTTAAATATATTTTAAGTGGGGTGAAAGGATGATTAACTTTTTTGCAAATAATCTTAAAAAAGCAGCATTACCAGTATGTATGGTATTGTTGCGCCCATTGCGAGAAAGTTAAATTCTATTTATCCAGAATATCTTAGTAGTATCACTCTCACGGAGTGGTTCCATTTTGCTATGATGAGCTGCAAGAATTAACTTTCTTGCAGCTCTGTTTTTGTTTTTGTGCTATATATCTCTAGAGTCATTAAACTTCTTTAAAGATTTAGGGCTATTTTGGACAAATAGTGATTAGCTATTCGTTAAGTAAGTGAGGTCTTTATTTCAGAAGTGTGGTAGTTTAATCTTATTTAGTGTTGTTAACGATTTAGCTTTATTCGGAATGGATGCCTTATGAAAAATAAGGATTTTTTTGAATTTTAACAATATCTATAAAATTCTCATTTTGAAAACGTAATATCGAAAATAATGAAATCTCGATTTCCTTTTTACAGATAATTCTAAAAAATGATAGTTATACATAGGTATGGTAATATAACCCGGAAAAACATTATATTTATGCTGTATTAGCAATATTTGTTGTTTTTGATTTAAGATTAATTTAAAATATTTGAAAATATGAGCAAATATTCCCACAAATATTAGGAAATTTGTTAGAATGTATAACGATTAGTATTTTTGAATACTTTTAATCTCATTGAGGGGTGAGATACTTAAATGCATAAATGTGGAGGATTACCAAAGTGGGTAAAGATTTATTTAATGATCGAATTAGTCGATTTTCGATTCGTAAATTGAATGTAGGAGTTTGTTCGGTTCTGTTGGGAACTCTTGTTATGGTTGGTGTTGCAAATCAAGTTTCAGCTGATGAAACTAGCAACCAAACCCAAGTAGAAGATGTGACCAATACGACTGCAGTAGCAAGTGAAGGGACACAGTCTCAAAATACTGTTGCAACTCAAGCTTCGATGGAAGTCGCAAATATTTTATCTAGTTCTGAGGCAAATAGTCAGTCTCAAGCTGTTTCAACAGCTAGCCAAATAGTCTCTGAAGCATCAACGACACCAGCTTCTAGTGAAGCAATATCTCAGGCAGCTGTTTCTACTTCTGAAACATCAGCTAGTTCTGTACAATCTTCAAATAGTGTTGCTGGTACTGTGAATGTAGCTAGTAGCACGACTGGCGCTTCAACGACAGCATCTAGTTTAGCAGCCACTTCTGAATCACAAGCCTCAGCCTCAGCATCTGAAGCGAAAAATTTGAATGTTGAAGTAGAGGCTTCTAGTGGTAACTCCCTTTCTGGAGGGGTTGAATCTCCAGTAGTAGAACAACCTGTAGTGACAGCTGAAACTTCTGGTAAACGTCGTAGCCGTCGTTCTATTGGTGATCCAAACGATCCAAACCTCATCGCAGATGATGTCCAAGATGCCACTTCAACTCCGAAAGAAGCAAAACCAGGTTTCACTACTAATATCAAAGCTACTGACTTGGCTAGCCAAATCTCTTGGTTGGATTTTGGAGATGTGGCTAACTGGACAGGAACAACGACGACATCGAGTGGGAATCTTGCCCTTCAAGTAGGGTCTGCCTATACTAAGGAAATTATGCCGGGTTATGTGGTCACCATCAAAGTCAAATCTTTGAAACCCTTCCAAGCAACAGAAATCTACAAAAAGCGTTTAGAAGACCGAGGAGCGACGGCTGCTGAAAAAGCGACCTATGATCCAAATGCTAGAAATGGTTATGTGAATGGGGCTACTACAAATAATACGAAAGCAGCTTTTAGTGCTGGTGAAGAAGCCAAAGTTGTTGCCGAAGCTCAAACCAGATGGTCAGAAATAAGGGGTGAAGGCATCAATACTGGGGCTAAAAAAACAACCATCAGTTCCGAGTTTGATGGTGGCAATATCGGTGTTCAGTTTGAAATTTCTGCGACCTTCCGTGGAAAAGTAGTCAAACCTGCCATTGTCATGGCGGATGGTGAGTCCGCTAACCCAGGTGAATTGCTTATGTTCACTACAAAACGGAGAAGGATGGCAACAAATTGGTGAGTGGTATAAATACGGAAATAAAGCTACTAAAACTTTTATTCCACAAGATACAGACAATTTATTTGGCTCAAATCCTTCCACTAATATAAATGGCATGAGTCTCTATAA
>NZ_CM002133.1:909756-912335 GCF_000448665.1 Streptococcus sp. HSISS2 | reverse complement strand
TTATAAATGGCATGAGTCTCTATAGGACGAACCTTGACCAACTTCGACGTTCAAATCAAGTTGGACCGGATAAAAAGCGGTTGCTTGGAAATACTTTGGTAGTTCCGATTTAACAACTGGAGGTCTCGGAACAGGAGTGTTTGGACCAAATATTTCTGCAAGTTCTGTTGCTGTTCCTCTTGTTATGACTAAGGGGGCTTCTGAGATTGGTCTTTATATCGTCTCTGGTGGGAAACAGTCAGCTATGTTTGGATTTTTCCCGCTTGATGAAGGGGATGCACCGGAGTCTTATGGTAAGGCTATCCACTCTATCGCAACCGTTGATGGGATAACAGGTAACAAAGTCACTCAACCTTATCTTGGTCACTTGAGCCCAGATATGGATGAAAACAACGCACATGATTGGTTTGGTGATGATAATGCAACGACAGCTGATGAAGGAGTTGATCAATTGCTCCCAGCTGAGCTCAAAGGGACAACCAATGAGATGATCAAAATGGATCGTACGCATCCAGGGAACTACACCATCACTCTTGAAGCTCATACAGATGGGGCGCCTCAAGCCAATATTTATGGTTGGATTGACTTTAACCAAAACGGCACCTTTGATGAAGATGAACGTTCTGAGTTGGCCACTATTACCAAGGATGGTTCTGTTACTCTAAAATTCACCAAGAGCAAAACCTATATCGATCCTAGTGTCAATGAACTAGGTGTACGTGTCCGGATTGCTAAGGATGCTGATCAAATCGAAAAACCTACAGGAATGGCTTTCTCAGGGGAAGTCGAAGACTTCAGAACTCAGGTTACTCACCCACCAAAAGGTGAAGTCAAAGCAACGTCTGGCCTTCAAGGCGAAAAACAAACGGCAACGGTTGCCTTTACGGCTCGTGGTCTCTACAAGTATAGCCGTACAGCTGTAGCTCAGATTGACGAAACTGTTGCTCCTCAGATAGTGGACAACCGTACTGGTCAAGTCGTAACACCTGGAGCAGATGGCTATTATGCTGTGGCTGGTCAAGGGAAATATAAGATCACTCCAAACGGGACTTCAGTGGATGTTGAGTTCATTCCTGAAGATCACTTCCTAGGAACAGCAGATGGTATTTCTATCCGTCGTACAGATACCAATGGCTATGACACAGGTTGGTCTACTAAATTCCCTGACATGGAAGCCAATGTCGATACGGCCATCAATACCATGGACGGTCTTTACATCCCAACGGTTACTCCAAAAGATATCAAAGGCGAAAGCAAGACGTCTACCGATGTGCAAGGAGCAACCCAAACAGGTACACCAACCTTTAATGTAGTTGGAACTAACCTAGATGGTAATAAGATTACTGTTACTCCAAGTGCCTTATATCCTGCTAAATTGGTAGATCCAGCAACTGGTCAACCGACAAATGCTCTTTCTGTTACGGTAGCAGGAGAAGGAACTTACACTATCGATGATACGACTGGTAAAGTGACCTTCGTTCCAGAACCTGGTTTTACAGGCACTGCGAATGGCGTAACGGTGACCTTGTCTGCTCCTGTTGGACGAGATAAAGATGGTACGATTCGTGATGAGTACGTTAAGACAGCGACTGCTAAGTACACTCCAACGGTAACACCAATTACGGTTACTCCTACAAATAAAGTTTCTGCAGATGTTCAGAACGTTCCTCAAACACAAACACCAACCTTTGATTTAAGTAATGACAAGACAGCTCAAATCACAAGCAAGAAATTGGTGGATCCAACAACTGGTCAACCGACTGATGATGCAACTGTAACTGTAGCGGGAGAAGGTAGCTATACTATCGATCCAACGACTGGAGCAGTTACATTTACTCCAGAAAAAGATTTTGTAGGTACTGCAACAGGAGTAACTGTTCAGGCAACTGCTACAATTACAAATGCGAACGGTAAGACTGCAACCATCACATCGGATGCGACTTACACACCAACAGTTGTAGCAGCTGTTCCAACAGCTCAACCTGCTAAATCTAAGGATATTCAAGGTGCTACGCAAACAGGCACTCCAACCTTTGCAGGCACAACTGTCCAAGTCAACGGTCAAGACAAGGCTATTACCATCAAAGACAATAGTTACAAACTCTTGGATAAAGATGGGAACGAAGTAACCGGTACAACCCCAGCATATGCAGCAGACGGTACAACTGAAATCGGTAACTTCTCAATTGATCCAGCAACTGGAACAGTAACCTTCACACCGACTGATAAATCATATACAGGTGCTGTTACACCGGCTAAGGTTCAAGCTGAAAGCTCGAATGGTATCAAGGTGGCTACAACCTACACACCAGAAATCGTTCCAGTAAGTCCAACCGCAACACCAGCTGAGTCAACTGATATCCAAGGTGCCACACAAACAGGCAAACCTGAATTCCAAGGTGGAACAGTAAACGTTGATGGCGTTGATAAGACAGTAGCAATCAATGAAGCTGTACCAGCGACATTTGACGATGGTACAAAAACTAAGACAATTCCAAACGTAGGTACTTACACAGTAGCAGCAGACGGAACAGTAACTTTCGTTCCAGAAAAATCATTTGTCGGAACTGCACCAGCGG
>NZ_CM002133.1:903408-908012 GCF_000448665.1 Streptococcus sp. HSISS2 | reverse complement strand
TAGCCGTGTACCAATGAACGATAGGGTGCTGCAACCTTTGATGATGGTTCAACGACGAAGACAGTTCCAAATGTTGGTACTTACACAGTAGCTTCAGATGGTACGGTAACCTTCGTTCCAGAAAAATCATTTGTCGGAACTGCCCCAGCAGTGACTGTTGTGCGTGAAGACATGAACGGAACCAAAGCGAAAGCAACATACACACCAACAGTAACTCCAGTAACCCCAACAGCGACTCCAGCTGAATCAACAGGTCCTCAAGGTGTAGTTCAAACGGGAACAGTAACCTTCACAGAAGGTGATCCTGTCGCACCAATCGACAAAAATACCATTACCCTTCTTGATGAAAATGGTCAGCCAGCTGCGGCAGTATTTGCAAAATCACCGGCAGGTGTAATTATTGGTACATTTACGGTAGATAAGATTACTTCAGTGGTGACATTCACACCAAGTGATAAATCTTACTCAGGTGAAGTGGTTCCTGTTAAAGTTCGAGCTGCAGATACTAATGGTACAACTGTAGAAACAACTTATACACCTAAGATTACACCAGTTGTTCCAACTGCAGAAGATGCAACATCTACAGATATCCAAGGAGCCACTCAAACTGGTAAGCCAGTCTTTACTGAAGGTGACAGCCGTGTGCCGATGGATGATGACACATCAGCGACTTTCGAAGATGGTTCAAAAACTAAGACAGTTGATGGTGTTGGTACTTATACAGTAGCTGCTGACGGAACGGTGACTTTCAAGCCGCTACCAACATATGTTGGTACACCTGAAGGTGTGCTGTGAAACGTGTCGATAAGAATGGTACGGCTGTAACAGCTAAGTACACACCGACAGTTACACCAGTAGTACCAAGTGCTACACCAGCAGTTTCAGAAGACGTTCAGGGAGCTACACAAACCGGTAAACCTGAATTTACTGCTGGAAATAGCCGTGTACCTATGAATGATGCTGTTCCTGCAACCTTTGACGATGGATCAAAAACTAAGACAGTTGACGGCGTCGGTACTTACACAGTAGCGACGGATGGTACGGTAACCTTTGTTCCAGAACCAAGCTTCACTGGTACAGCACCAGCAGTGACTGTTGTGCGTGAAGATATGAACGGTACTAAAGCTTCAGCAACTTATACGCCGACAGTTAATCCAGTAACTGTAACACCAACTAATAAAGTATCTGAAGACGTTCAAAACGTTCCACAGACAGAAACACCAACTTTTGCCTTGAGCAGTGACAAAACAGCTCAAATCACAAGCAAGAAATTGGTGGATCCAACAACTGGTCAACCGACTGATGATGCAACTGTAACTGTAGCGGGAGAAGGCTCTTACACCATTGATCCAACTACAGGGGCTGTAACCTTCACACCTGAAAAAGACTTTGTCGGAACCGCTAAAGGTGTAACGGTCCAAGCAACTGCAACTATTACAAATGAAAACGGTAAGACCGCAACGATCACATCTGACGCGACATACACACCAACAGTTGTAGCAGCTGTTCCAACAGCTCAACCTGCTAAATCTAAGGATATTCAAGGTGCTACGCAAACTGGTACGCCAACCTTTGCAGGCACAACTGTCCAAGTCAACGGTCAAGACAAGGCTATTACTATTAAGGACAATAGCTACAAACTCTTGGATAAAGATGGTAATGAAGTAACTGGTACAACTCCAGCCTATGCGGCAGATGGTACAACTGTGATTGGTAACTTCTCAATTGATTCGGTAACTGGGACAGTAACCTTCACACCGATTGATAAATCCTACACAGGTGCTGTGACACCAGCTAAGGTCCAAGCTGAAAGTTCAAATGGTATTAAAGTTGATACAACTTACACACCAGAAATCGTTCCAGTGACACCTACAGCAACGCCAGCTGAAACCACTGACATTCAAGGTGCGACTCAAAAAGGCAAACCTGAATTCCAAGGTGGAACAGTAAACGTTGATGGCGTTGATAAAACAGTAGCCATCAATGAAGCTGTACCAGCGACATTTGACGATGGTACAAAAACTAAGACAATTCCAAACATTGGTACCTACACTGTAGCATCAGATGGTACTGTAACCTTTGTTCCAGAAAAATCATTTACTGGTACAGCTCCAGCAGTAACCGTTGTCCGTGAAGACATGAATGGAACCAAGGCGCAAGCGACGTACACACCAACAGTTACACCAGTTAAGCCAACTGCAGAGCCAGCAACTTCTACTGGTAAGCAAGGTCAAACCCAAACAGGTAAGCCTGAATTTACTGAAGGTAATAGTCGTGTGCCAATGAACGACGATGTTCCAGCAACATTTGATGATGGTACAACAACTAAAACAGTTCCAAACGTAGGTACCTACACAGTCGCTTCTGACGGAACTGTAACCTTTGTTCCAGAAAAATCATTTACCGGCGAAGCCCCAGCAGTGACTGTTGTGCGTAAAGATATGAACGGAACCAAGGCTTCTGCAACCTACACACCAACCGTTACTCCAGTAACTCCAACAGCGACTCCAGCTGAATCTACTGGACCTCAAGGTTTGGTTCAAATGGGTACAGTAACCTTCACAGAAGGTGATCCAGTTGCCCCAATCAACAAGGATTCTATTACCCTTCTTGATGAAAATGGTCAACCAGCTGCTTCAGTAGATGCCAAATCACCAGCAGGTGATGTTATTGGTACCTACACCGTTGATAAAGAAACAGGTGTGGTGACCTTCACACCAACGGATAAATCTTATTCAGGTGACGTAGTTCCTGCGAAAGTGCGAGCAGCTGATACAAATGGAACAACAGTAGAGACAACTTACACACCTAAGATTACGCCGGTGGTACCTACTGCTGAACCTACAACATCTACAGATATCCAAGGAGCTACTCAAACTGGTAAGCTAGTCTTTACTGAAGGCGATAGCCGTGTGCCGATGGACGATACCGTTCCTGCAACTTTTGACGATGGTTCAACTACCAAGACGGTCGATGGTGTTGGTACTTACACTGTAGCATTAGACGGAACAGTTACCTTCAAGCCACTTCCTACTTATGTTGGAACACCTGAAGGCGTAACCGTGAAACGTGTTGATAAGAATGGTACGCCAGCAACTGCAACTTACACGCCAACTGTTACTCCAGTAACTCCAACAGCGACACCAGCTGAAACGTCAGGTGTTCAAGGGGCAACTCAATCTGGCAAGCCAGTCTTTACTGAAGGCAACAGCCGCGTGCCAATGAACGATGCCGTTCCAGCAACCTTTGATGACGGGTCTACTTCTAAGACAGTTGATGGCATTGGTACATACACAGTAGCATCAGACGGAACTGTAACTTTTGTTCCAGACCCAAGCTTCACTGGTACAGCACCAGCTGTAACCGTTGTTCGTGAAGATAAGAACGGAACCAAAGCCTCTGCAACTTATACACCAACTGTAAATCCGGTCACTCTTACTCCAACAAACAAAGTTTCTGAAGACATTCAAAATGTCCCTCAAACAGAGACTCCTACATTTGCTTTGAGTGATGATGAGACTGCTCAAATTACAAGCAAGAAATTGATTGACCCTGCAACAGGTCAACCAACAGATGAAACAAGTGTGACAGTGGCAGGTGAAGGAACTTATACAATCGATCCTACTACAGGAGCGGTTACCTTTACTCCTGAAAAAGACTTTGTTGGGACAGCTAAAGGTGTAACTGTTCAGGCAACTGCGACAGTTACAAATGAAGCTGGTAAGACTTCAACTATTACTTCAGATGCAAGTTACACCCCAACAGTTGTAGCTGCTGTTCCAACAGCTCAACCAGCTACATCTAAAGACATCCAAGGTGCAACTCAAACAGGAACTCCAACCTTTGCAGGTACAACAGTTCAAGTTAATGGTCAAGACAAAACAATCACCATCAAAGACAACAGTTACACATTGTTAGACAAAGATGGTAACGAAGTTTCAACGACACCAGCTTATGCGGCAGACGGTACAACTGAAATCGGTACTTACTCAATTGATCCAGCAACTGGCCAAGTAACCTTCACACCAACTGACAAATCTTATACAGGTCAAGTAACGCCTGTTAAGGTTCAAGCCGAAAGCTCAAACGGTATCAAGGTAGATACAACTTATACACCTGAAATCGTTCCAGTAACCCCAACAGCGACACCAGCTGAAACCACTGATATTCAAGGTGCTACACAAACAGGTAAACCTGAATTCAAGGGTGGCACTGTAACCGTTGATGGCGTTGAGAAAACAGTAGAAATTAATGAAGATGTTCCAGCAACCTTTGACGATGGCTCAACTACCAAGACAGTAGATGGCGTTGGTACCTACACAGTAGCAGCAGACGGAACCGTAACCTTCGTACCTGAGAAATCATTCGTCGGAACTGCTCCAGCAGTGATGGTTGTTCGTGAAGATAAGAACGGAACCAAAGCTTCTGCAACTTATACACCAACTGTGACTCCAGTAACACCGACAGCGACACCAGTTGAAACTACAGATATTCAAGGTGCTACACAAACTGGTAAACCTGTATTTACTGAAGGCGACAGCCGTGTGCCAATGAACGATGATGTTCCAGCAACATTTGATGATGGCTCAACTACCAAGACAGTA
>NZ_CM002133.1:899297-901813 GCF_000448665.1 Streptococcus sp. HSISS2 | reverse complement strand
TCAACATTTGATGATGGCTCAACTACCAAGACAGTAGACGGCGTTGGTACCTACACAGTAGCAGCAGATGGAACCGTAACCTTCGTACCTGAGAAAACATTTACTGGAACTGCACCAGCAGTGACGGTTGTTCGCGAAGATAAGAACGGAACCAAAGCTTCAGCAACTTACACGCCAACTGTTACTCCAGTAACTCCAACAGCGACACCAGTTGAAACAACAGGTAAGCAAGGTCAAACTCAAACAGGTAAGCCTGAATTTACTGAAGGTGACAGCCGTGTACCAATGAACGATGATGTTCCAGCAACATTTGACGATGGCTTAACTACCAAGACAGTAGATGGCGTTGGTACTTACACAGTAGCAGCAGACGGAACTGTAACTTTTGTTCCTGAGAAATCATTCATAGGTAAAGCGCCAGCCGTAACGGTTGTTCGTGAAGATAAGAACGGAACTAAAGCCTCTGCAACTTACACACCAACCGTAACTCCAGTGACACCGACAGCGACACCAGCTGAATCTACTGGACCTCAAGGTCTTGTTCAAACTGGAACTGTAACCTTCACAGAAGGTGATGAAGTAGCTCCAATTAACAAGGATTCGATTACTCTTCTTGATGAAAATGGTCAACCAGCAGCATCAGTAGAAGCGAAATCACCAGCAGGTGACGTGATCGGTACATACACCGTTGATAAAGATACAGGTGTAGTGACTTTCACACCGACAGATAAATCTTATTCAGGTGATGTTGTCCCAGTTAAGGTTCAAGCAGCTGATGCCAATGGAACTACAGTTGAAACAACTTATACACCGAAGATTACTCCGGTTGTTCCAACTTCTGAAGATGCTACATCGACAGATATCCAAGGTCAAACACAATCTGGTAAACCAACCTTCACGGAAGGAAATCCAAATGTTCCAATTGATGAAGATACTCCAGCGACCTTCGAAGATGGCTCAATTACGAAGACCATTCCTGGTGAAGGAACCTACACTGTTTCTCCAGATGGAACTGTAACCTTCGTCCCAGAAAAATCATTCACCGGAACTGGAACAGGCGTAACAGTGAAACGTGTGGATAAGAACGGTACTGAAATCACAGCGAAGTACACACCAACTGTGACTCCAGTAACCCCAACAGCTGAGCCAGCAACATCTACAGATATTCAAGGTGCGACTCAAACTGGTAAGCCTGAATTCACTGAAGGCGATAGCCGTGTACCAATGAACGATGATGTTCCAGCAATCTTTGAAGATGGTTCAACTACGAGAACTGTCGACGGTGTTGGTACTTACACAGTAGCAGCAGACGGTACAGTAACCTTCGTCCCAGAAAAATCATTCGTCGGAACTGCACCAGCTGTAACAGTGGTTCGTGAAGATAAGAACGGAACAAAAGCTTCTGCGACCTACACACCATCTGTAACACCAGTTACCCCAACTGCAGAAGGTACAACATCTACTGACAAACAAGGTCAAACGCAATCAGGTACACCAACCTTCACACCAGGTAATCCAAATGTTCCAATGGATGATGATACACCTGCAACATTTGAAGATGGCTCAATTACGAAGACCATTCCAGGTGAAGGAACATACTCAGTTGCTCCAGACGGAACCGTAACCTTTGTTCCAGAAAAATCATTCACTGGAGAAGGTACAGGAGTAACGGTTAAACGTGTCGATAAGAACGGTACTCCAGTTACTGCTAAGTACACACCAACTGTGACTCCAGTAACTCCAACAGCAACTCCAGCTACATCAGAGGCACCTCAAGGTGTGGTTCAAACTGGAACTGTGACATTCACCGAAGGTGACCCAGTTGCACCAATTGATAAGGATACCATTACTCTTCTTGATGAAAATGGTCAGCCAGCAGCTTCGGTAGATGCAAAATCACCAGCCGGTGACGTGATTGGTACCTTCACCGTTAATAAAGAAACAGGTGTTGTAACCTTCACACCAACGAATAAATCATACTCAGGTGATGTCGTTCCAGTTAAGGTTCAAGCAGCTGATGCAAACGGAACTGTCGCTGAGACAACTTACACACCGAAGATCACTCCAGTTGTCCCAACTGCTGATCCTGCAACATCTACAGACATTCAAGGCCAAACACAAACAGGTAAACCAAGCTTCACGCCTGGTAACCCAAGTGTACCAATGGATGATGATGTACCAGCAACCTTTGAAGATGGCTCAACAACTAAAGTTATTCCAGGTGAAGGAACTTACACTGTTGCTCCAGATGGAACTGTAACCTTCGTACCAGAAAAATCATTTACAGGAACAGGTACAGGAGTAACGGTTAAACGTGTCGATAAGAACGGTAGCTCAGTTACAGCAACTTACACGCCAACCGTAACACCAGTAACACCGACTGCTAAAGATACCACTTCAACTGGTAAACAAGGTCAAACTCAAACAGGTAAGCCTGAATTTACTGAAGGTGACAGCCGTGTGCCAATGAACGATGACGTTCCAGCAACCTTTGAAGATGGCTCAACTACGAAGAC
>NZ_CM002133.1:884194-897550 GCF_000448665.1 Streptococcus sp. HSISS2 | reverse complement strand
AACGGTACCCCAGTTACTGCAACCTACACCCCAACTGTGACTCCTGTGACACCAACAGCGACACCAGCAGAATCAACTGGTCCTCAAGGTGTTGTTCAAACGGGAACTGTAACCTTCACCGAAGGTGATCCTGCTGCCCCAATCGACAAGGATACCATTACTCTCCTTGATGAAAACGGCCAACCAGCTGCTTCAGTCATTGCTAAGTCACCAGAAGGTAAAGAAATCGGTACTTACACAGTTGATAAGACTACAGGCGTTGTAACCTTCACACCGACTGATAAATCTTACTCAGGAGAAGTGGTTCCAGTTAAGGTACAAGCTAAAGATACAAATGGCACACCAACTGAAACAACTTATACACCTAAGATTACGCCAGTTGTACCAACTGCTGATCCTGCAACATCTACAGATATCCAAGGTCAAACACAAAGTGGTACACCAAGCTTCACACCTGGTAACCCTGCAATCCCAATGGATGATGATGTTCCAGCAACCTTTGAAGATGGTTCAACTACGAAGACCATTCCAGGTGAAGGAACATACACAGTTGCTCCAGATGGAACCGTGACCTTCGTTCCAGAAAAATCATTCACAGGAACAGGTACAGGCGTAACAGTCAAACGGGTAGATAAGAACGGTACCCCAGTTACTGCAACTTACACCCCAACTGTGACACCAGTAACTCCAACAGCAGAATCTACAACTTCAATTGGAAACAAGGGCCAAACCCAAACAGGTAAACCAGTCTTTACCGAAGGCGATAGCCGTGTTCCAATGAATGACAAGGTTCCAGCAACCTTTGACGATGGCTCAACAACCAAGACTATCCCAGGTGTTGGTACCTACACAGTAGCAGCAGACGGTACTGTAACCTTCACACCAGAAGCTGAATTCACAGGAACTGCACCAGCAGTAACAGTGGTTCGTGAAGATGTGAATGGAACCAAAGCTTCTGCAACCTACACACCAACTGTACGTCCAATCACTAAGTTTGTGGACAAAGAAGGCAAGGAAATCCCAGGATATCCGGCTCTTGATGGTGAACAACCAAAAGCTGAGATTTCTGGTTACCGCTTCGTCGAAACCAAGAAATTGCCAAATGGTGATTTCGAACACGTCTACGAAAAAGTGACAACTTCTTATGTGGACGAAAAAGGCACTCCAATTCCAGGTTACCCAACAGAAGAAGGCCAACAACCTAAGAAAGACATTCCAGGTTATGAATTTGTGAAGACAGTTGTAGATGAATATGGTAATACCCAACACATCTACAAGAAGACCGTGACTCCAACACCAGTGCCGGATTCAACACCGACACCAGAGCCACAGCCAACTCCACAAGCAAAACCAGAAGAATCTGTTCTTCCAGAAACAAAAGAAGAAGCAAGCTTCATCAATCCAACTGATGAAAATGCTCAACTTCCAAAAACTGGTAGTGAAGATTCAAACCTTGCAATCTTTGGTTTAGCAAGTCTTCTTGCAGGATTTGGACTTTACGGCACTAAACGTCGTAAACGCTAAAATAAGCTTTGTTCGTAAAGATATCAAGGTTTTTCGAAGTCAAAGCAAAAATAGCTCTCCTGTCAAATGACAGGAGGGCTATTTGTATGCTCTTGTAAGCTTTTATTTCAAGTCGTCAAAGTTGACTTTTCCCTCCTAGAAGCGTAAGCTAGAAGTTAAATAAAGGAGGTCTATCTATGATTGAAGTCACTTATCTAAATACAGCTAAGCAAGAAAAACATGTTTCTTATGAAAATTACAATGAGTTTGTACGAGCGCAGCAGGCCTGTTGGATTGAACTTCCTGATTCAACGCCAGTCACTAAGGTGACGATAAACGGACATGATATTGGCTACAAAGGACAATATGGCGACCTTTACTTTTATATTATGAAGCTAGACTTGGCACAATATCAGTAATAATAGGAAAAAGAATCAGACATCGTGTTCTGATTCTTTTTCTTTGAGAAAGGTAATTTTTATAAATTAAGAATATTGCTAATTGACTGAAAATGACTTACAATAGAAAGGAAGAATTTATAGAAGGAGACACATATGAAAAACAAGCGTTTAATTTGGACTTTGGTTTTCTTAGCTATCTTGACGCTCGGTTCTATTGGTACAGATCTTTTCAAAAAAGAGCACCAAGATGTTAATAAGGTCGTCAAAGTAGGAATCCTCCAGTTCGTGACTCACGATGCCCTGGATCAAATCGAGAAGGGAATTGAGGATGGTCTTAAGGAAGCTGGTTATAAGGGAGACAAGGTTAAAATCACCCTCCTAAATGCCGAAGGAGACCAGTCTAAAATTCAAACCATGTCTAAACAATTGGTCAATGACAAGAATGATGTCGTTATCGGTATTGCAACGCCAGCCGCACAAGGGCTAGCGGCAGCTACCAAGGACATTCCAGTCATTATGGGAGCTATCTCAGACCCTGTTGGGGCCAAATTGGTTAAGGACCTCAAGCATCCAGAAGGCAATGTCACTGGTACCTCTAACCAAGTGCCGATTAAGCAGACAGTAGAATTGGTCAAATCATTGACACCAAATGCTAAGACAATTGGTATTCTCTACGCTTCAAGCGAGGATAATTCCAAATCACAGGTTGAGAGCTTTAAGAAATTCGCTGAAAAAGATGGCCTAAATGTGGTCGAGTATGCCGTACCATCAACCAATGAAATCAATACAACCATGTCAGTCATGACTGGTAAGGTAGATGCTATCTGGACGCCACAAGATAATACCATTGCCTCAGCCTTTTCAACAGTAATCTCATCAGCCAACCAAGCTAAGATTCCAGTTTATACGACTGTCGATACTATGGTGAAAGAGGGCGGTTTGGCCTCAGTTGCTCAAAGCCAATATGAACTTGGAAAAGCCACAGCTCGTAGTGCTGTTAAGGTTCTTAAAGGTAAGAAAGTTAAGGATATCCCAGTTGATGTTATTGATGATGGTACTCCAACGCTCAACCTTAAAGTTGCTCAAGACCTCAACATCACCATCCCTGACGATGTGCTTAAACAGTCAGACATCGCTGTTAAAGCTGATAAATAAGGAGGACTTATGATTATTTCATCTATTTATCAGGGGCTTCTATACGGAATCCTAGGTCTTGGGATTTACATGACTTTCCGTATTTTGGATTTTCCTGATTTGACAACAGAAGGTTCCTTTCCTCTTGGTGGGGCAGTAGCAGTAACTCTTATGAACTTTGGTTGGAACCCAATTTTAGCAACCTTGGTTGCTGTTTTGGCCGGCTGTGGTGCTGGACTTGTGACTGGTCTCCTCTATACTAAGGGAGAAATTCCTACTATTTTGGCGGGGATTTTGGTCATGACTTCTCTTAACTCAGTCATGCTTATGATTATGGGAAGGGCCAACCTAGGACTTCTTGATATTAAGACTATTCAAGATTTACTTCCTTTCAGCAAGGACTACAACCTCTTGATTGTTGGTCTCATTGCTGTGACCATTGTTATCACTGCCTTGATTGCCTTTCTTAACACGCGCCTAGGACAAGCATATATTGCCACAGGTGATAATAGAGACATGGCCAAATCTTTTGGTATCAACACAGACAATATGGAAGTGATGGGTCTTGTTATCTCAAACGGTATCATTGCCCTCTCAGGCGCCTTGATTAGCCAACAGGACGGTTATGCCGATGTTTCTAAAGGTATTGGTGTTATCGTCATTGGTCTTGCCAGCATCATCATTGGTGAGGTCCTCTATGCGACTAACTTGACTCTGTTGGAACGTTTGATTGCCATCTGTATTGGTTCAATCCTCTATCAGTTCCTTTTGACAGCAGTTATCGCTCTTGGCTTTAACACGAACTACCTCAAACTCTTTAGTGCGATCGTTCTGGCTATTTGCTTGATCTCGCCTGTCCTACGCCGAAAATTCTTTAAGGGGGTGACCTTATCACGATGACAGCTATTGTAGAACTTAAAGATGCGACTGTTAAGGTTAATAATGGTTTTGATACCGAAAAAACCATCCTGGACCATGTCAATCTTACCATTAGAGAAGGTGATTTTATTACCATTCTTGGTGGAAATGGTGCCGGAAAATCAACCCTCTTCAATGTCATTGCAGGGACCCTCATGTTGACCAGTGGTCAGATTTTTATCATGGGTGAGGATGTTACGGCTCTGCCTGCTGAGAAACGTGCCAAGTACCTCTCACGGGTCTTCCAAGATCCTAAAATGGGAACAGCTCCTCGTATGACGGTTGCAGAAAATCTTTTGATTGCCAAATACCGTGGCGAAAAACGAGGTCTTAAATCACGCCAAATTCATCTCTACACAGAGGAATTTCAAGGTCTGATTGAACGTATCAGTAATGGTTTAGAAAAACACTTAGATACACCAGCAGGTCTCCTTTCAGGTGGTCAGCGTCAGGCTCTCAGTCTGTTGATGGCGACACTTAAACGTCCTGAGCTCTTGCTCTTAGACGAGCACACCGCAGCCCTGGATCCCAAGACCAGTGTAGCCCTCATGGAGTTGACTGATGAGTTTGTGACGGGCGACCATCTTACAGCCTTGATGATTACCCATCACATGGAAGATGCCCTAAAATATGGCAATCGTTTGATCGTTATGAAGGATGGTCAAATCATTAAAGACCTTACCAAGGAAGAAAAAGGTCAATTGGATATCACAGACTATTACGCTATGTTTGAGTAAGCCTAGTCTGACTCTAAATTGTAAAATAAGCCAAAAAGTTGTATACTTAAAGGGTATGCAACTTTTTGTTGTGGCCTGTAAATCGACAAGGAGACTGTTCGCACGAACGTTCAGCTTCTTGGACCGTCTGTAAAAATAGGCTCTAGAAGAGAGTCAAACTAAAAGGAGAAAAACAAGCATGAGCGATATTAAAATTATTGCCCTAGGTGGAGTCCGTGAAAATGCTAAGAACCTCTATATTGTTGAGATTAACGACTCTATCTTTATCTTGGATGCTGGTCTAAAGTATCCTGAAAATGAACAACTTGGTGTTGACTTTGTCATCCCTAACTTAGATTACTTGATTGAAAATAGAGATCGTATCCAAGGGATTTTCTTAACTCACGGACACGCCGATGCCATTGGTGCCCTACCTTATATCTTGCAAGAAGTCAAAGCACCAGTCTTTGGATCATCACTCACAATCGAGTTAGCTAAACTTTTTGTCAAGAATGCTGGCGTTAAGAAATTCAATAATTTCCATGTTATTGACGCAGAAACTGAAATTGAATTTGAGGATGCTGAAGTCTCATTCTTCAAAACAACTCACTCAATTCCAGAATCAATGGGGATTGTTCTTGGCACTGACCAAGGCAATATTGTCTATACAGGTGACTTCAAGTTTGACCAAGCTGCCCGTCCTTACTACAAAACTGATTTAGGTCGTTTGGCTGAAATCGGACGTGAAGGTGTTTTGGCCCTCTTGTCAGACTCAGCAAATGCGACAAGTACTGAACAAACAGCTTCTGAAGCAGAAGTTGGCCAAGAAATTGACCAAGTTATTGCCGATGCTGAAGGCCGTGTGATTATTGCTGCTGTTGCCTCAAACTTGGTTCGTATCCAACAAGTCTTTGACTCAGCAGCTGACCATGGACGTCGTGTTGTCCTTACGGGTTTTGACGTTGAAAATATTGTCCGTACAGCCATACGTCTTAAAAAATTGACCGTTAATCATGAAAAACTGATTGTCAAACCTAAAGATATGGACAAGTTTGAAGATCACGAGTTGATTATCCTTGAAAATGGTCGTATGGGTGAACCTATTGATGGCCTTCAAAAGATGGCTGTTGGTCGTCACCGCTACGTTCAAATAAAAGAAGGCGATTTGGTTTATATCGTAACCACACCAAGTATTGCCAAAGAAGCAATAGTAGCACGTGTCAACAATGCTATTTATAAGGCTGGTGGCTCTGTTAAGATGATTACGCAAAGTCTGCGAGTGTCTGGACATGCCAACGCCCGTGAACTTCAACTCATGATTAACCTTCTTCGCCCACAGTATCTATTCCCTATCCAAGGTGAGTATCGTGACCTTCAAGCTCATGCTGAGTTGGCTTTGGAAGTTGGTCTTCTTCCTGAGAATATCTACATTGTCAAACGTGGTGATATCATGCACTTGTCTGAGGATCAAGGTTTCCTTCATGAAGGAGCTGTCCCAGCTGGTGATGTTATGATTGATGGTAATGCCATTGGTGATGTGGGTAATATCGTCCTTCGTGACCGTAAGGTCTTGTCTGAAGATGGTATCTTTATCGTAGCTATCACTGTTAACAAGAAGGAACGTAAGATTGTCTCTAAAGCGCGTGTGAATACACGTGGGTTCGTTTATGTGAAGAAGAGCCGTGATATTCTCCGTGAGGCTGCTGACATTGTTAATGCTACCGTTGAAAATTACTTGGCAGGAGACAGCTTCGACTGGGGTGAACTTAAAGGTGCTGTCCGAGACGATGTGGCTAAGTTCCTCTTCGACCAAACCAAACGTCGCCCAGCTATCCTTCCAGTTGTCATGGAAGTCCGCTAATAACTGACTAAAACATAAGAGTGTGAGCGTGTCGCTTGCACCATAGACATTGAGGAAAGTTTTAACAAGACTTTGTTCTAAAATCAAAAGCTGGGGGTGTCCCAGCTTTTCTAACATTAAGAAAGGAAAAACAAATGGCTTTTTTTCAAATTGAATACTCATCAGATGTTCTAGGACAATACCGCCAAGTGGATGTCATCTATCCAGATCGTGATCAGATTGCTGAAACGGAAAGTGATACGGACATCCCAGTTCTCTATCTCCTTCATGGCATGGGGGGCAATCATAATTCTTGGGCCTTCCGTACCAATATTCAGCGTCTCCTTCGTAAGACTAATCTCATTGTTATTATGCCTAATTCTGAAAATGGCTGGTATACAAATACCAATTACGGGGTTAAGTATTACGATGCCATTGCTAAGGAGCTTCCTCAAGTCATGCAACGTTTCTTCCCAAGTATGACGAAAAAGCGTGAAAAGACTTTTATCGCTGGGCTTTCTATGGGTGGCTATGGCTCTTTCAAACTAGCCTTAACGACCAATCATTTTGCTTGTGCAGGTTCATTCTCGGGTGCTCTTGGTTTATCAGCAGAGATAATGACAGATGAGACCAGTGAGTCTAAGGCATACTGGCAAGGTGTTTTTGGCGATTTGAAAGGAAAAGACATTGCGCAACACAAACTGGTGAATCTAGCTAAACAACATGACAAGAAAACCAAATTCTTTGCTTGGTGTGGACTGGAGGATTTCCTTTTTGATTCTCAAGATCAAGCAGTTGCTGATTTGAAGGCTCTTGGCTTAGATATTGACTACCATACAGACCATGGAAGACATGAATGGTATTATTGGGAAAAACAATTGGAAGCTTACCTAGAATGGTTGCCAATTGATTACGTTAAAGAAGAACGTTTGTCTTAATGGGTCAATCTTGTAACATCTTGTCAAAGAGATGATAAAAGCTTAAACTTATATTTTTTACTTGTCAGAACTATTAGAGCTTGATATACTAGGGGAAGCTTCGAAAAGGAGGCTCAATAATGAAAAAATTCGTTAGAGTAATCTACCGTATTCCCAAACTCATGTTACAATTTATTTGGAATCTCATTTGGGGCCTATTTAAACTTGCCCTTATCCTAGCCTTAGTTGGTTACGGACTTATCTATTATGCAAACAACTCTCAAAGCACACTAGCTACCAATATTAATCAAGCCTTTCGACAAGTTGAGTTAGGTTTTAGTGGTAAAAGTACCAATGATGTTGAAAAATCAGTATCCAATCTCTCAACAACAGATACAATTCCTGAGTCTAACGGAGCAAGATGGGCACAAAATACAGCCAGCATCTATATTCAGTCAACAGATGAAACCTTGGTAGCTGCATATAAGGAGGCTATCACAAATTGGAATAATACAGGAGCTTTTATCTTTACCTTTACAGATGATGCCTCAAAAGCTGACATCGTAGCGACAGACTATTCGGATGCTAATTCACAGGCAGCGGGTCTAGCAGATAGTCAGACCAATGTTGTGACCAATCGGATTACCCATGTGGAAGTCAAACTCAATCGTTATTTCCTTTTGAACCCTGATTTCGGCTATACCCATAAACGTATTGTCAATACAGCTGAACATGAATTGGGCCATGCCATTGGCTTAGACCACGATGATTCTAAGGCCTCAGTCATGCAGTCAGCAGGGTCTTATTACGGTATTCAACAGACCGATATTGATCGGGTTCATGCTCTTTATGCTAATTAAGGAGACTTGTGATGCGCCTTCTAAAACGCTTTGCCAGACGTTATCCCATGCAGACCTTTCTCTTTCTATTTAATGCCGGGGTCTTTACTTGGTTGCAAACAACGGGAACTATGATTGCACACCGCTTAGGTTTGTCAGGAGATGGTATTTGGCTCTATATTCCCGACTGGCTTAAAATAGTGACTCGTCATTCTATGGAGAGTATTCAAACACTATACGGTACCTCGGGTTGGACTTGGTTGATTACCTCCATGCTTCTAACTTGGCTTGTGACCTTTCTTAGAGGTTTGATGAGAGCAGTGATTTTTATTCTGTTAATTGGTGTGGGCCTATGGTTAGTCTACCGACACTTTGAATTATTACAAAATTTGAAACTGTCCTAGTAGGGCAGTTTTAGTTTCCTCTAACAAGTGACTTGGCTATCAAAACATAGACTATTTTCTGTAGATGAAATGAGATAGTTCCTTTAATAATTTCAGAACGAGCTGTAGCCAAGACTTTTCGTTGTGAGAAAAGTGCCTAAAGTTTAAAAGCTTTAGGCACTCGGAAGTTTTGAGACACTAGGCTCAAAACTTAGCTATGGAATTCCGAAGGAAGTCGCTAGCGTCCGCACTCACCTAAGAAAAGTCTAAAAAGAAGAATTAATGTCAATTTAAAACTGCCCATCAGGGCAGTTTTTTGATTCATTAGCCCGTTCATTTTCTTTAAAAATATGGTATAATATAGCTAATTTATTAATTTGGAGGACATTATGGCTTTAGCAAAAATCGTTTATGCCAGTATGACCGGTAACACGGAAGAAATCGCAGATATTGTTGCCAAAAAATTGGAAGAATTGGGTCACACTGTTGATGTAGACGAGTGTACAACGGTTGATGCCGCTGATTTTGAAGATGCGGATATCTGTATTGTTGCAACTTACACTTATGGTGATGGAGAGTTGCCGGATGAAATCGTTGACTTTTACGAAGATTTGGCTGACCTTGACTTGTCAGGCAAGATTTTCGGTGTTGTAGGTTCAGGAGATACCTTCTACGATTATTTCTGTCATTCAGTAGATGAGTTTGAAAATCAATTTACTTTTACAGGTGCGACTAAAGGTGCGGACAGTGTAAAAGTTGATCTCTCTGCTGAAGATGAAGATATTGAGAACCTAGAAGCTTTCGCTGAAAAAATTTCAGAGGCATTAGCATAGGGAACAAGCAGAGTTATTTCTGCTTTTATTGTAGTCAAATTTGGAGTTTTTATGAATGAAATAGAAAGAGATTTTAGGACGCAATCTCAACATCTTCTTTGGTCTGTTTGGCGAGGACTCTTGGTCGGTGTAGCTGCAGGTGCAGTCGTTAGCCTCTTTCGTTGGTTAATTGCTAAAGGGGCCCAAATCTCGGTATCTATTTACCAAGACGCCCTGAACCATCCAGTCCTTATTTTAGGAATTGTCCTTGTCAATTTGATATTAGCCATTTTGATTGGTTATCTCATAAAACAAGAAAAAGATATTAAAGGTTCAGGTATTCCCCATGTTGAAGGGGAACTGATGGGGCTCTTACATCCGTCTTGGTGGTCTGTTTTATGGCGTAAATTCCTAGGTGGTGTTCTTGGCATTTCAATGGGTCTGATGTTGGGACGTGAAGGACCGAGTATTCAGTTGGGAGCTATGACGGCGAAAGGTTTGTCCAAAGGCCTCAAACTTTCAGCCCGTGATCAGCGTGTCTTGATTGCTGCAGGGGCTGCCGCGGGTTTGTCAGCAGCCTTCAATGCCCCGATTGCTGGTCTTTTGTTTGTTGTCGAAGAAGTCTATCATCATTTCTCGCGTCATGTTTGGGTGACAGCTTTAACGGCATCTTTAGTGGCTAATGCTGTTTCCTTACGGATCTTTGGCCAGGTTCCGGTTCTTGCTATGACAGAAAAATTACCCGTATTTCCTTTGAAAGATTATTGGATTCTTATTGTCTTGGGGATTTTTCTAGGTGTGCTTGGATACGGTTATGAGTGGGTTGTCTTACGTATTGGTAAGGTCTACCAAGTGTTAGGGAAAATCTTCCACTTGCCATCTTATTTTCATGGCCTTTTGGCAGTTCTGTTTATCGTTCCTATTGGTCTTTATTTTCCACATCTTTTAGGCGGTGGGAATGAATTGATTCTTGCTCTAAATGGTTTACATCCTGCACTAACTGTGGCTATCATCTATTTGGCTATTCGCTTTGTTTGGAGTATGTTGTCCTTTGGTTCAGGATTTCCTGGTGGGATTTTCTTGCCGATTTTGACTCTAGGTGCTCTTTCTGGTAGTGTTTTTGCAGCAGCTTTTGAAAATATAGGATTCTTACAAGTCAGTCAGTTCCCTATTTTTATCATTCTTGGTATGGCTGGTTATTTTGGTGCAGTATCTAAGGCACCGCTAACTGCTATGATTTTAGTGACTGAGATGGTGGGTGACCTTCACCAATTGATGACAATTGGAGTTGTGACCCTGATTGCCTATCTTGTCATGGATTTCATGGGAGGAGAACCCGTCTATGAAGCCATGCTTCACAATCTGATTGCCCACGAACTAAAACAAGTTGATAATATACCGACGATGATTGATTTACCAGTTACAGATAGTTTAGCTGGTCGATTGGTTAAGGATTTAACCTTACCTGACGGGGTTTTGATTTCCACTCAGATTTTTCAAGACCAGTCTGAGGTTGTTCGTGGAGACACACGTCTAAAAGCAGGAGCAACCTTATATTTGGTTGTTAATGAAAGTAATATCAGTCAGGTAAGAAAACTCTTTTTATAAGCAATTCAATGGCTTGAGGCTCTTTTGTCCTCAGGTCATTTTTGTTATAATGAAGAGAAAAAAGGAGGTCAGTATGGACTTAAATGAGATTCGCCAACAGATTGACACAGTTGATAATGAGATTGTGGCCTTGTTGGAAGAACGTATGAAATTAGTAACTCGAGTTAGTGCTTTTAAACAGCGCACTGGAAAGGCGATCTATGATCCTGAGCGTGAGCAAGCCTTGCTAGATAAAGTAGCAGCGAGTGTCGCAAATCCAGAGTACCAAGAGCCTATCGTAGCTAGCTTTGCAGATATTATGAAACATTCACGCACTTATCAAGCAGGCAAGATTGAAGGAAAGTAGGTTATTAAGATGAAAGTTAGACAATTAAGTGAGAGTCAAGGTCTCTCATACTCCAATTTAGTGATTTTAAGTCTCTATGCTGTCTTTCTAGGAGTGATAGTTGGGCTGATTGATGCTATTTTTGGGCGCGTGCTTATAGGACTCTCGGAATACCGTGACCAGCATATCTTTTATCTGGTCCCAGCACTTCCTTTAGCAGGCCTTTTGATAGTTTACCTTTACCAAAAGCTTGCTGGCAAGGCAGCACAGGGAATGGGATTGATTTTCAAGGTAGGACATAATGAGGAGGATCAAGTCCCCCTAAGGTTAATTCCACTTGTGACTGTGACCACATGGCTGACCCACCTATTCGGGGGATCTGCAGGTCGTGAGGGAGTGGCTGTTCAGCTCGGAGCCACAGTTTCCCATGCTTTTAGTCGCTACTTTAAGCTCCCTAATGCTTCACGCATTTTCTTAACCATGGGGATGGCAGCTGGGTTTGGAGGGCTCTTCCAAACACCAATCGCCGCGACCTTCTTTGCTCTTGAAGTCTTGACCTTAGGACAGTTAAGCCTGCCAATCTTAGTACCGACTCTTATTGCATCTTTTGTGGCTAGTACAACAAGCCATCTCTTAGGTCTTGAAAAATTTAGCCACTTTGTATCCGAAAGTTTGACTATTGACCTTGAGACGTTTATGAAATTAGCTCTTTTAGGTCTGGCCTTTGGTCTAGTAGGAAATCTCTTTGCTTATCTCTTGTCACTAGCTAAAAAGAAAGTAGCAAGTCTGCTCCCAAATCCTTATTATCGTGTTCTATTAGGAAGTGTCGTCTTAACCTGTCTTCTTTTGATTTTGTGGAAGGGACGCTATACAGGTCTTGGAACGAATTTGATTGCTTTAAGTGTTGGTGGTGGTACCATTTATCCATTGGATTGGCTCTTGAAATTGCTCCTTACCGTCTTTACCTTATCTCTTGGTTTCCAAGGAGGGGAAGTAACTCCTTTGTTTGCCATCGGAGCAAGTCTTGGTGCTGTTTTAGCACCAGTTCTAGGCCTTCCAATTCCACTTGTAGCAGGTCTAGGCTATCTGTCTGTCTTTGGTAGCAGTACCAATACCCTTTTAGCGCCTATTTTCATTGGCATTGAAGTCTTTGGTCCCGTCAATGCAATTCCTTATGCGATTGTCATGGCTTTTGCTTACCTCATCAATCATAAGACGAGCATTTATGGGCAACAAAAAATGCTAGAAATGCAATAAGATACTAGACAACCTGATAATTTTTTGATAAGATACTAAGAGTGTGTAATGGACACACAAAAATAACGGCTAATCCGCTGAGACACAGAGGTTGCTCTTAAGATTAGTAAGATAGGAGTATATAAAAATGAATCCATTGATCCAAAGTTTGACAGAAGGTCAACTTCGTACTGACATCCCATCATTCCGTCCTGGTGACACAGTTCGCGTTCACGCGAAAGTTGTCGAAGGAACTCGCGAACGTATCCAGATCTTTGAAGGTGTAGTTATTTCACGCAAAGGTCAAGGGATCTCAGAAATGTACACAGTTCGTAAAATTTCAAGCGGTATCGGTGTAGAACGTACTTTTCCAATCCACACTCCACGTGTTGAAAAGATTGAAGTTGTACGCTACGGTAAAGTCCGCCGTGCTAAACTTTACTACTTGCGTGCTTTGCAAGGTAAAGCTGCACGTATCAAAGAAATCCGTAAATAATTTACAGATTTCAACAAAAAAATCTGTCCTCGTGGCAGATTTTTTCATAAGTCCTCTTAGTTAAATGGATATAACAACTCCCTCCTAAGGAGTCGTTGCTGGTTCGATTCCGGCAGGGGACATTTTTTAGCCTTTAACCATGCGGTTTTAAAGCGTTTTGTCCACATTCTGCCCCAAATTTTATTTAAAGTTGATTAACACCTGTTGCGAGATAGGTGTTTTTGAAAA
>NZ_CM002133.1:880574-882585 GCF_000448665.1 Streptococcus sp. HSISS2 | reverse complement strand
AACACCTGTTGCGAGATAGGTGTTTTTTTGAAATGACAAGGGACTCTGTCCTATTTCCTAGCATAGTTTCTTAGTCAAAAACGAATAAAAAAGGCTCTATAATTTCTGTAGTGGGTAAAACCACCATAGAGATTATAGAGCCTATTTAGAATAGCTTTGAGATGCTTTTTATGTGACTTTCAGTTCGTTTCGCTCCGGAGGTGCGAAATAAATAAACCACCACCCACTATATGTAATTACATACCAAAACGGGGATATGATTTTCTGGATAATACTCATATAAAAATAAATAGTTATGCACTGATTTGATCGAATATTGGCTATTATTTTTATGTCCCAATAATATTTAAAAATAATTGACGCAAATAGATTATTGCGATACAATAATTTCAGAAAGATAATTATTGTATCACAATAATAAAGGTGTTTTTTATGAATAAATTCTTAAAAATAATTAGCTATATTCTATCCCTTGTGCGATATGTCGTTTGGTTCGTCGGTTTGCTATTACTAGTGGGTGTAGCGGGAATTTTCTTCGGAGGACAGAGAAGTCATGGAAACTTTATATTTGATTATGGGAATATTATAATCAAAGTTCCAATTATTTTTCCTTTGTTGATCCTTTTTATGACAATAGCTATATGCTTTATAACTATAAAACTATTAAAAATTTGGAGCATATTACTTTTATATTTTAGCAACAATATATATTTTAATACTAAAAATTTAAAATATATAAAAAACTCTTTCCTATTTTTGCTTAGTTTAACAATTTTTCAATTATTAATAAACCTAATCATTAATTACTTGAACACAACTAATGTTAGTGGATTATTTGATTTTTCAATAAAAAACTATTTAGTTAACGTATTGTTCTTGATATTGAATTATTTATTGATTATCATATTTAAAAAGGAGAACATATACAAAAAGAAAACGAGGAGATAATTTGATGATATGGAAGAAATTAAGATAAAATTAGATGAAGTGATTAAGTCTAGGAACATTACATCTAAAGAATTAGCTAAAAGGATTGATATCACCGAAGCAAATTTATCAATTTTAAAGACTGGTAAAGCTAAGGGAATACGGTTTTTGACACTGTTGAATATTTGTAGAGAACTCAATTGTCAACCTGGTGATATTTTTGAATATAATAAAAGGAGTAATGATAATGAAAAATAAAAAGATACTGATGACTCTGGTTACTTTTTTAGTCTCATTAATACTTATATCATGTGGTCTAGGAATTAAAGATACAGTGCAAGATGTTACATCAGAAATCCATCGAGAATCTTCCAAAGAAGATACTGAAGGTTTAGGGATAAAACAAGTATTAGAACAAAAAATGGTGAAAAAATGGATATAGCTATTAAGGATTTTACTGGTTATATTTACGTAATGAGCACAAAAGAAAATATTGAATCAATTAGAAAGTCAGAATTTAACCTCAATAATGATTCTTTTAAAAATATTAGAAAAGAATCTGAGCATGATTTCAATATTCGCTATAATAGTAAAACATATTTTTCGGTAAAACAGATAAAAGTTGAATCAGTTAGTTCAGTGAAGATTTATTCAAATTATTCAGGAAATAATTTATTGGTTTTAAGAGAAGAAAAATGATAAGAAACAACTTAAGTTTGACCTATATCGATCTTACAGTTAGTAATCAAAAAGGGTCTCAACTATTCCGAATAAAGGCTCTATAATTTCTGTAGTGGGTAAAACCACCATAGAGATTATAGAGCTTTTTGAATGCAGACAAAAAGTCCCATAAGAACTATAATGAAAAGCAACCAAACCATCATTAGGAAGAACTTATGAGACTTATTAAGAATACCACAGAATTAATCGGAATTAAAGACCCACACATCATTATTTCTCTTGTTTTTGAAAAAGATACCTACATCAAGGTTCAAGCAACACTCGATTACCCTGCACCACCATGCCCTCACTGCCAAGGAAAGATGATCAAAATATGACTTTCAAAAGCCTTCTAAAAATTCCT
>NZ_CM002133.1:862460-878430 GCF_000448665.1 Streptococcus sp. HSISS2 | reverse complement strand
CACTGGAGACTCTTCCAAAAGGACAGCCGTAAGTTATCTCTCAATCCTTTTTACTCAAAGACCTTCCATCAAACATTATGCCCACATGAAGTCGTTGAGAAGACACTGAATTTCTCAGAAGAACTCACCAATTATTATAACCTCTATCAGCTTTTGCTTTTTCACTTTCAGGAGAAGAGAGGGGATGAGTTTTTTGAACTCATAGAGGAGAATATAAGCAAGGTCAATCATTACTTCAAAACAGTCTTTAGGACTTTTCGTAAACATAAACAATACATCAAAAATGCACTAGAAACACATTACTCAAATGCAAAATTGGAGGGCACCAATAAGCTTATCAAAGACATCAAACGTCTGGGCTTCGGTTTTAGAAACTTTATTAACTTTAGGAAGTGTGTTTTCATCACTCTGAACATACAAAAAGAGAAAACCTATCAGGTTCTCTCTAGATGTTAGCTTTTCGTCACCCACTACAGTTGACAAAGAGCCATAAAAAATAGTTTGTCTTCGCTCCTAGTTATGGAAGAAGTGTTAAAAAAGTAATCAAAAAAACCAGGTTTCCCTGGTCCTAATTATTAGCGGCTTACGCGACGGCGAGCTGCTTTTTTACGGTTTTCTTCGATGAAAGCCAATTTCTTTTCTTCTGGTTCGATAATTGTTTTTTAACTGCGAAAACGGCACCTGCAACAGTAGCAGCAGTTCCGAGAACGCCAGTAGCAAGACCTTTAGCAAATGAATGTTTTTTAGCCATGAGACTATCCTCCGTATATGTTATAATATGCTTATATTATCTAAAAAAATATCTAGAATAGCAAGTGAAAACATTATGAAAACCAAACTTATTGTAGTGGCTGGCCCTACCGCTGTGGGGAAAACGGCACTTGGAATAGAGTTGGCCCAGCGTTTTAATGGCGAAATTATTTCAGGGGATAGCCAACAGGTTTACCGCCAATTAAATATAGGGACTGCAAAGGCTACTCCTCAAGAACAGGCAGCGGCAGTTCACCATCTGATTGATGTCCGTGATGTTGATGAATCTTATTCAGCCTATGATTTTGTGACTGAGGCGCAAATTGCCATTACTGATATTGTCAAACGTGGCAAACTTCCTATTATTGTTGGTGGTACAGGCCTCTATTTGCAAAGTCTTCTTGAAGGTTATCATCTGGGTGGTCAAGTGGATCAAGTGCAGGTGTTAGCCTATCGCTCTGAGTTAGAGCAACTTTCTGATTTGGAACTTTTTGAGCAGATCGATAGTTTAGGTATAGAAATCAAGGAGATTAATCGTCGTCGTGCCATTAGGGCTCTTGAGTTGCATCGCTTTTCTGATAATCCTGAAAATACAGAGACGACTTTTGATCCTTTTATTATCGGATTAGACGATGAGCGCTCTCTAATTTATGAACGTATTAATACTCGTGTTGACAAGATGGTTGAACTTGGGCTTTTAGAAGAGGCTAAGTGGCTTTATGATAATTATCCTGAGGCCCAGTCGGCGCGTGGAATTGGCTACAAGGAGTTATTCCCTTATTTTTCTGGGAAACAAACTTTAGATGAGGCCTTAGAAAAGCTCAAGCAAAATACCCGTCGATTTGCTAAACGCCAATTAACCTGGTTCAGAAATCGTATGACGGTTAAGTTTTATCAGATTTCTAGTCCAGATTATCCTGAAAATGTGATTCAAGATCTTGCTTTATTTTTAAATGAAAGGGAAGGATAGGAGTAGGTGGTTCCTAGTTTTAAATACCTATCTTTGCTATAATAATAACTATGACTAAAGAAGAAAAAAAATCAGCTTATGAAATAATGATTGCCCAGGCAGAAGCACTTTTTGCTAATGAAGATAACGCTCTGGCCAACTTCGCCAATGCTTCGGCTCTCTTGAATACCACTTTGCCCAACTCAGTATTTACAGGCTTTTATCTGATGGATAATGTCAAAAATGAGTTAATCCTTGGACCATTTCAAGGTAAAGTGTCTTGTGTACACATTGCTCTGGGAAAAGGTGTTTGCGGTCAGTCAGCAGCTGAAAATAGGACTTTAATTGTAGAAGACGTCACCAAACATGCTAATTACATTGCTTGTGATTCTGCTGCTCGAAGTGAGATTGTTGTTCCCATGGTTAAGGATGGTAAATTAGTTGGTGTCCTTGATTTGGATTCTCACCAAGTAGGAGACTACGATGACGTTGATCAAGACTATCTTGAACAGTTTGTCAAAGTCCTACTTGAAAAAACAAATCTTACTTTTGCAATGTTTGAGGTTAACTAATGTATCAAGCCTTATATCGTAAATACCGTAGTCAAACTTTTGGCGAGATGGTTGGTCAAAAGGTGATTTCAACCACGCTAAAACAGGCGGTAGAGTCAGGAAAATCAGCCATGCCTATCTCTTTTCTGGTCCACGTGGTACTGGTAAGACCAGTGCAGCAAAAATTTTTGCTAAAGCAATGAATTGCCCTAATCAGGTCAATGGTGAGCCATGTAACCATTGTGATATTTGTCGTGACATTACTAACGGCAGTCTGGAAGATGTCATTGAGATTGATGCGGCTTCCAATAACGGTGTGGACGAGATTCGTGAAATACGTGATAAATCAACCTATGCCCCAAGTCGTGCCACTTACAAGGTCTATATCATTGACGAGGTGCACATGCTGTCGACAGGTGCCTTTAATGCGCTTTTGAAGACCTTGGAAGAACCCACTGAAAATGTGGTTTTCATTCTTGCGACCACTGAGTTACACAAGATTCCAGCTACAATCTTGTCTCGTGTCCAACGTTTTGAGTTTAAGGCCATTAAGCAAGCTGCTATAAAGGAACACTTGGCCTCAATTCTTAAGAAAGAGGGGATGACCTTTGATGACGAGGCTTTGACCATCATTGCCCGTCGTGCAGAGGGTGGTATGCGTGATGCCCTTTCGATTTTAGATCAGGCATTGAGCCTTTCTTCAGACAATAATGTCAGTCAAGCTGTTGCTGAAGAAATCACAGGTTCTATCGGTCTGACTGCCTTGGATAGTTTTGTTGCTAATGTTCGTAATCAGGAAACCTCACAAGCCCTATCAAATCTTGAAACACTCTTTGATAATGGTAAATCCATGAGTCGTTTTGCGACTGATCTCTTGGAGTATTTCCGTGATCTCCTTATTGTCCAAGCAGGTGGTGAAAATAGTCACCATAGTCCTCTTTTTGAAGAAAATTTATCCTTAGGACAAGACCACCTTTTTCAAATGATTGATACCGTGACAACCGCCTTACCTCAAATTAAGACAGGAACCCATCCCAAAATTTATGCGGAGATGCTGACGATTAAACTGTCTGAGACACATGCACAAGTCACACAAGAAATCCCAGAAAATTTACAAGAAGAGTTAGACCGTCTTCGTCATGAAGTAGAGGAACTTCGTAAGGCTCTCAAGGAAGGTCAAAGTCAGGGACAAGGACTAGCAGCGCCAACTCGAAAGGCAAAACCGACCTACCAGTATAAGGTTGACTCTGAGAAAATACTGACTATCATGCGTGAGACTATGGAAAATCCACGAAAGTCACGACAATGTTTGGATGCCCTTAAGGCAACTTGGTCTGAAATTTTGGATTCAATCAGTCCACAATATAGAGCGCTTTTGAATGGTTCAGAACCTGTTCTTGCCAACCAAGAAAATGCGATTCTGGCTTTTAATGCGGCCTTTAATGCTGAGCAGGTGATGAAACGTAGTGATCTTAACGCTATTTTTGGAAATATCATGAGTTCAGCGGCTGGTTTTTCACCTAATATCATGGCTGTCCCGAAAGCAGAATTTGAAAAACTTCGCACAGAATTCGCACGAAGCCTAAAATCCAAAGAAGAATTGGAAAAAGAAGATCGTGAAGAGTACATCCCAAAAGAACTTGAGTTCCTCTCTGATGTGGTAGAAATAGAGGACTAAAAAGGTCCAGTGGACCTTTTTAGGTCCGAGCCAAGAAATGAGAAAGCGATGAAGGACCAGTGGACCTTTTTAGGTCCGAGCCTAGAAATGTAAAAGCGATGAAAGTCTAGTTTCCCTTTTTAGGTCCTAGCCCAGAAATGAGAAAGCTAAAATTTTGCTCATACATTTGAAGCGTCAACCAATATATCTTACTCTCCAGCAGTTGTAAAAATGAAAAGAGCCTAGTTTACTTGTACTAGGCTCTGCTTATCTGATATAATGGACGTATGATACAACAAATATTGTTTATAACGCTTGAAACTATCTTTGAAACGGTTTGTTTTAATTACAGTTTACAGCATGGAAATTATTTTTTTACATCCTTTTTTGGTTATCTACTCTTACGTCGTCTTTGGACCACTTATATTGTTTCACGTATTGCACGTGCAGCTAATAAGTCTACCAAGAAGTAAGGCTAACTTCGCCTGCGGTCAGCCATTTTCTCTGACCGTCGTCAGTAAGGACCAGAAGTTGCCCCTTGTCGCCAATTTCTTTGGCAATACCAGTATAAGATTTTCCAGCCTGTTCAAAAGTCACTTGTTTATCTAAAACGAGGGACTTTTCTTTATAGACTTTGACCAAGTCCGCAGTTGGAATGGTTAAAAAGAGCTTCCAAATTTCCGAAATGAGCTGGTTCCGAGTGATGCTTGGTTTTTCAGAATTAAAAAGACTGGTTGCTTTCGTAGCTAACTCTTCAGGAAAATCACTGATTGAGAAGTTAAGCCCAACCCCTATGATGACATCTGTGATGCGACCAGATTCGATAGAGCTAATGGCTTCGGTAAGAACACCGGCCATTTTTTGTTGTTCAGAAAGATATCGTTGACCCATTTGATGTCTGTATCTACGCCTGTAAGTCGCTGAATGGCTTTGACAATGGCAGCCGCTACCATCATGGTATAAGGTGGTAACTCAGTATAATGACAGTTTGGTTTAAGATGAATACTCATATAGATACCACCGTGAGGGGTTGTATAAAAGTGACGTTCAAAGCGTCCCTTGGCTGATCCTTGGTTAGGAGCGAGATAAAGGGCAGGAACAGGGTCTTGTCTTTCCATACCATGTTTAGCATCAAGTTGGGTAGAAGTGGAATCTGGATTTAAGTAGACAGGAAAGTTGAGCTGGTCTGAAATGTCTTGTGGAAGAAGGATATCACCTTTTTCTAGGCGGTAGCCTTTTTTTCGGACACTTGTAATGACGATTCCTTGATTCTGAAGGGTCTGAATAGCCTTCCAAATGGCTGTTCGTGAGATACCAAGTTCCTTAGCGAGGTTTTCTCCAGTAACAAAATCAGGACTCTTTGCTAAGATTTCATAAACACGTTCATAAGTTTTCATATCTTAAGTATACTCTAAAATACCCTAAAATGCTTGCTATAAGATAATGATAAGGCTTGATAATTAATAACTATATGACTAGACAAGAAAAACGTGTTATAATGGAATTTAGTTATTAAGTCCCGATAAGGCAGCAGTCATCCTAGCTTGGCTGTTGGTTCTTTGTAACTTTTTAACGGCGTAAGACTCATTGTAGAGTCAGCGTTTTTTCTATCAGAAGGCGATGTGATTTGCTTTGTCTGATATTATTTATTCATATTAAAAGGGGGACATTTTATATGTCAGAACGTAAACTTTTCACGTCTGAATCAGTATCTGAAGGGCATCCAGATAAAATTGCAGACCAAATTTCAGATGCCATTCTTGATGCGATTTTAGCAGAAGATCCAGATGCACACGTCGCAGCGGAAACAGCTGTCTACACTGGCTCAGTCCATGTTTTTGGTGAAGTTTCTACAACTGCCTATGTGGACATTAACCGAGTGGTTCGTGATACTATCGCAGAAATTGGTTATAACAATGCAGAATACGGCTTTGCAGCAGAATCTGTTGGGGTTCACCCATCATTGATTGAACAATCTCCTGATATTGCTCAAGGTGTCAATGAAGCACTTGAAGTGCGTGGAGCTGGTGACCAAGATCCACTTGATCTTATTGGAGCAGGAGACCAAGGTTTGATGTTTGGTTTCGCTATTGATGAAACTCCAGAGTTGATGCCACTTCCAATTAGCCTTTCACATAAATTGGTTAAAAAATTGGCGGATTTGCGTAAATCTGGTGAAATTTCTTACCTTCGTCCAGATGCTAAGTCTCAGGTTACTGTTGAGTATGATGAAAATGACCAACCAGTGCGTGTCGATACAGTCGTTATTTCAACACAACATGATCCTGAAGCAACTAACGATCAAATTCGTCAAGATGTTATTGAAAAAGTCATTAAGACAGTTATTCCAGCAGAATACTTGGATGATGAGACCAAATTCTTTATCAACCCAACAGGTCGTTTTGTAATCGGTGGTCCTCAAGGGGATTCTGGTTTGACTGGTCGTAAGATTATTGTTGATACTTATGGTGGTTACTCAAGACACGGTGGTGGTGCCTTTTCTGGTAAGGATGCTACTAAGGTTGACCGCTCAGCTTCATATGCCGCTCGCTATATTGCTAAAAACATCGTAGCTGCTGGTCTTGCTAAGAAAGCAGAAGTACAATTGGCTTATGCTATTGGTGTGGCTAACCCAGTTTCTGTCCGTGTTGATACCTTTGGAACGGCGACAGTTGCTGAAAGCAAACTCGAAGCTGCTGCCCGTGATCTCTTTGACTTGCGACCTGCTGGTATCATTCAAATGCTTGACCTTAAGCGTCCAATCTACCGTCAAACAGCGGCTTATGGTCACATGGGACGTACAGATATTGATCTTCCGTGGGAAAAATTGGACAAGGTTGAAGCGTTGAAAGAAGCCGTCAATCATTAAGAAATAGAATTAGAAATAAAAATCAGAATTTTAATAGGAATTCTGATTTTTTTTATGTGCAAAGCCATTTAAATACAAAAGCCTGTTTAATTATTATTTATTAAAATATAGATAAATATCATTTGATTAGTATTTGTTAAGTAGGAACGTTTAATTCAAACGACTTCATTATAATGGTTGTCACATACATTAAAATTATAAAAAATTGAAAAAAGGTTGAGAAATAAAAATAACATGTTATAATTATAGCGTCTATATGAATGGGGAATATTGGTAGTAGTAACTTAAAGCCAACTTGTTTGTAATCTATTGACTCTTTTGGGGAGAGTATTTAACGATTACATGTTGGTACTTGGTACTAGTTGATATGGTATTGGGTTATCATACCGATATTTTGATTTGTAAGATAGGGATAGAGCGTAAGTAAAGGGGACGCTCTTTAAAATGGGGAGAAGTTTTTATGAAATATATGTAAATTAGCAATACTGCTGGATTCAAAAACACTTTTATTAGCAAAGCGTTTTTTCTCCTGCAGTTTTTTTATTTATTAAATAGTGTATTTTTAAATTCGAGGGAGAAGACTAAATAGCTCAAAACCATTGATATCCTTGGGTGATATGAGTTGACTTTTGTCTTAACTTCTTGAATTTTATACGTAATGATAGTCTTTTTATTGAGACCTTTTTCTTTATCTACTTTACATCATTTCGAAATATGACCAATAAGTCAGGGCATTCCCTTTAATGCTTTTGAAGGAAGAATATCTCATTTTCCTTATTATTGGGGATAATAAAGTGATAATGTAGAGTGTTATTTGTCAATATTATATTGATTTCGTATAGGTCATAGGGGGGATCTTATGGGAAAATTAAATATTATGGTTGTCTTTGGGACAAGACCAGAGGCAATTAAGATGGCGCCGTTAATTCTTGAGTTGAAAAAACATCAAGAAACCATTAATACTATTACAGTAGTCACAGCTCAACACCGTCAAATGCTTGACCAAGTTTTGGAGACTTTTGAGATAGTTCCTGATTATGATTTGGATATCATGGGGAAAAACCAATCACTTCAGGAAATTACTTCTAAAATTTTGGCTAATTTTGATCCAGTTGTTAAGAAGGAACAACCTGATTTGGTTTTGGTTCATGGTGATACAACAACAACATCTGCTGCTGGCTTGGTTGCATTTTACAATAAAGTAAGTATCGGTCACGTTGAGGCTGGGCTTAGAACTTATGATAAATATTCACCATATCCAGAGGAAATGAATCGTCAGATGACTGACAGCCTTTCTGATTTGTATTTTGCACCTACTCAAGAAAGTAAAGCAAACTTATTGTCGGAAAATCATAAAAAAGAGGCAATTTATGTCACTGGTAACACAGCGATTGATGCCTTAAAACTTACAGTTAAAGATAATTATTATCATGAAGTTCTCGATAAAATCGATGAGAATAAAAAAATTATCTTAGTAACAATGCACCGAAGAGAGAATCAAGGTGAGCCAATGCGTCGAGTATTTAAAACTCTTCGTCATATGGTAGATGAGCATTCTGAAATTGAAGTGGTTTACCCTGTTCATTTGAGCCCTTCTGTACAAGCTGCAGCAAAGGAAATTTTAGGTGACCATGATAGAATTCATCTTATCGCACCTTTAGATGTCTTTGATTTTCATAATTTAGCTTCTAGAAGTTACTTTATTATGTCAGATTCTGGTGGTGTTCAAGAAGAAGCTCCATCACTTGGAAAACCTGTTTTAGTATTACGAGATACAACAGAGCGTCCAGAAGGTGTTAAAGCAGGAACATTGAAACTTGTCGGAACTGATCCAGACAAGGTGAAAGAAGCAATGACTTCACTTTTAACTGATGAAGCTCTTTATAAAGAAATGTCTGAAGCTCCTAATCCTTATGGTGATGGTAAAGCATCTGAGAGAATTGTTCAAGCGATTAAAGTGTACTTTAATTTGGAAGATTCTGTATCAGAGTTTCACGAAGGAGGAAATTGAGTGTGAAAAGAGATAAAAAATCTGGTATTGGATTTTATGTTTGATTTTCTTTGAAGCATTACTATTTCTCTACTGTAATCAAGTCAATCCTAATTTATTCATGTTTGAAGCTTTCTTTCTGATTTTAGGTATTGCTGCAGTATGTTTCTTAACAGAGCTTCTGATTACTTGGCTAATCATTTTAAGTTTTGCTTTAAGTATCTTTGTATTGGTTAGTGGTGTTGTCTATCTTCCACTAAATGATACATTAGTTCTTATATTCAGTTTTCCTTTGTTAATGGGGATACTTTCAAAGATTAAGTATTACTTCTATAAATTTATTTCATCTGTTCAGATTGAAGAAGTCAAGGCTAGTAATGCTTATCGTGATTTATTAGGGGATAAAAAACCTGTTCAAGCACTTTTGATACATTGGTCTCATGAAGAACAATTCTTTGAATTGAGTCCTCGTGAATATAACCATTTGCTTACTAGTATCTATCATCAGATTTCAGATAAGCTGGATCGCTTTGAGCAAGTCTTTTATGTTTCTGAAGGGAGTTACTTAATCCTTTCAAAAAATAAATCGAGAAATCTAGAAAAGATTTATAAAACTAGTCTTGAAGAAGATCTAAAAGAAATGACATTCACTAGGGGAAGTAGTTATCAAGGTATTCAATTTCAATCAGGTTTTCTTGTCATTGATAAAAAGAATTCCAAAAAATTTGATAACTATAGTGAATTAATGAGTAATTTAAACCGTCAGTTAGAAACGGATATTATTGTTGAGTATTAGGGGGAAGTTATGACTATCACAAACTTGTTTTTTGTATTTGCTTTATGTATTAGCCTTATTTTTGCGATTGCTTTCATTGTTTTGTTTACTGTTTATACAGTAATATATGAACGTGTTTCTCATAATTTCAAGGCGGTGAAACATGGTTAGTCAGTTTTTAATGATTTTCACCCTAATATCCATCTGGATTTCCTTAGTTTGGGGTGTTGTTATTCTGGTATCAGCTGTTCATTTTTGGTTGAAACATAGTGATTTTAAGGTTGATAAGGAAGAACTTCCTTATTATCCTAAGGTTACGATTGTAGTTCCAGCCCATAATGAAGATGTTGTTATCTCTCAAACGGCTCAAGCTATCTTGAATATGAATTATCCTCATGACAAGGTTGAGCTACTTTTGTTTGCGGATAACTGTTCAGATAATACTTACCAAGAGTGTTTAGCTGTTCAAGCCATGCCAGAGTACGCTGGACGTAATATTACCATTATTAATCGTAAGGGTACTGGTGGTAAAGCAGGTGTTCTGAACGATGCCCTTAAAATGGCTGATGGAGAATATATTTGTATTTATGATGCGGATGCCATGCCTGAAACTAATGCACTTTACTTCTTAGTTAAAGAAGTGATGAAGGATCCAGAACGAAGAGTGGCGTCCTTTGGCCGAAATAAAACAAGAAATGCAAAACAAAATTTCTTAACACGTTGTATCAATCAAGAGATTGTTGTCACGCAACGTGTTCACCACGTTGGAATGTGGCATTTATTTAAAATTGGTCGTATTCCAGGAACGAACTTCATTATTCAAACTGAATTCGTTAAAAGTATTGGTGGTTGGCGAAATGGTGCCTTGACCGAAGATACCGATATTTCCTTCAAGATTATGCAAAGTGGTAAATTAATTGCTCTGGCATATAATTCTGAAGCCTTCCAACAAGAACCTGAAACGCTTAAAAGTTATTATATGCAACGTAAGCGTTGGGCAAAAGGTAATTACGAAGTTGTTATCTCGAATTTTAAACATTTGTTCGGTAAAGGAAATTGGCGTGTAAAACTAGAAGTAGCGAATTACTCTTGTATTTTCTTCTGGTTTAATGGTGCAATTGTCTTATCTGATTTAATCTTCTTTGCTAATGTCTTAGCCATTGTTTTACATATCTTTTTCCCAACCGTTCAGATTCAGTTTGCCTTTGATGCAAATAATATTTACATTGCTCAATTAATGTTGTTTAACTGGCTCTTGATGATTGGATTATATTTATTGCAAATCAACGTTGCCCTAGCTTCACAATTTGGACAAGCAACCAGCAAACAAATTTGGTTAGCGATTCTCTCTTATTTTAGTTACGCACAGTTATTCATTATTGTTTCTTTAGATTCGTTGTGGTCTATTATCATGGATAAAATTCTTCATCGTGAAGGAACAACATGGGTTAAAACTAAGCGTTTTGCAGAATAGGAGTATGTATGAAAACAAAATATTTTAAATATTTATGGTTTGTAGTTATCCTTGGCTTATTGTTTTTCAATGTTTACCATAAGAATGAAAACGAAAACTGATATTCAAGATAGAATTTATCAAAAATGGGAAAAACACTTCGTGGTCAAAAAAGGCAACGAAGCATATGTCAAAACTACTAATGATAAAGACAAAGATGTTGTTCTTTCCGAGTCACAAAGTTACGGAATGCTAATCACCGTGCGAGCAGCTAAGAAAGGTTTAGCTAATCAAAAAGATTTTGAAAGACTCTACAAGTATTATTTGTCACATCGTATTGAAGGCAATCAATTGATGTCTTGGGAACAAATTGTTCAAAAAAGTGCTAAAAATGTTGATGATCACAATGCAACTGACGGGGACCTTTATATTGCCTATGCCTTGATTGAAGCTTCAAAACAATGGCCAAGCCATAAAGATGAGTATCAAACACAGGCCAAGGCCCTCTTGCAGGATATTCTCAAGTATAACTATAATGAAAATACTGGAATTTTGACTGTTGGGAACTGGGCGAACAAAGATTCCAAATATTATAATCTTATGAGAACTTCAGATACTGTACCTAAGCAGTTCCAAGCTTTTTATGAAGTTACAAAAGATAAAAAATGGTTGGATATTAATAACAAGATGTTAAGTAGTCTTGAAACGATCAGTTCTAAAACGAAGACTGGATTAATTCCAGACTTTATCTGGGTGGATGAATCAGGGGCTCGTGTGGTTAAGCCTTACACCATCTCAAATCAGTTTGATTCAACGTATTCTTATAATGCTTGTCGTCTTCCATACAATCTTACTCAGAGTAACGATGAAAAGAGTCAGAAAGTCCTTAATAAGATGTTGGATTTCTTTATGACTCAGAAAAATGTCTTTTCAAATTATAATTTGTCTGGTAAGTTTTTAGACGACCACCAAGCTGCAAGTTTTAAAGCACCAATTGCTTTTGCGGCTGAGAAGGATCAAAAGTACTTGAAATTAGTTCAGCAGAATAAGATTGTCTTTATGCAGGATCTTCCTGTTAAGAATTATTATGATTCTGCGATTATTACTTTAGTAGCCATGGAATTCTTCTAAGTAATAGTTAACTAATGACTCAAAATCTTCCCTAAACCTGTTATTTGGAAACAGTAGCGTTAGGGAAGATTTTTTCTTACGACTAATGATTGAAAATAAATTAAATTTTAATCTCGAATGAGCACGGAAAATCTCATTTTGAAAGGTTCTTAAGTTGGTTAACAATGGCTCTTAATGGTGAAAACTAATAAAGAAATCAAATGTAAAAAGTCGTATTTTTAATGATTCTTCTTATGTTTTATGTAAGTCTTCTATGATATAATAGTTTGATGACTATTTTAAATGATATGGTTCCTCTAGCGAGCCACTTGGTTTTTATTGGTTTAACTTATCAGATGGTGAATACGCTTTTTGATTGGGAAAAATAACCAAGAATGTTATTGTTAACACTGGGAAATTGAGATTATTCTTGCTTTTTATTAGTATTGCCATTGGTTTTCTAGTAAGTTCATTCTTTATATATGTTTTAACGCTATGTCAATCGTTAGCAAGCTCAATATCTTAAATTAGTGATTTCAAAAGACTTTTGATATAATACAAAAAGATGAAATTGACCCTTGAAAGGAATCCTTATGGATAAAATTATTGTACAGGGTGGCAACACTCGATTAAGTGGTGAGGTTGTCATTGAAGGTGCTAAAAACGCTGTTCTGCCATTATTGGCTGCGACTATTTTAGCCTCTGAAGGTCAGACAACCTTGACTAATGTTCCAATCTTGTCAGATGTTTACACCATGAATAATGTGGTTCGTGGCTTGGATATTGCTGTAGACTTTGACGAAGAAAATAATACTGTAGTAGTTGATGCTAGTGGTGAGATTCTAGATCAAGCACCATACGAATATGTTAGTAAAATGCGTGCTTCCATCGTAGTACTTGGACCTATTCTTGCTCGTAATGGTCATGCTAAGGTTTCCATGCCTGGTGGTTGTACCATCGGTAGTCGTCCGATTGACCTCCACCTCAAAGGTTTGGAAGCTATGGGAGCTAAGATTACCCAGGTTGGTGGCGACATTACAGCAACTGCTGACAAACTCAAAGGTGCAACTATTTATATGGACTTTCCATCTGTCGGTGCCACTCAGAACCTTATGATGGCAGCGACTTTGGCTGATGGAGTCACAACTATTGAAAATGCTGCGCGTGAACCAGAAATTGTTGATTTGGCTTTACTTCTAAATGAAATGGGGGCAGATGTCAAAGGTGCTGGAACTGAAACACTCGTGATTAAAGGAGTAAAATCTCTTCATGGTACCCAGCATGCGGTTGTTCAGGACCGTATTGAAGCAGGTACTTTTATGGTAGCAGCAGCGATGACGTCAGGAGATATTCTCATCAAAGATGCCATCTGGGAGCACAACCGTCCTTTGATTTCTAAATTACTGGAAATGGGTGTCGGCGTTAAGGAAGAAGAAGGAGGCATTCGTGTTACATCTGATGTTTCGAAATTGAAACCAGTAACCGTTAAAACTCTTCCTCATCCAGGTTTTCCAACGGATATGCAGGCCCAGTTCACAGCGCTTATGGCAGTGGTTAAGGGTGAATCAACGATGATTGAAACTGTCTTTGAAAATCGTTTCCAACATCTGGAAGAAATGCGTCGTATGGGACTTCATTCAGAAATTCTTCGAGATACTGCAATGATTCACGGTGGTTTGCCACTTCAAGGTGCTCAAGTTATGTCTACTGACCTTCGAGCATCTGCGGCCCTTATTTGACGGGGATGGTTGCTGAAGGGACAACGACAGTTGGTAAATTGACACACTTGGATCGTGGTTACTATCAGTTCCATGAGAAACTAGCTAAACTAGGAGCCAATATTTCACGTGTAAGTGAGGGCTAGTATGGAAACTGGTAAAGGCTATGTTTTTCGTCAATTATTGCTTGTTTTAATCGTTTGTTTGGTTAGTCTTGCTTTTCTGGCCCTTGGTTTAATGGTTGGTTATGCCGTCTTAGGCGAGGGTAAGGATCCAATAAACATCTTAAAACCAGAAACCTGGCAAGCAATCGTTGCTAAATTTACAGGAAAATAAAAGGGAGTGGGCTGTCGTCCTACTCCTTTACTTATGCAGATTCATAGATATAGGAAGAACACGATGGCAAAAAGAAAGACATCTTTAACGAATAAACAGAAACGTCAGATTTTCTCATTACTGATAGCAGTCTTGGTAGTAGTTCTAGGTTATATTGGGACGAGCAATAAGCTTTCGCCTAATAATCCAATCAAGCAGGTAGCCAGTCTAGTCTCGGGAAAATCCAATAACTCCGTAAAATCTAACGGTTCAACAAGTGGTCAGTCTACACCACAAGAGCAGCTTGCTGAGACAGTGATGACTAGCTCTGTCAAGAGTCAACTTGGAAACTCCATAGAATGGAATGGGGCAGGGGCCTATATTATTAATGGGAACAAGACGAATCTAAATGCTAAGGTATCTAGCCAACCCTATGCTAATAACCAAGTCAAAACGGTTCAAGGCCAAACAGTTCCTACAGTAGCCAATGCCTTGTTAAGTAAAGCGACAAGACAGTATAAGAACCGTCAAGAAACAGGTAATGGATCAACATCATGGACACCAGCTGGATGGCACCAGGTACAAAATCTATCAGGAGAGTATAGTCATGCCGTAGACAGGGGGCATTTGTTAGGTTATGCACTAGTTGGAGGTTTGAAGGGATTTGATGCCTCCACTTCAAATCCTGAGAATATTGCTGTTCAAACAGCTTGGGCTAACGAAGCCAATAGTGATAATTCTACAGGACAGAACTATTATGAAAGTCTTGTACGGAAAGCTCAGGATAAAAACAAACGTGTCCGTTACCGTGTCACTTTAATTTATGATGGAGATAACCTTATACCATCAGGAACGCATCTTGAAGCCAAGTCAACTGACGGATCCCTTGAGTTCAATGTCTTTGTTCCTAATGTACAAGAGGGGATTACCCTAGATTATTATTCAGGTAAAGTAACAGTGAATTAGAGAAAGAACTAACGACTCCAATTGGGGTCGTTAGTTTTAAAATCTAAACAAACAAAAACCCACCCGAAGGCGAGTTTCTTATTCACTAGCTTGCTCCCATTGTTTAGAGAGGTAGCGAGAGTAGCTAGAGATGGCAAAGTTAACCACGAAATAAGCTAAAGCTACGATACCGTACAAGGTAAAAATTTGGCTTGGTTCGTAGTAACCCCCCATCAAAATTTGACTCTTACCAAACAATTCTTGTAAGGCAATAACAGAGTAAAGGAAAGAAGTATCCTTGATGACTGTTACAAACTGAGAAATAATTGATGGCAACATCTTACGGATAGCCTGTGGGAAGATAATGTAAACAAAGATTTGCTTATTGGTAAATCCTTGTGACAATCCAGCTTCCGTTTGTCCATGGTCAATAGAGTTGAGTCCTCCACGAATAATTTCTGCCAAGGCAGCAGACGTGAAGACTGTGAAAGAGGTAATTCCTGCTGCTGTAGACTTAAGTTGGAAGACCAAGAAAATAATGAAAATCCAAAGCAAGTTAGGTACATTACGCACAAACTCAATATAGATAGAAGCTATCCAACGAAGAATAGGATTTTTGCCGTTACGCATGACCGCAAGAATGGTTCCGAAAAAGGTAGATAGCACAATGATGAAGAAAGACAAGTAAAGTGTCGTCCACAACCCTTGTGCCAAGAATTTAAGGTTAGTAGCTGATAAAACTTCTGACATAGTGGACCTCCTTAGTATGCTTTCTTATTCTCTTCTTCTTTACGACGTGCCCAAGTTGCAAGAGGGAAACACATGATAAAGTAGAGAAGAGCAGCTCCAGCAAAGGCCGGCACATAATTGGTTGTATCATAAGCCCAA
>NZ_CM002133.1:841414-860878 GCF_000448665.1 Streptococcus sp. HSISS2 | reverse complement strand
TTCATAAGCCCAAGCCTTAGCCGTGAACATAATATCTGCACCAGAGATGATGGCAACTGTTGAAGTGTTCTTAATCAAGTTAACCACTTGGTTGGTAAGTGGTGGCAAGATAGTACGAACAGCTTGAGGCAAGATAATGATACGCATGGTATCGGCATAGGTAAACCCTTGAGACAAAGCCGCTTCGGTTTGACCTTTAGGAACAGCCTCAATACCCGTACGAATAATTTCAGAGATATAGGCTCCAGTGTAGATACCCACACAGAGGATAGCCGTCAATGAAATAGGAAGCATGATATGGCCGTCCGTCAAGATTGAAATCCCATAGAAGACAACCACGAATTGGACAAGCAGTGGTGTGTTTTGGAAGATTTCGACATAAACACGAGCAATGCCACGAAGCACCTTGTTATGAGTTGAACTCATGGCACCAAAGATGAGCCCAAGAAGAAGGGCAACAATCAAGGCACCAATCGAAATACCGAGGGTGTAGAAGAAGCCTTTAGCAAATTGTCCAAAGTTAGCGAAGAAAGCAGCCCAACGTTCAAGAGCGAAAGGACTAGCCGTTTCAGTTAAAAGATACATATATTCAGGACTCCTTTCTATTTGTCTTCAGCCTTAGCTGGTTTTAAGTGATATTTATCGTAGAGTTTTTGAAGACTACCATCCTTTTGCCACTTCGCCAACAAATCGTTGGTATAGTCAATCAAGTCTTGGTTAGACTTACTTGAAGCGATACCGTATTCTTGAGTTTTGAAACCTTCTTTCAAGGTTTTTGTCTTCTTGCTTTCATAGCCAGAAAGGATAGATTTATCAACTGAGAAGGCATTTACACGGTGAGCATAAAGAGATACAGCCAATTCAGGGAAAGAACCGAGTTGAACGTAGTTGAACTTAAGATTGTGGGCTGAGGCATATTCTTGCAAGGCAGCCTTAGTTGACGCACCTTGAGAAACCCCGATAGTCTTACCGTTCAAATCTGAGATTTTATTAATACCTGAATCCTTAAGAACCAAGAAACCAATTTGGTCATAGTAGTAAGGATTTGAGATGGCGTAAGATGCCTTACGTTCATCATTGATGGTATAAGTACCGATAAGTAAGTCAATTGTTCCGTTATCCATAAGAGGTTCACGAGTTTGTGTTGTTACTGGAATATAGTTGACTTTCACTTTGAGCTCATCGGCAATTTTTTAGCAAGATCGACTTCCATACCCTCGTAGGTATTGGTCTTAGCAGAATAGTAACCAAAGTTAGGAACGTCCTGCTTAACACCAACGTTAAGTGTACCTCGCTTAACAATTTTTGAACTGCTTTACTATTTAAGAGCTTGCTCTTATCTTCAGCCACCGTTTTATGACTTGAGATAAGAAAAACCGTTGCTATAGCTAGAGTGGCGACTGTCAGGTAACGTAAGATTTTTTTGAAAATCATAGGCCACCTCCTTAGGCGTCGACTTGAACACGATCAGAGTTGTGATCGATAATCTTAGAAAGAAATTGAACCGCACGAGGTTCTGTAGGGTTATCAAAGAAACCATCCACATCAGTAGTGTCTACAAGAACCTGACCTTCAGCCATGAAAATGATACGGTCAGCCACACTACGGGCAAAGCCCATTTCGTGGGTTACGACAACCATGTTCATACCACCTTTGGCAAGCTTTTGCATAACCGCAAGCACGTCACCGATAGTCTCTGGGTCAAGGGCTGACGTTGGTTCGTCAAAGAGCAAGAGCTCAGGATTCATGGCAAGCCCACGGGCAATTGCGATACGTTGTTTTTGCCCACCAGAAAGCATACCAGGGTACGAATCTTTCTTGTCCCACATGTTAACGTAGCGAAGGAATTTTTCAGCAGTCTTTTCGGCGTCTGCCTTACTGATTCCAAGAACCTTGATAGGTGCCAAAGTTACATTTTCAAGAACGGTTTTGTGCGGGTAGAGGTTAAAGTGTTGGAATACCATCCCCGCTTCCTTACGCAATTCTACCAAATCTTTGGCAGAAGCTTCCGTCACATTATGTCCGTTAACGATAAGCGTACCGTTATCGATTGATTCCAAGGCGTTGATTGTACGGATGAGGGTAGATTTTCCGGAACCAGAAGGTCCCAAGAGAACCACAACTTGTCCTTTTTCAATTTCTAGATTGATATCACGAAGTGCATGATAGTCTCCGTAATATTTATTAACATTTTTAAATTCAATAAGTGCCATAAGAGCCTCCTATAATGGATTTACTTGTTAGCTTTTCTAACATATATTGAATTTTAGCATAAGTAAAGACGAAAGTCAAAAAATTCCGAATATTCTTTCAAAACGTTCGGTTTTTACTAAATAATTAATCATTTTTTGATATAAATATGAGCAAACAAAAACCCACCTGCAGGTGAGTTTTTTATTTTATTCACTAGCTTGCTCCCATTGTTTAGAGAGGTAGCGAGAGTAGCTAGATATGGCAAAGTTAACCACGAAATAAGCTAAAGCCACAATACCGTATAAGGTAAAGATTTGACTAGGTTCGTAGTAACCACCCATCAAAATTTGACTCTTACCAAACAATTCTTGTAAGGCGATAACAGAGTAAAGGAAAGAAGTATCCTTAATAACTGTTACGAATTGAGAAATGATAGATGGCAACATCTTACGAATAGCTTGTGGGAAGATGATGTAAATAAAGATTTGTTTGTTGTTAAATCCTTGAGACAAACCGGCTTCCGTTTGACCTTGATCGATAGAGTTCAGTCCCCCACGAATGATTTCCGCCAAGGCAGCAGAGGTAAAGACCGTGAAAGAGGTAATCCCTGCCGCAGTTGACTTGAGTTGGAAGACCAAGAAGATGATGAAAATCCAAAGCAAGTTAGGAACGTTACGGACGAACTCAACGTAGATAGAAGCAATCCAACGAAGGATAGGATTCTTTCCGTTACGCATCACCGCCAGAATAGTTCCGAACAGGGTAGATAGCACGATGATGAAGAAAGACAAGTAAAGAGTCGTCCACATCCCTTGTGCCAAGAATTTAAGGTTAGTAGCTGATAAAACTTCTGACATAGTGGACCTCCTTAGTACGCTTTCTTATTCTCTTCTTCTTTACGACGTGCCCAAGTAGCAAGAGGGAAACACATAATAAAGTAGAGGAAGGCAGCCCCAGCAAAGGCTGGCACATAGTTAGTGGTATCATAAGCCCAGGCCTTAGCAGTGAACATGATATCTGCCCCAGAGATAATGGCAACTGTTGAAGTATTCTTAATCAAGTTAACCACTTGGTTGGTCAATGGTGGCAAGATAGTACGGACTGCTTGAGGCAAGATGATGATACGCATGGTATCAGCGTAGGTGAATCCTTGAGACAAAGCCGCTTCGGTTTGACCTTTAGGAACCGCCTCGATACCTGTACGAATAATTTCAGAGATATAGGCTCCTGTGTAGACACCCACACAAAGGATAGCTGTCAATGAAATTGGAATCATGACATGACCATCAGTCAAGATTGAAATCCCATAGAAGACAACCACGAATTGCACAAGCAAGGGTGTGTTCTGGAAGATTTCGACATAAACACGTGAAATGCCACGAAGGACCTTGTTGTGAGTCGAACTCATAGCTCCAAAGATAAGCCCAAGAAGAAGGGCAACAATCAAGGCACCAATTGAAATACCAAGGGTGTAAAAGAATCCTTTGGCAAATTGCCCAAAGTTAGCGAAGAAAGCAGCCCAACGTTCAAGAGCGAAAGGACTAGCCGTTTCAGTTAAAAGATACATAAATTCAGGACTCCTTTCTATTTATCTTCAGCCTTAGCTGGTTTCAAGTGATACTTATCGTAGAGTTTTTGAAGGCTACCATCTTTTTGCCATTTAGCAATCAAATCGTTGGTATAATCAATCAACTCTTGGTTAGACTTGCTTGAGGCAATACCGTACTCCTGTGTTTTGAAACCTTCATCAAGGATCTTGGTTTTATCACTTTCGTAACCTGACAAGATTGATTTGTCACCAGCGAAGGCATCAATACGATAAGCATAGAGGGATACGGCTAACTCAGGATATGAGCCTAGTTGAACATAATCAAACTTAAGATTGTGGGCTGAAGCATATTCTTGAACAGCTGCTTTAGCAGATGAGCCTTGAGAAACTCCAATGGTTTTTCTGTTTAAATCAGATAGTTTCTTATAACCAGATTTTGTTTGAACGAGGAAACCGATTTGGTCATTGTAGTAAGGGTTTGACATGGCATATGAAGCCTTACGCTCATCTGTAATGGTATAAGTAGCGATAAGCATGTCAATAGTCCCATTGTCCATAAGGGCTTCACGAGTTTGTGGGGTAACCGCTGTAAAATTCACCTTAACATTAAGTTCTTTGGCAATTTTCTTAGCGAGGTCAATTTCCATCCCTTGATAGGTATTGGTTTTGGCTGAGTAGTAACCAAAATTTGGGACATCTTGTTTGACACCAACGTTTAGAGTCCCTTTTTTGACAATTTTTTGAATTGCAGCACTATTGAGTAGTTTACTGCTTTCATCTGCCTGACTAATCTTAGTGTTCCAGAGGAGAACTGCTACAAAAGCTAAAACCGAGATAGCTAAAATACGACTAAGTTTCTTGATTAACATAAGCCCTCCTTAGGCATCGACTTGAACACGATCAGAGTTGTGGTCGATAATCTTAGAAAGGAATTGCACTGCACGAGGTTCTGTAGGGTTGTCAAAGAACCCATCCACATCAGTCGTGTCGACAAGAATTTGACCTTCGGCCATGAAAATAATACGGTCAGCCACACTACGGGCAAATCCCATTTCGTGGGTAACAACTACCATGTTCATGCCACCTTTGGCAAGGTTTTGCATAACGGCCAGAACATCACCAATAGTTTCAGGGTCAAGGGCTGATGTTGGTTCGTCAAAGAGCAAAAGCTCAGGATTCATGGCAAGACCACGAGCAATAGCGACACGTTGCTTTTGCCCACCTGAGAGCATACCTGGATAAGAATCTTTTTGTCCCACATGTTAACGTAGCGAAGGAATTTCTCAGCAGTCTTTTCAGCTTCAGCCTTACTGATGCCGAGAACCTTGATAGGTGCCAAGGTTACATTTTCGAGAACGGTTTTGTGTGGGTAGAGGTTAAAGTGTTGGAAAACCATACCAGCCTCTTTACGAAGTTCAACCAAATCTTTGGCAGATGCTTCAGTAACGTTATGTCCGTTAACGATGAGGGTCCCATTCTCAATAGATTCCAAAGCATTAATTGTACGGATAAGGGTAGATTTTCCGGAACCAGAAGGTCCCAAGAGAACCACAACTTGTCCTTTCTCAATTTCTAGATTGATATCACGAAGCGCATGATAGTCTCCGTAATATTTATTTACATTTTTAAATTCAATAAGTGCCATAAGAGCCTCCTAAATTTTTTTGATTTTAGATATGTAATAACAAGTGAGTATTTTACTATAGACTTTGCTAAATGTCAAAAATGTTTGAAAATTCAATCATAATATTAATTTTTAACGAATATAAGCCATTAGTGGTGTTTGAAAATTACAGGTAAGTCTGTATCTTACTAGGAACGCATAGCCCAAACTTGGTCCTTAACCTAATTTTTGGTATAATAGAATAGATACGTAAAGTGGATTGCTTTACTAAATTGAAATGAACTAAGAAAACCGATGAGGTGTTTGTATGAAAAAAATTCTAGTTGTTGATGATGAAAGACCAATTTCGGATATTATCAAGTTTAATCTAACCAAGGAAGGTTACGAAGTTGTGACGGCATTTGATGGTCGTGAAGCTTTGGAGCAATTTGAAGCTGAAAATCCTGATTTAGTTATCTTGGACTTGATGTTACCTGAACTAGATGGTTTAGAAGTAGCCAAGGAAATCCGAAAAACAAGTCATATACCGATTATCATGCTTTCAGCTAAAGATAGCGAGTTTGATAAGGTCATTGGCTTGGAGATTGGGGCAGACGATTATGTCACTAAACCGTTCTCAAATCGTGAGTTGTTAGCACGAATTAAGGCTCATTTGCGTCGAACAGAGACTATTGAAACAGCAGCGGCTGAAGAGAGCTCAAACTCAGGCAAGAAAGAAATTTCGATTGGTGAATTAATTATCGTTCCAGATGCCTTTGTAGCTAAAAAACGTGGGAATGAAGTTGAATTGACTCACCGTGAATTTGAATTGCTTTTCCATTTGGCAACTCACATGGGACAAGTCATGACACGTGAGCATCTACTTGAAACTGTTTGGGGTTATGACTATTTTGGTGATGTGCGTACGGTTGACGTCACTATTCGTCGTCTTCGTGAAAAAATTGAAGATACACCAAGCCGTCCAGAGTATATTTTGACCCGCCGTGGTGTTGGCTACTACATGAAGAACTATGACTAGTATTGGCTTAAATATTACGAGCTTTGAGTTAGCCTTACTCTTTACTCTCTTATTTGTTGCTTTTTACTTTATTTTTCTTGCTTATCGTGATTACCGTCAAGTGAAGAACATTCGGAAGTTGACTAAGCGAGTAAAATCTTTGATGGCTGGAAACTATAATGAAGAGTTACGCTTAAAGGGAGATTCGGAGCTCTTAGAGCTGGCAAATAGCTTGAATGATTTATCAGACGTTTTCCGTCTGACGCATGAAAATCTAGCCCAAGAAAAAATCGCTTGTCTTCAGTCCTTTCCTATATGAGTGATGGAGTTATTGCGACCAATCGTCGTGGTCAAATTACCATGATTAATAGTACAGCCAAGCGTTTATTAAATATTGATAGGGAAACGGCGACCCAGATGTCAATCTTGGATTTGTTAGATGGTGAAAGTCCTTATACTTATAGTGAATTACTATCTAAGACACCGGAAATTCATTTGTCACGTAGAGACGCTAACGATGAGTTTGTAACCTTGCGTGTTAATTTTGCCCTGATTCGTAAGGAGTCTGGCTTTATTTCAGGTTTAGTTGCTGTTATTCATGATGCCACTGAACAGGAAAAAGAAGAACGTGAACGTCGTTTATTCGTATCAAATGTCAGTCACGAATTGCGGACGCCTTTAACTTCCGTTAAATCCTACCTTGAAGCTCTTGATGATGGTGCCCTTAATGAAGAGATTGCTCCAAACTTTATTAAGGTTTCTTTGGATGAAACCAACCGAATGATGAGGATGATCTCTGACCTTTTGGCCCTTTCTCATATTGATAATAAGAGCACACATCTTGATGTTGAAATGACTAATTTCACGGCCTTTATGACCTATATTTTGAATCGTTTTGATCAAATCAAAAGTCAAGAAAATAATACTGGTAAGGATTATGAAATTATCCGAGATTATCCTGTTAATTCTATTTGGGTGGAAATTGATACAGATAAGATGACTCAGGTCGTGGATAATATTCTTAATAATGCTATCAAGTATTCGCCCGATGGTGGAGAGATTACGGTGTCCATGAAGACTACGGATGCGCAATTAATTGTTTCAATTTCCGACCAAGGTTTAGGTATTCCTAAGAAAGATTTACCTTTGATTTTCGACCGTTTTTACCGTGTTGACAAGGCAAGAAGCCGTGCTCAAGGTGGAACTGGTCTTGGTTTGTCCATTGCCAAGGAAATTATTAAACAACATAATGGCTTTATTTGGGCTAAGAGTGAATATGGTAAGGGTTCAACCTTTACTATTGTTCTTCCATATGACAAGGATGCCATGATGGTTGATGAGTGGGAGATGTAGTAGAAATGACCTCAGATTTAGGGTTTAAATATAGTATTTTGGCTTCAGGCTCTACAGGAAACTCTTTTTACTTGGAAACTCCAGAAAAGAAAATTCTAATAGATGCTGGTTTGTCAGGTAAGAAAATTACAAATTTGCTAGCTGAGATTAACCGTGATCCGAGTGATCTTGATGCTATCCTAGTAACGCATGAACACAAGGACCATATCCATGGTGTCGGTGTTCTAGCTCGTAAATATGGCATGGACATCTACGCCAATGAGAAAACCTGGCAGATTATGGACAGTAAAAATATGCTAGGTAAGGTTGATAATAGCCAGAAGCACGTTTTTTCTCGTGACAAGATTATGACCTTTGGTGATATTGACATTGAATCTTTTGGAGTTAGTCATGATGCTATAGATCCACAGTTCTATCGCTTTATGAAAGATGGAAAGAGCTTTGTTATGTTGACGGATACGGGCTATGTATCAGATCGCATGGCTGGGATTATTGAAAATGCTGATGGCTATCTGATTGAGTCTAATCATGATATTGAAATCTTGAGAGCAGGCTCTTACCCATGGTCAACCAAGCAACGTATCCTCTCTGATCAAGGTCACTTGTGTAATGAAGATGGTGCGGACGCTATGATTCGTACCATCGGTAATAAACTAAAAAGATCTATCTGGGTCACCTCTCCAAAGAAAATAATATCAAGGAATTGGCCCATATGACGATGGAAAATCAGTTGGCACGTGCGGACTTTGGTGTTGGTAATGACTTTAAGGTTTTTGATACCTCTCCAGACACAGCCACTCCACTGACTGATATTTAGAGAAATAGTGAAAGAGCTACGCTAATAAGTTTAGTGTGGCTCTTTTTGAAAGGATTATTTATATGAAAGTCATTTATCTCTCCTTAGGTTTTATCTCGCTTGGTTTAGGTATTCTAGGAATCCCTCTGCCAATATTGCCGACAACACCCTTTCTACTTTTAGCCATTGCTTGCTTTGCTAGAAGTTCTAAACGTTTTGAAAAATGGTTATATCACACTAAATTGTATCAAAGTTATGTAGCTGATTTTCGAGAAACCAAATCTATTGCTAAAGAACGGAAGAAAAAGATTATCATTCAAATCTATGTCTTGATGGGGATTTCAATCTTTTTTGCTCCTATTCTTTGGGTGAAAATTGGACTCTTCTGTCTGACACTTTTCATCACCTATTATTTATTTAAGGTTATTCCTGATAAAGACTAAGCTAGTATCAAAAAACGAGACTTCTCTTGGAAGTCTCGTTTTTAGTATAGTGATTAATGTTTGCTTCTTATTTTTTACGGACTTTATAGGCAAAGTTAGCTAAGCCATAAAGAGGACTAACCGGAAGGTTAAATTCACCGACGAACTGTTCAATGCGGGGGTTGAATTTTGATTTGAAGTTATACAAGCCACCGTCCAAGGAATTTTCAATACCTCCCATGTTTTGCCAGTCAGCGCCACGCTCAAAAGCATGATTAGCAGTTTCATACCATGTCAGGATAGCTGGTTGATAACGACGGTAGTCTTCATCCATACCAGCGTAGATATTCTCAGACGTCTTACCAAATTCAAGAACTAGGGTACCAGAGAGTGGGACTGTCTGATTTCCAGCATCTACTTTTTCTTGGAGAAAGGCAATTTCTTCTTTGAGACGTTTGTGCTCTTGCTTATTGTTCTCAACTTTTCCAGGTTTGGTTTTTCAGTGAACTTGGCAGCATCAGCAATGTTCTTTTCAAGTTGCTTATTAAGATCTTTAAGACGGGCTGGCAAATCTAGTGTTGAGAGTGTAATGTAAGACGATTCTGGGTAAGTCGTCAACAACTTTTCATAGTAGTCTATGCCACGAAGATGGATGTTTTTACGAGCTTCAGTCTTCTTCATCAAAGAAGCGAATTGTTCAAGAAGCTCAGTGCCACCAAATTGAACCGAAATACCTTTGTTTCGAGCAGTACGAACAGCCTGCTTGGTGCTCTTAGAGAGCTGTTCTTCAGTGAAATCTTCTTTATGGATATTAGCCTGAAAGCGTGGTTGAATATTCTCAGCCATGTCTTCAGTGAGACCAGTCCATTCAACACCAAGAGATTGGATGTTTTTGGCAATAGCCATAGTATCTTCGTTGATGCTAACTTCTTGAGAAATCAAATTTTTAGTGACAAAGAGGCTTGGATCAAATTTAACAAAGAGGGCGTGTTTTGTTTTGGCATACTTTTTCAGTGAAGCCAGGACAAAAGCGACTAACTCTTTATCGTGGTAGTCCATGATAGGGCCTCGTGGGATGTAAATCATAGAGAAGCCAAGAGGCAGTGGTTGAATAAGAACACTAGCAACGGCAACAAGTTTATCATCTTTATAGAAACCTAGACGGTCATTGCCCCAACTATCCTTGATTTTTGCCCATGAGCTACTTTGTAATAAGTTGGTTTGAGGACTATCAATCACAAAGCGGTCATGCTCAGAAGTACTGAGACCAGTTTTATAGGTATACATATTAGTCTAGAACCCACTTTCTAATAGCGTAAGCGACACCAGATTCATCATTTGATTTTGTGATGTGTTTCGCAATTTTCTTGATTTCTGGATTTCCATTTTCCATAACGACAGGAGAACCGACGACCTCCAGCATAGCACGGTCATTTTCTTCATCACCGATAGCCATTGTTTCTTCTTTAGAAAGACCGAGTTTCTCAGCAAGATGCGTAACGGCAATTCCTTTGTTAGCAGTTTTCTTGAGAATTTCTAGGTAAAATGGTGTAGATTTTACAATGGTAAAGCGGTCGTAAAATTCCTGTGGAAGTTTGGCAATGGCTGCATCAAGAATTTCAGGTTCATCGATATACATGGCCTTAACAAATTCCTTGTCAGCAACCTCTTCAGGTGTACGATAGTAAATAGGCATATGAACAAGCGTAGATTCATGAACAGTGTAGCGTCCAATATTTCGATTACTTGTGTAGATACCATCTTTAGTGATAGCGTGAGAATGAACACCAAGCTTGTTGGCCAAAACTTCAATGTCAAGGTAGTCCTCGTATGAGAGCGTTTCACGAATCAATTCGTTACCGGTAGACGTTTCTTGGACAAGACCACCATTAAAAGTGATGACATAGTCGCCATCTTGGTTAAGATTAAGTTCTTCAAGAAGTGGAAGCACGCCAGGAATAGGACGACCAGTCGCAATAACGACTTTAACACCCGCAGCCTTGGCCTCTTGAATCGCTTGAAAGACTTCAGGTGTGACTTGATGTTGGCTATTTAAAAGCGTCCCGTCAATATCAACAGCAATAAGTTTAATAGACATATAAATACCTGTTTCATTAAGTTAGTTTCCCTTCTATTTTACTAAAATTTGGGCGCTTTGTCATAGTTCTTCCTGAGAAAAATAATATTGGCGAATCGAAAACTGTTAAAGCCGACTCCAAACTGTATAGAACGGTTTGTTACTAAGAATTGCCCAAATGCTTTTTAATTGGTAAAATAAGGTCAGACTAATAAAGGAGAGACAAGAGTGATTCGATTTACAAACCAATTGACAGATAAAGAACGTAAGGAAGCAAAAGCATTGATTGCTAGCTGCCAAGCTAATGACCACACCTTTCGAGAACCTTATCTCTCCAATATGCTTAATTTTGATTCCACTATGCCGACCTTTTTTCTCTATTATCAAGAGGAAGAATTGCTTGGTTTATTAACGGTTTATGCGGATAACGAAGATGTTGAAGTGGCGATTTTAGTTGTCCCAGAGTATCGCCGCAAAGGCATTGCGAGGAGTTTGTTTGACAAATTTCAGAAGGAAACGGCATCTTATCCTATTCAATCAGTGACCTTTCAGACAGAACGTGTTTTTCTAGATTGTCATCCTGATTTTATCAGTCATTGGGGCCTAGTTGAAGATGCAGGCACTGAAACCTGGCTAGGGAGAGATAGAACTCCATATACTCTGGATTTCCGTTCAGATGTCAAGTCGCTCTTAGCAACTTCCTCTTATCTTGAAGAAATTGCCCAGCTCCACCACCAAGCCTTTTCTGATGCAGAAGAAACATTTGAGGTGAGCCTCAGATATATTGCTGAGGCTTTGAAAGATTCCAATAGCCTACTTTACATCCTCCTCAAAGAAGGTCAGGTCATCGGACTTTGTACGGTTGATTTGTCTGGGAATAGCAACTATCTCTATGGACTTGCTGTGGCAGAAGACTATCGTGGGCAAGGCTATGGAAGCTATCTGGCAAAATCAGTCGTCAATCAACTCATTGCGCATAACGACAAGTCCTTCCAAATTGCAGTGGAAGATGATAATGTGGGAGCTAAGCATTTGTATGAAAAAATCGGCTTTGTCAAACAAACTCAAGTGGTCTACTTGAAACAGAAAGAATGACTAATGTTATTAGAAGAATTTGAAAATGTGTCTGCTGTCAGTGTCACATTAGAGTTGGAAAAATAGGTATAGCAACAAAAGGAGTAATTAATGGAAATTAAAATCAAAAATAAAATTAAAGTAGCAGATCAAACGGAAATCATTGAGGAAATCCACCCTTGTGAGGTTACGGAAAAAGGAGATTATCTCTATCTTATTCACCATAATTCCGAGAAAGAAAAAGTGGTAATAAAATTGAATCAGGAAGAGCTCATTATGACACGCTTTTCTCAGCCTAAATCAATCATGCGTTTTTCAGCCAAGGTACCTGCCTTGGTTCACATTCCGACGCCGCTTGGTAATCAGCATTTTCAAACCGTTACGAGCCTTTTTGCCTATGATCCTGATGGCCAAACAGTTGATATTCATTATCAATTGCAACATCCAGAAACGGAAGACATCTTTGCTGATTATGAATTAGAGGTTTCATGGTTTTAATTTGTGAAAAAATTGAGTCATTTGGCTTGAAAAAGCCCTAAATTATGATAAAATGTAAGGGTATATCAAGGGAGTAGCAGGCGACTTTAGTCAATAGATTTGATTAAAGGTTGCGATTATGTCGTCATTACGAAATTTTACATTTCCGGCATATTCTTAAACAGCGAGACTTGTTTTTAAGGAAACAAGTCTCTTTTTGTATCATTTTTTATATGAAAAGAGCCTTGATAGTCATTTTTCCCTATATAGAAGGAGGAGATTATTTTGTCGAAAGAACAAAGTAAAGCCTTGTTTTACACACAAGGAGAGGAAGAAGTCCTAAAAAGCTTGGATACTTCTGTTGATGGTTTGTCAACTGCACAAGCCAAGGAACGTTTAGATGCCTATGGCTTTAACGAGTTGGATGAAGGTGAAAAACGTAGCCTCTTGTCAAAATTCATCGACCAGTTTAAAGATTTGATGATTATCATCTTGCTTGTCGCTGCTGCCCTTTCTGTCATTACAGAAGGGATGCATGGTTTGACAGATGCTTGCATTATTTTAGCTGTTGTTGTTTTAAATGCTGCTTTTGGTGTTTATCAAGAAGGACAAGCAGAAGCTGCTATTGAAGCCCTTAAAAACATGTCAAGTCCTCTAGCTCGTGTTCGTCGTGATGGCAATATCGTTGAGATTGATTCACGTGAATTGGTTCCTGGAGACATTGTTTTGCTTGAAGCAGGTGATGTTGTTCCGGCCGATATGCGTTTGCTTGAAGCTGCCTCACTCAAGATTGAAGAGGCTGCCCTTACAGGTGAGTCTGTTCCAGTTGAAAAGGATATTACTGAAACGGTTGCAGCAGATGCAGGTATTGGTGACCGTGTAAATATGGGTTACCAGAATTCTAACGTGACTTATGGTCGTGGTACTGGGGTTGTTACCAATACTGGTATGTATACTGAAGTTGGTAAAATTGCTGATATGCTGGCTAATGCGGACGAATCACAAACACCTTTGAAGCAAAGCCTAGAACAATTATCTAAGAGTTTAACCTACCTTATTGTTGCGATTGCCTTGGTGACATTCTTGGTGAGTGTCTTCATTCGTGGCGAACAGCCCCTTGAAGGTTTGATGGTTGCCGTTGCTCTTGCCGTTGCAGCCATTCCAGAAGGACTTCCTGCTATTGTAACCATCCTCTTATCATTGGGAACAACGACACTTGCTAAACGTAATTCGATTGTGCGTAAATTGCCAGCTGTTGAAACACTTGGTTCAACAGAAATTATCGCATCTGATAAGACTGGTACCTTGACAATGAACCAAATGACCGTTGAAAAAGTCTATGCAAACGGTCAATTGCAAAGCGCTGACACAGAACTTGGTGCGGACAATACGACCCTTCGTATTATGAACTTTGCCAATGATACAAAGGTGGATCCAGATGGTAAATTAATCGGGGATCCAACGGAAACAGCCCTTGTTCAATTTGGTTTGGACCATAATTTTGATGTGCGTGACGTCTTGAAATCAGAGCCTCGTGTGGCAGAGTTGCCATTTGACTCTGACCGTAAGCTCATGTCTACTATCCATAAGGAAGCGGATGGTACATACTTTGTAGCCGTTAAGGGTGCGCCTGACCAATTGCTCAAACGTGTGACTCGTATTGAAATCAATGGTGAGGTTCGTCCTATCACGGATGAAGATAAACAAGCTATTCTTACGACTAATAAAGATTTAGCCAAACAAGCCCTTCGTGTCTTGATGATGGCTTATAAGACAACGAGTGAAATTCCTACTTTGGAATCTGAAGTTGTTGAGTCAGACCTTATTTTCTCAGGTTTGGTAGGTATGATTGACCCAGAACGTCCTGAAGCAGCAGAAGCTGTTCGTGTGGCGAAAGAAGCGGGTATTCGTCCAATCATGATTACTGGTGACCACCAAGATACAGCAGAAGCTATTGCTAAACGTCTTGGTATCATCGATCCAAATGACACAGAAGACCATGTCTTCACTGGTGCTGAGCTGAATGAACTTTCTGATGAAGAATTCCAAAAAGTATTCAAACAATACTCTGTCTATGCGCGTGTGTCTCCTGAACATAAGGTTCGTATTGTTAAGGCATGGCAAAATGATGGCAAGGTTGTTGCCATGACAGGTGACGGGGTTAATGATGCACCTTCACTTAAGACAGCTGATATTGGTATTGGTATGGGAATTACTGGTACAGAGGTTTCTAAGGGAGCTTCTGACATGGTTCTTGCCGATGATAACTTTGCGACAATTATCGTCGCTGTAGAAGAAGGTCGTAAGGTCTTCTCAAACATCCAAAAATCAATCCAGTACCTCTTGTCAGCCAATATGGCCGAAGTCTTCATTATCTTCTTCGCTACACTGTTTGGATGGGATGTGCTTCAACCAGTTCATCTTCTCTGGATTAACCTAGTAACTGATACCCTTCCAGCCATCGCACTTGGGGTTGAGCCAGCTGAACCAGGTATTATGACTCACAAACCTCGTGGACGTCAATCAAACTTCTTTGATGGTGGTGTCTTCGGTGCTATTATTTATCAGGGAATTCTTCAAACTATCCTTGTTCTTGCCGTTTATGGTTGGGGTCTTGTCTTCCCAGAACACCATACGCAAGGAGCCATTCACGCAGATGCCCTTACAATGGCTTTTGCAACACTTGGCTTAATTCAGTTGCTCCATGCCTTTAACGTTAAATCTGTGTATCAATCAGTCTTTAAAGTTGGTCTCTTCAGAAACAATACTTTCAATTGGGCCATTCCAGTAGCCTTTGTTCTTCTGATGGCAACTATCGTGGTTCCTGGATTTAATAATCTCTTCCATGTGTCACACCTTAGTCTGACACAATGGCTTGCGGTTATTGTAGGTTCCTTCTTGATTGTGGTATTTGTTGAATTAGTCAAAGCCGTTCAACGTGCCCTTGGCAAGGATAAAGACGCTATATAAAATACAAAGTCAGAGATACAGGTCTCTGGCTTTTATTAGAGATAAAGGTCTATTTTTGAGACTTTCCTTATGTGATAGCGGACGTCAGCGAACTTCTTCGAAGTTCTATGACTACGTTTCGAGCCTAAAGTCTCCAAATTTCCGAACGACTGCAACTTTTATGTTTCAGTCGTTTTTATCACGTCGGAAAGGCTCGGAATATGTACCGTACAGTCGCTAAATAAAGAGTCTTTTCCGATTTTAGTAAAGCTTCTTAGTTTACTAGATTTTTTAAGGACATTTTTCAACATTTTGATCAGAGATTAAGTCGTGAGCTTTTTCTTATCACATCTTGAATTCGTCAGATGTCTTGTTTATAATTGAGGGGAAGTAATGACTAGTTTAAGGAGAAGCATATGAACGAAACCATTAAGACACAACTTAATCATCGTAGTATTCGTCAGTTTAAACCCAAAGCTCTGACACAGGAAGAAGTCAACCTCTTGGTTGATGTTGCCAGACATACATCAACGAGTAATTTTAGACAGTCTTATTCAATTATAAGCATCACTGATGAAAAGTTGAAGGAACAAATTGCAGAGATTGCCAACCAACCCTATATTCCAAAGGCTGGGCATCTTTTTGTAGTTGTTGTTGATCAAAGACGTAATACCTTGATTGCGGAAGCAAAGGGCGCTGAGGCCTTGGTGCAAGGTAGCCCCGAACGCTTTATTTCAGCTTTTTCAGATGCTATGATTGCTACTCAAAACATGGTTGTAGCTGCTGAGAGTTTGGGTATGGGAGCTGTTTACTTGGGTAGTATCTTAAATGATAATGCTAAACTTTCAGAGCTTCTTAAACTGCCTAAGTATGTTTATCCCGCAGTGGGCTTAGCAGTTGGTTGGCCAAATCAGGAACCACAGATGAAACCTCGTTTGCCACGTCACATCATCCATATGGAAAATTATTATCAGGATTTGGAAAATCCCTTGGAAGAACTTAAAGACTACGATGCTGACGTCCATGAGTATTATGACCTTCGCGATCTTAATCACAGAGTTGATGAATTTACGACTCAGATTGCAAAGACTATGGATAAATCTGTCGCCAATCGTGCAAATACCTTGAAGGACCTTCAAAAGCAGGGATTCTTCACCGAATAAAAAACGACTCCCATAGAGCCGTTCTATACATTGAATAATGTCATGGATGAAAGGAACTCATTTGCTAGTTCCTTTTTTTCATACTCTAAAAACTCTGGGAGTTTCTTGACCAGGTTGTAACGTTTGGAGAGGTTCCATGTTCCAGTTGGATTGAGTTCAGGGTGATTGGAAACAAAGTTAATGGTTAAATCCCATTCTCGACGGTAGCCAAGGGGGCGAGAGTGATAGGTTACACCGTCACTCTTTACCGTCCCATAACTCCTGTGGGCATGACCAAAAACAACATCTTTAACGTCGTGTTTGACGAAAATCTGATGGAACTCTTCTGATCCCAAATAAGCATTAAAAGGTTTAAAACGTTCGTGCGTCATGGTAAAACGGCTGTGAGGAACAAAATGCATAGCAACAATGAGTTTGCTCGTATCTAATTCGCTTAAAACATTATCTAGCTTCTTGAGACTAGTTTGACAGATTTCTGAATCAGTCCCCAATCGTCTGAGACGTCTGTCGAACCAAAGCTGTCTCTTACGCCTGAGAATTTTATCCAACTTTTCATCTGAATAGGAATAATCATACCAGCCATGAAAAGCCAATAATGTCTTATTACCTAAATCAATCAGCTGGAAATCAAGCTTATCAATAAGGTCATCCTCCAAATCAAGCATATCATGATTGCCTAAATTATAAGTGACCTTGACCTCCTTGGAAAGCTTTTGTAGAAATGGTTTAGTGTCGCTAAAATAATGATTAGAAATGTCACCAGCAATATGAAGGTGGCTGATTTTTTGATCTTTTAGACATTTTATAAGAGTATCAATTTCATATGTCTCAAAGTGATTCAAATCAATATGTAAATCACTCATTACTGCAAGTCTTGTCATAGAAACATTGTAACAAAAAGGTTGTGCCTTGTCTTTAAACGAAGATGATGAAAAATGCTTGCCCTAGGGCTACATTTTCATTATGATAAGAATATGGAAATCAAGTTAGAAATACAAAAGATGGCCAAGGAGATTGGCATTTCAAAAATTGGTTTTACAACAGCCGATGATTTCGCCTATCTGGAAAAGTCCCTTCGACTTGGCGTTGAAGAAGGGCGAACGACAGGATTTGAGCATAAAAATATTGAAGAGCGTATTTACCCCAAATTGAGCTTGGAATCAGCTAAAACCATCATTTCCATTGCAGTTGCCTATCCGCATAAGTTGCCACAACAACCCCAAAAAACAGAGTATAAGCGTGGCAAAATCACTCCAAATTCATGGGGTCTCGATTATCACTATGTTTTGCAGGATAAACTAAAACGCCTGGCAGAAGGCATTGAAAAACTGACAGAAAACTTCGAATATAAAGGTATGGTGGACACTGGAGCCTTGGTCGATACTGCAGTAGCCAAGCGAGCAGGAATTGGTTTTATTGGTAAGAATGGACTGGTTATCTCGAAAGAATACGGGTCCTACATGTATCTCGGGGAGCTTATCACGAATCTAGAGATTGAACCTGATCATGAGGTAGACTATGGTTGCGGGGATTGCCGTCGTTGTCTGGATGCCTGTCCGACATCTTGTCTCATTGGTGATGGGACTATGAATGCTCGTCGTTGCCTCTCCTTCCAAACCCAAGATAAGGGCATGATGGATATGGAGTTTCGAAAGAAAATCAAGACTGTTATCTATGGCTGTGATATTTGTCAGATTTCCTGTCCATATAACAGAGGTATTGACAATCCTTTAGCTTCAGATATTGATCCTGAGCTTGCCATGCCTGAATTGCTCCCATTTCTAGAGCTGACTAATAAGTCTTTTAAAGAGAGGTTTGGAATGATCGCCGGTTCTTGGCGTGGTAAGAACATTCTTCAGCGAAACGCCATTATTGCCTTGGCCAACTTACATGATCGCAACGCCATTGTCAAACTGATGGAGATTATTGATAAAAATAATAATCCCATCCATACGGCAACGGCCATTTGGGCTCTCGGTGAGATAGTTAAGAAGCCAGATCAAGCTATGTTAGACTATATGAGAGGACTTTCACCCAAAGATAAAGAAGCCCAAGCTGAGTGGGAGCTTGTATGTGCAAAATGGCAAATTTAGGCGATTTATGCTAGAATTAAGCATAATACTATAAAATGGAGGAAACCTATCCATGGAAGTGGCAGAAATTCGCCAAAAAATCTCTGAAAATCAAGAGAAGCTCGTGAGCTTCGGGAGGTCTCTTTGACTTAGATCGTTTGGAAGAGGACATTGCGCTCCTTGAAAACCGAATGACTGAGCCTGATTTTTGGAATGATAATATTGCAGCTCAAAAAACTTCTCAAGAGTTGAACGAGCTCAAAATGAAATACGAAACTTTCAACAATATGCAAGAACTCTCTGACGAGACAGAACTATATTTGGAGATGTTGGAAGAAGATAGCAGTGTTCAGGAGGAACTCGAAGAGACGCTCGAAAAACTTGATAAGATTATGACAAGTTACGAGATGACCTTACTCTTGTCTGAACCATATGACCATAACAATGCCATTCTGGAAATTCACCCAGGTTCTGGTGGAACAGAGGCTCAAGACTGGGCTGATATGTTGCTCCGTATGTACCAACGTTATGGAAATGCCAAAGGTTTCAAGGTTGAAACTTTGGATTATCAGGCGGGTGATGAAGCTGGTATTAAATCTGTAACCCTTGCTTTTGAAGGTCCTAATGCTTACGGATTCCTCAAGTCAGAAATGGGTGTCCACCGTTTGGTTCGTATTTCGCCTTTTGACTCTGCCAAACGTCGTCACACCTCATTTAC
>NZ_CM002133.1:829486-839817 GCF_000448665.1 Streptococcus sp. HSISS2 | reverse complement strand
ACTTCTGTGGAAGTCATGCCTGAATTGGATGATACCATTGAAGTTGATATTCGTGATGATGATATCAAGATGGACACTTTCCGTTCAGGTGGTGCAGGTGGTCAGAACGTCAACAAGGTTTCTACCGGTGTGCGTTTGACTCACATTCCAACAGGTATTGTTGTAGCTTCAACGGTTGACCGTACACAATACGGAAACCGTGACCGTGCGATGAAGATGCTTCAAGCGAAACTCTATCAAATGGAGCAAGAAAAGAAAGCAGAAGAAGTGAATGCTTTGAAAGGTGATAAGAAAGAAATCACTTGGGGAAGCCAAATTCGCTCATACGTTTTCACCCCATACACTATGGTTAAGGATCATCGTACAGGCTATGAAGTTGCCCAGGTTGATAAGGTAATGGATGGAGATATTGAAGGCTTCATTGATGCCTACCTCAAGTGGCGTATGGAAGAATAGTAATGATATACTGTTTTAAGTATTTAGATACTTTATCTCAATGAAAGGAAGACATTCAGCTATTTTAGTAGTTGAATACTGACATTATGGCTCTTATTGAATTAAAAGATGTTACTAAGAAGTATGATAAGTCGACAACTGCCCTAAGACACATTGATTTGTCTGTTAATTCAGGGGAATTTGTTTACTTAGTTGGACCTTCTGGTGCCGGTAAATCAAGTTTAATTCGCTTGTTTTACCAAGAAGAAAAATTAACGAGTGGTTCTATGAAGGTAGGGGAGTTTGATTTAACCCATCTTCGTAAAAAAGATGTTCCACTCTTGCGACGTTCTATCGGGGTTGTTTTCCAGGATTATAAACTTCTTCCAAAGAAAACAGCTTTTGAAAATGTTGCTTATGCGATGGAGGTCATCGGTGAGCGCCCTCGTCACATAAAAAAACGTGTCGCAGAGGTTCTCGAATTGGTTGGACTTAAGCACAAGATGCGTTCTTTCCCTAACCAATTATCTGGTGGTGAGCAACAACGTGTCGCTATTGCGCGTGCTATCGTAAATAATCCAAAAGTTTTGATTGCGGACGAACCAACAGGGAACTTGGACCCTGAGATTTCTTGGGAAATTATGCAAGTTCTTGAACGTATTAATCTGCAGGGAACGACCATTTTAATGGCAACCCATAACTCAACTATCGTTAATAACCTTCGTCATCGTGTCATAGCGATTGAAGAGGGACGTATTGTTCGTGATGAAGAGGAAGGAGAGTACGGTTACCATGATTAGACGCTTTTTCCGCCATTTAGGAGAATCTATTAAGAACCTCAAACGTAATCTATTGTCTACTCTTACGGCGGTATTCTCAGTAATGATTGTGCTGTCACTTTTAGGTGTTTTTGGTTCTGTTATTCTTAACACTCAAAAATTGGCTTCTGATATTGAAAAAATATTCAGGTCAATGTGTACTTGCAGCCTGATTCGACGGATGCTTCAAAAACTGTTAAAGAGATATCTGGTCAAATTGTTGCCAATAAAGACTACCATAAAGTTTATGATGCATTGACCAAGATAAAGGGTGTCGATAAGGTTACTTTCTCTAGTAAAGAAGAACAAAAGAAAGAACTCATCAAAACAATGGGGTCAAGTTTCGAAACAGCTACTGGAGATGGAAACCCTCTATCAGATGTGTACATTATTCAAACTAAAACACCAGATGATGTGAGTCGTGTTGCCAAGGAAGCTAAGGCTATTCAGGGGGTTGATAATTCTAACTTTGGTGGCTCAGATAGTGAAATTCTGATGTCTACCATGAAACGTGTTCAATTGTGGGGAATTATTGCGACAGCTCTCTTAACTGTTGTGGCTGTACTCTTGATTTCTAATACCATTCGTATCACCATTATGTCACGTGCGACTGAAATTCACATCATGCGTTTGGTCGGTGCTAAGAATTCTTACATTCGCCGTCCTTACTTGATGGAAGGTGCTTGGATTGGTGCATTAGGTGCCATCATTCCTTCTGGCCTCATCTATCTTTTGTACCACATGGTTTATTCAACCTTAAACCCTGATTTTGTTAAGGGTGGTGTCTCTATGTATGATCCAGAATGGTTTGTCTACGCTGTTATTGGAACCCTCTTTGCAGTCGGTATTATTATCGGTTCAGTTGGGTCTCGTATGGCAATGCGCCGTTATTTGAAATATTAATGCAATTAAAGGAGAACCGTTCTGGTTCTCTTTTTTCGATCCAGAATGCTTCATGACACCTAAATTTTTGCTTTATCTCAAAATCATGGCTCAAAGACCAAATCCAATCTCAGATTTGGTATAATATTTAAAAAACATTGGAAAAGAGATGCATTATGACAAAGTTAGCTACCATTTGTTATATTGATAATGGAAAAGAGCTTTTGCTCCTACATCGTAATAAAAAGCCTAATGATGTTCATGAAGGAAAGTGGATTTCTGTTGGGGGAAAACTAGAAGCTGGAGAGACACCAGATGAATGTGCTCGTCGTGAAATTCTCGAGGAAACACATTTTACAGTGACAGAGATGGATTTTAAAGGTATGATTACCTTCCCAGAATTTACCCCTGGTCATGATTGGTACACCTATGTCTTTAAGGTGACTGGTTTTGAAGGAGAACTCATCTCAGATGAGGAGTCTCGTGAAGGAACGCTTGAATGGGTACCTTATGATAAGGTTTTGTCTAAGCCAACTTGGGAAGGTGACTATGAGATCTTTAAGTGGATTCTTGAAGACAAACCTTTCTTCTCTGCTAAGTTTGTTTATGATTCCAACCAGAACTTGGTAGACAAGACTGTGACCTTTTATGATAAATAGGGAGAAACTATGAAGCGAAAAAAGACAGAAAATTTTTCAGAAACTTGGTTTTTAAATGGGTTTTGAATAATCAGGCTGTAGTGGCCTTTTTAATATTACTGTTGATTGGTTTGACGGTTTTGATTTTTACCAAAATTAGTCCTATTTTCTCACCAGTCATTGATTTTTTGACAATCATCATGTTGCCTCTGGTTATTTCTACGCTCCTTTACTATTTGATAAAGCCTTTGGTTCTCTTAGTAGAAAAAACTGGTTTAAGTAGAACGATGTCTATCTTGGTCATCTATGCTATTCTCGCCTTACTCTTAGTTTTGGGAATCTCAACAGCTATTCCTAGTTTGCAAAATCAGATTTTGATTTTGATTAGAAATACACCGTCTTATATTGCCCGAGCTAATAGTGAAGCTGAACGCTGGCTAAATCTCCCTTTTCTTTCCAATTACCGTGGAGATTTAGAAGCTATGCTCAGTGATTTCTCAGCGAGAATGGTTAACTATGCTGAAAATTTCTCTTCATCAGCTTTGACTTGGGTAGGAACCTTTGCTAGTACTGTGGCTAGGGTTACGGTTGCTATTATTTTGGCTCCTTTCATTCTTTTTTATCTCCTAAGGGATAGTCAAAAGATGAAGCAGGGCTTTGTGTCAGTGTTACCCACTCGTTTTCGTGAAACGACTGTTCGAATGCTGTCAGATATCAATAATCAGTTAGAAGGTTATGTTCAAGGCCAAGTTACAGTTGCTATCGTCGTGGCCATTATGTTTTGTATCATGTTTAAAATTGTGGGTCTTCGATATGGGGTGACTTTTGGTATTATGGCAGGTTTCTTAAATATGGTTCCCTACCTTGGAAGTTTTCTTGCCATGGTACCAGTTGTTATTATGGGGTTGGTACAAGGTCCCGCAATGTTAATCAAGGTTCTCATTATTTTTGTCATTGAGCAAACCATTGAAGGACGTTTTGTTTCTCCACTTGTTTTGGGTAACAAACTCAGTATTCACCCTATTACTATTATGTTTATTCTTCTGACGGCAGGTTCTCTTTACGGCGTCTGGGGCGTATTATTAGGAATTCCAATCTATGCTTCCGTCAAGGTTGTTGTTAAAGAGATTTTTGATTGGTACCGGTCAGTAAGTAATCTTTACCATGATGACAAAGAAATTGAAGGACAAAAAGAAGATGTTAAATAGTGAGAAAATGGTTGCCTCTATTGGTAACCAAGATTTAGATCATGCGGATAAATATTTTAAGAAAGCTCTGCAAGAAGATCCAGCTGAAGTTCTCGTAGAGTTAGCTGAGTACCTTGAATCTATCGGTTTTTTACCACAGGCTCAAGAAATTTATGAAAAAGTTCGTTTTGATTTTCCAGAGGTCAATGTTAATCTAGCTCAAATTGCTGCTGAAGATGGTGATATTGAGAAGGCTTTTCTCTTTTTAGATGCTATTCCTGAGGACTCCGAGGATTATTTGTCTGCTTTAGTTGTGAAGGCAGATCTATACCAAATGGAGGGGTTAACAGATGTAGCCCGTGACAAGTTGCTAGAGGCGAGTCAACTATCAGATGACTCCATTATCATTTTCGGTTTGGCTGAAATGGAGTTTGAACTTGGAAACTTTGAGCAGGCTATTCATTATTATGCTAAACTTGATAACCGTGAGCTTCTTGAAGCTACGGGGGTTTCTACTTATGAACGTATTGGTAAAGCTTATGCTAGTCTTGGTAAGTTTGAAGCTGCTCGAGAATTTTTGGAAAAAGCTATTGAAATTGAATACGATGATACTATTGCCTTTGAATTAGCGACACTACTTTACGATCAGGAAGAGTATCAAAAAGCTAATTTTTACTTCAAACAGATTGAAACCATGTCTGCAGACTTTGAGGGGTATGAGTATATTTACGCCTTATCGTTACATGCTGAACATAAAACCGAAGAAGCTTTACGGATAGCACAACAAGGAATTTCTAAAAATACCTTTAATGTGCAATTACTTTTGTTAGCGTCACAGTTATCCTACGAATTGCACGATACTCAGTCTGCTGAATCCTATTTGAAGCAAGCCTTGCCGCTAGCTGAGGATCAGGACGAGATTGTTTTACGTTTAAGTACTCTCTATTTGGAAGAAGAACGTTACGATGATCTCGTGGCTTTAGCCGATTACGAATTTGATTCTGTCTTGGCCCGTTGGAACATTGCCAAGGCTTATCAAGCACTTGATGATGAAGAGAAAGCCTTTCAAATTTATCAAGACCTATCTACTGATTTGTCTGATAACCCTGAATTTTTACAGGATTACGCTTATATCTTGCGCGAATTTGGCTACAGAGATCAAGCGCGTGTTACGGCGGAAAAATATCTTTCCTTGGTTCCAGATGATGTTAATATGCAAACATTTCTTGATGACAATTAGTCTTTGAAACTCTTGAAAGCATAAACTCAATAGAGGATGTGATAGTTAAGTCTGTTCACTTCCTCTTTTTTATTTGTCTATTTATGTTATGATTTTATTAGAACCCATAAGGAGTAGATATGGTTAAGAGAGATTTAATTCGAAATATTATTATAGCAGTTCTTGCCATCGTAGTGATCTTGTTACTGAGGTCTTTTGTTTTTTCAACGCATCGTGTGACTGAAAATCAGGCAAATAATTATATCCATGCAGGTGATTATGTTACCTTCAATAAAAACGTTGAACCGAAGAAAAAGATTTTATCCTTTATACCGTTAATGGCAAGGAATACATTGGACGTGTTATTGCCGGTGAAGGAAAGAGCGTAACAGCTATGGATGATTTTCTTTATGTCAATGATAAGCCAATTGAAGAAAATTATATTAGCCACGATAAATCAGCTTATTTGGCTACTGTTTCGCCTGGGAATTTTTTCACAGATGATTTTTCAATTGCAACGTTGACCGATAACAAGCAAACGAAGATTGAAAAGGGACAATACCTAGTATTAAACGATAATCGTCGAAATACAAAAGATAGTCGTAAGTTCGGACTTATTAAAAAAGACCAAATTAAAGGTGTTATTTCTTTCCGATTGTACCCTCTGTCACATTTTGGTTTTGTTGATGTTGACTAATATTCTTTAATGACTGAAAAAGCTAGGAACTTTTGTTAAGTTTCTAGCTTTTTTGCGAATATATAACTGGTAATTCATTTTGATACTGGGAGCTATCGTCAGCTAATTTAAGACTTAACTTAAATAGAATTGAAGTGAATTAACGGAAATATATCAGTAGAAAAGGAAAAGAATATGCAAGAAAAAATGTCTTAGGATTTAAGAAGAATAAAACCTATGGATTATGTGGCGTTATGTTAACCATGTTATTCTTAGGGACATGTGGTGTGACAGCAGGAGCTGATGAAGTAATGGAAAATCCTTCAAATGCTAATGCTACTAAGCCAATATCAAAGGAGCAAACGACGAGTTCAACGACTGTTTCAAATTCTGAGACTGTACCGAAAGGAGAAAAGCAAACCTCAGAAGTTACTTTTGAAAATTCGTATACGACAGTGACAGCTGAGGCTTCATTTAACACTGTTGACCAAAACTCAACGGAGACAGTATTTCAAGATAAAGCAGATTATATAGTAGCTTCTAATTTGACCAATAATTCCGTGACTAGGAGTGCTTATCAAGGGCCAGATAGTGTTGACAGTACCAGTGAGAGCCAAAGTCATTTTCTTAATGCTATTAAACAGGGAGCTATGGATGGAGCCAAGGAAGGAGTGCTCCCATCAATTACGGCAGCCCAGGCAATCCTAGAAAGTGGTTGGGGCAACTCAAGCCTTGCTCAAGCACCTAATCATAATCTCTTTGGCATTAAGGATTCGGATGATTGGGGTGGTGATACGGTAGTGGTACCAACTCAGGAATATCTTAACGGTCGTTATATTACCATTAACGCTGCCTTTAGAAAATATTCATCGTGGAATGACAGTGTTGTAGATCATGCAAAATTTTTCACCAGTACAGAGTGGCGAAAAAACAATTATAGAAAAGTTATCAATGCAACAGATTATAGGACTGCTGCCCAGGAACTAAAAAATGCTGGATATGCGACAGATCCAGGGTATGCAGGCAAGCTTATTCGTTTGATTGAAGCATATAAGCTCTACGAGTGGGATGAAGAAAGTAATACTGCGATTAACATCAGTGACAATCCGATAGAAATTCAAAATAATCCAAAAGCAGAGCTTGCCATTACAGGTTTGAACAATGCTACTGGTAGCTATGATCTTGTCATTTCAAATTTGGTTGCACCATACGGCTTCAAAGAAGTTCTAGTTCCAACCTGGTCAGAAAAGAATGGTCAAGATGATATCATCTGGTACAAGGCAGCTAAACAAGCTAATGNTACTACATTTTAAATGATGGGGCACAAGTTGGTGTAGGAGGGACAACGACAACAGTTGAATTCCGTAATGCTAAGACTAAAACGCAAACCTATATCACTAATGTTAATTCAGAAGCTGGTAGCTTCACTGTAGTGGTAGATCAGGCACCTCAAGGGCGTCAAATTCAGAAAATTCGAGTGGCGGTTTGGTCTGAGAGCAACCAAGGAAACCTTTCTTGGTACGATGCTACACCGACTGGAACACATACAGAGGTCAATGTTTCTACAGTCAATCACAAGAATCTTGCTGGAAATTACACGACTCATGTTTATGTTGATTATACAGATAATACAGTAGAAGGTTTTAACCTTGGTCAAACGTCACTTTCTCCACGTAATCGTCGTGTTGAGCCACAAACGACTTATTATTCTCAACGTGACCCTCGCTGGGCTTCTAAGTGGTATGGTGTCAGCAACATGGACCAATCTGGTTGTGTCCCAACATCATTGGCGATGACTTTTACAGATATCTTGGGAACAACTGTAGCACCAACAACTGTTGCAGATTACTTGTATTACAATACAAATTCATTCAATAAAACATCAGTTGCTGGTACTGATGCGGAAGGTATTGTCTCAGCAAGTAAAAACTGGGGGCTTAAGAGTAACATGCTTTCAAGCATCTCTAGTATTGCTTCTGCTTTGTTATCCGGTCAACACGTTCTTGCTGCGGTAGGAGCAAGTCAGTTTATCAACTATCCATATACTCATGAAATTGTTCTTCATGGCTATGATAATGGTAAAACTTATGTACGTGATCCATTTAATGCTGCAAATAATGGCTGGTATTCTTTGGATTACATTCATGGTGTTAAGAGTACAGATCCAATGGACACTAAACTTGGTGCACCATTCTTCTCAATCTTTGCTTAGTTTATTAAATGAAAAGTCTTCAGAAGTGAATTTCTGTGGGCTTTTTATCGTTCCTATTGTATATTCTTGGAACTATATCAATCAATTGTCAAAATCTTTTATTTTGTATTTAATTCCTTGTTATTATGATGAATATTAGATTAATTAACCTGAATTGAGTAGTCTTTTATTTGAAAAACACTTATTATTTTTTCATTTTTGTTATTTTTTTAGAGAATTATCACTTTTCCTCTATTCGTAAGACAGTTTCTGTGGTAAAATGATTGACGTATAAAAAGTGTTAAAGGAAAGTTAAATGCGAACTAAAGATTTTATCTACTATGCCAGTGCTACTGTTCTTATGGCAGTAACCACTCAAGTGGCTAGTGCCGATGAGGTAGCCACTCAAATACCTACCGTTGCTGAAGGTAGTCATTATCAAGCTGCAACGGCAGCTGATATTTTTGGAGGTGAAGGAGTTCTGGTTAAGGACGCACCGTCATCATCAGCAGCATCCACTGTGGCAACTCCGTCAACCGCTACAAGTGAAGTAGCAAACTCAAGTACTCCACAAGTCAGTCAATCAGTGGTAGTTTCAACTGAAACTTCTGAATCAAGGACAGTCGCTTCCGAATCAGTAGCTAAAGTAAGTTCGGTAGCAAGTTCAGAAAATACATCTACTTCAAGTGTTTCAGAGGTATCAAGTGCAGCTTCGACTGAGCCAGAAAGATTGACTCACTCGGTATCAGGTCAAACTGCAGATGCCTTGCAACCTAAAGCAAATTTTTCAATTGAGAATAACAATCAGACGACTGGTACCTTTGATGCAGTTGTGCGTGATATTGTCGCTCCTTTGGGTGTCAAAGAAGTTCTCGTACCATCTTGGAGTTTAGCCAATGGCCAAGATGACCTGATTTGGCATAAGGCAGCTAAGCAAATGGACGGCTCTTATCGTGTGACCATTAAAGCAGTTGATCACAAGGGGGAAGCCGGCAATTACCGTGCAGATGCCTATGTTGTTGATCTAACAAATAAGAGACATTATATTGCTATATTGCTGAGAAAGTAGTCTCCGTTAATTACTCTCGTCCAAGTGCAAGTCTCGTTATTGAAAACAATAATGCGGTTACAGGTACCTTTGATGCTGTAGTGAAAAACATCATTGCTCCTACAGGTTTAAAAGAAATCCTTGTACCGTCATGGAGTTTAGTCGGTGGTCAAGATGATTTAATTTGGCACAAGGCTACGAAACAAGCGGACGGTTCGTACCGTGCGACTATTAAGGCAAGCGACCACAAGCATTCAACTGGTAACTATCGTGCCGATGCCTATATTGTAGATAACTTTAACAAGCGTTTCTACTTGACTGAAAAAGTGGTGGAAGTTAGTCAATCTCGTCCCAGCGCAAGCCTAACGATTGAAAATAATAATGTAGCTACAGGCACTTTTGATGCTGTGGTTCGAAATATTGTTGCACCAAATGGCTTGAAGGAAATCTTGGTACCGTCATGGAGTCTTGTTAATGGACAGGATGATTTGGTGTGGCACAAAGCGACTCGCCAAGCAGACGGTAGCTATCGTGTCACCATTAAAGCGTCGGACCACAAACATTCAACGGGTAAATACAGAGCGGATGCTTATCTCATAGATAATGCTGGTAACCGCCAGTATTTGACTGAGACTGTGGTTGAGGTTAGTGAGACTAAGCCAAGCGGCAGTATTTCTATCTTAAATAACAATGGTGCTGGAACTTTTGATGTGGTCATCAGCGATGTCTATAGCCCTAAAGGTGTGCGTACGGTTCAGGTACCTATCTGGTCTGAGACTGATGGTCAAGATGATATTCGTTGGTATGAAGCCACACGTCAAACAGATGGCAATTACAAGGTTACTGTCCAAATTGCCAACCACAAAAACGTAACTGGTCTTTACAATGTTCATCTTTACTATATCCAAAACGATGGCTCACAAGTTGGAGTTGGGGCGACTCAAACAAAAGTGACCTTATCGGAACCTAAAGCAGACCTTGCCATCACAGGTTTGAACAATGCTACTGGTAGCTATGATCTTGTCATTTCAAATTTGGTTGCACCATACGGCTTCAAAGAAGTTCTAGTTCCAACCTGGTCAGAAAAGAACGGTCAAGATGATATCATTTGGTACAAGGCGGCCAAACAAGCTAATGGAGACTATAAGGTAACCGTTCGTTCAAGCAACCATAAAGGTGATAGCGGTCTCTATAACTCTCATGTCTACTTGGTTGATAATGATGGTAAATTCATTGG
>NZ_CM002133.1:805550-827163 GCF_000448665.1 Streptococcus sp. HSISS2 | reverse complement strand
CTCTGATGTGCAAGGTATCGAGACTTATTATTACCAACCTTATGCGGAATATCCTTCACGTATTAATGCGGCTTATCATGCCAATCCGACTCGTTTGAGCATGAGTGATACCCTGGCAAATGCTATTCAGTCTAGCCTTATTAACGCAACTGGAGCTCAGAATCAGGGCGTTAAGCGTCGCACCTTTGCGGTCTTGCGAGAAACAACAGCGCCGGCAGTCCTTCTAGAACTAGGTTTCTTGTCAAATCCACAGGAAGCAGCTCGCTTGACGACGTCTGCTTACCAAGAAACTTTGGCAAATGCGATTGTAGCAGGAATTAAAGCTTACTACGAAAAAGAATCTAATGTTTAAGTGATAAGGTTAGCCCATCATTTTGATGGGCTTTTATGCTATAATGAAATAAATATAACCAAAGGAGTGCTTATGGCTTACGATTTACTCTTAGAGCGTTTTTTACGCTATGTCAAAATCAATACACGTAGTGATGAGAATTCAAAAAGAACCCCAACAACCCAAAGCCAGGTTGATTTTGCCTTGGAGGTTCTAAAACCAGAATTAGAAGAACTGGGTTTGACTAATATCCACTATTTGGAAAGTAACGGCTACTTAGTAGCAACCCTCCCAGCTAACGATGCTCAACTAACACGTAAGATTGGTTTCATCTCACATATGGATACTGCCGATTTTAATGCAGAAGGAGTGTCACCACAGGTCATTGATTCCTATGATGGTGGTATTATTTCTCTTGGGACTTCAGGTTATAACCTAGACCCAGCTGATTTTCCAAATCTCAAGAATTATGTCGGTCAGACACTTATTACGACGGATGGTACAACACTGCTAGGAGCTGATGATAAGTCTGGTATTGCTGAAATCATGACAGCTTTGGCTTATTTGAAGGCTCATCCTGAGATCAAACACTGTGAGATTCGTGTAGGCTTTGGCCCTGATGAAGAAATTGGAATTGGTGCAGACAAATTTGATGTTGCTGATTTTGATGTTGATTTTGCCTATACTGTTGATGGTGGTCCCTTGGGTGAATTGCAGTACGAGACATTTTCGGCAGCAGGAGCAGAGCTGACCTTCCATGGCCGTAACGTTCATCCTGGGACAGCAAAAGGTCAGATGGTTAATGCCTTGCAGTTAGCCATTGATTTTCATAATCAGTTGCCAGCAGAGGACCGTCCTGAGTTGACAGATGGTTATCAAGGTTTCAACCATCTTCAAATCATGACAGGTACTGTTGAAGAAGCGAAATCTTCTTATATTATTCGTGATTTTGAAACCAAGTCCTTTGAAAATCGTAAAGCAAGCTTCCAAGAAATTGCCGATAAGATGAATCAGGCATATGGTCAAAAACGTGTTGAGTTGCTACTCAAAGATCAATACTATAATATGCGTCAAGTGATTGAAAAAGACATGACACCTGTCGAGTTAGCCAAGGAAGTTATGGAAGAGCTTGACATTACACCAGTTATTGAACCAATTCGTGGTGGAACTGATGGTTCAAAAATTTCGTTCATGGGCATTCCGACACCGAATCTCTTTGCAGGTGGTGAAAATATGCATGGCCGTTATGAGTACGTTTCCTTGCAGACAATGGAAAAAGCCGTAGATGTTATTCTTGGAATTGTCAGTAAACCTTAATTGAGCTTGCTAAATACTAATTTTATGGTAGAATTAAAAGTAATGGAGGTGCTGAGATGATAAAAATTTTCGGCAAGTATCGTTACCATTGGCAACCGGAATTGTCTTGGCTAATCATTTATTGGTCATTAGCTATTACACCTATCTTTATTGCTGCGGCCCTTCTCTTCGAGTTGTACTCGGTGCCTTATCATATTCTGATGCTATTCACTATTTTCGTTGCCCTATTTGGTTTAGGATTTCATCGTTACTTCATTATCGATGATAAAGGAAATCTTGGTATTGTTTCTTTCAATATCTTTAAGCCACGTAAGGTTAAGATTAGTGATATTGAAAAAATCGAAGTGGTTAAGACAGGCCTAAGTTTTATTTTCAAGAATGGAAAGAAACGTCAGTTTTACATGAGAAAGTGGCCTAAGAAGTATTTTTTAGATGCTTTAGCCCTTCATCCCGATTTTAAGGGAGAAGTAGAGCTGATGGATCATATGACCAATTTTGATTATTTTGCCTTCTATGAGGAATCAAAAAAAGCCCTTAAGCTTAAACTTCGCAAAAAAGGGCTTTAGTCGGACAAGACTTGACAGCTGTCAAGGTCTCGGGGCTATCTTCAATGATTAGGCTAAGTTGGTCGCTATCTCTAAACCTAACTATACCTTCGTCGTCATAATCAAAGATAGGAGAGTAGGTTTGGCATAAACCACAGGCGATACATTTTTCTGGAATTAATGATACTTTCATAGTATTATTTTAAAATAGATTTATTGTTTTTACAAGGAGAATAACATGAGTAAAAAACCATGGGAAGAAAAAGTTTCTGACGAAGAGTTGGAAGATGTTGTTGATGCTGATTTTCTAGATGATGAAGATGAGTATGAAGACTACGATGACTATGAAGAAGATGATGACAATGATTCGTCAGATGAAAAGCGTGACAAGGGTGGCTTCATCAATTCGTCATTCTTGACAGTTCTTTTAGGACTTTTCTTCATCATTGTTGTTTGTATTTTGTTCTTTGTTTTCTACACATCAAATGTTGGAGGAAACAAAACAGCTGAGTCTAAGGAATCCTCTGGTTTCTATTCATCATCAACAAGCAAAGTTGTCAAATCATCATCAAGTGAAAAGGCTTCAAGCAAGGACGAAGAAACTGAGAAATCTACTAAAGAAAAATCTTCAAAAGAGAAATCCTCAGCAACTAAATCATCAAGCTCTTCAAAACATGCTTCAAAAGAAGAAGATGCTGATGCAACTGAAACAACAGCATCAAGTTCTGCAGCAGCTGATGGATCTTCTATCGTTGTCCAATCTGGAGAAGGGGCAGGTTCTATTGCAGCACGTGCAGGTATTTCTGTAAGTGAGTTGGAACGCCTTAACCCAGATCACATGACAAGTGGTTACTGGTATGCTAACCCAGGAGATGTCGTTAACGTTCAATAATTTAATAGCAAAGGAACATCATGAAAGATATTAGAATTGCAATTGATGGTCCTGCGTCTAGTGGAAAAAGTACTGTAGCCAAGATTATTGCAAAAAATCTTGGCTATACTTATCTCGACACAGGAGCTATGTACCGTTCTGCAACCTATCTAGCGTTGCAAAATGGTTTGACTGAAGATAATGTGCCAGAAATTTTAGAGCAACTCTCTCAACATCCCGTTTCATTTGGGAAAGCAGCAGATGGTAGCCAGCAAGTTTATGTTGGCGATGTTGATGTTACTCATCCTATTCGTGATAACCAAGTGACTAACAATGTTTCTTGGGTTGCCGCCATTCCTGAAGTGCGTAAAGAGAGCTTGTTTCTCAACAACAACGCATTGCTGAGGAAGGAGCCATTATCATGGACGGTCGAGATATTGGTACAGTTGTCCTACCAGATGCTGAACTTAAGATTTTCTTGATTGCTTCTGTCGATGAACGTGCAGAACGTCGTTATAAGGAAAATATCGAAAAAGGTATTCCGGCTAATCTTGAGACACTTAAGAAAGAAATTGCTGAACGTGACTATAAAGATAGCCACCGTAAGGTTTCACCTTTGAAACCGGCTGAAGATGCTATTACTTTTGATACCACAGGAGTGTCAATTGATGGCGTTGTGGAATTTATTCAAAAAAAAGCGAAGAAAATTATTGACAAGGGATAAATCAATTGTTATACTAGTAACAATGAGAAAAGCAGAAGTGAGAACTTCTCGCCTTGCGACCTAGGTTGTCTGGCCCAACATGTCAAATCCAATTATAGGATATAATGTGTGCGGGCTTGTTTGTCAAGTCCGCTTTGTTTTCTCTAAAAAAATAAAGAGGTGAAGATCATAGCTAAGAAAGATCTATTCATTAATGATGAAATTCGCGTCCGTGAAGTTCGTCTTGTTGGTCTTGATGGTGAACAATTGGGAATTAAACCATTGTCAGAAGCGCAAGCTATTGCAGATGATGCAAATGTTGACTTGGTTCTTATCCAACCACAAGCTACGCCACCTGTTGCGAAGATTATGGACTACGGTAAGTTCAAATTTGAGTATCAAAAGAAACAAAAAGAACAACGTAAGAAACAAAGCGTTGTTACCGTTAAGGAAGTTCGTTTGAGCCCAGTTATCGATAAAGGGGACTTCGAAACAAAACTTCGTAATGGTCGTAAATTCCTTGAAAAAGGAAATAAGGTTAAAGTTTCTATCCGTTTCAAAGGACGTATGATTACTCACAAAGAAATCGGAGCTAAGGTCTTGGCGGAATTTGCTGAAAAAACGCAAGATATTTCGATTATTGAGCAAAGAGCTAAGATGGATGGACGACAAATGTTCATGCAACTTGCACCAATTCCTGACAAAAAATAATTGTCAAACTAACACTATTTTAAGAGGAGAATTTTAAAATGCCAAAACAAAAAACACACCGCGCATCAGCTAAACGTTTCAAACGTACAGGTTCAGGTGGATTGAAACGCTTCCGTGCTTTCACATCTCACCGTTTCCACGGTAAAACTAAAAAACAACGTCGTCACCTTCGTAAAGCATCATTGGTACATTCAGGTGACTTTAAACGTATCAAATCAATGCTTTCTCAAATGCGTTAATTCGCTACAAGCATTACAATTTAACTAAACTAGAACTAATTCGGAGGAATATATAAATGGCTCGTGTTAAAGGTGGCGTTGTATCACGCAAACGTCGTAAACGTGTATTGAAACTTGCTAAAGGTTACTATGGTGCAAAACACATCTTGTTCCGTACTGCAAAAGAACAAGTAATGAACTCTTACTACTATGCATACCGTGACCGTCGTCAAAAGAAACGTGATTTCCGTAAACTTTGGATCACTCGTATCAATGCGGCAGCTCGTTTGAACGGACTTTCATACTCACAATTGATGCATGGTTTGAAATTGGCTGAAATCGAAGTTAACCGTAAAATGCTTGCTGATTTGGCAGTTAACGATGCAGCAGCTTTCACAGCTCTTGCAGAAGCTGCTAAAGCAAAACTTGGTAAATAAGAATTAAGATGGGCTTGTCCCATCTTTTTTATGGAGGTAATTATGATTCGTTTAGCAAAAACTGAGGACATTCCGAGAGTACAGGAACTCTTGAAGCAGATTCTTATTGTTCATCATCAAGTGCGTCCTGATATTTTTAAGTCAGAAGGTAGTAAATTTACTAATGCAGAGTTAAAAGCAGTCATTAATGATTCAACTAAGCCTATTTTTGTTTACGAAGATGAGAATGGTTGTATCCTGGGACATATTTTTTGATAATTCAAGATATTTCTGAAAATGATGGGCCCAAGAAGGCTCATAAGACGCTTTTTATTGACGATCTTTGTGTGGATAAGGAAGCTCGAGGAAAAAATTAGGTGAAAAACTTTATCAATTCGCCTTGGAATATGCTAAGGAGCTAGGGTGTTATAACGTAACACTTCACGTATGGAATGATAATGATGTTTATGATTGTTTAGGTATGAAACCGAGATATACAGAGATGGAAACTATCCTAAAATAGCCCTATGATAATAAAGCTGGAGTTCCTCTCCAGTTTTTTAAGAATAAAAGCAGCCACAGAAGTGACTGCTAATGATGATTAATTTTCTTTTTCATTTCGCCGTGTGGGTAGTAAGTCCCTTCAGGCATATCGTTAATGAAAACGTGAATAGCTTCTTTAGGAGCTTTTGCGATACGTGATACAACTTCGGTAACTTCACGAGCAAGCTCGACTTTTTGTTCTTGAGTACGACCTTCAAAGAGATCAATTTTTACAAATGGCATAATGCATCTCCTTAGTTTTGATAGTCCTATTATAGCATTAATTAAGAGAATATTCTAAAGTTTTTGGAAATTCTTGAAATGATATTATCGCAAGGTTAGACTATAACGTTTTCGAAATTGGTAGGGACTTGTGATGTTAGATAATAGTTTACTTTTTTAATGTGATCTATTCTCTGGGGATGAAAACTCTTTCTAAAAATGGTAAAATAGTGCTAATTAGAGACAGTAAGGAGTAAATTATGACAATAGATTTTCGTGCCGAAGTTGATAAACGTAAAGATGATTTAATGGAGGACCTTTTTGGTTTGTTACGCATTAATTCAGAACGTGATGACAGTAAGGTTGATGAACAGCACCCATTTGGCCCTGGGCCAGTAAAAGCTTTGGAACATTTTCTTGCTTTAGCTAAACGTGACGGCTATAAGACGCGTAATATTGATAATTATGCTGGTGACTTTGAATTTGGTCATGGCGATGAAGTTTTGGGTATCTTTGCACACTTGGATGTGGTTCCAGCTGGGAGTGGTTGGGATACAGCCCCTTATGAACCTGTAATCAAAGATGGTAAACTTTATGCTCGTGGCTCATCAGATGATAAGGGTCCAACAATGGCTTGTTATTATGCTTTGAAAATTATTAAAGAGCTGAATCTTCCAGTATCTAAGCGTGTTCGTTTCATCGTTGGTACAGATGAAGAATCTGGTTGGGATGATATGGCTTATTATTTTGCGCATAATGGATTGAAAGATCCTGATTTTGGTTTTTCTCCTGATGCTGAATTTCCAATTATTAATGGAGAAAAAGGAAATATCACTGCCTATCTTCATTTTGAAGGTCAAAACGATGGTGCATTTAGTCTTGTAAGCTTCAATGGTGGCTTACGTGAAAATATGGTCCCTGAATCTGCAAGTGCTGTTTTTACTGGACCTATCACTTTGCAAGAACTTGAGGCTAAGTTAGCTAATTTTGCGGCTGATCAGGGAGTAACTGGTCAGGTGACTGAAGAAGCTGGGGCCTTCCATGTAACTATTCATGGGAAATCAGTTCACGGTATGATGCCTCAAAAAGGTATTAATGGTGCAACCTATCTAGCTCTCTTCCTCAGCCAATTTGATTTCCAAGGGAATGCTGAAGCTTATTTGAACGTCATTGCTGAAACATTGCATAAAGATTTCTTTGGTGAAAAAGTAGGTCTTGCTTACACAGATCCTAAGATGGGTGAATTGACCATGAATGCTGGGGTGTTTCATTTCAATAAGGAATCAGAAGATAATACAATCGCTTTGAATTTCCGCTACCCTCAAGGTGTTGATGTAGATGGTATTAAGGCCGGCCTTGAAAAACTTGAAGGTCCTAAGGAGGTCACCCTTTCAGAACACGGACATATTCCTCACTATGTACCTGTGAGTGACCCTATGGTTCAAACACTTCTTTCGGTTTATGAGAAACACACAGGACTTAAAGGTGAAGAACAAATCATTGGTGGTGGAACTTTTGGACGTCTCCTTAAACGTGGCGTTGCCTATGGAGCTATGTTCCCAGGTTATGTCAACACGATGCATCAAGCCAATGAATTTACTGAAGTTGAGGACTTGTACCGTGCTGCTGCCATTTATGCAGAGGCTATCTATGAGTTAATCAAATAAAAGGAAGAGGCAGACTGTCTCTTTTTTGGAGGACATTATGGAAACACTTGAAGAATTGACAAAAGCCATTATGGCTGATGAACAAAATGAAGTTTATACGGAACAAGGTATAAAACCCTTGTTTACCATTCCAAAAACGGCACGGATTAATATCGTCGGACAAGCTCCTGGTATTCGTGCACAGGAGTCAGGACTTTATTGGAATGATCCTAGTGGAGATAATCTCAGAGATTGGATGGGTGTCTCACGAGAAGAATTCTATGAATCGGGTATGTTTGCCATCGTCCCAATGGATTTCTATTTTCCTGGTCACGGTAAATCAGGAGATTTACCACCTCGTAAAGGATTTGCGGACAAATGGCACAAGAGAGTATTGGCTTTAGCACCGAATATTCAATTAACCATACTAGTGGGAAACTATGCTCAGCGTTACTATTTACACCAAAAATCATCGGCAAAATTAACGGATACAGTTAAGCATTACAAAGATTATCTCCCAGAGTTTTTTCCTCTCGTTCATCCCTCTCCTAGAAATAATATATGGCAAGCCAAAAATCCATGGTTTATGGAAGAAGTAGTTCCAGATTTGAAGGACTTGGTCAAAAAAATCTTAAGTCAATGATTTCTGATATATGAACTTGGATTGTCATTAGGTATTGTTATCAAATTAATGAAGCAAGTAACAGAACATATCCCAATGATATAAAGATTTGAGCCCCTTGGGGCTCTTTTTGATGCTATAACAAAAATAGTTGCAAAAATTATTAACAAAACTTTAATATTAAGCTTATATTGTGCAATTTAATTCTAATTTTCAGAAGAAGTAACATATAAAATTAAGGTAGCTATCCTTTTAAACTAAAGAATCAATTAAATAATACTTACAAATTGAAAGTGAGTATAAATTTTTAAAAATATTAAGACAATTCCATTGACAGAAAGTTTAAAAGTGATAGACTTTAGGTGTTAAGAAAATATAGAAGGAAATTTGTGATATGGGAAGAAAAGATTCACAACGTTTTTCAATCAGAAAGTATAGCTTTGGAGCTGCTTCTGTTCTTTTGGGTACAACCATTCTTGCGATGGGGGCAACTGGTGTACATGCAGATGAGGTTTCAACTTCAGCTGCTACTGATACACCACTCAGTGCTTCTGTACTAACAGATACTGCTGCTGATCCGGCAACGACTGTTGATCATTCAGAGAAGCAAGTTGTTTCTGTCAAAGAAGAAGGAAATACCACTGTAACAACAAGTGTTGTTACAACTGATAGTCTTGAGGATGCTAAAACTTCTGCGGTAAAAGAAGGGGTAGAAGTCGAAGAAACTGCACCTCAAACACATACATCCCTAGAGGGTGCCATTGCTGACAATCAAGCTCAATCAAAAGAGATTAATACGGTTGTCTCTGATTATCAGAAAGCAAAAGAAAGCCACAAAAAAGATGTAGCTGAGTATGATAAAGCTCAGGCTGAGTACGATGCTAAAGTGGCCGAAAAAGCAGCAGCTGATAAAGCAAACGCTGCTTCTAAAGCACAGTATGATACTGATCAAGCTGTTTATGAAAAGGGTTAGCTAAATACCAAGCTGATAAAAAAGCCTATGATGCAGCATTGGAAGAGTATAATACTCAAAAATTAACTTATGATTCTAAAGTAGCCGAAAAAGCAGCTGCCGATGCAGCTAATGCTAAGTCAGAAGCCGATTACAAGGTACAGTTGGCTGTTTATGAAACTGCTAAGAAGAACTATGAAGCTGCTATGGCTCAGTACAGCAAAGACAAGGCAAAATATGATGCTGAGAAGGAAGCTTATGATGCTAAAGTAGTTGAAAAAGTTCGTACAGAAATCGAAAACAAGGCAGCTCAAGAGCAGTATGAGAAAGATCTAGCTACTTATAATGCCGCTTACGAAAAATATCAAACCGATTTAGCTGCCTACAAGACTGCCAAAGCCGCCTACGATGCTAAAGTAGCCGAAAAAGCAGCAGCTGATGCAGCTAATGCAAAAGCTAAAGCCAAGTATGATGCAGAAATGGTCACTTACGAAGCAGCCTTGTCTGAATATAAGACAAATAAGGCTTTGTATGATGCCGCTCTAGCTGAATACAATACGAAAAAAGCAGCCTATGATGCTAAAGTAGCTGAGAAAACACAAGCGGAAATTACTGATAAGGCTGCTCAAGAGCAATATGAGAAAGATCTTGCTGCTTACAATACGGCTTACGAAAAATATCAAACTGATTTAGCTGCCTACAAGACTGCTAAAGCAGCCTACGATGCCAAAGTAGTCGAAAAAGCAGCAGCTGATGCAGCTAATGCGGAAGCTAAAGCGAAATATGATGCAGAAATGGCTGTTTATAATACAGCTAAAGCACAATACGATAAAGATTTACAAGAATACCAAGCTAAGAAAGCGCAATACGATAAAGATAAAGCAGCCTATGATCAACTTGTTGTTATTAAAGCAGAAGAAGATGCTGCAAAAGCTAAGTATGAAGTTGAGCTTGCCAAATACAATGTAGATTTAGAGCAATACGGCAAAGATTTTGCTACATACCAAACAAAACTTGCTGAATATCAAACGGCTTTGGCACAGTACAAAGATGCTAAAGTGGCCTATGATAAGTACATGAATGATAATGGTTTCCAAGATCTAAAAGATGTAGAAACTGTTCAAGATTTGACCTTCCAACGTGAAGGTGGAGCCATTCATACCATCAATGGCATCAGCGCTTATCTCACTCGTGATGCTCAAGCTCGTTTGAATACAAGCAACGTACATCAGTATGATTCCAATAAATTGGAAGCTTCAGATATTGTAGCAACTAGTCCTTGGGCAAATAATGAAACTGAATTTATTCAAATTAAGGAAGGTGACAAATTTGTTGTAACCTATGACAATTTGAATCAGTCAAGCATGCGTGAAAATACAGATATGCATCCTATCAAGCGCGTGATTTACCGTTATGAAATTCTTACTCTTCCATCAAATGACGGTAAAGGAATTGCAGCCGTTAGCTCAGACCCAACTGTAACACTTACAGTCGGTGCTTCAACAGACCAAAATAAACCAGTTAAGGTGGCTGTAGATGTTGAATTCTATGATGGTAATGGCAATAAGTTTGATTTGACACAGTACAATGCGATTGTAGCGTTGAACTCTCTTAACCACTGGACAGGTGCTTCTTATGTAGATAGTGGGGATAAACCTCGTGCCCTTACAGTAGAAGCCAAGGATAAAAATGGTAACACTGTTCGAGGAACTTGGAATCCATATGCAGATGGTTCATCAATGAGCATTGAAAACAATGCAGTTGTTGTTAAAAATGGAACAGCTGACTTTGGTACTGCTGACGTCACTATCTCTGCTGAAAATCCAATTAAAATTGTAGCTCAAAAAGCGACATGGAATGGTAGTGAATTTACAGTTAGTGAAGAAACTATTATCGACGCAACTTCAGTCAATGCTTCCGGTGCTGGGAATGGTCACTCTATCGGAACAGATGAGTTCACATTTGACGGTAAAGATGATGTTATCGGTTCTTATACGATTGATTCAACTTCAGGACGTATCATCTTTACTCCTAAGAAGAAATTTGAAAATGTAGAGCACCAAGAATCTGTAAATGTTGGAAACAATAAATACATTCCAATTCCAAATTCAAGTGTTTCTTATGATTCTGCTACAAAAGAGGTGACATCATTTAAAGATAACCAATACATTGAACATGGGTCTATCTTTAATGGTGAATCTTCAACGACTCTTGAAGGTTGGGATAATCCATCTTCTCCATACCTCTATTATGGTGGAGCAGGCTTGAAGATGGCTGATGGTCACTTGGTATTTACGGCTAATGGAGCTAATGCTGCTGGTCAACCAACAGTATATTGGTTTGCGATTAACTCAAATGTTGGTATTCCAAAAAATCCAGGTGAAGCGCCAAAAGAGCCAACAGCTCCTGAAGAACCAAAGGCTCCAACACCACCAACGATTACATTGGAAGTTCTTCCAGCGGTACCAACAGAACCAACTCCGCCAACAGCCCCTACGGCACCAACAGAACCTAACTATACAGTTGTTACAGTTGATGCAGAGGGACCTAAGGCTCCTACAGAACCAAAAGCTCCAACGCCACCAACTCCGACAGTTGTTGAAGTTCCAGCGGAACCAAGCAAACCAGAAGAACCTAAAGCGTCAACACCACCGACAGAACCTAACTACACTGTGGTTACAGTTGATGGAGAGGCACCTAAGGCCCCAACAGAGCCCAAAGCTCCAACACCACCAACCCCAGTACTAGTTGAAGTGCCAGCAGAGCCACGTAAGATTACAGCGCCAGTAGAACCTAAAGCTCCAACACCACCTACACCAGTAGTCGTAGAGGTACCTGGAGAGCCAACCAAACCAACACCACCAACTGAGCCTAAGGCACCAACGCCACCAACTATGGTTACAGTTAATGTACCTAATAAACCTGTTTCACCTAAGGAACTTGTAGCCCCTAAAGTTAAATGGCATAAGAATTATCTTGTTGAGCGAGTAACACGTCCAGTACCAACGCCACCACCAACTCCTCAAAAACCAAAAACTCCTGGAACACCTACAGGACCAAGCGTTACACCAACTTCTTCTGTAGTTGCTAAGCAAGAAACAGAAAGAACTAATAGCGCCGTATTGCCAGAAACAGGTGATTCTAACCAAAAATTAGCATCTGTAACAGGTCTAGGCTTTCTTTCAATGGCAATTACAGGTCTATGGTCAGCTCGCAAACGTAAACATTAATAAGATAAAATGAAAGATTAGGTTGTTTTGCTATGCAAGACAGTCTAGTCTTTTTTTGTTATCTATTCTTTGAGTTTTATCAGCTTAAACTAGTTTGATTGTTAAAACTAATTTAGGAAACTAGAAGAAAGAATTTAGCTGAAATAGGTTATCAAGAACTAATTCTCGCAATGAAAAGTAGCATGAAAACGTATAGTTATGTATTTTTCATAATCTTTTCAATAAAAAACATTAAAGCGAATTGGACTAGATATTATAAAATTAAACCTCCTTTTTGTATCGAAAACGCTATTAATAATAGGGTTTTGTCTATCAAATATTTTGATATTAAAAAGTATTTGAATTTAAGAATCTAATCGAATTTAAAGGAATGCGTGTTTTTATGAGATATCTCAAATTGACATGGTTCTTTCTTTTGTTAGAATATGAACATAACTAAATATAGAAGGACGTAATTTAAATGGGGAAAAAGGAATTACAACGTTATTCACTCAGAAAGTCTAGCCTTGGTGCGGCTTCTGTTCTTTTGGGGACTGCAGTTCTTGCAGTAGGAGCTTCAAATGCAAGCGCTGATGAGGTAGCAACAACTACAGATTCAGCAACACCAGCAGTTGAAGCAACAGATGCTGTTGAAGAAAACACTTCAGCCGTAGCAGATTCAACTGAAAAGAAAGTTGTTAACGTTACTGAAGAAGGTAACACAACTGTTACAACAAGTGAAGTAACAAATACAAGCTTAGAAAACGCAAAAACTGCTGCAACAAACGAAGGGATTGAGGTTAAGGAAGAACCTGCTCAAACTAAGGAAAGTGTTGAAGCAGCTGCTGCGGATAACAAAGCACAAGCAGAAAAAATCAATACAGTCGTTTCTGATTATAAAACGGCTAAAGAAAAATACCAGTCAGATAAGGCTGACTATGATAAAGCAAAAGCAAACTATGATGCTAAATTAGCTGAGAAAGCACTTGCTGATAAATCAAATGCTGAAGCTCAAGCTAAATACGATACTGAAAAAACTGCTTATGATAAAGCTTCAGAGCAATACCAAATTGCTAAGCAAGCTTATGACTCAGCCCTTTCAGAGTACAAGACTAAGAAAGTTACTTATGATGCTAAGGTAGCAGAAAAAGAAGCAGCTGATAAAGAAAATGCCTTGTCTGCAGCTAAATACCAAGCAGAATTGGCAACTTATAACCAAGCAAAAGCTGATTATGAAGCAGCTCTTGCACAGTACAATAGTGATAAGGCCAAATACAATGCTGAAAAAGCTAATTATGATAATAAAGTAGCTGAAAAAGTTGTTATTGAAAAACGTAACGCTGAAGCTGAAGCTAAATATCAAACTGAGCTAGCAGCATATAATGAAGCAAAAGCTAAATATGATGTAGAAAAAGCAGCATATGACAAGAATCTTGAACTTTATAACGCTAAGAAAACAGCTTATGAAGCAGATCTTGAAACAAAACAAGCTATTGAAAAATACAATGCAGATGCTAAAGCTAAATACGAAGCAGCCTTGGTTGTCTACAATGAGCAAAAAGCTAAATATGACCAAGAATACCTTGAGTATCAAAACAAATTAGCTGTCTACCAAACAGCGCTTAAACAATACCAAGAAGCTAAAACAGCTTACGATAAATACATGAATGATCCTGTATATCGTAACCTTAAAGATGCTGAAGTTGTTCAAGAATTGACCTTCCAACGTGAAAACGATGCAACACACAAAGTTGAAGGTGTAAGTAACTACTTGACAAAAGAAGCACAAGAGCGTCTTAACACAAGTAATGTTTTCCAATATGACTCTAACAAGTTACAAGCATCTGACATTGTTTCAAATAGCCCTTGGACAAATACTGAAGACGAGTGGGTTCAAGTTAAAGAAGGTGACAAATTTGTTGTTACTTATGATGGTTTGAACCAATCAAGCATGATTGTTGAGAATGAAGCATCAGCAATCAAACGTGTTGTTTACCGCTACGAAATTGTTAGCCTTCCATCAAATGACGGAAAAGGTATCGCGAAAATCAGTAAGGATCCAACAGTAACTATGACAGTTGGTGCATCAACTGATCAAGATAAACCAGTTAAAGTAGCAGTAGATGTTGAGTTTTACGATAAAGATGGTAAAATGTTCAACCTTAGTGAGCGTAATGCTATCGTAGCACTTAACTCACTAAACCACTGGAATGGTGCAGCTTATGTTGAAACATCTGAACGCCCACGTCCACTTACAGTAGAAGCGAAAGACGTTAATGGTAATACTGTCCGCGGTACATATAATCCTTACGCAGATGGCTCTACTTTGGCAATCCAAAACGGTGAAGTTGTTACTAAATCTGGATACGCTGATTTCGGTGGCGCTACTGTTAACATTTCTGATGAGAACCCGCTTAAGGTAGTTGTTCCTATCACTGACTGGAATGGTTCAGAATGGGTTGTCTCACGTGAAATTCCATCTGATGTAACAACTCTTAATGCTTCAGGTAGTGGTAATGGACACGCTCTTGGTAACCAAGATTATACATTTGGTGATAAAGATGATGTTATTGGTTCGTACAGCGTTTCTGCTGAAACTGGTTTGATTACATTCACACCTAAGAAAAAATACCAATCAACACGTCACCAAGAATATGTAAATATTGGTGATAACCAATTCATCGCTATTCCAAAATCATCAGTTACTTATGATGCTGCTACTAAAGAAGTAACATCAGTCAATGATAACCAATACATTGACCATGGTGCAGTCTTTAATGGTGAGACAACCTCAGACTTAACTGGTTGGGACAATGAAGACTCCCCTTACCTCTATTATGGAGGAGCTGGTATCAAGATGACGAATGGTCACTTGGTATTTACAGCTGATGGTGCCAATGCTGATGGTGCTCCAACGGTCTACTGGTTTGCAATTAATTCGAACCTAGGTTTGCCTAAGAATCCTGGTGAAAAACCTGAAGAGCCTAAGGCGCCAACACCACCGACAGCTCCAACTAAACCGTTGATGAAAACGGTTGGTATCAATCCACAAGCACCAACACCACCAACACCTCCAAAAGAACCAGTGGTACCAACACCACCAACTCCAGAGGTAGTAGAAGTTCCTGGTAAACCGCCAAGCACCAACACCACCAACAGGTCCAGTAGCGCCAACACCACCAACACCAAAAGTGGTTGAAGTTCCTGCAAAACCGGTTGAACCAACACCACCAACAGGTCCAGTAGCGCCAACACCACCAACACCAAAAGTGGTTGAAGTTCCTGCAAAACCAGTTGAACCAAAAACTCCTGCAAAACCAACTGTTGTATGGCACAAAAACTATGTTGTTGAGAGAGTGTCTCATGTGGTTCCACCAACACCAAAAACACCTCAAAAACCTGTGACACCACCAACACCACCAACGCCTGATACTGAGGTACCTGTAGTTGCGCAACCTGAGTTGCCACAAACTGGTGAACATACAAGTAATGCTGGCTTCCTTGGACTTCTTTCAATGATTTTTGCAGCCTTTATCGGATTCTTCAAACGTCATAAAGAAGACTAAGTGGTACTAATAATTGGCTACTCCATAAGAACTAGACTCTAGCTTAAGAGTCTAGTTTTTTTGTCACCTTTAAAAATTCAACCCCTTAAATCATTTTAAAATATAAGGGAAAAATGGTATAATGAGTAGAATGACTATTATAGAAAGATGAGAGGAGTCGATCATGGAAGAACTGAAGAAAACCGCCGGTGTAACCGCTGCCAAATTTGTTAAAGATGGTATGGTTGTCGGACTAGGAACAGGGTCAACGGCTTACTTTTTTGTGGAAGAAATTGGTCGTCGTATTAAGGAAGAGGGACTCAATGTTGTCGGTGTAACGACATCAAGTCAAACAACAAAACAAGCAGAAGGCTTAGGGATCCCATTAAAGGCAGTTGATGATATTGACAGTATCGATGTGACTGTAGATGGGGCTGATGAAGTGGATCCGCAACTCAACGGTATTAAGGGTGGTGGTGGTGCCCTTTTGATGGAAAAAATTGTTGCCACATCTACCAAAGAATACATCTGGGTTGTTGATGAGTCAAAACTGGTTGATCAACTTGGTGCCTTTAAACTACCAGTTGAGGTTGTTCAATATGGTGCTGATCGTTTGTATCGTGTCTTCGAGTCTAAGGACTATAAACCATCATTCCGATTAACGGAAGAAGGTAATCGCTTTGTCACTGATATGAAGAACTATATCATTGATCTAGATTTAGGTAAAATTGAAAATCCAGTGGCACTTGGTGAGGAACTTAAAGCCATGACAGGTGTTGTTGAACATGGGCTTTTCAATGGAATGGTTAACAAGGTTATTGTTGCAGGAAAAGACGGTGTTAAAATCGTTGAAGTAAAGGCTTAGTCCCATCTGAATTTCTTCATTAACTGAATAACGCAATCTATTGTTTACGAAAATATAAAAATAAAAGAAAAGGTAAAGAGAAAATCTGAAAAAGATTTCAGCTCTTTGTGGTGTTATTATGTCTAAATTTAATCGAATGCATTTAGTTGTTCTTGATTCTGTAGGGATTGGGGCAGCACCTGATGCAAACGACTTTGTCAATGCTGGTGTACCAGATGGTGCTTCTGATACACTTGGCCATATCTCGAAGACTGTTGGTTTGAATGTGCCAAACATGGCAAAAATTGGTCTTGGGAACATTCCACGTGAAGTGCCTTTGAAGACCGTACCAGCTGAAAATAATCCAACTGGTTATGCAACAAAATTGCAGGAAGTGTCTCTTGGTAAAGATACCATGACTGGCCACTGGGAAATCATGGGTCTCAATATTACTGAACCTTTTGATACCTTCTGGAACGGATTTCCAGAAGAGATTATTACTAAAATTGAAGAGTTTTCAGGTCGAAAGGTCATTCGAGAAGCTAATAAACCTTATTCAGGTACAGCAGTTATTGAAGACTTTGGACCTCGTCAAATGGAAACTGGTGAATTGATTATTTACACTTCAGCTGACCCAGTTCTTCAAATTGCGGCACACGAAGACATTATTCCTTTGGATGAACTCTACCGTATTTGTGAATACGCTCGTTCTATCACTTTGGAACGTCCAGCTCTTCTTGGTCGTATCATTGCGCGTCCTTACGTTGGTGAGCCTGGAAACTTCACTCGTACGTCTAATCGTCGAGATTTGGCTGTTTCACCATTTGCACCAACTGTCTTGGATAAATTGAATGAAGCTGGAATTGATACTTATGCTGTTGGTAAGATTAACGATATCTTCAACGGAGCTGGTATTAATCACGATATGGGCCACAACAAATCAAATAGCCATGGTATTGATAATTTGATTAAAGCTATGACTTCTGAAGATTTCAAACATGGCTTCTCATTCACAAACTTGGTAGACTTCGATGCCCTTTATGGACACCGTCGTAATCCTCATGGATATCGTGATTGTTTGCACGAATTTGACCAACTTTTGCCAGAAATCATCGCAGCAATGCGTGAAGATGACCTCTTAATGATTACAGCAGACCACGGAAATGATCCAACTTACGCTGGTACTGACCATACACGTGAATATATTCCTTTCTTGGCTTACAGCCCTTCATTTAAAGGAAATGGACTCATTCCAGTGGGTCATTTCTCTGATATCTCAGCAACTGTTGCTGAAAACTTCGGTGTCGATAAAGCCATGATTGGTGAAAGTTTCTTGGATAAACTTGTCTAAAATGAAGCGCTATGCATTTTTGGTTCGTGGGATAAACGTTGGTGGTCGTCACAAGGTAGTCATGGAAGAATTTTGTCATGAGTTAAAAGAACTTGTGATGTCAAATGTTTCTTCCTATATAAATAGTGGAAATCTTTTCTTTGATTCTTCCTTGATGAAAGAAGAACTCCTCTTAGTTTTAGAGAGATTTCTAAATAAGGCTTATCCATTTATTAAGGTGTTTTCTCTTTTTACTCTAGAAGATTACCAAAATGAAGTGGCATCTTTACCTAAGTGGTGGGAAGATGATTTCTATAGAAAAGACGTCCTCTTATATACTGAAAGACTTGATAAGAACGAAATGAGGAATGTTATTGAGTCTTTAGAGTTGGGAGATGAAATTCTTCATCTTGGTCAACTTGGTGTCTACTGGGGAAAGTATGATAAATCAAGTTATAGCCAAACGGCTTATCATAAGAAGTTATTGAAAACACCTTTCTATCCATATATCACCATTCGAAATGCAAGAACATTTTCAAAAATTGGTCACTTTTTAACAATGAAATAACATATTAAGGGAGAGATAAGATGTCGCTACTTGAAAAATTAGAGTTACGCAAGCCTTTTTGGAAAGTAAAGGAATTGAAAAGCCTGAATTTGGTTTGATTTTAGGTTCTGGACTTGGCGAGTTGGCTGAAGAAGTTGAAGATGCAATGATCATTGATTATGCGGATATTCCAAACTGGGGACAATCAACAGTTGTTGGTCATGCTGGTAAACTTGTATATGGTACTTTGGCTGGACGTAAGGTTTTGGCTCTTCAAGGACGTTTCCATTTTTATGAAGGAAATCCACTTGAAGTAGTCACTTTCCCTGTACGTGTGATGAAAGCTCTCGGTTGTGAAGGGGTACTCGTAACGAATGCGGCTGGTGGTATTGGCTTTGGCCCTGGTACTCTCATGGCTATCACAGACCACATCAATATGACGGGTCAAAATCCTTTGATTGGCGAAAACTTGGATGAGTTTGGCCCACGTTTCCCAGATATGTCCAAGGCATATACTCCAGAATACCGTGAAATCGCCCACAAAGTGGCTGATAAACTTGGTATCAAGTTGGAAGAAGGGGTTTATATTGGGGCAACAGGACCTACCTATGAAACACCTGCTGAAATTCGTGCCTTTAAGACATTGGGTGCAGATGCGGTTGGTATGTCAACTGTTCCTGAAGTTATCGTAGCAGCACATTCTGATTTGAAAGTTCTGGGTATTTCATGTATTACCAACTTTGCGGCTGGTTTCCAAGAAGAACTTAGTCACGAAGAAGTGGTGGAAGTGACAGAACGTGTTAAAGGGGATTTCAAAGGCTTGCTGAAAGCTATTTTGGCTGAACTTTAAAACATGATTTTTCGGGAAATAAAACGTTTAAGGTTGTTACCAAAATCTCTTAAGCTAAGTTTGGCTGTTTTTGGAACTGGTATCGCTTCAGGTCTTGTTGGAATTCTTTGCCACTATCTTTTAGAATTTATACAAGTTCTTTCGTTTGGTAAAGATAAAGGCAATCTCTTGTTACAGTTTCAATCAGTGAGTGCATTTCGAAGATTTTTAGTATTGCTTATGGTTGGAATCCTAGCTAGTTTATTTTGGTATTTTCTTCAACGACGGGTCTCCTTACTTTCCATTAGCAAAGCTAAGCAACTTGTTGGTAAAAGGAGTCCAAACTTTCTAGGCCAGTCTCTACATGCGTTAGTCCAGGTGGCAATCGTTGCTGCCGGGGCCTCAATTGGCAAAGAAGGAGCACCTCGAGAATTAGGTGCTCTCTTCGGTGGTAGTCTTTCTAAGGGATTACGCTTAGACATTTCCGATAGACAATTATTAATTGCTGGTGGTGCTGGAGCAGGCTTAGCCTCTGTTTACCAGGTGCCTTTTGCCAGCGCTTTGTTTGTTTTGGAAACATTAGGAGTTAGTTGGAAGTTAAAGAATATCGTCATTATTCTTGTGACTACTTATGTATCTGCTTATTGTGCCAGACCAATTGTTGGTGGACAGGCTCTATATTTAGTCGATAAAGTGACTATTGATTCTTCCAGTTTCATGCAGGCAATCATCTTGACAGTATTTGTAACACCACTTGCTATGATGTTTGGTTATTTGACGAAAAAGGCCAGTGGACATCGTATTACAGACAAAAAAATACTTTGGACTTTGCCTTTTGCCTTTATGATTCTAGGTGGACTGTCAGCATACCTCCCTATTTTTATGGGAAATGGACAGGTTTTAGCCCAATGGCTTTTTTCTGGGAAGTCTTCAGCATATCTTCCTGTCATTCTCATCATCAAATGCCTATTGGTCTGTCTACTTTTAAGAAGTGGTGCCTATGGTGGAACTCTGACGCCATCGTTTACATTAGGCGTAGGTGCGGGTTATCTGATAACGGGGCTTTTTGGAAATTTTGGCCTTTCCCTAAGTCCGAATTTAGGAATGCTTTTAGGAGCAACTATATTTTTAGGAACAACTTTGAATGCCCCCCTAACAGGAATAGCCTTGGTTGTTGGTTTTACAGGCACTGGAGGAGTTATCGTATTACCACTCTTACTAGCCAGCCTCCTATCAAGGATAATTAATAATAAATGGAAGGAAAAGTATGAATATTCATTTTATCTTACACGAAACATTTGAGGTTCCAGGAGCTTACTTGAAATGGGCTCAAGAGCGTGGCCACAATGTCACATCAACTAAGGTTTATGAGGAGGAGAAACTTCCTGAAACTGTTGATGGTATTGATTTCCTTATTGTAATGGGTGGACCTCAGTCACCTGATGAAAATCGTCAAGCCTTTCCATACTATGATCCAAAGGCTGAAATTGCATTAATTCAAAAAGCTATTGACGCTGATATCTATATTGTTGGGGTATGTTTAGGGGCTCAACTTTTGTCTGTGGCTTATGGTGGTAAGTACGAGCATAGTCCCGAACGTGAGATTGGTGTTTTTCCAATAAATCTTACTGAAGCTGGATTAGATGATGAGCATATTAAAGGTTTTGGCTCTACTTTAGATACCGGTCACTGGCATGGAGATATGCCTGGATTATCAGACAATGCAGTTGTTATGGCTACAAGTAAAGGTTGCCCTCGTCAAATTGTTCGCTTTAGTCCTAAACACTATGCTTTCCAGGCACATTTGGAGTTCGATCCAGAGGCTATTGATTTACTGATAGCTGCTGATGGTGAAGAGCACTTGCGCCAGCAAAATCAAGAGTTACCTTTTGTTCAAACACCAGAACAATTGCGGGCCAATGACTATTCTCAAATGAATAAAAAGTTATTTGCTTTTCTAGATTCACTAACCCAAGGCTAAACATTTAAGTAGCTCATGTACTATCAATATAATAGTAGAAAATTTTAAAAAATATAACGTAAGAAAGGTAGAGCAGGTGTTCATATTTGAACACGAGTGGAAAGCTTGGAAAATAGATAATCTTCCTAATTTTCAGTCGCTTTCTGATCGCACTCCAGATTACTTAATAAAAAAGAAAGGATGGGTAGCTTGGGTTTGAAATTGAACCCGGGCTAGAGGCGGTGTAAAAAA
>NZ_CM002133.1:802869-803915 GCF_000448665.1 Streptococcus sp. HSISS2 | reverse complement strand
GGTGTAAAAAAGATAAATCTTCCAAGATGCGGTGCATCTTTGTCGGATTTCCTATTTTTACTTTGCCTCTTTAACGCCGATTCTATAAATAACTAAGAAAGGTAGAGCAGGTGTTCATATTTGAACACGAGCGGAAAGCTTGGAAAATAGATAATCTGCCTAGATGCGAGGCATCTTCGTCAGCTTCCTAATTTTCAGTCGCTTTCTGATCGCTCTTTGTATCATAAATTATGTCTATTCATATTGCTGCTAAGCAGGGAGAGATTGCTGATAAAATTCTTCTTCCTGGGGATCCTCTTCGTGCCAAATTCATTGCTGAGAATTTTCTTGAAGATTCTGTCTGTTTCAATGAGGTTCGTAACATGTTTGGTTACACAGGAACTTATAAGGGTGAACGTGTTTCTGTGATGGGGACTGGGATGGGAATGCCATCTATCTCTATTTATGCACGTGAACTTATCGTTGATTACGGGGTTAAAAACTTATTCGTGTGGGAACTGCAGGTTCATTAAATAAGGATGTTCATGTGCGTGAGTTGGTCTTGGCACAAGCTGCAGCGACAAACTCTAACATTATTCGTAACGATTGGCCACAATACGATTTCCCACAAATTGCAAGTTTCAACCTTTTAGATAAGGCTTACCACATTGCCAAAGATCTCGGTATGACTACCCATGTTGGTAATGTACTGTCTTCTGATGTTTTCTACTCAAATTACTATGAGAAAAATATTGAACTCGGTAAATGGGGCGTGAAAGCTGTTGAAATGGAAGCGGCAGCTCTTTATTACCTTGCAGCTCAGCATCAGGTAGATGCTCTTGCCATTATGACAATCTCTGATAGTTTGGTGAATCCAGATGAGGATACAACTGCAGAGGAACGTCAAAATACTTTCACTGATATGATGAAAGTCGGTTTAGAAACACTTATTTCTGATTAGTTGCTATAATGAAAGGACACCTTTTGGTGTTCCTTTTTGGTTTTGTTGGGTTATAGTTGACTTGTTTCCTTTATTATGAATAGTGGTAATAGATTTAAAATTGTCA
>NZ_CM002133.1:793738-801268 GCF_000448665.1 Streptococcus sp. HSISS2 | reverse complement strand
GTTGGGTTATAGTTGACTTGTTTCCTTTATTATGAATAGTGGTAATAGATTTAAAATTGTCAAAAGAATAGTATAGTAACTACTATTTTTTATGGAGTGAGTTTATAATATCAAGGTAAATGTCAGAAAATTATAGAATTAGTATACTAATTGTGAAATTTTTCCTGACAATATGATGAAAATTAATAGAAATTAATGACTTGATAAGCTAATGAAAAACTGTTTCTTCTTTTTTAAAAAGAATGACAATTGAAATGAAGTTAAAGTAATGTTATAATGATAATGTGAAATGTCTAATTTTAATTTTTAGGAGCAAGTTATATGAGTTCGCATACGTATCGTAAGCAGAAACAGACAAGTAAAGGATCCTGGGGAATGGTCAACATTGGGTTGACCATTCTGTATGCTATTTTAGCAGCGATTTTACTTTTCATTATGTTCAACTACAATTTCCTATCTTTTAGGTTTTTGAATATTATCATCGCACTTGCCTTGGTGGTTGTTCTTGCTATTAGTATCTATCTTCAAAAAGCTAAGAAATCACCACTTGTGACAACTGTTATATTGGTTATTTTCACCCTAATTTCTTTGGTTGGTGTATTTGGCTTCAAACAGCTAATTGATATTACTAACCGTATGAATCAGACTGCATCATTCTCAGAAGTTGAGATGAGTGTAGTGGTTCCAAAAGATAGTGACATCAAAGATGTCAGTCAGCTTTCTACTGTCCAAGCACCTATGAAGGTTGATAAGAATAACATTGAAACCATGATGTCAGCTCTGAAAAATGACAAGAAGGTTGATGTAAAAGTTGACGATGTTGCTTCTTACCAAGAGGCCTATGACAATCTTAAATCTGGAAAATCTAAAGCCATGGTTTTGAGTGGTTCATATGCTAGCCTTTTAGAGTCAGTTGATAGCAATTACGCTTCAAATCTGAAAACAATCTATACCTATAAAATCAAAACGAAAAATAACAAGTCTGCAAAACAAGCGGATTCCAAAGTATTTAATATTTATATCAGCGGTATTGATACTTATGGTTCTATTTCAACAGTATCACGTTCTGATGTTAATATCATTATGACCGTCAATATGAATACGCATAAGATTCTTTTGACTTCAACACCTCGAGATGCCTATGTTAAAATTCCTGGTGGTGGGGCAAACCAATATGATAAATTGACCCACGCAGGTATCTACGGTGTTGAAACTTCAGAACAAACACTTGAAAATCTTTATGGCATTAATATTGATTATTATGCACGTATCAATTTCACATCATTCCTTAAGTTGATTGACCAACTGGGTGGTGTGACCGTCCATAATGATCAAGCCTTTACTAGCCTTCATGGGAAATTTGACTTCCCAGTTGGTGATATTCAAATGAACTCAGAACAAGCACTTGGCTTTGTTCGTGAGCGTTATAGCTTGGATGGTGGCGATAATGATCGTGGTAAAAACCAAGAAAAGGTTATTTCAGCGATTGTTAACAAATTAGCCTCACTTCATTCAGTATCAAACTTTAATTCAATTGTTAATAATCTTCAAGACTCTGTTCAAACCAACATGTCTTTGGATACTATTAATTCCTTGGCCAATACGCAGCTTGATTCAGGTTCTAAATTTACAGTGACTTCTCAAGCAGTGACAGGTACAGGATCAACGGGACAATTGACTTCATATGCTATGCCAAATTCTAGTCTTTATATGATGAAACTTGATGATTCTAGTGTGGCAAGCGCATCACAAGCTATCAAAAATATGATGGAGGAAAAATAAGTGATTGACGTTCATTCACATATTGTTTTTGATGTTGATGATGGTCCTAAGACTTTAGAGGAAAGTCTAGAACTTATTGGCGAAAGTTACGCCCAGGGAGTGCGTACTATTGTTTCAACGTCTCATCGTCGTAAGGGAATGTTTGAAACCCCAGAGGACAAAATCTTTGCCAACTTTTCTAAAGTAAAAGAAGAAGCAGAGGCTCTTTACCCTGATTTAACAATTTACTATGGTGGTGAACTCTATTACACTTCAGACATTGTTGAGAAGCTTGAAAAGCACCTTATTCCTCATATGCATAATACGCAATTTGCTTTGATTGAATTTAGTGCTAGAACTTCTTGGAAGGAAATTCATAGTGGACTAAGTAATGTTTTGCGAGCAGGGGTAACTCCGATTGTGGCTCACATTGAACGTTATGATGCTCTTGAGGAACATGCTGACCGTGTTCGTGAAATCATCAACATGGGTTGCTATACTCAAGTCAATAGTTCTCACGTCTTAAAACCAAAGCTTTTTGGTGATAAGGAAAAAGTGAGAAAAAAACGTGTCCGTTATTTTTTGGAAAAGAATCTAGTTCACATGGTTGCAAGTGACATGCATAATTTGGGACCAAGACCTCCATTTATGAAGGAAGCCTACGCTATTATTGAGAAAACTTATGGTACTAGACGTGCCCGTAATCTTTTTATCAAAAACCCACAAACTCTACTTGAAAATCAATACATATAGGAGAAACTATGACTCAAGAAAACACGAAACGTGTTGAAATCGATGTACTTGCACTCTTGCAAAAACTCTGGACTAAGAAAGTCTTCATTCTATTTACAGCTTTTTATGTTGCTGTTTTTGCCTTCTTAGGAACTTATTTCTTTATTCAACCAACTTATACGTCATCAACACGTATCTATGTGGTAAATCAAGCTGATGATGGCAAGAATCTTTCTGCACAAGACTTGCAGGCTGGTACGTTTTTGACAAAAGACTATAAAGAAATTATTACGTCTAATGATGTTTTGTCTGAAGTAATTAAAGACGAAAAATTGAATATGACTGAAGCAGACCTTGCTAAAATGATTTCAGTTAACATTCCTACAGATACGCGTCTTATTTCAATTTCTGTTAATGCAAAAACTGGACAAGATGCTCAATCCCTAGCTAACAAGGTTCGTGATGTTGCTGCAGAAAAAATCAAAAAAGTGACAAAAGTAGAAGATGTCACAACGCTTGAAGATGCGAAATTGCCAGATTCACCTTCTTCTCCAAACATTAAACGTAATGTTGCTCTTGGAGCAGTGCTCGGAGGTTTCCTTGCAATTGTTGGTGTATTGGTTCGTGAAATCTTGGATGATCGTATTCGTCGTCCGGAAGATATTGAAGACGCCTTAGGACTGACACTTCTTGGAATTGTCCCTGATATAGATAAGATTTAAGGAGAAGAAATGCCTCTATTAAAGTTAGTAAATTCTAAAGTAAACTTTGCCAAACAAACCGAAGAATATTACAATGCTATTCGCACAAATATTCAGTTTTCTGGCGCTCAGATGAAAGTTATTGCTGTTAGCTCAGTCGAAGCTGGTGAAGGTAAATCAACAACATCTGTTAATATTGCCATTTCGTTTGCTAGTGTTGGCCTTAGAACACTGCTCATTGATGCAGATACCCGTAATTCAGTTTTGTCTGGAACATTTAAATCAAATGAGCCATATAAAGGCCTTTCAAATTTTCTTTCTGGGAATGCTACTTTGGAGGAAACCGTTTGTCGAACAGACATCGCAGGTTTGGATGTAATTTCGTCTGGTCCTATTCCACCAAATCCAACAAGTCTTTTACAAAATGAAAATTTCACACACCTATTGGACGTTGCTCGTAGCCAATATGATTATGTTATTATTGATACACCACCAATTGGTTTAGTTATCGATGCTGTCATTGTTGCTCACCAAGCCGATGCTAGTCTTTTGGTGACAGCTGCAGGTAAAATTAAACGTCGTTTCGTAACAAAGGCAGTAGAACAATTAACACAAAGTGGTTCTCAGTTCTTGGGTGTTGTTCTAAATAAAGTAGATATGACTGTAGATAAATACGGTACATATGGTTCTTACGGGTCATATGGTGACTACGGCAAGAAATCAGAGCAAAAAAGTAGTCATTCAAGATCGCAACGCCGTAGAAAAGGATAGCATTAATGGGGATAATGTAGCTCCTTAAACATTAGCATATAAAAAAGGGGTTCAGAGTGAAAGAAAAACAAGAAATTCGTCGCATTGAGATTGGTATTATACAACTGGTTGTGGTCCTTTTTGTAGCCTGGGTCACAAGTAAATTGCCTTATACTGAGATTACCAAAGGAAGTGTCGTTCTCTTAGGAATTGTGCATGTAGTAACTTATTATATTAGTAATTACTTCGAAAATTTAAAATATCGTGGTTACTTGGATGAATTTATTGCTACTCTCAAATATTGTCTTATATTTGCTGCAATCGCAACCTTTCTATCCTTTTTTGCAGATGGTAATTTTTCAATTTCACGTCGTGGACTCCTTTATTTTATCCTCATTGTAGGTGCTCTCTTATACCTAACAAACACTGTTCTCAAATATTTCCGTTCATCCATCTACACACGTCGTAAGAGTAATAAAAATATTCTCTTAATTTCTGATCAGACTCGTCTTGAAAATGTTCTGACACGTATGAAAGATAATATGGATGGTAGAATTACAGCAGTTTGTGTTTTGGATAATCCTTATTTTACTAATCCATTTATCAAGAGTGTTAAGCCAGACAACTTGGTTGAGTATGCAACCCACTCAGTAGTTGATCAGGTCCTGATTAATCTTCCTAGTGAACAATACAAAATTTGGGATTACGCCTCACCTTTTGAACTTATGAGGATTCCAGTTTCTATCAATCTCAATTCGCTGGAATTTATGAGTCAAGGTGAAAAACGAATCCAACAACTAGGACCTTTTAATGTTGTTACCTTTTCAACACAATTTTATAGTTACGGTGATATATTGGCAAAACGCTGCTTAGATATCTGCGGAGCTTTGGTTGGTTTGGTTTTCTGTGGTATTGTCGGAATCTTTCTTTATCCGATTATCCGTAAGGACGGAGGTCCAGCAATATTCGCCCAAGATCGTGTTGGTGAGAATGGACGTATTTTCAAGTTTTATAAATTCCGTTCAATGCGAGTTGATGCCGAAGAAATCAAGAAGAATCTCATGGAACAAAATCAGATGTCTGGCGGTATGTTTAAAATGGATAATGATCCTCGCATTACTAAAGTTGGTCATTTTATCCGTAAAACGAGCCTTGATGAACTTCCACAATTTTGGAATGTTCTTAAGGGGGATATGAGTCTGGTTGGTACACGTCCGCCGACCTTAGACGAATACGAATCCTACACTCCAGAACAAAAACGTCGATTAAGCTTTAGACCAGGAATCACTGGCCTTTGGCAAGTAAGTGGTCGAAGTGAAATTACAGATTTTGATGAAGTCGTCAAACTTGATGTAGCTTATATGGATGGATGGACTATCTGGCGTGATATCAGAATCTTATTGAAAACAATTAAAGTAGTAGTAATGAAGGATGGAGCAAAGTGATGGCTTTCTCCATTTCTTTTAATGGTGATTAAATGAAAAAAACAGTTTATATCGTTGGTTCTAAGGGAATTCCAGCAAAATATGGTGGTTTTGAGACTTTTGTTGAGAAACTAACAGAGTTCCAGCAAGATAAAGATATCCAGTATTACGTAGCTTGTATGCGTGAAAATTCTGCTAAATCAGGAATTACAGCTGACTCTTTCGAGCATAATGGCGCAAAGTGTTTCAACATTGATGTGCCTAATATTGGTCCTGCTCGTGCCATCGCTTATGACATTGCAGCTCTAAATAAGGCCATTGAAATCGCTAAAGCCAATGATGATCAAGATCCGATTTTCTATGTTTTGGCTTGCCGTATTGGACCATTTATCTCAGGTATCAAGAAGAAAATCAAGGCTATTGGTGGTACCCTAATGGTTAATCCTGATGGTCATGAATGGTTACGTGCAAAATGGAGTCTTCCTGTCCGTAAATACTGGAAGATTTCAGAACAACTTATGGTTAAACATGCTGACCTTTTGATTTGTGATAGTAAAAATATCGAGTCCTACATTCAAAAAGATTATGCTAAGTATCATCCCCAAACAACCTATATTGCTTATGGAACTGATACGACTAAATCTCGATTGACTAAGGTTGATGATAAAGTTCGTACCTGGTATTTTGAAAAAGGGGTTATTGAAAACAACTATTACCTTGTTGTAGGTCGCTTTGTCCCTGAAAACAACTATGAGGCAATGATTCGTGGTTTTATGGCGTCACATTCTGACAAGGATTTTGTGCTCATTACTAATGTTGAAGAAAACAAGTTCTATGACAAGTTGCGTCAGGAAACTGGCTTTGACAAGGACCCTCGTGTGAAGTTTGTTGGAACGGTATATGACCAGGAATTGCTCAAATATATTCGTGAAAATGCCTTTGCTTATTTCCACGGTCATGAAGTCGGAGGGACGAATCCATCACTTCTAGAGGCATTAGAGTCTACCAAACTTAATCTTTTGTTGGATGTTGGCTTTAACCGTGAGGTTGGTGAAGATGGTGCTCTTTATTGGAAAAAAGATCAATTGGCAACTGTTATTGATCAAGCTGAACAATTGGACAATCAAGATATCGAAGCTCTTAATCAAAAATCTAGTCAACGTATTGCCCAAGCTTTCACATGGGAAAAAATTGTCACAGACTACGAAAAAGTATTTAAAGGATAGAAATGCAGAAAATTTTATATCTCCATGCGGGTGCTGAAATGTATGGCGCTGACAAGGTTTTGTTGGAGCTTATTAAAGGCTTGGATAAAGATGCCTTTGAAGCGCATGTTATTTTACCAAATGATGGTGTTTTAGTGGCTGCTTTAGAAAATGTCGGTGCCAAAGTGAAAGTCATTGACTACCCAATCTTGCGACGTAAATATTTTAATCCTAAAGGTATCATGGAGTACTTTGGCTCTTATAACCGTTATTCTAAACAAATTGCCAAGTATGCCAAAGAGAACGGGATTACCCTGATTCACAACAATACGACGGCGGTGCTTGAAGGCATTTACCTTAAACGTAAGTTGAAACTTCCTTTGATTTGGCATGTGCACGAAATTATTGTCAAACCAAAAGCTATTTCTGACTTCATCAATTTTTTGATGGGACGCTTTGCTGATACGATAGTAACGGTTTCAAATGCCGTGGCAAATCATGTCAAAATGTCTCGTTATGTGAATGATAATCAGGTACAAGTCATCTATAATGGGGTTGATAATGATGTTTTCCATGTAGTGGATGCTTCAGCCATTAGAGAGCGGTTTGGTATTGCTCAAGATGCTCTTGTTATTGGGATGGTTGCCCGTGTCAATGCCTGGAAGGGGCAAGGAGACTTCTTGGAAGCTGTGACTCCAATTTTACAGGCTAATCCAAAAGCCGTTGCCTTTCTTGCAGGTAGTGCTTTTGAGGGAGAAGAGTGGCGCATTGATGAGTTAGAAAAGATTATTGCTGACTCGCCAGTAGCTGGTCAAATCAAGCGTATCGATTATTATAGTAAGACAACAGAGCTCTATAATATGTTTGATATCTTTGTCTTGCCAAGTACCAATCCTGATCAGCTAAGCATCTAAGTCCTCAAGGAAAACTCTATTTTGAGATTGGCTATAAGCAGGG
>NZ_CM002133.1:785171-792233 GCF_000448665.1 Streptococcus sp. HSISS2 | reverse complement strand
TATAATATGTTTGATATCTTTGTCTTGCCAAGTACCAATCCTGATCCACTTCCAACTGTAGTTTTAGAAGCAATGGCTTGTGGGAAACCCATCGTTGGCTACCGTCATGGTGGCGTTTGTGAAATGGTGCAAGAAGGTGAAAATGGCCTTCTTGCTATTCCAAATCAGCCTTCAGAACTGTCTAAGGCAATTCAAAAATTAGCGGATAATACCGAGAAGCGAGAACAATTTGGCAAGGCATCTGTCAAACGCCAAAAAGAACTCTTTTCATTACAAAGTTATATTCGTAATTTCTCGGAATTATATAAGAAGTACTAATATGAACAGTGAAACACTAAAGAATAAACTAAAACCAATCGTTTATCCAATTATTAATTTTATCCCAAGACGACGACTTAAGAATAAGAATTTCACAATTATTTGTGATAATTGTTGGGCTGGGAAGGTTTATCAGGAGTTGGGACTACCTTATCAAACGCCTTTTGTTGGAATGTTTGTCTTTTCACCTGATTACATCAAAATGCTCAAGAATCTAAAACATTATTTGAGTGGAGATATCCCCTTGAAATTCGTTAAGGAATCGAAATACATCAAAGACTTTGATAATGCCTATCCTCTAGCACTTCTTGATGATATTGAACTTCATTTTTTGCACTATGCAGATGAAGAAGAAGCGACTCAAAAATGGCAACGTCGATTGGCACGCATTCATTGGGATAATATGTATTTCAAATTCAACGATAACGATGCTTGTACTTACGAGCTTATGAAAGAGTTTGAAGAACTTCCTTACAAAAGCAAAGTCATCTTCTCTTCTAAGAATTATAGTGACCTACCTTCCTTGGTTCATTTCAAATCAGCTGAAAAGCAAGGTCATGTCGGTATCGATTTAAAAACTTACCACCACTATTTTAATGCTGTGACTTGGTTGAATAAGGGTGGAGAGGATTTAACTAAATGAAAAAGATAAGACTCATTATTCCGTACTTTGGAAAACTTCCAAAGTTTTTCCCTTATTTTTGTTGACCGCCAAACGTAATCAAAAGATTGATTTCTTAATTTATACTGATCAAAATATTGACCAATTTGAAATTTTGAACGCTGAGAATATTGAATTTAAGACTCTTTCGTTTGATGATTTAAGAAAAAAAGTTCAGTCTAAATTTGATTTTGAAATTTCTCTCAAAACACCTTATAAATTATGTGACTATAAAGTTGCTTATGGATTTATCTTTGAAGAGGAGTTGAAGGGATATGACTACTGGGGATTTTGTGATACAGATGTCTTACTTGGTGATATTTATCAATTTCTGGAAGAACATAGCTTTTTTGAGAATGACTATTCTCGATATGGCCTTTTAGGTCATCTCCAAATATTTAAAAATTCACAGGAAGTTAATCATATATTTATGTCTGGCCAAGGTTTAAACTATCGACTGGATTTTCACAATATCTTTACAAGTGAGCAAAATTTTATTTTTGATGAGGCAGATGGTATCCAAAAGATTTTTGAAAAAAATAATTTCAAACAACTGCAAGATAAGTTTTTTGATGATATTGATATTAGTCATTTCTCATTTAGAGAATATGGTGAAAATGAACCTAAACGCTATTATTTTTGGTCAGAGGAAAATGGTTTGGAATCAATAAATTTAATCGACGGTAATATAAAGGTTAATCGTCCTCTATATGCACATTTCCAAAAGAGAGTGATTAAGTGTCCTGAGTTTAGACTAGTAGATTCATTTTATGTTATACCAAATCAATTAGTTATTGGAGAGAAAATTTCTAAGGAAGAGCTTTTAGAAGTAACAAGAAATAAATTCTATTGGGCATATGTTAAATCGACAATATTAAAGAAATTTAAAAAGAAAAATGGACACTAGAGTTTATTCGTCATAAATTAAGGATGAAGAGTTAATGGATAATATAGATTTGAGCATAATTGTTCCTGTATTTAATGTTGAAGGTTATTTAAAAAGAGCCCTAGATTCCATACTTATGCAATCGTCACCAATTAAGTATGAGATTCTATTAATTGATGATGATTCAACCGACCAGAGTGGTGCGATTTGTGATGAGTATCAAGATAATTATTCAAATATTTTTGTTAGACATATTGAGAATAACGGAGTCTCGGAAGCTAGAAATTTAGGGATTTCTCTCTCGAGGGGTGAATATTTGTACTTTATGGACTCAGATGATTTCTTATCAGATGATTTCTTTGAGAAGATATGTCCTAATCTTAATAGAGAATGGGATGTTCTTTGTTTTGGTTACAATGAAATTAAAGAAACCAATAACACTATTTTGTCTTGCCGTTCTCATTCTTATCAGCACCTAGGACTTCTTAAAAAGGAAGAGTTTAGGAATGACTTCATAGAGCTTTTTAAAACTGATATGATGTATAATGTTTGGTCGAGAATTTATAACAAAGAATTTATTCTAAAAAATAATATTAAGTTTCCTAGTAAACCAATAGGGGAAGATACTTTATTTAATTTCCAAGTTTATCAACAATTAGATAACATTCTTTTTATTGATTCGACTCTCTATAATTATATTGCAGGTAGAAGTGGTTCTGCACTGACGAGTTATCATCCTAAAAGAATTGAATTTCAATTAGATGAACTTCAAGAATTACATAAATTGCTTGAACAGTTCCAATTAGAAGATGCTACATTAATGCAGGATATTAAGACCAAAATTATCATAAGTTCAGTTTTCCAGATTTCTAATTTAAAGTTGAAAAGACAAGAAAAATAGAATTACTACAGTCCATTATTTCAAATAAAGCTTTTGACAATATTTTTCAGGGAATGGAGATCAAATCATTGGTCCTTATAATATGTTATTGAGACAGCGAAATATTTCTTCTTTTCTTAGAAGATTGAGTATTGATCTTCTTACCCAAAAAAAGTTTCGGACAGTCATCTTTATTGAAAAAATGAAAATGAATCCAATTTTACGTAAAATTGCTTTTAAATAAATTAGCTATTCTTATAAACGGTAAAAGGGTATTATGTTAAAAATTAAGTTTGAGAACCTTTTGGTTATTTTGGTCTTATCGGTAATTGTAGGGTACGATGTTATTATGACTTCGGTTCTAAATAAAACTCTCCCTCAATTACCAACTATTCTCTTGATTGGTGTTGCATTGGTGTTGTCACTAAGATTTTTATTTATTAAAAATTTTAGTATATCATTCATTGTTTCAGGAATTCTTTTAATCGTAACAAGTTTATGTGTTTTTTACAAACTGGTGCTACCAATTTTCTTCTTTACTCATTATTGATTTTACTACTTTATGATGTTGATGTAGATGTTATTTTAAAAACTTACGTGTTTATTGCTGGTTCAATTGTCATAGGTATATTCTTACTTTCAATAATTGGTCTTCTACCAAATTTACAATTTGCCCAAGTTAGATCTTCTGGTTTAGTTATAAGAAATTCATTTGGCTTCATTTATCCTACAGATTTTGCCTCACACTGTTTTTATTTGTTTATTGCTTGGGGATATTTACTTAGAGAGAAGTATATTTGGCTTAGGGTGGCAGTTGGAGTAGCCTTATCAGCCTTTATTATCAAATTTTGTGATGCTAGATTGAATTCTATGTCTATTTTGATAGCTGTAATTATTTTTTAGTAATGTACTATACTAAAGAAAAGAAATTTAAAGTTTATTACATACTACCCTATTCTGCGGCAATTTTTTCATCATTGATGTTTTATTTGTCTTCTCATTTTTCTTTTTCTTCCCCATTTTTTGTTAAGTTGAACGATTTCTTCAGTATGAGACTTTTTTTGGGTAAAAATGCCCTTGATACATACAAGTTACACCTTTTTGGAACTAATAATGTAAAATTTATTGGTTATGGAGGTACTACAGAGTCAGTACTCAGTTATAATTATGTTGATTCCTCTTATATTCAAATGTTATTCTACTATGGAATTGTTCCTGTAGTCTTACTTGTATTAGTTTATGTTTTATCATCCAGGAGATTTTACAAAGAAGGTAAAATGTTATTTCTATCATTACTTTCTTTAATAACTATTAATTGTATGATAGAAGCATTTTGGATTAGACCAGGATACAACATCTTCATGTTTACATTATTTGCAAGTTTAATTTCGATAAAAGAAATAAATGATGAGGAAAATAAAATAGAGATACTATAAATGAAAGTTTTAAAGAATTACGCCTATAATCTTTCCTACCAATTATTGGTCATTGTGTTACCAATTATTACGACACCTTATGTAACTAGGATTTTTAGTTCTAAAGATTTAGGTACCTATGGTTACTTTAACTCTATTGTGACCTACTTTATTCTCTTAGCGACCTTAGGAGTTGCTAACTACGGGACCAAGGAAATTTCTAGTAATCGTAAGGATATTCGGAAAAATTTCTGGGGTATTTATACCCTCCAATTGATTGCCACTTTTTTGTCACTTCTTTTGTATGCGCTCTTGTGTTTATTTTTGCCAGCAATGCAAAACATGGTGGCCTATATACTTGGGCTTAGTTTAGTATCTAAAGGAATGGATATTTCTTGGTTGTTCCAAGGTTTGGAGGATTTTCGTCGTATTACGGCAAGAAACACAACAGTTAAACTCTTAGGAGTTATTTCCATTTTCTTATTTGTAAAAACTTCCGGTGATTTATACCTCTATGTGTTTCTACTAACCTTTTTTGAATTACTAGGACAATTAAGCATGTGGCTCCCAGCAAGGCCATATATTGGTGAGCCTCAATTTGATTTGTCTTTTGCTAAGAAGCATCTTAAGCCAGTTATTTTACTGTTCTTGCCTCAGATTGCTATTTCACTTTATGTGACTTTGGACCGTACTATGTTGGGGGCCTTGTCATCGACAAATGATGTAGGGATTTATGATCAGGCTTTGAAAATTATTAATATTTTGTTGACGTTGGTGACTTCATTGGGAAGTGTAATGCTTCCAAGGGTATCTGGTCTTTTGTCTAGTGGAGACTATAAGGCTGTTAACAAGATGCATGAATTCTCTTTCTTGATTTATAATCTCGTCATTTTCCCAATTATTGCTGGTCTCTTGGTTGTCAATAAAGACTTTGTTAGTTTTTTCCTAGGAAAGGACTTCCAAGCAGCTAATATTGCCATTGCCATCATGGTTTTTAGGATGTTCTTTATTGGTTGGACAAATATCATGGGAATTCAGATTTTAATTCCGCATAATAAGCACCGTGAATTCATGCTTTCTACAACGATTCCAGCATTTGTTAGTGTGGGACTTAACCTTTTATTGATTCCACCATTTGGTTTCATTGGGGCTTCCATTGTTTCCGTTCTTACAGAAGCTTTGGTTTGGGTGATTCAGCTTAATTTTGCAAGAAAATTTATGAAAGATGTTTCTATCCTTCCTGCTATGTCTAAAATTATCATTGCATCAGTTGTGATGTATCTTGGACTTTTTGTCTTTAGAACCTTTGTTCAATTTAAACCTATGCTAAACGTAGCAGTAGATGGTTTTGTTGGAGCCATCATTTATTTAATTTTGATTGTTGTTTTACGTGCCCTTGATGTGAGAGACTTGAAGGAACAGTTAATGAAAAACTAAGGAGTAAACTATGTACGATTATCTTATTGTTGGTGCTGGATTATCTGGCGCTATATTCGCACATGAAGCTACAAAACGTGGCAAAAAGGTAAAAGTGATTGACAAGCGTGATCACATCGGTGGTAATATCTACTGTGAAAATATTGAAGGCATCAATGTTCATAAATACGGTGCTCACATTTTCCATACGTCCAACAAAAAAATCTGGGACTATGTTAACCAGTTCGCTGAATTCAATAACTATATTAATTCTCCAGTAGCTAACTACAAGGGTAGTCTTTACAATCTTCCTTTCAACATGAATACCTTCTATGCCATGTGGGGGACAAAGACACCTCAAGAAGTTAAGGACAAGATTGCAGAACAAACAGCTGATATGAAAGATGTTGAGCCAAAGAATCTTGAAGAACAAGCTATCAAGTTGATTGGTCCAGATATCTACGAAAAGTTAATTAAGGGCTATACAGAAAAGCAGTGGGGACGTTCTGCTACAGACCTTCCCCCCTTTATCATCAAACGTCTTCCGGTCCGATTGACTTTTGATAATAACTACTTTAATGATCGTTTCCAAGGGATTCCAATCGGTGGTTACAATGTCATCATTGAAAATATGCTTGGCGATGTGGAAGTAGAGCTTGGGGTTGATTTCTTCGCCAACCGTGAAGAACTGGAAAGTTCAGCTGAAAAGGTTGTCTTCACAGGCATGATTGACCAGTACTTTGACTATAAACATGGAGAACTGGAGTATCGTAGTCTTCATTTTGAACACGAAGTCCTAGATGAGGAAAACCATCAAGGTAACGCAGTAGTTAACTATACAGAGCGTGAGATTCCTTATACTCGTATTATTGAGCACAAGCACTTCGAGTATGGTACGCAGCCTAAGACAGTGATTACCCGTGAATATCCAGCAGATTGGAAACGGGGAGATGAACCTTACTACCCAATCAATGATGCTAAAAATAATGCTATGTTTGCCAAGTACCAAGAAGAAGCAGCTAAAAATGACAAAGTCATCTTCTGTGGGCGCCTAGCAGACTATAAATACTACGACATGCACGTAGTCATTGAGCGTGCCTTAGAAGTCGTAGAGAAAGAATTTAGTAAATGACAGAAGAAAAAATTGATATCGTTGTCCTCTGGGTAGATGGCAGTAACCCGGAGTTTATCCGTGAGAAACAAGCCGTTTCCGGTCAAGTTTCAGATTGGAACCAAGAAATTGATGGAGAGCAACGTTATCGTGACTATGGTATTTTTAATTATTGGTTTAGAATGATTGAAAAACATGCTACTTGGGTAAATAATGTTTATTTAATCACTAACGGACAAAAACCGGACTGGTTGAACTTGGAGCATCCAAAACTTAGATGGATTACTCATAAGGAATTTATGCCTGAAGAGTACCTACCTACCTATAATTCTGCTGCTATTGAACTTAATCTCCATCGCATTGAAGGATTATCGG
>NZ_CM002133.1:759467-783564 GCF_000448665.1 Streptococcus sp. HSISS2 | reverse complement strand
TACTTGATTAAAGATAGCCACCTTTCAGATTTTTATAAAAATGGTCAACCTAAGCTTTTAGCGGTGTATGATGCCATAGTTCCTTGGTCACCATTTACAAATACTTATCTCAATAATGTTGAGTTGATTTATCGTCATTTTCCAAATAAAAAAGCTTTAAAGTCGTCTCCTTGGAAGTTTTTTAATTATCGCTATGGGTCTTTGGTTCTGAAGAACTTGCTACTCTTACCATGGGGGCCGACGGGCTATGTGAATCAGCATTTGCCTGTACCGATGAAGAAGAGTACTTTGTCACATTTGTGGGACATTGAAGGTGAGACTTTGGATAGAACATCCAGAAATAAGATTAGAGATTATGGGGTGGATGTCAATCAATACATCTGTTCTCACTGGCAAATTGAAAGTAATCAATTTTTCCCTATGTCAAAAAATTTCGGAGAAACAATTGGTTTAAATCAAGTGGATAAACTTGATAGAATCTTTAAAGATAAGCATAAAAGATTACTTTGTGTGAATGATGATGGTGACTTTAATGAAGAAAACCTCATTCATTTTAAGCAAATCTTAAATGAATACTATCCTAAAAAATCAGCTTATGAAAAATGAGAAGTAAAAGATGAAATACTATTTAAAAGAAGAATTTTTACACGACAATAATGCTAAAAATGCGGGAAATAAAGCACGTAATGACGTTGAAGTGATTTTAAATAACCTAGGTTATGCTCCCCTAAAAGTTTTAGTAGATGACTGGTATAAAATGAATGTCCTTAATGCTCAGATTCACAAATATAGAGCACTTTTGAGAGCCTTCAAACGCTTAAAGAAAAATGATGATATTGTGATACAATTTCCCTTGTTACATCATTCTTTGTTCATTAACAGTTTACTAAAATCTCTTAAAAATAGAGGTGTTAACATCTATCTGCTGATTCATGATTTAGAAACCTTGCGTTTTGTAAATGACAGGACTCTACCATTTAGAATGAAATTACGGATGAAATTAACGGAAAGTGATACATTTCATAGTGTAACTGGCATTATTGCCCATAATCCAATTATGAAGTCAGTCTTGGTGGATAAAGGGATTGCGGAAGAAAAGATTGTCAGTCTTGGTATTTTTGATTATTTGATTCCCAATTTCCAAGAAAAGAACGGACTGTCAAAAAATCAGCCAATTATTGTGGCTGGTAACTTGGAACAAGAAAAAGCTGGCTATCTTTACTCACTTCCTGCAGAACCTGCTTATAACCTTTATGGTGTAGGTTTTGACGAGGGTAGAGCCCTTGAAAACGAGAACTACTTTGGTTCATTCCTACCTGATGAGCTTCCTGCAGCCCTAAAGGGTGGTTTTGGTCTTGTCTGGGATGGAGAAAGTGCTGAGACCTGTAGTGGTGTCTTTGGTGAATACCTACGTTACAACAATTCTCACAAAGCTTCGCTATACTTGGCATCAGGCTTCCCGCTTGTGGTGTGGAAACAGTCAGCCTTGTCACATTTTGTACTTGAGCAGGGCTGCGGTATTGCAGTAGACTCTCTTTATGATTTGAAGGCTATCATTGAAAATCTCTCAGAAGACGATTACCAAATCTTAGTTAAAAATACCAAGCGTGTCGGTCAGGAGATTCGTGACGGTCACTACCTAATTACTGCGCTTAACAATTTAAAGTAAGATAAAACTCCTCATTTTATTGAGGAGTTTTTGCATTATTTAGAAACTTCAAATTGGTACTGTGTTCCTGGAACTTTCCCATTTGAGTAGATGGCTTTGATATAGTCGTCATATGTGATTGACTTAGATTTTCCTGCTTTTACAAGCTCTTGATCACGCCAGATATATGGATCAGTGGCGTTACTATCTCGTTTGGTAAGATAAAGATATTCAATATAGGTTCTATTATCGACAAAGGTACCAGCAACCTTTTCTTTACCATTATCTGATCGCGTATACATACGAGTTGTACCACCTCCGTCGAGTAAGAAGGCAAGACGAATATTTGAGTAACCTAAATCTTTCAAAAGGTGATAAACGTCTTCGTGATTTAATCCTTTATTGAGGGAGGTGTGGCCGTAGGTTTGAATAATACGGATAATGCCATCATAGGTCTCTACATAAATAGAGCGTGCATTAGGTTGGTCAGGATCACCTTTCTCCCATGACTTGTCAACCTTTTTATCTTTAATGAGTATACCAAAGGCGCCGGTATCCCAACCGTTGCTTCCCATATGTGTGAACATTTTGGCTGTATCTATATTTGGGTAGGTTCCTGCACTGATATTGTTTTGATCATCGCCATAAAGAAGGCCAGTTTTGCCAAGTTCGATTTCTTTTTGGGCGAAAGGACGATCTAGACCTTCATAAGACCAAAATCCTGAGTTAATCAGAGCAATGGCTTCACGACGTTTAGCTTCGTACTTAATACTTTGCTCTGTGAGTTTAGGGTTATTATCTTCGGTTCTTCCTTTTTGGAGGACGTATTTTCCGTCTTTTTTAAAAGAAAGGATTTGCATGTCTACATTTTTAATACTACCAGTCTCAAGAAGAATTGATTGATCTAGTAGTTCCTTATTTTTGATGGTGAAGCTCAATCCATCCTTATTAGACGGCATGGAGAGCTTTTTTATATCACGTTGATTAAAGTAAATAGTGACATAGAGTAGTCCAGCCACGACACCTGTTAAGATTAGAAGAATAAGAACTATTCTTAAAATATTTTTCAATTTCATACTATTATTATAAACAATCCAGGCTAACAAAACAATCTAATTCTTTCTAAATTTGAAAAAATAAGAATATTTTTCTGCAATAATACTGGAAAGCGTTTTCTAAAAGGTCTATAATAGAGGTAAATCAGTCATGGGTGTAATCACGACCATGGCTTTACCATTTTCTGAAGGAGTGTCTTTTATTAGATGCCATGCTAGTGTTTAATAGTATACCTAAAGATACACAGGGCTTCTTCAGTTTATGAATCCGATTTCTGCTTTAGAGGTGATAATATGAAAGAATTTTATTTGATGAGACATGGGCAAACACGTTTTAACGTTCAGCATAGGCTTCAAGGAGTCTGTGATGCTCCTTTGACGGAAGTTGGAATCGAACAGGCTAAGAAGGCAGGCCAGTATCTAGCTAAGCAAGAACCAATTTTTGACCATCTCTTTTCTTCAACATCTGAGAGAGCTAGTGATACTCTAGAAATTGTAACTGGCCGAACAGACTATGAAAGGCTTAAAGGGCTTAAAGGACAGGATTTTGGAGCCTTTGAGGGGCAGCCAGAGTATCTACTTCCGAAACCTTTACCAGATGGTCAGGGGTTTGGAGATTACTTTCTTCAATTTGGTGGTGAGAGCACTACTCAGGTTCGGGATCGTATGGAGTTGACGGTTAGAGCCATCATGGAGAGTGTGGCTGAAGATTCTAAGTCCTTACTGGTTAGTCATGGTCCATCTATTTTACAGTTTAGTAGACGTGTTTTAGATCCGACTCCAGAATTACGTGGTCTAAAAAATTGTTGTATCTTACATTTTACTTATGATCAAGGTCAATTTGCATTGGTTTCGATTTATAATCCGGTAGAGGAAGAGTATATTTTCGGAGGCGAAAAATGACACGATTTTATTTGATGCGACATGGGCAAACACTTTTTAACACACTCAATCGTATCCAAGGTTGGTGCGACTCCCCTTTGACCGAAAAGGGGAGAGATCAGGCACGTCAGGTTAGGGCTTATTTTCAAAAACATCATCTGAACTTTGACCAATATTATTGCACGACAACGGAGCGGGCATCTGATACTTTGGAGTTGGTGACAGGACAGACTGCCTACCATAGGGTAAAGGGACTCAAGGAAATGAATTTTGGTATTTTTGAGGGACAACCAGAATATCTTCACCCCAAGACAACTATTGTAGGGCATTTTGGTAATCATTATGCTCAGTTTGGTGGGGAAAGTCAGGACCAATTTGTTGCTCGTGTAGTGAAAAGTGCTAGGGAAATAGTCAATAAACATCCCGATCAATCCATCTTGGCTGTTAGTCATGCTGGGGCTTTGATGACTTTTTACATGCTGTGGAGCCAGAGCGTGCGTTCCAGTCTTGTCCAGGTAATTGTGCTATCTTAGTTTTCGATTATGATGGGACTGATTTTCACTTTATCAAACTCATTGATCCAATAGCTGACCAAGAGTTTTCGGATTTCTAGAAGCTTTCTCATGTCAAAGATAGTAAGATGCCCTTTCTTAGTGTATAATGAAAGGGTATCTTAAATTTTGGAGTATCTATGAAGTTTACAAAAAATCAATTTATTTGGTTGGCTGTCCTTTTTTTCAGTTGTTTTTTGATATACACTTACTGGGAAACAGTTGTTTCAATTTGTAACACGATTTTTGTTGCCAGCCAGCCCTTCTTGGTAGGAGCAGGAATAGCTTTTGTGGTCAATATCTTGATGTCTTTTTATGAAAAATGGCTAGTCAAGCTTGTTCCTTTTGCTTTTACCCATAAAATCAAACGCCCCATTTCTTTGCTTTTAGCCTTTGCGACCATTGGTTTAGTCTTTACCTGGGTAGTCTTTACCGTTCTTCCAGATTTGATTGATAGTATCAATACACTGATTAGTCAAGATAGATCGGCTATTAATAACCTGATTAATTGGTTACTTAAAAATAAGTCTTTGCAAAAAGTTATTCAAGACTTTGGTGGTGTGACTCAGGTTAGAGAGCTGATTAATACTTACAGTGCTCAATTACTTCAACAGATTATGAATGGTTTGACGAGCTTCTTGACGTCATTAACGAGTTTACCGTCAACCTTGATTAACCTCTTTATCAGTATCGTCTTTTCTTGCTATGTCTTGGCTGGCAAAGAAAACTTGGTAATCAGGTCAATCGCTTGGTAGAGGTTTATTTAGGTCGTTTTGGTAAGACGTTCCATTATGTCGTTGGGATTCTCAATAATCGTTTCCGTAATTTCTTTGTTTATCAGTCTCTTGAGGCATGTATTTTGGGGACTTTATGTTATATTGGAATGCGTATCTTTGATTTCCCATATGCTGCGACTATCTCTATCTTGATTGGATTCTCAGCGATGATTCCAGTTGTGGGAGCCTACATTGGTGTGACGATTGGTACCATTTTGATTATGACCCATTCAGTGACTTTGGCACTTTTGTTTATTGCTTATGTGGTTATATTGCAACAGTTCGAGGGAAATCTCATCTATCCCTATGTTGTTGGTGGTTCTACTGGTCTGCCGGGTATATGGGTTATCTTCGCCATCACCATCGGATCAGCCTTAGGTGGCATCCTAGGTATGCTGGTTTCTGTGCCAGTAGCTGCGACCCTTTATCAGATTGTTAAGGACAATGTGGTTAAACGTGAACAGGACAAGACAACTAAGTCGCTTGAAACTAAATATTAAGTGAAACAGACTACGGTCTGTTTTTTGATACGCTTGACTAAACATCGTCAGCAACCAGGATAGTTGTGTTGGAGTGTCTATGTTATAGAGTATTGTGATACTACATTTATATAAGTGGTTTTTGATCTTATTAATAGAATTTCTAGTATTTAGATACTATTTATATATAATGGATTTTCTTATCTGATTCACACAATTTTCAAAAAAATGCTAGAATAAAACTATCAAGATTTTCCCATCTTTCCGAAGAAATAGTGGAAGTATTGCTTACGTGCAGAAATTAAGAATTTATAAATGTGTTAAGGATAAGGTGTGAGATATGATAGAATCAACAAGACCTGAGCTTTCGACTTATCAAGAAGAACGGTTAGCTAAATTTGTGAGTGACAATCAAAAACTTGGCAAGGGTCAAATTGTGTTTGCTGGAGACTCGATTACAGAATTTTTTTCCTTGAAAAAATATTTGGGAAGAGACCTCCCTTTGATTAATCGTGGAATTGCAGGAACAGATTCCGTTTGGCTCTTAGAGCATCTTAAAGAGCAGGTTTTAGATTTAGAGCCTGATAAATTAGTCATCTTGATTGGTATTAACGACATTGGACGAGGCTATCCTATTCGAGATATCGTCAATCGTATTTCGAATATGGTTATGGCAGTTCGTCAAGAATCACTTTCAACAGAGATTTATTTGCTGAGTGTCTTTCCAGTCAGTGAAAGGTCAGAGCATCGCTCAAAGGTAAAAGTAAGGAATAATACAACGGTTTCTGAGCTCAATCAAGAACTTGCTGTTCTTCCTGGTGTGACCTATGTGGACCTTTTTGACTATCTAGTGGATGATCAAAGTCAGTTAGATGAGAAATATACAACTGATGGTCTTCATTTAACCCCATTAGGCTATCAAGCCATAGCAGAACCAATCATAAAGGAGATTTTAGAATGAGGGTAGGTTTAGTCCTGGAAGGAGGAGGCATGCGTGGCCTGTATACAGCTGGTGTTTTAGATGCCTTTTTAGAGGCTGGTATCAAGGTTGATGGGGTAGTTTCAGTGTCTGCAGGGGCGCTTTTTGGTGTCAATTACTTGTCCAATCAACCTAAGAGGGCATTGCGCTATAACAAGCGTTTTATGGGAGACCGGCGTTACATGAGTTTCTGGTCCTGGTTAACAACTGGTAACTTTGTTAATAAGGAATTTTCCTACTATAAGGTGCCAATGGAACTAGATGTTTTTGATCAGGAGGCTTTTGCTGAGTCAGGGGTTCCTTTCTATGTGGTTACTACAGATATTGAGACAGGTAAGCCAGACTATATCAAGATTGACCATGTCTTTGAACAAATGGAAGCTCTTCGTGCCAGTTCCGCCCTCCCCTTGGTTTCTGAGATTGTAGACTACAAGGGTAAGCGTTATATGGATGGTGGCCTCTCTGACAGTCTCCCTGTAGGTTTTATGGAAAACTTAGGCTTTGACAAGCTTATTGTCATACTTACTCGTCCTAAGGGCTATCGTAAACAGCCTTCTAAAACCAGTAAGAGACTCTACAAGATTTTTTATCGAAAATACCCGGAATTTGTGAAAGTGGCTTCAAACCGCCATCTTCACTACAATAAGAGCATTGAGAAAATTGAGGCTTTGGAAAAATCTGGAAAACTGTATGCCATCCGTCCAGAACGTGCCCTTAAAGTCGGGCGTTTAGAAAAAGATCCAGAAAAGTTTGAAGCCATCTATCAAGAAGGGCTGAAACAAATGCGAACCAATATTGATGATCTCAAAACATTTCTTCAAGACAAGTAAAAAACGTGCCATTGCGCACGTTTTTTTACTTGTTAGACTGTCGAGCTTGTTTGCGTTCTTTGACTTTTTGTCGATGGCCTTTTTCGTTAAGATAAATCAAGTATAGAAGTCCAACTGGGACAAGGCATAAGAACCAGAAATAAACAGGTAGTCTGTTACTTCCTTTAGTATTAGTGGTTGCATTACCCTTTTGGTTACTTCCAAAATCGAACCAGCCTTTAACTTTAGTAGCCTTAACCGAAGTAGCTTTGATTTTAGGTGAGACTGTTTTTAGGCCATTATCAACCACAATTTGGTCATCTTTGACAGAGATTTTAGGTTCTTGGCCTTTTTTAACAGTGGCATAGACATCTTTTGCGACATCATATTTTTTACCGTCAATTTTTTGCTCACCTTTACTTAAAACTTTCTTGTAAGAGAAGTCTTTGTACATTTTCTCAACAAGAGCATTCCCAAACGTATGGCGAATTTCTTCCCCTGTTTGGTCAGACCAGTCACCAGAACCCATGATGACAGCAATCATACGCTGATCGCCACGTTTAATAGTATTGATATAGTTGAAGGCACCTTCTGGACTAGAACCTGTCTTCAAACCATCAACTCCCTTAATACCGTATTTAGCACCAGGAATAGAGTAGTTGTAGGTTTCGAAAGTTTCCTCATAAGGTGTTCCTTTTTTAACCGTTACAACTGGTTTGTCGGTGTAATTGAGAATTTTCGGATATTTCTTGATAAAGTTATAGGTCATGATGGCCAGATCACGTGCAGTTGTCTGGTTGGTTTGGTTGATATCATAGCGTTGGGGGTTGTAGTAGCCTTTGAAGGCAACAGCAACAGCGCCAGAAGCATTGTACCATTTGGTATGGGTCATTCCCAGCTCTTTAGACTTCTCATTCATCTTGTCAATCCATTTATCTGGATCATTATTGGTCAGATAATTGGCTAACATTACGGTTGTAACGTTTGAAGACGGCACAGCAGTCATGGTAATGAGTTCTGAAACGGTATATTGGACACCAGCGACAATCTTATTATTGGAAATTTCATAGATTTCAGCTATAGCTTGATCGGTAGGAGTAGCTGTGATGACAGTATCTTCTGAAATCTCGCCTTTAGACATAGCTTCAAAGACCAGATAAAGCGTCATAGCCTTTGACATAGAGGCAGGGTCACGGACTTCATCAGCGTTTTCTTCCCAGAGGACGTCACCAGTATTTCCATCAATTAGGAGAGTGGACTTAGGACGATAGGCCTCCGTAGCTTCAGTATAGCCAGCGGCATGTGTGATATCCATTAACTCGTCAGCACTAGACAAACTTGGTGCTAGAGCTAGACAAGCTGTTAAAAGGATGGCAACAATTTTCTTTTTCATAATGTGTCTCCTTTATTATCTATGAGGCTCTGACTTAGCAAGAACCTCCTCACATTCAATAATAGTAAAAGCATGTCACTCAAACTGAAATTTTCTTATTTGATAGTGACTATTATTCCCATTATACCATATAAAACCTAGTCTTTTAGCATCTTTGGAGAATTTAATGCAATTTTTAGAATCTATTGAATGTTGTAGGCAATAGTGCTGGTGACAAGAAAAAAAACGAGCTATTTGCTCGTTACTTGTCATTTTTTATGGTTGTTACTTGATGGTAAATCATAAACCATGTCTCATTTCGACGCCAGATACTGGTATGGAAATTTCCCTCCAATTCGTAACTGATTAATTTGGTTTTTTGGCTTACGGATGTCATCTTAAAGTCTTTATAATTGTTGAGGAGCGGTTGTTGGTTAGCAATGACTTCTTGGCGGTTGTGATGATGTCCATTTTCATCAATCAAGTAGAAATCAGGGGCTAAAAGATTTTCATAGTCAGGGATTTTTGATAGAAATATCTTTTCATTTCGAGAAAGTTTATGGAGGACATTGCCATAAATCTCATCCTCAGGAATTGCAGCTGGTTCGACATGGACATCAGTGTCGTAGACAGAGAAACGCTTGCTGAGGACTTTTTCGATTTGTTCAGTGATGGCATGACTCTCGTAAACAGAGAGATCGGGGTTCATTTCAACAACAATGTCAAGGTAGATGTTACTTCCATAGGAACGGCCACGTTTCTTTTTAACTTTAGTAACTTTAGGAATCTCCAGAATGGCTTTTTCATAGGCCTTGAGATTTTTCTCATCGAAACCATCTGATAAACTAAAGGTTGCTTCCATGAAAATATCGTAGGCTGTCTTTAGGATGAAGAAAGTGATGATAATGGCAGTAATATAGTCAATGATGGTAAGGTTGAAAGATGCTGCGACGATGGCAATTGAGGTTCCGATAGAGGTCGCAGCATCAGAGAGATTGTCTTTAGCAGCCGCAATGAGGGCGCTGGACTTCAGTTTTTTGGCAAGACTCTTATTGTAAAAGTAGACGCCACACATGACGATGGCAGAGAGGACTCCAACGGTAGCACCAAGAGGATCAACTACAGTTTCAATTCTTAGAAAAATCTTTCGGACTGTTTGGATAAGGACTTGGAAGCCCACTACAAACATGATGAAGGAGGTGATTAAGCTTGATAAGTCTTCAATTTTCCAATGGCCAAACCTGTGGTCTGAATCGGCTGGTTGACTAGCCAGGTGTAGTCCAATGAGGAGAGCTACATTTCCCAAGATATCTGACAAGTTGTTGAAACCATCAGCTATCAAAGAGCTAGAGTTTAAAAAGTGTCCAGCGAGAAGTTTCGCTATTGTTAGGAGCATGTAGGCTACGATACTAACGATGGGACCTCGCCTCGCCGCCCGTAAGTTTTCATACGTCGTCATAGAATTACCCTTTTGTTTAAATACAAGTGTTTATTATAGCATAAAATGATAGCTTATTAAAGGTTGTATTGGTTTTTATCGTAATGCTTGTTCGATTTTAAAATGAGAGTCAGAAGGAGAATGCAAAGAGTCAGCCTTTTTCAGTATTTTCCGAATATTCCCTACACATTTATGGTATAATTTAGGGGATAAAACAGTCTAAAAAAGAGGTTTTTATGGAACATTCGACATGGCATAGGCTTTTGAAAGAAGCTTTGCCGGACCATTATTTTTCAAAGATAAATCAGTTTATGGACCAGGTTTATAGCCAAGGAATCGTTTATCCCCCACGTGACAAGGTGTTTAATGCTTTGTTAGAGACTCCTTTCGAAGAGGTTCGGGTGGTTATCCTTGGACAGGACCCTTATCATGGTCCTAATCAGGCTCAAGGCTTGTCATTTTCAGTGCCTGAGACGATTCCAGCCCCCCTTCTTTGGTTAATATTCTCAAAGAATTGGGAGAGGATCTTGGGCCTAGAACGCATCATGATTTAACGACCTGGGCCAAGCAGGGGGTGCTATTGCTTAATGCTTGTCTGACTGTTCCAGCAGGTCAAGCCAATGGGCATGCCGGTCAGATTTGGGAACCGTTCACAGATGCTGTTATCAAGGTCCTCAATCAAAAAGATAGTCCCGTTGTCTTTATACTTTGGGGCGGCTATGCTCGTAAGAAGAAGTCTCTAGTGACTAATCCTAAGCATGCCATTATTGAAAGTGCCCACCCGAGTCCCTTGTCGGCCTATCGTGGTTTTTTTGGTAGTAAGCCTTTTTCAAAAGCCAATACCTACCTTGTCTCTCAAGGCCAATCCCCAATTGATTGGTTGAAGTAAAATAGAAAGTTGGAAGATTATGTTACTTATTAAAAATGGTCGTGTTGTCGACCCTAAATCAGGTTTGGACACGCAAGCTGATGTTCTTGTTGATGGTAAAAAAGTCGTTAAAATCGCTGAAAATATTGACGCAGGTGATGCTCAAGTCATTGATGCGACTGGTCTAGTGGTTGCTCCTGGATTGGTGGATATCCATGTTCATTTCCGTGAACCAGGCCAAACCCACAAGGAAGACATTCATACTGGTGCCTTAGCGGCGGCGGCGGGTGGCTTTACGACTGTTGTAATGATGGCTAACACCAATCCAACGATTTCAGACAAGGAAACCTTGGAGGAAGTGTTGACTTCAGCAGCTAAAGAAAATATCCATGTGAAGTCTGTTGCAACAATTACTAAGAATTTTGATGGTGAAAACATCACTGATTTCAAGGGCTTGCTTGAAGCAGGTGCTGCTGGTTTCTCTGATGACGGTATTCCATTGACCAATGCTGGAATTGTCAAAAAGGCCATGGAGTTAGCTAAAGAGAATAATACCTTTATTAGCCTTCATGAAGAGGATCCTGACCTTAATGGTATTCTCGGATTTAATGAAAACATTGCTAAAAAAGAGTTTCATATTTGTGGAGCAACTGGTGTAGCTGAGTACAGTATGATTGCGCGTGATGTCATGATTGCTTATGATACCCAAGCCCATGTTCATATTCAACACTTGTCAAAAGCTGAATCTGTCAAAGTGGTTGAATTTGCTCAAAAACTTGGAGCACAAGTCACAGCGGAAGTAGCACCACAGCACTTCTCAAAAACTGAAGACCTCTTGCTTTCAAAAGGTGCTAATGCCAAGATGAATCCACCACTTCGTTTGGAATCTGACCGTCAAGCCGTTATTGAGGGATTGAAATCTGGAGTGATAACTGTTATTGCCACAGACCACGCGCCACACCATGCTGACGAAAAGAATGTGGCTGATGTGACTAAAGCCCCATCAGGGATGACAGGACTTGAAACGTCTCTATCTCTTGGATTGACATACTTGGTTGATGCAGGCCATTTGAGTTTAATTGAGCTATTGAAAGTGATGACTAGCAATCCATCTGAACTTTATGGTTTCGATGCCGGTTATTTGGCTGAAAATGGACCAGCTGACCTTGTGATTTTTGCAGATAAAGAAAAACGTCAGGTCACAGCAGACTTTAAATCTAAAGCGGCCAATTCACCATTTGTCGGTGAAGAGCTTACGGGAAGTGTCAAATACACTATCTGTGACGGTGAGATTGTTTATCAAGCCTAAGTTTTTGCCCCTTCTTATTTGAGAAACCGAATGAAATTGTTATGGTTTTGTCTATTGCCATTTCTTTTGGTTTTAGGGCTAACAGTAAGGAGAGAATATGAAAAAATTTTTGATTTGGCTTGGTTGTTTAATAGCTTTTATAGTCCCCGTAATTTCTGTTAAAGCTGATGACGTTAGTTACCGTATCCCCTCATATAAAGGGCATCTAAGTATTTCGGATAATAGTAGTGCTATATTTACGCAGGAAATTACTTATGATTTTGAGAGTGATTACCATGGGCAGTATGTCACATTAGGTAGTGCAAAGCCAGTTCCAGATGGTTTTTACATTAGTGGTAATCCAACGGTAACAGCGACAGTAAATGGCCAAACCAAACCCTATGTTAAGGTTGAAGCATCAGAATTATCAGATGGAACTAAGCTGAAAGTTTACAACCAGGGGCATAGTGGTGATAAAGTTGTTCTTAAGGTTACTTGGCAAATTAATCGTATTTTAAATCTTTATTCAGATGTTGCTGTCCTCAATTGGTTTCCGATTTCCGATTGGGATAAGTCAATTGGTCATGTTGATTTTACTGTTGATGGTTTAGATTCCAATAAGGGTGAGCTTTATGCTCATGCAGGATTCTTTCAAAAAAATCCTCAGGTTAAAAGGACGGATGAAGGCTATAATATTCAGTTTGATCATTTTCCTGCAAAGGGGAAACTCGAACTTCATGCTTATTGGCCTATGACACCAAGTCTAAAATCTAAAAATTCCACTTATATCATCAATAGTTCAGCTAAAGATAAATTCCTAAAACAGGAAAATGATATTGTGAGAAATAGAAAGATTTATCACATCATTTTCTATGGTCTTTTCCCAGGACTTCTCCTCGTCCTATTTGTTTTAGCTATCGTGTTTTATAGTTCAGTCTTGAGAAGCACTAGGCCACCACGTTTTCCAAAAGATAGTAGACTCTATGACATACCTCAAAATCTAGCTCCTCTAGTTCTTGCTCAGAACGTCTACAACCAACGATTTGACATTAGTGGTCTGAATAGTGTGACTTATCCAATATCCTTTAACCATATGGTCCAAGCAACGATACTGGATCTTATAGATAGAGGAAATTTATCCTTTAATCAATCAAGGGGAGAGCCAATCCTTGAATTTGTTAAAAGTGATGGTTTAGCCGATTTTGAAGTAGCTTTTATTGACATGCTCTTTGATGGTCAAAGTCAAGTCAAAGAGAAAGATATGTTCTCACGATACTATATCAACGAAGGTGAAATTGAAAGTCAGTATAAAAAAGTTAAAAATAGGACAGAAAGAGATAAGCTTCGTTCTATAGGTAGAAATATTAGAAGTCTGTTTTTAGAAGATGCTACAAGGGTTACCCAAGGTGTCGAAAATCAAGAAAAGCAACTCGGATTACCAAGCCTGTATAGGCAGCTTACACCTTCAGAATCTCATTTATCTTCAGTAGCAAACATAATGTTTATATCTCTTTATGTACTCATTGCTATTGGTTTCTTCCTTCTCTCAATTGGTTTCTCCTCTCATTTATCCTTTTTATATTTACTCATTTTCTTCCCAGTTATTACCATGCATCTTATTTATCGTCTTCAAATCAATGGGCGGGCAAACGGGTGCCTTGTTCCAGAAAACTCGGATATTTATTATCAATGGCATAGTTTTAACAACATGATTAAGAGTATCGGGCAGTTTAATCAAGCAGAATTACAATCCATTGTTTTATGGAATCGTATTCTAGTTTATGCGACACTTTATGGACAGGCCAAGAAAGTTAGTGACGTCCTGAAACGATACAACATTCACCTTAGCAATCCATCTTTAGATGCCTTTACTTATTCACCTGTATCTTTTGCCATGCTCTATAATTCAACTGCATTGCAAAATTATGTTTCTGCTTCAGATACTGTAAGTAACTTTTCTATCAACTCAAGTAGTGGTAGTGGAGGCTTTAGTGGTGGTGGCTTCTCTGGTGGTGGCGGAGGAGGCGGTGGTGGCGCCTTTTAAGACCTGAAAAACAATTACTTACCAAATGTATCGTATCGGCTTTTAATAACTATACTTTGTAGTTGAAGGTTGATACTTAAAAATATAAAATAACTAGACTCCCTTTATAGAGACAGTGACAATAACACATTATTTCACTAGAAACTATAAGGGGAGTTTTTTGGTGTTAAAAGTGATAGCTAGAAATGAATAAAGAGCTATTAAATGAAGCATTGGAAGCTCTTTCAATTATATATTGTTTATTTTTTGTGTTAGGTATAAAATATAATGGTGATACAATGTTAAAGGGAATTTGTATATGAAACATATTAATGATAATTTTTGGGCTAAGAAAACAGAGGAAAATAGTAGACTTCTTTGGTTACCATTAACTCAACACTTAGAAGACACGAAAAATATTGCAGGCCTCTTATGGGAACATTGGTTAAGTGAAGGACAAAAGGTATTAATTGAAAATTCTATTAATGCTAAAGCAAATATTGAAAACCAAGGGAAAAGATTGGCACAATTCCTAGGGGCTATTCATGATATTGGTAAAGCAACACCAGCTTTTCAGACGCAAAAAGGTTATGCAAATTCAGTAGATTTGGATGTTCAATTGTTAGAAAAATTGGAACGCGCAGGTTTTTCTGGGATTAGTTCTCTCCAACTAGCCTCCCCTAAAAGAGTCATCATAGCATTGCAGGTCAATATTTGTTATCCCATTATGGCGTGGAGGATGATATTGCAACAATTATTGGTGGGCACCATGGACGACCAGTTGATGATTTAGACTGTTTAAATTTTCAAAAGAGCTATCCCTCCAATTATTACCAGGATGAAAAGGAAGATAGTCTCGTTTATCAGAAATGGAAATCAACTCAAGAAGCTTTTTTAAACTGGGCTTTAACAGAAACAGGGTTTAATTCTGTGTCTCAGCTTCCTAAAATCAAACAGCCTGCTCAAGTTATTCTATCCGGTTTACTCATAATGTCTGACTGGATTGCTAGTAATGAACATTTTTTCCTTTGTTAAGTTTGGATGAAACTAATGTGAAAAGCAAAAGTCAACGTATTGAAACTGGGTTTAAAAAGTGGAAAAAATCTAACTTGTGGGAACCTGAAACTTTCGTTGACCTTGTTACTCTTTATCAGGAAAGATTTGGATTTAGTCCACGAAATTTTCAGCTGATACTCTCACAAACAATCGAAAAGACGACTAATCCTGGGATAGTGATACTGGAAGCGCCGATGGGACTCGGGAAAACAGAGGCGGCTCTAGCAGCATCAGAGCAGTTATCTAGTAAAAAAGGATGTAGTGGATTGTTTTTTGGATTGCCTACACAAGCAACCTCTAATGGAATTTTTAAGAGGATTGAACAGTGGACAGAGAGTATAAAGGGTAACAATTCTGATCATTTTTCCATTCAGCTGGTTCATGGAAAAGCAGCCTTAAATACGGATTTTATCGAGCTACCTAAAGGAAATACAATTAATATGGATGACTCGGAAAACGGTAGTATTTTTGTCAATGAGTGGTTTTCTGGGAGAAAACTTCAGCATTAGATGATTTTGTAGTTGGAACAGTCGACCAATTTTTAATGGTGGCTTTAAAACAAAACATTTGGCCTTACGACATTTGGGGTTTAGTAAAAAAGTTATCGTTATTGATGAAGTTCACGCTTATGATGCCTATATGAGCCAATATTTGTTGGAAGCCATCAGATGGATGGGAGCTTATGGTGTTCCTGTAATTATTTTATCAGCAACGTTACCTGCCCAACAAAGAGAAAGACTCATAAAAAGCTATATGGCTGGAATGGGAGTGAAATGGCGAGATATTGAAAATACAGATCAGATAAAAATAGACGCCTATCCTTTAATCACTTATAATGATGGCCCTAACATTCATCAAGTTAAAACGTTCGAAAAGCAAGAACAAAATAATATCTACATTCATCGTTTACCAGAAGAACAGTTATTTGATATTGTAAAAGAAGCTCTTGATAATGGTGGAGTAGTGGGAATAATTGTCAATACGGTGAGAAAATCTCAAGAATTGGCAAGAAATTTTTCAGATATTTTTGGAGATGATATGGTAGATTTGCTTCATTCTAATTTCATAGCAACTGAAAGAATCCGAAAAGAAAAGGATTTACTGCAAGAAATTGGGAAAAAAGCAATGCGTCCACCAAAGAAAATCATTATTGGTACACAGGTGATTGAACAGTCGTTAGATATTGATTTTGATGTACTGATAAGCGACTTAGCGCCTATGGATTTACTTATTCAACGTATCGGACGACTACATCGTCACAAAATCAAACGGCCCCAAAAGTACGAAGTAGCAAGATTTTATGTTTTAGGAACATTTGAAGAGTTTGATTTTGATGAAGGAACGCGTTTGGTTTATGGGGACTACCTATTAGCTAGAACTCAGTACTTTTTACCAGATAAAATACGACTTCCTGATGATATTTCACCACTAGTCCAAAAGGTTTATAATTCAGACCTAACAATTACGTTTCCAAAGCCAGAATTTCATAAAAAATATTTGGATGCTAAGATAGAACATGATGATAAGATTAAAAAATAAAGAAACAAAGGCAAAGTCATACCGTATTGCTAATCCTGTCTTAAAAAAATCGAGAGTTCGAACTAACAGTCTGATTGGTTGGTTAAAGAACCTCCATCCAAATGATAGTGAAGAAAAAGCATATGCTCAAGTTCGAGATATTGAAGATACAGTTGAAGTGATTGCTTTAAAAAAATATCTGATGGGTATGGTTTGTTCATAGAAAATAAAGATATATCTCAGAATATTACTGATCCTATAATTGCAAAAAAGGTAGCACAAAATACTTTACGACTTCCGATGAGTTTATCCAAAGCCTATAATATTGATCAAACGATTAATGAGCTTGAAAGATATAACAATAGCCACTTAAGTCAATGGCGAAACTCATCATGGTTAAAGGGATCTCTTGGGATTATTTTTGATAAAAACAATGAGTTTATACTGAATGGATTTAAACTATTATATGATGAAAAATATGGTGTTACCATAGAAAGGTTGGATAAGAATGAGTCGGTTTAATTTACTTGATGAACCCTGGATTTCTGTTGTTTATGACGAGAAAGGATCCACAAAAGATGTTTCTTTACAGGATTTATTTACAAATGCTCATCAGTATAAAGAATTAGCAGGAGATACGAAAACACAAGATTTTGCGGTATTACGAGTATTGTTGGCTGTTTTGCATACAGTTTTTTCCCGATTTGATATAGATGGAAATGCTTATGAGTATCTTACTATTGATGAAGGATGGAATCAGCTTGAACCAGTGGATGAGATGGATATTGAGAATTATGAAGAAGCTCTTTATGAAACATGGGAAAAACTTTGGACTAATAAAAGATTTCCAAATATTGTTAATCAATACTTAGAAAAATGGCGAGATCGCTTTTACTTATTTGACCAAAAGTATCCATTTTTTCAGGTAACGAAAGAAGAGATTGCTGGAGATAAAATTAGCAAAGCTAAAGGAACTAGTATTTTGGGTAAAAATATAAATAGAATTATATCTGAGAGTGGAAATAAGATAGCTTTATTTTCCTCAAAAGATGAAGAAAATAAAAATACTCTAACTGCCGCAGAATTAGCTAGATGGCTAATTACATTTCAAGGGTATTCAGGAGTATCCGATAAGGTCATTTTTGGAAATGAAAAATATACACCTTCGAAAGGATGGCTATTTGATATTGGTGCTATTTATATTAAAGGTAACACTTTATTCGAAACGTTGTTACTAAATTATATTTCACCGTATAATGAATGTGGTAATGTAGAAAATATTCAGCGACCTTGCTGGGAACTTGAAAGTTCTGATATCATTAAAAGTTACCTTGATGAAAAAGATATTACCAATATAGCTAGTTTATATACTATTTGGAGTAAAGGAATCTATATTGACCCAGACTTTAATTTAAATAAAGCTTTCTCTTTTGATATTGTGAAATTACCTGATATCAATCATAGGGATAATTTTTTGGAGCCAATGACACTTTGGAAGTATAATGTTTCGGGTAAAAATAGGGATAGCTATACACCAAAGAAACATCTTTTGAATCAGTCTTTATGGCGATCTTTTGGCTTGTTATCTATAAAAGATACTAGTCTTCAACATAGAAAACCAGGCGTTATCGAATGGCTTACAAATATTGATGATATAATAGGAAATCGACTATCAAATATTGTTGCAATTAGTATGCAGGACGATGGAAACCCTCAATCAAGGCTTCCAACGGATGAGGTTATTGACTCAATTTTTATCAATGATTTGGTTTTAACGGATTTAGACGAGGGTGGTTGGGTTCCTCGTATCAATGAAATAGTAGAAGAAACAAAAATAATTATTTCTAGAACATATAAAACGTATATTAATGATATAAAGGAAATTCGAAATATCTCTAATGGTAGTTATACTCAACAGATGGTTGAAAGTCTATATTTCAAAATCGACCAACCTTTCCGACAATGGTTAGCTAGCATTCAACCAGAAGATGATAAAGATTCTAAGATACAAGAATGGAGAGATTTACTGAAGAAAATAGTTAAAGCTGAAGCAGAAGTTATTTTACATCAAGGGGGTACGAGAGACTATCTTGGTATCCAAAAAGATGGGCGAATTAAGAATATTGCAACTGCCTATAATTCGTTTGATTATTGGCTTCGTCAACAGTTAAAATAGGAGTATAGAATGTCACATCAAACTAAACAAACAGTTTGGACTGTTACAAACAAGATTATTTTTAAATTGAGTAACCAAAAAGAGGAAACATATGATAAAGCTACACTAGCAAAAATTAGGAAAACATTGGGGAAACCCTTGAGTGAAGCAACAGAAATGTGGCCAATTCTGTTCAAAAATTTACCAGAGGAATTTTTAAGTTTTATCAGCAACCAAGCTATGAGGAATTAGCTATTTATACAGCGCTTCAATTGTATGCATTGCATCAGCAAGGTGTTTCAACGAGTGTGATGCTAGATGAATCTAAGCCCTATGAAAATATAGGTTCTGCACTTGGTAAGCTTAGGAAAGAAGATGATACCACTGCAATTGATAGACGATTTAATACCATGATTACCTCATCAACGTTTGAAGAACTTACTTACCATTTAAGGCATTTGATTTCGCTACTTAAAGTGGAGTCACCGATGATTCAGGTTAATTACGCTGATCTAGCAAATGATTTATATTGGTTTTTAAATAATGGTCAAGAAAATGTCCGCCTAAATTGGGCAAGAGCATATTATAAACAAATTAAAGGAGAAAAAACAATGACAACTGAACAACGATTATTTTTAGATATTCATGCTATTTAAACCTTACCACCTTCAAATATGAATAGAGATGATACAGGTAGTCCGAAAACAGCTCAGTATGGAGGAGTTAGAAGATCTCGCGTAAGTTCTCAAGCATGGAAGAAAGCGATGAGAGAGTATTTTAATACTCATGGTGATCAGTCGAATGTTGGTATTAGAACAAAAGAAATTGTGAGATATGTTGCAGATAAAATAGTAGAACTAGATAGTTCTATCAGTATTGAAGATGCTTTGGAAAAAGCTGATAAAGTATTGATAGCTTCTGGAATCAAGAAAAAAGGTGAAGTTAAAGCACTTTATTTTATGGGTGATAGTCAAGCTAAGAAGTTAGCTCAAGCAGCCTATGACAATATAACACATAAAAAAGAGCTTCAAAAGTTGGCTAATGCAGATCCAGCTATTGATATCGCCCTGTTTGGTCGAATGGTAGCTGAAGATCCAACTCTTAATGAGGATTCTTCTTCTCAGGTTGCACATGCCATTTCCACACATGCTGTACAAACTGAATTTGATTTCTTTACGGCTGTTGATGATTTAGCTCCAGAGGATAATGCAGGGGCAGGTATGCTTGGAACGGTAGAGTTTAATTCTTCTACACTATATCGCTATGCAAATGTTGCGATTCATGAATTATCAAAACAATTAGGAAACGAGGAATCGTTGGAGAATAGTTTATCTTTGTTCATTGAGGCTTTTGCAAAGTCACTTCCAACAGGGAAAGTAAATACATTTGCTAATCAAACGCTACCACAGACTTTAATTGTAACGGTTCGAAGTGATCGTCCGGTTAATCTTGTCAGTGCATTTGAAGAACCAGTTAAATCAATAGAGGGCTATGTTACTAAATCTATCGATAAACTCGCCAAAGAGTTTATTAAGGTTGAGAAATTTGTAGACAAACCACTTATGACCTTCTATGTTACTTTGCATGAGAGCGACAATCTAAAACAAATTGGGGAGGAAAAAGATTCAATTTCAAAATTATTGGAAGATTTTTCAGAAATGATAGCCCAATATATTTAAAATAGGTGAATGCTATGAAGACGATATTGTTGAAATTTGCTGGCCCCTTACAATCATGGGGAACGAGTTCACATTTTGAAACTAGGCATACAGATTTTTATCCTTCCAAAAGTGCGGTAATTGGACTACTTGCTGCTAGTTTAGGTTATAGGAGAGACGAAGATGAAAAAATTCAAAAACTAAATGAACTTGATTTTGCTGTTCGTGTCGATCAGCAAGGAAATCTGTTAAGAGACTTCCATGTTGCACAGAAGTATACAGAAAAGGGTAAATTTGATAGAAATTATGTTACGAATCGGTATTATCTAGAAGACGCTGTATTTGTTGTAGCCCTCTCCCATACAGATGATAGCTTTATAGATATCATTAAAGGTGCTCTAAAAAATCCCTATTTCCAACCTTTTATGGGAAGAAGGGCACTCCCAATAATTTCAGACTTTATCTTAGGTGAGACAGATGTTAATCCATTGGAGAGCCTAAAATCTCTGAAATGGCAAGCTTCTCTATGGTTTATGAAAAAATCTCATGATAAGGATGCTATTTCTTTGGAAGTTTATCTAGATAATCAGTTAGTCAATAAGGATGTATATCAGCTGAGGCAAGATTATGTTAGGTCATTTTCACAAAAAGGGAGAAGATTTGGTTTTAGATATGAAGTACGTGAATTAATTAGTGTTCAAAATCCTCACTTTTCAAATAGGAATACAGAGCATAACATTTTTGAGAGTATAGGAGATTGAAGTAATGTACATTTCTAGGGTAGAAATTGATCGATATAATAGACTAAAGGTTAGAGATTTAACGCATGTAGGAGCTTATCATGCTTGGGTGGAAGAGAGTTTTCCATCGGAATTAGAGCAATCAATCCGTACAAGAAAATTATGGCGAATCGATCGTATTCAAGATAAGGATTATCTTATTATTGTAAGTAAAGAAAAACCTAATTTACAAAAACTTGAAAAATATGGTGTTGTAGGAAGCGCTCAAACTAAGCACTATCAACATTTTTTAGATAACATCAAAACTGGTTGTCGAATGAATTTTAGAGTAGTGTTGAATCCGGTTATTTCAATTACTTCACCCGATAAATCAAAACGTGGGGTTGTAAAGCCACATGTGACAATTGAACATCAGATGGACTTTCTAGTGAAACGATCTGAGAAAAATGGCTTCTCATTAGTAGGGGAAAGATTTTCAATTGTTGAGCGTGGTTATGAGCTTTTTCAGAAATCAGAAAATCCCATACGTCTATCAAAAGTTGTTTACGAAGGTACTTTAACTGTTAGTGATGAGACGCTTTTCAAAAAAATGCTGACGGAGGGAATTGGAAAGAAAAAAGCATATGGTTTTGGCTTGATGACAGTGGTGCCACTTGAGGAATGAGTCATGGTAGAAAAAAGTGGAGCTAAGAAAACTTCTTTGAGAGAACTACCTAAAATTAGCGATCGTGTTAGTTTTATTTACGTTGAACATGCTAAAATAAATCGTGTTGATAGTGCAATCACAGTGATAGATAGTAGAGGAACAGTTCGAATACCAGCTGCTATGATTGGTGTATTGTTATTAGGACCGGGTACCGATATTAGTCATCGTGCTGTAGAATTGATAGGAGATACTGGAACCAGTATGGTTTGGGTTGGTGAACGTGGTGTTCGTCAATATGCACATGGGAGATCTTTGGCACATTCAACAAAATTTATAGAGAAACAAGCAAAACTTGTATCAAATTCTCGATTACGTTTAGCGGTTGCACGTAAGATGTATCAAATGAGATTCCCAGATGAAGATGTATCTGCGATGACCATGCAACAACTACGTGGACGGGAAGGATCGAGAGTTCGAAGAGTCTATCGGTTGCAATCTGAAAAATATCAAGTTTCTTGGACTAAAAGAGAGTACAATCCTGATGACTTTGAAGGTGGTGATATCGTTAATCAAGCATTGTCAGCTGCTAATGTAGCTTTATATGGTCTAGTACATAGTATAGTAGTTGCATTAGGAGCTTCACCAGGTTTAGGATTTGTACATACGGGTCATGATTTATCTTTTATTTACGATATAGCAGATTTATATAAAGCTGAATTAACAATTCCGTTGGCGTTTGAAATCGCAGCTAATTTTACTGAGATTGATGATATTGGGAAGATTGCTCGTCAGAAGGTTAGAGATTCCTTTGTTGATGGTAAATTAATAGTTCGAATTGTACAGGATATTCAACATTTATTTGATCTTGACGATGATGAAGAACTACTTGTCGATACTCTATCTTTATGGGATGACAAAGATATGCTTGTAAAGCATGGTGTTAGTTACAAGGAGGAGTTGTGAGATGCCCTTTACAGTGGTGACATTAAAAAGTGTCCCTCCGTCTCTTAGGGGGGATCTCACTAAATGGATGCAAGAGATTGCTACAGGAGTTTACATCGGTAATTTTAATTCTAGGATTCGAGAGAAATTATGGAATAGAATTCAGGCAAATGTTGGTGAAGGAGAGGCAACGATTAGTTATTACTATCGCAACGAGATTGGTTATCAGTTTGATACGATAAATTCCCAAAAATCTGTTGTGGATTTTGATGGTATTCCACTAGTATTAATACCTAACCCAAAGATATCTTCAGAAAATCATCCTAAATTAGGATATAGTAACGCTGCGAAGTCTCGTAAAATAAAACGATATTCTAGTTATAAAGAACCACAAGCTAACTCTTTAAAACCTTATGTTGTTATTGATATAGAAACTGATGGCCTAGACGAGAAAAAGAATACAATCATTGAGATTGGAGCAGTCAAGTTTAATGGACAACAAGTAGAGGAATTTAATTCTTTGATTAAGTATGAGGAGAAATTACCTACTGCAATTTCTAAATTGACAGGAATTTCTAAATCATTATTAGATCAAGAAGGACGCGATTTAGAAGAAGTACTTTCTGAATTTTTATTGTTTATTGGTAAATTAACTTTAGTTGGCTATAATATCCATTTTGATATTCAGTTTATCAATAATAAACTGAATAAATTTGGTTTACCCATATTAATAAATAAAACTCATGATATAATGAGATACGTCAAGGATGAGAAGTTATTCTTGGATAATTATCAATTGCAGACTGCTCTAAAGGCATATGGGATCGAGGATCAAGTTCCTCATAGAGCTTTGAAAGATGCTAGACTAATCTATCATTTATCAACTAAAGTAAATAAATTCTTAGCTAGGATGAAAGAAAAGTCTTAATTTCATTGGGATCTTTTAGTGTTTTTCCCGCACACGCGGGGGTGATCCCGATAGTCCCCGCTGCCTTTTCCGATAGATTCGAGTTTTTCCCGCACACGCGGGGGTGATCCCAAGACCACGATTTAGCAAGTTTGGAACTTATGGTTTTTCCCGCACACGCGGGGGTGATCCCGGCTACATTCTTATTAGTCGCTTGACCTCTGAGTTTTTCCCGCACACGCGGGGGTGATCCCGTGGGGCACAAGGTCCTCAAGGTTTGCAAGGCGTTTTTCCCGCACACGCGGGA
>NZ_CM002133.1:751445-757073 GCF_000448665.1 Streptococcus sp. HSISS2 | reverse complement strand
TAGGGTGATCCCGCTAACCTATCTGTTTCAAGTCATCCGTTTTAGTTTTTCCCGCACACGCGGGGGTGATCCTATCTGGGTAGGTTTCAGCTGTGCCAAAGTTCTGTTTTTCCCGCACTCGCGGGGGTGATCCTGCCATAACTTGACCGCTAACTACTGCGAGACCGTTTTTCCCGCACACGCGGGGGTGATCCTACAAATTTTAGTTAAATGATGATATGACAATATAAATCGATTGGTTGAGGTCTCTTTTTAGATCCGCTAATTAGTTGATTACTTTTTAAGTATTGCCGTTGTAAGCAGCATATCTTATAGGTAGAAATGCTGTCATACCTTGTCATAGACTACTCCTTATTGTTTTAGAACTGTGTTGTTTCTAAAGGTTCCAAAACAAGCGCTTTTTCTTTATATGCACACCAAAAAAAGAGCCATTGGCTCTTTTTATTATCGTTTTAATATCCAGGCTCAAAGACTTCAATAATTTGAATAAGGTAGCCTTCATGGAAACCGACTCGGTAATCGACGTTTGGCAGCGTTTTAACCAAATCATTAAGCTCCTTATCCTTGCTAACGGAATCAGTTAGGACTGGTAGTTCAACAACAAAAAGTTGGGAATGGTCCATTTGTAGATAGCTACTATGTATCTTGGTATCAGGACGGAGATGTTTGAGAACAGCTTTGTCTGAGGTCTGAAGAAGTTGGTACAAATCTAAGTCTGATAAAGGAACTTCTCCAAATTTTGGACTAATATTGATCGTGATATCAATATGAGCTGACCTCGTCCCTACAATACGATTAGAAAGAAAACTAGCTAAGATAGGATTAGTCAGCTGATCCAATTTTTCTTGAGTTTCTGGGCTACTAATGATGGAATTACTCGTTTTATAAATCTCAAGTAAATCTTTAGCTTTTGTGGCATCATCAGCCTTTAAAGCTACTGAGACATCCTTCAGATTTTTTTGTAAAGCTCTGAAAATTTTTGTTTTTGGGTGATAATTTGGATTAGGGCTTTGTTGTAGTTAGTCATAGTCCCTAGCAATTTAAAACGTTCTCTGTCCAATCTTTTGATGAACTGTGAGTGGACGGCTTCGTTCCAATTGTAAAAATCCCATAGGAGAAGGGCGAGGTAAAGCATCAAAACGATGATACTATTTGAACTCACTCTAAATACCATTTCAAATAAGTTCTGGGGGTCATTCGTAGTTGGAAGAACGCTATTAAGACCATGGATGACTGTGAAAAAGACGTAATAAACAGCGAGAAAAGTGGTACTACGCAACCAATTACGTCTCGCCCAGTATTCATCGAGTTTGCTCATCTGATCTAAATCAATAGCGAAAATCTTAAGGATCAGAAAGATGATAAGAGGAGCTAAAAAGTAAGTCAGAATATGTAGGTTATTATCAAGACTCACATCTCCCTTGATATGTAGGACATGAGGCAATATGACGATTGAAAGCAATCGCGTGGCAACATCAAAGAGAATAGTTGGATAAAAGCAAAAAGAAGTCGATGATAAAAGGAGCGTTCTCTAACAAGAGCCAAGTCAACAACTAGAAAGAAAAGAGGGTCTACAATGATTTTGACAAGGTTGAAGTAAGATGCCCCAGCAACGTAAGAGAGGAAAATGAGAAAGAGGTGCCCAGGTAATGGTTTAACCTTAGACATGATTTGATAAAGGTACCAGATAGAAATAAAACTAATGGCCTGCAGGAGAGGATTGATAATATTAGTAATCATGATAACCTCCTTTGGTCATGTCAATTTCAATTTGTAGACGATAAATGCCAGCACGTGTATTTGAAATAATGTTAACATTTGGATAATTGACCAGAATGTGGGTGACACGTTTTAATTCTGGGTCGCTAAAATCAGAAGTAATCGGTGAATCTTCTTTTGTGCTTGAGCTTTCCACGACAAAGTGCTGACTGTCCTCGTCTTTAAAATAGGCAAAGCTAAGGTATTTTTGTCTACTGTCTCTTGCTTGGTCAATGACATGATCTAAGATAGTCGATAAGATATAAACCCAGTCTAAGGGATAAATAGGATAGACAGTGATTGGTTCGGGAATTTCCATACTAACCCAGACATCTAGTTCTTTAGCCTTTAAAAATTTAGCTTCAAAAAGCGCCTGCAAGTCAGCTAATTTTATGTTTTCAAGCTTATTTCTGTAGAATCGGTCAATCTTTTTATCTAAAGGGTTTGGTGTTAACAAATAATCTATAAGTTCCTCAGCTTCGTCGTTTTGTTGGAAGCGAATGAGGTCATAGAGATTTTCAGCTTCATCCTTGATAAAAAGTTCTTGGCTAGTCTTTTTTGATACCAAATATTGATGTTTTGACTTGATTTTTGTAGAAGGTCTATATGCACCTCTTGAGCAGCCCTCGTTTGGGCTTTTAATTCCTTTCTATAGAGGGTAACTTGTTTAGATAGAATTAAAGCCGTAGCAATAAGGAAGAAAAGAGTGAGTTGGATATTATTCGTAATTAATTCCGAAATAAAGTAAATGACTGCTAGACTATAAAGTGCGACTGACGTAGATCTGTACCATGGTCTGGCAGAATCAATTTGCTTTAAGCGATTATAATCGACTTGTAGAAGAGCATTCTGAGCAAACCAAAGTAAGAAGGCTAAGAAAAGGATTAAGAAGCCAGCGAAATTGTAATCTAAGACAAAAGGAAAAAGATTGGAATAATGAGGGAAATCACAAGCCTTACCATTAGGGCAAAGGTAAATGGTATAAAGAAGGATTCCAAGATGGTATGTCTAAGATTTTTGAATGATTTGACAGAATGAAGGAATACAAGCGCTATAAAACCTGATTTTGGGAAGAGAATACCTAAAAAGCTGAAAGTCATAATCGCTACTCCAGCTAAAAAGAGAACCCAGTATCTTACGGGTCTATGCGTGGTTAATTTGAAGATAACAATTTGTAATATAAAAGCTGTACATGCCGTAAGCCCGTGAACAATGGCATCACTCAATATAATATAATCTCCTATTCGGGTAAAATCTATTCAATTATATCATACCCCTTGGAAAAATAGCATACGAATTGACTCTTAGTGACAGTTATGTAAGGCTTTTCATTTTTCAAGCATATTTCTTGCCCATAAAGTTTTTTCCCCTATTCTAGATGTATAGAAAAAATTCGATAGAGGAGATCGATATGATAAAACTTTCTAAAGAGACACATCTTGAGATGTTCACTAAAATGGAACGTATCCGTGAATTTGATTCACGTATTAATAAATTGGTTCGTCGTGGGTTTGTTCAAGGGATGACACACTTTTCAGTTGGTGAAGAAGCCGCTAACGTTGGGGCTGTTCAACACTTGAGCTACGATGATATTTTCTTTCAAACCACCGTGGTCATGGACAATCTATTGCTCAAGACATGGACTTGAACAAAATGATGGCCGAACTAGCTGGTAAGGCAACGGGTGTTTCAAAGGGCCGTGGTGGCTCAATGCACTTGGCTGACTTCGAAAAAGGTAACTATGGTACCAATGGTATCGTTGGTGGTGGCTATGCCCTTGCCGTAGGCGCAGCCCTCACGCAACAATATAAAGAAACTGGAAATATCGTTGTTGCCTTTTTCAGGAGATGGTGCTACTAATGAAGGCTCTTTCCACGAGTCAGTCAATATGGCTTCTGCTTGGAAATTACCAGTAATTTTCTTCATCATTAACAACCGTTATGGTATCTCAATGGATATTCATAGAGCTACCAACACTCCTCATTTGTATACACGTGCGGAAGCCTATGGTATTCCAGGTTTCTACTGTCAGGATGGTAATGATGTCATGGCAGTCTACGAAACAATGGGCAAGGCTGTGGAACATGTTCGTGGTGGAAATGGTCCTGCTATCGTTGAGGTAGAGTCTTACCGTTGGTTTGGTCACTCCACTGCCGATGCTGGAGTTTATCGTACCAAGGAAGAGGTTGATGAGTGGAAGAACCATAACGATCCAATCATTAAATACCGTGACTATTTGGTTTCTGAAAAATCGCAAGCGATGAGGAACTAGATGCTATTCAAGGCCAAGTTAAGGCACAAATCGATGCAGCGTATGAGTTTGCTCAAAATGCCCAGATCCAGAACTTTCAATTGCCTTTGAAGATGTATGGGTAGACTAAAGAGAAAGGTTGAGGAATAACAAGTATGAGTGAAACAAAATTGATGGCCTTACGTGAGGCAGTAAACCTTGCCATGAGTGAGGAAATGCGTAAAGATGAAAACATCTTCCTTATGGGTGAAGATGTTGGTATCTACGGCGGTGACTTTGGTACTTCAGTGGGTATGTTGGCTGAATTTGGTGAAAAACGTGTTAGAGATACGCCAATTTCAGAAGCAGCTATCGCTGGTGCTGCTGTTGGATCTGCCATCACAGGTCTTCGTCCGATTGTTGACTTGACTTTCATGGACTTCATCACAATTGCCCTTGACGCTATCGTTAATAACGGTGCAAAGAACAACTACATGTTTGGTGGTGGATTGAAGACACCTGTAACCTTCCGTGTGGCATCTGGTTCAGGGATTGGTTCTGCAGCACAGCACTCACAATCTCTTGAGTCATGGTTGACCCACATCCCAGGAATTAAAGTGGTTGCACCAGGGAATGCTAATGATGCTAAAGGCCTTTTGAAATCTGCTATTCAAGATAATAACATTGTTATCTTCATGGAACCTAAGGCACTTTACGGTAAGAAAGAAGAAGTAACACAAGATCCTGATTTCTACATCCCACTTGGAAAAGGTGAGATTAAACGTGAAGGTACTGATTTGACAATCGTATCATATGGTCGTATGTTGGAACGTGTTCTTAAGGCGGCTGAAGAAGTGGCTGAACAAGGTATTAATGTTGAGGTCGTTGACCCTCGTACCCTCGTTCCACTTGATAAGGAATTGATTTTCGACTCAGTTAAGAAAACTGGAAAATTGATGTTGGTCAATGATGCTTATAAGACTGGTGGCTTTATCGGCGAAATTGCTGCTATGGTTACTGAAAGTGAAGCATTTGATTACCTTGACCACCCAATTGTACGTTTGGCAAGTGAAGATGTGCCTGTACCTTATGCGCGTGTCTTGGAACAAGTGGTTCTTCCAGATGTTGAAAAGATTAAGGCTGCTATTATCAAGATGGCCAATAAAGGAAACTAACTTTCTAGCGACGGTTAAGTGATATGTCTCGCTAGTAAAATGTGTTTCTTGTTTTAACTGTGAGAGTATCGGAAAATATAATTTAAAGTAGAAAGGAGAGGGCGTTAAAGCGTTTGAGTTGATTTGAACTCGAACGAAATGCTTCGGAATTTAGATAGTTTTACTTGTGTGCAAGCACACTAACGTAAAACTCCTAAAATTCTGTCGCATTTTAGCGTTCTTAGTATCATAAAATATGGCTTTTGAGATTATTATGCCTAAGCTTGGTGTTGATATGCAGGAAGGCGAGATCATCGAGTGGAAAAACAAGAGGGTGATGTGGTTAATGAGGGAGATATCCTTCTTGAAATCATGTCAGATAAGACGAACATGGAACTTGAAGCGGAAGATTCAGGTGTCCTTTTGAAGATTACTCGTCAGGCTGGTGAAACAGTTCCAGTAACTGAGGTAATTGGTATATCGGAG
>NZ_CM002133.1:748253-750027 GCF_000448665.1 Streptococcus sp. HSISS2 | reverse complement strand
AGATTATTATGCCTAAGCTTGGTGTTGATATGCAGGAAGGCGAGATCATCGAGTGGAAAAACAGAGGTGATGTGGTTAATGAGGGGAGATATCCTTCTTGAAATCATGTCAGATAAGACGAACATGGAACTTGAAGCGGAAGATTCAGGTGTCCTTTTGAAGATTACTCGTCAGGCTGGTGAAACAGTTCCAGTAACTGAGGTAATTGGTTATATCGGAGCAGAAGGTGAAGTTGTGGCTGATAATGCTGCGAGCGCACCAGTTTCAGCAGCTGCACCGCAAGTTGAAGAAGTTGCTACTGTGGAAGCACCTGTAGTGGCAGCACAAGCCCAAGCCCCTGTTGCACACGAAGGTGGCAAAGTTCGTGCAACGCCTAAGGCTCGTAAGGTGGCGCGTGAGTTGGGCATTGACCTTGCTCAGGTTCCGGGAACTGGACCAAAAGGTCGGGTGCATGCAGATGACGTTGAGAACTTCAAAGGTGCTCAACCTAAGGTAACACCATTAGCACGTAAGATTGCTGCAGATCTCGGTATTGATTTAGCGACCGTTTCTGGAACAGGCTTTGGTGGTAAGATTACTAAGGAAGATGTCCTTGCAATCAGTGCTCCAGCACAAGTTAAGGAAGCTGCAGCTGCACCTGCAGTTGAAGCTAAACCTGAAAAAGTCTTGCCAGAAGGTGTGGAAGTTATCCCAATGTCTGCTATGCGTAAGGCGATTTCTAAGGGAATGACGCATTCATACTTGACTGCACCAACATTTACTCTTAACTATGATGTGGACATGACTAACCTTATGGCTCTTCGTAAGCAAGTCCTTGATCCAATCATGAACAAGACTGGTATGAAGGTGACTTTCACTGATTTGATTGGTTTAGCAGTCGTTCGTACCCTTATGAAGGAGGAACATCGTTACCTCAATGCATCCTTGATTGATGATGCGCAAAATATCGAATTACATAAATTTGTTAATATCGGTATTGCCGTTGGTCTTGATGATGGTTTGATTGTGCCAGTTGTTCATGGTGCAGATAAGATGAGTTTGTCCGAGTTTGTTGTGGCCTCTAAGGATGTCATTAAAAAAGCTCAAGCTGGTAAATTGAAGGCTGCCGAAATGTCAGGTTCTACCTTCTCAATTACTAACTTGGGAATGTTTGGAACTAAATCATTTAATCCAATAATCAACCAACCAAACTCAGCTATCCTTGGTGTTTCAGCAACTATTCAGACACCTGTTGTTGTTGATGGTGAAGTTGTCGTGCGTCCAATTATGGGACTTTGCTTAACTATTGACCACCGTATTGTTGATGGTATGAATGGTGCCAAATTCATGGTTGATTTGAAGCATTTGATTGAAAATCCAATGGAATTGTTGATTTAAGTGAAATAAAATATCTGAAAACTGAAGTTTTGAAATAGAAAGGAGAGGGCGAACCAGAGGGCTCAACTGAACCCGAGCGGAAAGCTTGGAAAATAGACCGTCCGTCTACGTCAGCAAGCTGACGTGTCGGACATCTAATTTTCAGTCGCTTTCTGGTCGCTCTTGGTATCTTATAAATGGCTTTTGAGATTATTATGCCTAAGCTTGGTGTTGATATGCAGGAAGGCGAGATCATCGAGTGGAAAAAACAAGAGGGTGATGTGGTTAATGAGGGAGATATCCTTCTTGAAATCATGTCAGATAAGACGAACATGGAACTTGAAGCGGAAGATTCAGGTGTCCTTTTGAAGATTACTCGTCAGGCTGGTGAAACAGTTCCAGTAACTGAGGTAATTGG
>NZ_CM002133.1:743416-746745 GCF_000448665.1 Streptococcus sp. HSISS2 | reverse complement strand
CTAAGCTTGGTGTTGATATGCAGGAAGGCGAGATCATCGAGTGGAAAAAACAAGAGGGTGATGTGGTTAATGAGGGAGATATCCTTCTTGAAATCATGTCAGATAAGACGAACATGGAACTTGAAGCGGAAGATTCAGGTGTCCTTTTGAAGATTACTCGTCAGGCTGGTGAAACAGTTCCAGTAACTGAGGTAATTGGTTATATCGGAGCAGAAGGTGAAGTTGTGGCTGATAATGCTGCGAGCGCACCAGCTGCAGAAGCAACTGCTCAATTGGAATCAGCTGGACTTGAAGTTCCTAAAGCACCTGCCCAAGCCGCTCCAGTAGCTGCTGCAGAAAAAGTACCACTTGCTGACAATGAATACGATATTATCGTTGTTGGTGGTGGTCCTGCAGGATATTATTCTGCTATTCGTGGGGCACAACTTGGTGGTAAGGTTGCTATCATTGAAAAATCTGAATTTGGTGGAACATGTTTGAATAAAGGATGTATCCCAACTAAGACCTACCTTAAAAATGCAGAAATTCTTAATGGACTTAAGATTGCTGCAGGTCGTGGTATCAACCTAGCGTCAACAAACTACACTATCGATATGGATAAGACTGTTGACTTTAAGAACTCTGTCGTTAAGACACTTACTGGTGGTGTTCAAGGTCTTTTGAAGGCTAACAAAGTGACTATTTTCAACGGTCTTGGTCAAGTTAACCCAGATAAGACGGTTACAATCGGTTCAGAAACAATCAAGGGACGTAATATCATCCTTGCGACTGGATCAAAAGTTTCACGTATCAATATCCCTGGCATTGATTCACAACTTGTGATGACATCTGACGATATTCTTGACTTGCGGGAGTTGCCTAAATCACTCGCTGTTATGGGTGGTGGTGTCGTTGGTATCGAGCTTGGTCTTGTTTATGCTTCATACGGTGTGGATGTAACCGTTGTTGAGATGGCTGACCGCATTATCCCTGCTATGGATAAAGAAGTATCACTTGAACTTCAAAAAATCCTTGCTAAGAAGGGTATGAAGATTATGACATCTGTCGGAGTTTCTGAGATTGTAGAAGCTAACAACCAATTGACCCTTAAACTTAATAATGGTGAAGAGATTGTAGCTGACCGTGCCCTTCTTTCTATCGGACGTGTTCCTCAGTTGGATGGTCTTGAAAATCTTAACCTTGAACTCGACCGTGGTCGTATCAAAGTTAATGCTTACCAAGAAACATCTATTCCAGGAATCTATGCTCCAGGTGATGTCAATGGAACCAAGATGCTCGCTCACGCTGCCTACCGTATGGGTGAAGTTGCAGCTGAAAATGCTATGCATGGTAACGTTCGTAAGGCTCACCTTGACTACACACCAGCTGCTGTATACACACACCCAGAAGTTGCGATGTGTGGTATTACTGAAGAAGAAGCACGCGCTAAATACGGTGATGTTCTGATTGGTAAATCAAGCTTTGCTGGTAACGGACGTGCCATTGCTTCCAACGAAGCTCAAGGTTTTGTTAAAGTCGTTGCAGATGCGAAGTACCATGAAATCCTTGGTGTACACATTATTGGTCCGGCTGCAGCCGAATTGATTAACGAAGCATCAACTATTATGGAAAATGAATTGACTGTAGATGAACTCTTGCAATCTATTCATGGTCACCCAACCTTCTCTGAAAATATGTACGAAGCTTTTGCTGACGTACTTGGAGAAGCTATCCATAACCCACCAAAACGTAAATAAGATAAATGAATTAAATTCTCGGACAAAGGTTCGAGAATTTTTTCATGCATTTTTATTTGTATTTATTTGAAAAATCGTTACGGATTTTCAATAGTTTTGAAGAAAAATACGAATAATAAGTTAAAGAGTTCTCTATCAAGAGAGAAAGTTTGTTTATAATTTTATAATATTTCTATTTTATTTAGAAAATTTTTAATAATAACCTTTCCACGAAAGTTTTTATGTGGTAAAATGGTTCAAGTATTACAAATGCAAAAGGAAAGTTAAATGCGAACGAAAGATTTTATCTACTATGCCAGTGCGGCTGTTCTCTTGGCTGTAACTACTCAGGTTGCTCAAGCTGATGAAGTGGCAACACAAACGCCTTCTATTACTGAAGGAAACCACTATCAACCTGCGACTGCAGCAGAAATTTTTGGTGGTGAAGCGTCACTTACTGAAACACCAAGCTCAACCGTTTCAGCCCCTGCCTCTGTAGCAACAAGTGAAGTGCCAAAAGCTAACACTCCAGCAGTCTCTACAGCTATTGCTAAACAAAGTTCGGAAGTGTCTAGTGTGGCTGTAACCTCAACTGCATCAACATCTGTAGCTAACTCAACAACGATTGTTACGTCTACATCAACAGCGATTTCAAACGCTAGCTCTGAGAGTGTGACCGCTTCTGCACATTCAACAGCTTCTGAGGCCCCTAACAACGCTGTTGCCACACCTGCTAAATTAACGAATTCTTCGGATGTCTCTTCGACAAATCTTAGGGTTCAGCCTAAGACTTTTATTGATGTTAGCAGCCATAACGGTGATATCAGTGTAGAAGATTACCGTGCTCTTGCCCGCCAAGGTGTGGGTGGTGTCGTCGTTAAATTGACTGAAGACACTTGGTACAATAATCCCAAAGCTCCATCACAGGTTCGCAATGCTCAAATCGCAGGCCTCCAAGTATCGACTTATCATTTTTCTCGATACACAACTGAGGAAGAAGCACGTGCAGAGGCTCGCTTCTATATCGAAGCAGCACAAAGACTTACCCTTCCAAAGAGCACTGTTATGGTTAATGACTTTGAAGATTCCAACATGCTTCCAAACATCAACCGTAATACCCAAGCCTGGGTTAATGAAATGCGTAAGTATGGCTATAACAACTTGATGTTCTACACAAGTGCCAGCTGGTTGGATGAAAACAATCTAGGTTACAGAGGTCCAGTTTTAACCTCTCAATTTGGTCTTGAAAACTTCTGGGTTGCTCAATATCCATCAACAACACTTACAGCTACAAGTGCTAAGAATATGCGCTATAACGGTAAAACTGGTGCATGGCAGTTCTCAGCGACGGCTAATCTTTTGCCAGGAAAACATGTCTTTGACCAAAGTGTTGATTATACTGGGCGATTTACAGCTAATGTCGGTGTTGAGGCAGATCCAACTCAAGGTGATTTGAGTGGTGTTATCTCGATTGTCAATAACAACCCAATTCTAGGTAGCTTTGATGTTGTCATTTCTAATGTCAAGGCACCAAATGGAGTTGAGACTGTAAAAGTGCCTATCTGGTCAGAAGTTGATGGTCAGGATGATATTATTTGGTATACGGCTGACCGT
>NZ_CM002133.1:740579-741781 GCF_000448665.1 Streptococcus sp. HSISS2 | reverse complement strand
TATGGTGCTTATACTGTCAATGTAAAAGCTTCAGCTCATAAAAACACAACAGGTCTCTATAATGTTCATCTTTACTATGTTCAGAAAGATGGACAATTGACTGGTGTAGGGGAACGACAACGCAAGTCTTCATTGGCAAGACCCCTGAGCAGCTAAGACCAAAAGCAAGTTTTGCTATTGAGAATAACAATGCCCAAAAGGGTACATTTGACGCCGTCATCACTAATATCACAGCACCTTTGGGTGTTAAGGATGTTTTGGTGCCATCATGGAGCCTTGAAAACGGTCAAGACGACCTTATTTGGCATAAGGCAACTAAACAAAGCGATGGCAGCTATCGTGTAACCATTAAGGCAAGTGAGCATAAGGGCAATAAAGGTAATTACCGTGCGGATGCTTATATTGTAGATAACTCTAACAATCGTCACTATATTTCAGAAAAAGTAGTATCGGTTGACTATGCACGTCCAAGTGGTGTCCTTTCGATTGAAAACAACAATACGGCAGCAGGTACTTTTGATGCAGTTGTTCGTAATATTGTTGCTCCTACAGGTTTGAAAGAAGTCCTTGTTCCTTCATGGAGTTTAGCTGGTGGTCAGGATGATCTTATCTGGCATAAGGCAACTCGTCAAGCTGACGGCTCTTACCGTGTGACGATTAAGGCAACAGACCATAAGAATTCAACTGGTAAATACCGTGCCGATGCTTATATTGTAGATGACTCAAACAATCGCTTCTACCTTACTGAAAAAGTGGTAGAAGTTACCCAAACTCGTCCTACTGCAAGTCTCATTATTGAAAACAATAATGTTGAATTGGGAACTTTTGATGCAGTTGTTCGTAATATTTCTGCTCCAAATGGTGTTAAGGAAGTCTTAGTGCCATCATGGAGTCTTGTGAACGGTCAAGATGACCTTATCTGGCACAAAGCGACTCGCCAATCAGATGGTAGTTATCGTGTCACTATCAAGTCTAATGAACACAAGAATTCGCTTGGCAATTATCGTGCTGACCTTTATATCGTAGATAACACTAACAAACGCTACTATGTCACTGAAACGGTGGTAGACGTTAAACATAATAAACCAGTCGGTACGATTTCAGTAGTCAACAATAACAAGGATGCTGGAACATTTGATGTCATTATCAGTGATGTCTATAGCCCTAAAGGTGTCCGTACTGTTCAAGTACCTATCTGGTCT
>NZ_CM002133.1:731328-740567 GCF_000448665.1 Streptococcus sp. HSISS2 | reverse complement strand
GACTCGTTTGAGCATGAGTGATACCCTGGCAAATGCTATCCAGTCCAGCCTTATTAACGCAACTGGCGCTCAGAATCAGGGCGTTAAGCGTCGCACCTTTGCGGTCTTGCGAGAAACAACAGCCCCAGCAGTCCTTCTAGAACTAGGTTTCTTGTCAAATCCTCAAGAAGCAGCTCGCTTAACGACGTCTGCTTACCAAGAAACTTTGGCTAATGCGATTGTAGCAGGGATTAAGCGTTATTATTCTGTTTATAATTAAGAAATTGAGAGAATCTAATGGTTCTCTTTTTATTTTCAAAGAGCGAAAACGCTTGCATAAATGTAATCTAAATGGTATATTAGAAAATGTGAAAACGCTATCATAAGGAGTTATAATGAAAAGAAATACTCAATCTAATAACGAAAAAGTCCTTCGTTATAGTCTTCGTAAGTACAAGTTAGGTTTGGCTTCTGTAACCATTGGAGCTATTTTTTTGAGCTTTGCTGCAGTTCAAGGAGTAAAAGCAGATGAAGCAGTATCAACGCCCGACTCTAGCACACAGGTAGAACAAGCTGATCCTAGTCTTACTACCAGTGGACTAGTAACTGAAACGCCAACAGCTCCTGTAGCAGCTGAGAATGCCACGGTGTTCAAAGAAAATGAGCCAGTTTCTCTTCCAGAAGAAAATACTGGCCGTACTGGGATTCCCAAGCTAACTGAAACTAGCGAAAACACGCCAAAAACAGTAGGTACTAATAATAGTCAAACTCTTACGAATGCGTCTGAGGACCCTATTGCTGAAGGGACTATTCGCTTGCATTTCCAAGAGTTGCCAAGTCCAGACAAGGCTTCACTTGGGCTTTGGACTTGGGATGATGTGGAGACGCCATCATCTCAGAAGGGTGCTTGGCCAACAGGAGCAACCTCATTTGCAGAAGCCAAACAGGATGATTATGGCGTCTATTTAGATGTGAAGTTGTCTTCAACACCTAAAAAACTTAGCTTCCTTATTAATAATGCTGCTGGAACGAACCTTTCAGGGGATAAAGCAGTAGAAATTCTTAGTCCTCAAATGAATGAGGCTTGGATTGACAAGGATTTTCAAGTTTACAGTTATCAACCTATCCCTCAAGATCACGTTCGTATCAATTATTTCCGTACGGATGGCGACTATAGTAATAAGTCTGTCTGGTATTGGGGTGATGTTAAGGACGCTCCAAGTAATTGGCCTGATGGTGTCAATTTCCAACCAAATGGTAAGTATGGTGCTTATTTAGACATTCCGCTAACCGAGGCTGCTAAATCTATCGGATTTTTACTCTTAGATGAGAGCAAAATAGGAGATGATGTGAAAATTCAACCAAATGATTATAAATTTAGTGACTTGAAAAAACTCGTCAGCTTTTCGTACGAGATACTGATACGACAGTCTACACCAACCCTTATTTTGTTAAGGATGTACGTTTGACTGGAGCTCAGCAGCTTAGTCCAAGCCAAATCGAACTTAGCTTCACCAATTTAGAAGATGTTTCATCTGAGGACATTCTCAAAGACCTAAAGGTGACAGACAAGGATGGTAACAGTGCAACTCTTAAACAGCTTGAGTTGGATGCTAAACGCAAAAAAGCTACATTAACAGGTGATTTTGCTGCGGAAAATCTGCCTTACAAGGTCACTTTGGGCAATGATAGTTTTAAAACGTCTGAGAGTTGGCAATTGAAGGATGCACTCTATAGTTATAATGGAGAATTGGGTGCTCGTCTAGAAGAGAATGGTAGTAAGGCACATGTGACCCTTTGGTCACCAAGTGCTGATCAAGTAGATATCATTGTCTATGATAAGAATAATCAAGACAAGGTGCTTGCTGAACATGCCCTAAGCAAAGGACCTCGAGGGACTTGGCAAGCTGACTTGCTTGCGACTGACCTTGGTCTTGAAAACTTAACAGGTTATTTCTATCAATACCGCATTAAACGTGGTGATCAGTCAGTAATCGTTCTTGATCCTTATGCTAAGTCTTTGGCTGCTTGGAATAGTGACGATGCCAGCAAGGGACCTGACCATAAGATTGCCAAGGCTGCCTTTGTAGATCCTGCTAATTATGGACCAAAAGACCTTGATTACGCTAAGATTCCTAACTTTAAATCTCGAGAAGATGCCATCATTTATGAGGCTCATGTCCGTGATTTTACCTCTGATAAAGCAATCTCAGCTGAATTGAAGCACCAATTTGGTACCTTCGCAGCCTTTGCGGAGCGTTTGGATTATCTTAAAGATCTTGGTGTTACCCATATTCAGCTTTTACCAGTATTAAGCTACTATTTTGTTAATGAAATGCAAAATGGGAAGCGTTTGGATACCTACGCTTCAAGTAATAGTAACTACAACTGGGGCTATGATCCACAAAACTATTTCTCTTTGACGGGTATGTATTCTGAAAATCCAAGTGATCCTGCTAAACGTATTGAAGAATTCAAGAATTTAGTTGCGGCTATTCATAATCACGGTATGGGAGTTATCTTGGATGTGGTCTACAATCATACAGATAAGACAGCTATCTTTGAGGATCTTGAGCCAAATTATTATCACTTTATGGATGCTGATGGCACACCACGTTCGAATTTTGGTGGAGGGCGTCTTGGAACAACTCACTATATGAGCCGTCGTGTCTTGGTTGATTCGATTGCTTATTGACTAAGGAATACAAGGTGGATGGTTTCCGTTTTGATATGATGGGTGATCATGATGCTGAAAGTATCGAGCAAGCTTATCATACAGCACGCGCTCTAAATCCAAACCTTATTATGCTTGGTGAGGGCTGGGTGACTTATACTGGCGATGAAAATAGCCCTGTTCAGCCTGCCGATCAGTCTTGGATGAAAGACACAGATACCGTAGCTGTATTTTCAGACGATATTCGAAACACCCTCAAATCAGGTTATCCAAACGAGGGGACACCTGCCTTTATCACAGGTGGCAAACGTGATATTAATAAGGTTTTTGACAATATCAAGGCACAACCAACTAACTTCGAGGCTGATTCTCCAGGTGATGTGATTCAATATATTGCTGCTCACGATAATTTGACCCTTTTTGATATTATCGCCCAATCAATCAAGAAGGATCCAAGCAAGCCTGAGAATAATGCTGAAATTCATCGTCGCTTGCGTTTAGGAAACCTCATGGTCTTGACCGCTCAGGGAACACCATTTATTCACTCTGGTCAGGAATACGGTCGCACCAAACAGTTCCGTGATCCTGCCTACCGTTATCCTGTGTCTGAGGACAAGGTGCCGAATAAGTCCCATCTCTTAGTGGATGAAAAGGGCAATCCATTTGATTATCCGTACTTTATCCATGATTCTTATGATTCTAGTGACGCCGTTAACCATTTTGACTGGACTAAGGCTACTGATACTAAGTTATTCCCAGAAAATACGAAAACACGTGCATTTACCAAAGGGTTAATCGCTTTACGTAAGTCTACAGATGCCTTCAATTTCAAATCAAAAGCAGATGTGGATACTCGTGTGACGCTATTGACAGTTCCTGGTCAGAACAATGTGGCTCAAGAAGATTTGGTATTAGGATACCAAACTGTTGCTTCCAATGGTGATCGTTACCTGGTCTATGTCAATGCTGATAGCAAGGCTCGTCAGTTTGATTTGAGCAAGATTACAAATGGCCTATCCTATCTGGTTTTGGCAGATGGCAGTCAAGTCAATCTATCCGGCATTAGTGAGTTATCAGGTGTGACAATCAACAATCACATCTTGACCTTGGATCCACTAACAGCGACTATTATTCGTTTGACCAATGCTCAGACGCCAACTGCGGCAGTAGATCAGCCTTCTGAAAGGAACGGGTCATTTGCTGATAGAGATACTGAGTTAACAAAAACAACTGTTAAAACCTCAAGTCAAGAGTACCTTGTTGGAGATGCTGAACTTGTTAATCATGGCAATGGTCAGGCTAAGACTGAAGCTAGTCGTCAAACTGATAAGCAACTGCCATCCACTGGTGAAAAGACAAATCGTGGACTCTTTTTAGCAGGTCTTCTAAGCATTCTTAGCCTAGGATTCCTTAGAAAACGACGGATGAAATAATAAGTGACAACAGGTTATTTCCTGTTGTTTTCTTTTATTTAGAATCATTCTTATCTGCTCTTTAGAATAGTTCTTAAATAGGCTAAAACCGTTGACAGTGCAGGTTTCTTCTGTTAGTTTAGAATTATGTTCTCTTACATACGAGAGATCATTATTGACTTATCATCGTTCGTTTTTCATAAACATGAAAGCGGCGATTCACATATATATCGACAGATGTCGCACACTATCTTGAAAATAGGAGGCATTCATGAAAAATTAAATAAACTTGGTGTTGTTCTTTTAGCATCAGGTCTTTTGTTAACAGCTTGTGCCAAATCTGGTAATTCAAGCCCAACGAGCTCAAAACTCACAGCCAGTGAGCAAAAGCAATTGAAGCAGGCTACAAGTGATTACAAGACTTTCGTAGAAGGCGAAATTGATCAGCTTTTGAAAGATACTGAGGGATTCAGTGAAACTCTCAAGTCAGGAAATCTTGAAGAAGCTAAGAAACAATACCCATTAGTTCGTATGGCTTACGAACGTTCAGAACCAATTGCAGAAAGCTTTGGTGAGTCTGATGTGAAAATCGATTACCGTTTGGTAGATTACATGGATGAAAATAAATCAGAAGACGGCTGGTCAGGTTTCCACCGTATTGAACGCATCATGTGGCAGGACAACACGACGGATGGGACTGCGACTTATGCAGATCAATTGGTTAAGGATATCAAGGAACTCAAGGCTAAAATTGCAACTGTTAAAGTTACTCCAGATATTATGTTGACAGGAGCTGTAGACCTTCTTAACGAAGTAGCCACTCAAAAGATTACAGGTGAAGAAGAAGTCTTCTCACACACTGATCTCTACGACTTCCGTGCCAATATTCAAGGGGCTGAAAAAATCTTTGAACTCTTCAAACCATTGATTGAGAAGAAAGATGCTAAGCTTGTGAAGACTTTGGAAACAAAGTTTAAGAATGTGAATGGACTTTTGAACAAACACATGATTGATGATAAAAACTATAAGTCTTATACTGATTTGAGTGAAACAGATACTAAGGAATTGGCCGAAGCTGTAACGAAACTTGGTGAACCATTATCACAAATGGGTGTTATCCTAGATGGGAAATAAGAAAAATGACTGACGAAAAATTTTTAAATCGAAAAATGGACCGTCGTGAATTTCTTAAAAAAGCAGGTATTGGAGGGGCTGGTCTTGCACTTGGTCTTTCTGGTGCATCTGCTTTTTTCGCTAATCAGGATAGTTCAAGTAAAAAGGCTTATGATGGTGATGAAGATATCACTTTTTATGGTAAACACCAGGCTGGGATTACGACTCCTATGCAGAAGGCTTGCTATTTGGTGGTATTAGATCTTCACACGACGGACAAAAAAGAAGTCATCCAGCTCTTTAAAGACTGGACCGATTATAGTAGTAAATTAGTCGAAGGGCAGTTGGTTCAAAAAATAGTGCCAATGGGTTCTTACCACCAAAAGATACAGGGGAAACGGTCGGACTGAACCCCTATCGCTTGAGCCTGACGTTTGGTGTCTCTGCTAGCTTTCTCAAGAAATTAGGTTTGAAATCTAAACGTCCCAAGCTCTTCCGTGATTTGCCACCATTTCCTAAGGAGCAGTTGCAGGACAAATACACTGGTGGCGATATCGTCATTCAAGCCTGTGCCGACGATGAGCAAGTAGCCTTCCATGCGGTCCGAAATCTCATCCGCAAAGGTCGTAATAGCATCACTATGAAGTGGAGCAAGTCCGGTTTTGCAGCGATTGGTGACCGAAAAGAAACGCCGCGTAACCTCTTTGGTTTCAAGGACGGTACTGCCAATGTTACGACAGAAAAGGAATTTGACAAGGTTGTCTGGACTGACAGTAAGGATTGGATGAAGGGTGGTTCTTATATGGCTCTTCGTCTGGTACAGATGCACCTAGAAACTTGGGATCGTACCAATTTGCAGGAGCAGGAAAACACCTTTGGTCGTTACAAGGAATCAGGCGCACCCTTTGGCAAGAAAATGAGTTTGACGAAGTAGATTTGTCAAAATTACCAGTCGATTCGCATGTCCGTTTGGCTAAAGAAGTTAACCTTCCTATCTTACGTCGTTCCTATTCCTATTCAGATGGCATTGATGAGAGAACTGGCCAGTTTGATGCAGGCTTGATTTTCATTGCCTACCAGAAGGACCCCGACCGTTTTGTCAAAATACAGACCAATCTTGGTGCTGTAGACAAGATGAACGAGTACATCACCCATATCGGTAGCGGGCTCTTTGCTTGCTTTGCTGGGGTGGAGAAAGGAGGCTACCTTGGTCAAGCACTCTTTGAATAAACTCCTCGTTTTGGTGGGGCTACTGGCCTTATTCTGGACTTATCCAGTAGCTGCTGAATCCTATAGTGATCTCTATATCAAAATCACAGATGCAACAACAGCTGTTCAAAATAAAGATCAAGCTAAAGCTAAGGAATTGGTTGGTGAGATTAAGTCCGATTTTGAAACTAAAGAAAATCACGATTCCAAGGCTGGTAAAGAAGTCAGCAAGGCTCTTGATATTAAGGGAGATGTAACAGAAGAAGATTTAACCACTATCTCGTCAGCCCTTCTTAAATTTGAAAAAGAGCAAAATCCTGTTGATTTAGACGCAGAGAAGGAAAACTAAATACTCGCCTTGAGCCTTATTTCAAGAACTTACAGGATGCCATCACAGCTAAAGACCTAGCCGCGACCCGCAAAACTTACGGTGAATTAAATAATGCTTGGACACGAAATGAAGCTGTTGTCCGTGACCATAGTACTGCTTACTACGGTAAGATTGAGACGGCCATTTCACTTCTACGAAGCAGTATTGAGACGGAGCCTACTGATTTCACCAGCATCCAGTCATCTTATGATGATCTCAAGGGTGGAATTGATGACTTCATCAAGGGAGTTCCTCTTGATAGTACAAGCTCAAGTTTAACCCTTAATGATGGTATTAAACTCTTGAAAAAGGCTTTAGGTCAATTCCAAGCAGGTGATGATAAAACAGCTGCGGCAACGATGAAGAAGTTCATCACTATCTGGCCAACCATTGAAGGAGATGTAAGCACAACTAATCCTAGCCTCTATACACGTGTGGAGAGTGAAACGCCTGTTATCATGGTTAAGGGGAAAGAAAAGGCTTATCAAGATAAACTCCAAGCCTTAATTACAGATTTATCTGCTATCGATACTAGCGCTACTTATAATGCCTTTGATGCCATGTTGATTCTCTTGCGTGAAGGAGTAGAAGCCCTCCTCATCGTTATGGCCCTTGTGACAACTCTTAAGGCAGCCAAGATGCGTAAGGGACTCAAATGGGTTTATGGCGGAGCCCTTGCTGGTGTTCTTGCCAGCGCAGTTATAGCTGTTATCTTGCAAGTTGTCTTTCCAGCTGTGACCTCTGGGGCTAACCGTGAAATTATTGAAGGTGGCGTTGGTATCTTTGCAGTTGCGATGATGATTCTTATCGGAATATGGCTCCACAGCAAGTCTTCAGTTAAACAGTGGAATGACTTTATGGATCGTCAGATGAAGGCGGTGACAGCTACCGGAAGTTTTGTGTCAATGTTTGCCCTCAGTTTCTTGGCTGTTTTCCGTGAAGGTGCCGAGACAATCCTTTTCTATGTTGGTATTATCCCACGTATCACGACAGCTAATTTCTTGATTGGTATTGGTTTAGCCATTGCAGTTCTTGTTATCATTGCTGTAGCTATGACTAAAGCGAGTCACTATATTAAACCACATCGTATCTTCTTTATTTTAACTTGGTTGATTTATGCCCTGGCCTTTAAGATGCTCGGTGTCAGCATTCATGCCCTTCAGTTGACTAATATGATGTCTAATCATTTGATTAGTGGTTTCCCAACCATTGATTGGGCTGGTATCTATCCAAGCTTGGAAGTCTTGATTCCACAACTGATCTTTATTGTTATTATTGCCTTTGTGACGGTGAAACAGCATGGTAAGAAATAAGGATGAGATGACAATTGTTGAGCATCTGGTGGAATTTCGGAGACGCTTCATTGCAGTAGTCATTTGCTTTTTCCTAGTTTTTTGTATCACCTTGTTGTTCGCCGGGGAGCTCTATGCTTATTTGACAAGAGGATTTGACAAGCCTTTGTTAGTTCTAGGACCTAACGATATTCTTTGGATTTACATTAATCTAGCAAGTCTCATGGCTTTTACGGTCACTTTGCCTTTCACGACCTACCAGATTTGGCAGTTTGTGAAACCAGGTTTGAGGGACAATGAAGCTCGTGCAATCTTTGCTTATATACCTGCAACTTTTGTCTGTTTTGTATTGGGCTTGGCTTTTGGCTATTATTTTGTGAGTCCAGCTATCTTAGAAGTGCTTTTAAAACTAGGCGAAGGGCTCTTTAATACACAAATTACAGCGCAAAACTACCTCAGTTTTTTACTGCATACGACAGTGCCTTTGGCTGTTCTCTTTGAACTTCCCGTAGTTGTGAGTTTTTTGACATCTATCGGCATAATAACACCAGTTTTTCTGACACACTATAGACGCTATGCTTACTTTATTCTCTTAGTTTTGGCGGTCATTCTGACACCAGCTGACTTTATTAGCGACTTGGCCATGACGGCACCCTTAATCTTGCTTTATGAAGTTAGCGTAACGCTTAGTAAGCTCATTTATAAACGTAAACAAAGAAAATATAAAGATAAATAGAAAGGAAATCTCATGGGAATTCTACGTGATATCGGAGCCCCAGGACTTATCATCATTGTCCTAGGAGCCCTCCTCATCTTTGGTCCTAAACGCTTGCCAGAACTTGGTCAATCTATTGGTAAAATGCTATCCGAATTTAAAGCGGCTGTAAATAAGACCGATGATGATAAAAAAGACGAAGAAGACAAGACTAAAGACTAGGATCTCTACTTAGTGAATATCTTCAAGTTTCTTGACAATTATAAGCTTTTATGACATAATACTCTTGTATTGAATAGTAAGTCTATATCATAGGCAAGAAAAGACCCCAAGCTAACTTCCACATAAGCTCGGGGTCTTTTTTAGCACTATCTATCCTTGTTTAACCACTTGTCGATTAGACGAAGGATAACACCGACCACAATAGGTCCGATGATAGTTTTGAATAGTAAATCCATCATAGGCAAATTCACCT
>NZ_CM002133.1:708533-729768 GCF_000448665.1 Streptococcus sp. HSISS2 | reverse complement strand
AGTAAATCCATCATAGGCAAATTCACCTCCCTTCGTAGGCGGTGTCGAGGTGCCAAGGGCTATTATATCATAGATTGATAGAGTTATGGTTAGTGAGTATCAGGAAGTAAAAGTTAAAAGGTAGTTTGATCAAGCCATACAAAAAATCAGCTCAGGAAGGCTGATTTTTTGTGCTTACAAGCTGATACGTTTTTCTGTTTCAGCGTCGAAGAAGTGACCTTTAGCAACGTTGAAAGTAAGGTAACTTTTTCACCTGGATTGTGGAAGTCACGCGCATCAACACGAGCAGCAAATTCAGTTTCTCCAAGTTTTAGGTAAAGCATTGTTTCTGCACCGAGGAGCTCTGAAACAACGACTTCAGCATCAACATTGGCATCTGGATATACTTCTTGAACGATTGGACGGCTTGAAACATCTTCAGGACGGATACCAAAGATAACTTCTTTACCTTGATAACCAGTTTCTTTCAAAATTTTAGCTTGACCTTCAGAAATTGCAATATCCAAGCCTTCAGAGTTAGTGATACGGTTGCCATCAACTTTGACATTGAAGAAGTTCATAGCAGGACTTCCGATAAATCCGGCAACAAATTTATTGGCTGGCTCATTATAAAGTTCTTGAGGTGTACCAATTTGCTCGATACGACCGATAGTACCAGAACCATCAGGGTTCTTAGTAGAACTCATGATAACGATACGGTCAGCAAGGGTCATGGCTTCTGTTTGGTCGTGGGTTACGTAGATGGTAGTTGCCCCAATATTACGAGTGATTTTAGCAATTTCGGCACGCATGGTAACACGAAGCTTAGCATCTAAGTTTGAAAGAGGCTCATCCATGAGGAAGACTTTAGCATCACGAACGATGGCACGTCCCATAGCTACACGCTGACGTTGACCACCAGAAAGGTCTGCCGGCTTACGATCTAAGAACTCAGTCAAACCAAGGCTAGCAGCAGCTTCACGCACACGTTTGTCGATATCGTCTTTTTTATATTTACGAAGTTTAAGACCAAAGGCCATATTTTCATAAACAGTCATGTGTGGGTAAAGGGCGTAGTTTTGGAATACCATGGCAATGTCACGGTCTTTTGGTGATTTGTCATTAACCACTTCACCATCAATATAGAGTTTACCTTCTGTGATTTCTTCAAGTCCAGCAACCATACGGAGAGTTGTAGATTTACCACATCCTGAAGGCCCTACGAAAACGATGAATTCCTTGTCTTTAATGTCGATACTAAAATCTTCGACAGAGTAGTGAGTTGCATTTGGGTATTTTTTGTAAATTTTATCCAGTTTAAGAGTTGTCATATCATTTATCCTTTATTATTTAACTGATCCGCCGGTTACACCTTCAACATAGTATTTCTGCATGAAGATAAAGAGAAGGGTGATTGGGATGGCGATGATAATAGCACCTGCGGTAAATGGAAGGAACCATTCATTGATAGCGTCTTGGTTAAGCATTTGATAGAGTCCAAGGGCAACAGTATATTTATCTTTAACGTCACCGAGGATAACAGATGCAAAGATGAAGTCTACCCAAGGTCCCATGAAGGCCATGAGAGCAGTATAGACGATAATTGGTTTAGACAGTGGCAAGGTAATCTTAGTGAAGATTTGAAGACGAGTTGCACCGTCAATCATTGCTGATTCATCCAATGAGTAAGGAATGGTATCAAAGAAACCTTTCGCAATGTAGAAACCAAGTGCTGCCCCAGCAGAATAAACCAGAACCAAAGATGTCAAGGTTTGTGTCAAATTGAGTGCTTTCAAAATGTAGTAGACCGCAATCATTGACATGAAACCAGGGAACATGTTAAGCACAAGTGCCAATTTCAAGAAGCCATTTCTGTGTTTGAATTTAATACGGCTAAGTGAATAGGCCATCCCAACGGTAATCAAAGTTGAGAGGATACATGTACATGTGGCAACGATGAAGGTATTGATGAACCATTTTCCAAATGGATAAGCATCGCTGGTAAAGAGTTTGATGTAGTTATTAAGAGTATAAGTCTTAGGGAAGAAGTACGGTACCGCATTAGCTCCTTCACCACGGAAACTTGTAAGGAAGATCCAGAGAATCGGAATCAACCAGATGACAGCTAGAACTGTCAATAGGATATAAGTACCAGTTAGGTAAAGATTTTTCTTACGTTTCATTATTTAGCAGCCCCTTCCTTGAATGAAGATGATCTTGTGTAGGCCAAGAGACTGAATGTTGCAGAGATGGCGAAAATCAAGATACCGATAACAGATGCCAAGTTGTAGTCTTTAGCGCTAACAGTCAGTTTGTAGAGCCAAGTTACCAAGAGGTCAGTTGAACCCGCTTGATAGTATTCAGAATTAGTAGGTCCACCACCAGTAAGGAAGTAGATAACGTTGAAGTTATTGATATTACCGATGAATTGTTGAATCAAAGATGGCGCCATAATCAAGAGAATTTGTGGGAAAGTGATGCTCTTGAAGATTTGGAATTTACTTGCTCCATCAATTTCAGCTGCTTCAATCTGCTCAGTTGGCAAGTTCATGATGATACCAGTTGCGACCAACATTGTGAATGGAATACCAATCCACATATTAACCAAGATAATAGAGAATTTAGCCCAAACTGGATCAGTCAAGAATGGAATCGGACCACTTGTAAGATGCAAGGTTTGAAGCAAACCATTCAAAGGACCGTGGTCATTAAGGAAGTTACGCATCAAAAGAAGTGATACGAACTGAGGAACGGCGATAGTAATAACGAAGAGCGTACGCCAAACTTTCTTGAATTTTAGCCCCTTAGTGTTAAGTAAGAGGGCAAGGACAATACCGAAGAAGAAAGTAGTTGCTGTTGCGGCAACCGCCCAAATCAAGGTCCAAGTCAAAAGTGGGAAGAAAGTACCAGCCATACGACCTTGTAGGACTTCACCAAAACTTGCAAAGCCAACCCAGTCGAAAAGTGATTTAGGAGCTGGGTGATTGTGGTCAAAGTTTGTAAAGGCCAAACAAATCATGTAGATCAAAGGCAAGATGGTGAAGAGCAAAACACCAATCAATGGGATAGACATTAGCCCCATATGGAAGCGACCATCGGCCAAGGTCTTAAAGTCTTCAATAAAGTTAGGTACCTTACGACCTGATTGCTTAAGAGCCATGAGATGGCGAGCACTTTTAAGGTTACACCAGTAAATATAAGCAAAGACTGCACAGAAGATTACTGAAGCAAGACCAAAAATCAACATGAGCATCGAGTTATCTCCAGCAACTTGCACAGTTAGCTTGATACCATTAACTTCTTTAATGGCTTCACCCTGTTCTTGAGTACCCAAGGTTATCATGCCTTGGAGAGCTGGGACAATTTGGATGACGAATGCCGCTAAAAAGGCAATCTCAGAGAGGAGGAAGAGCAAACCCTTGGTGAACTGTTTGTTGACCAAGTTTGCCAATCCCATTACCAGAAAGGATAATTTGACATCCCATGTACCCTCTTTGAAGACCTGGCGCATAGGAGTTGTGTCGTAGATTGTTTGTGACATAGATATCTCCTCAGATAAATGTATGATTAGTGATGTTTTTATTTTGTCTATAAGTCATAGATAAAGAGGCTAGGACCTTCACCTGCCTCTTTACCATCTCATTTGTAGGTTTCTTATTTAGCTGCTGCCAAATCTTTATCAAACTGTTGTAATTTAGTAAGGAATTGATCTTCCTTGATCTTACCGTTATAGGCATCACTCATAAGAGCAGCACTTTCAGTCCAGAAGACTGACATTTGACTGAGTTTAGGCATAACAGTTGTGTATTGGTCAGATGAACCCATAGTAATTACAGCTTGTGCAAGAGCATCCTTTTGAACGGCTTCAGAAGCTTGAACTTCTTTGTTAGCTGGGATGATATGACGTGATTCAGTAGTGAATTGGTTATTTTGACTGTCTTTGCTTGTCAAAGCTTGTGCCAATTGGTAAGAAGCAGCAATACGTTCAGCGTTACCTTTAGATGGTGTTTGGTTAACTGCGTAAAGTTTTACACCCATGAAGGCTTTTTGTTGAACGTCTTGACCACCGATATTAACTGTTGGGTAAACAGCAACACCAAGATTGTCTTTACCGACAGCTTTAGCAGCTGCAGCGTAGTCCCATGGTCCTGATTGGAAAGCATCAACAGAACCATCTTCGAATTTAGCCATCATGTTAGCTGAATCAACATTAACAAATCCTTTGTTGTCTTTTTGAGCTGCGATGAATTTAAGAACGTTCACACCAGCTTCATTGCCCCAGTTAGTCCCTTTAACATCTTCACCATTTTGACCAAAGAGTGTGTCACCAACTGAAAGGAAGAGAGGACCAGTTACATAAGCATTAACTTCTTTCAAGTTGCTACCAAATTTTGCTTTAGAAGTGATTGTTTCATATGATTTAACATCTTCTTCGTTAAGTTTAGATTTATTGTAGTATGTAACTTGTGTTTCGATACCGTATGGGAAGGCATAAGTTTTACCTTTGTATTGAGCACCTACGGCAGCTTGCTCAGTATCTTGCTCAGCAATTTCTTTTGAGTATTGCTCTGGGATTTCTTGGATAGCTCCAGCGTCTACCAATTTACCGAGTTGGTCATGTGGAAGTGAGAAGACATCTGCAGCAGTAGAAGCATCCTTAGTCAAGTTTTCTTGAGCATTTGGATCTTCCATTTCAACCATGTCAACTTTATAGCCAGATTTCTTTTCAAATTGTGCGACTGTGTCTTTGTATAACTTCTTAGCACCTGTTGGTACCCAAAGTTTCAAAGTCTTACTATCTGAGCTTGAACTCTTGCTTGAGTTAGACCCACAAGCTACCAAGAGCGATCCAGCAACTAGTAATCCTGCACTACCAAGTAGCACTTTTTGCCATTTTTTCATTTCGAATTCCTCCAAAAAATTAGTTTACTGCTATATTATGCAACCGTTTTCATTTTCTGTCAAGTAATTTGTTATAAAAAATTATTTTTTTGCAATCGCTTGCAAAAATACTTGAAGTTCTCTGCTTAAATGCTATAATATTACCTTGATAGTAATTATATTGGGTAATTCTCACACTTCAGCAAATTAGATTATGAATAGAAACGAGAGGGATATATATGGCTACAATTAAGGATGTTGCCAAGAAGGCTGGTGTCAGCCCGTCGACAGTTAGTCGAACGTTAAAAGATAATCCGGCTATTTCAGAAGAAACCAAGATTAAAGTCAGAGCGGCTATGGATGAATTAGGGTATGTTCCTAATATAGCTGCGCAAGTATTGGCGACTGGCTTAACACATAGTTTAGGTGTTATACTTCCACCTTTAACAAATCGTGAAAATATTAGCCAACCCTTCTATATGGAAATTCTAACAGCGATTAACGAAGAAGCTAGTTGTAATTCTCAGGTTGTCAGCATCGCTACTGGAGCAACTTTAGATGAATTGGTTAAGCAAGTTAAACTGATGCATCGTCAAAAACGTGCAGATGGATTTATAATCCTCTATTCAGAAACAAAAGATCCTGTTAAAGATTATCTCTTAAAAGAAAAAGTTCCTTTTGTAGTAATTGGAGCAGCAGTGGACAATGTTAATAAAGTTACTTATATCGATAATGATAACAAGGCAATAGGGCAAGAAGCAGTTTCGTATCTTAATTCCAGAGGTCACCAAACCATCGGCTTTGTCACAGATGATCTTTTTGGTCAGGTAGGCCAAGAACGTTATCAAGGTTATAAAGATGCTGTTAGTGAGTTGCATATAAAAAGCTTACCTGAACTTGTTTTCTCATCTCAGACGATTGATTCGTTTAAAAAGCACTTGCGAACTTTTCTACCTACAGCATTGGTTGTTAAAGATGATCTTGTTGCCCTTCGGCTTATCCAATGGGTAAACAATCAAGGAATAAAGATTCCGAAAGATTATTCTATTATCTCCATTAACAATTCTTCGTTTGCAGAAATCATGCATCCTTTCTTAACAACCTATGACATTAACATTCAGGAACTGGGAAAAGAAAGTGTTCGCAAATTAGTTGCTATCCTGAAAGATGAAAATACTAAGCCTCAGAAAGTAACTATTCCCTTCCATCTCATTGAAAGAGAAAGTGTAACATCTATATAAAAGGATCATAAAAAATGGTTAGACAGAACTAGTTCCGACTATTTTTTATATTCGAAGTTGACGTATTTTTCAGAAAACTAAGAGCCCGTGTATCTAAAAAAGCTATAATTTAGATATGAAAGCGTTTATTTCACGAACATTCATTCAAAAAAATATAAAAAATCCCATTTTTTTGTTAAAAACTCTTGACTTATGCAAGCGTTTGCATTATAATCATAAGTGTAAAAAATAATTTGAGGTAAACTTTATGAACAAACGAGCAAGCGGTGTTTTGATGCACATCACATCACTACCAGGTGACTACGGGATCGGTTCTTTCGGTCAAGCAGCCTATGACTTTGTTGATTTCTTAAAAGAGACAAAACAAACTTACTGGCAGATTTTGCCACTTACTACAACAAGTTATGGGGACTCACCTTACCAATCATTCTCAGCGGTAGCGGGAAATACACACTTTATCGATTTGGATTTCCTTATTCGTGACAAATTTTTAACTAAAGCTGATGTTAAAGATGCTGACTTTGGGTCAGATCCTGAGTTTATTGACTATGCTAAAGTGTACGAAGCACGTCGTCCAATCCTTGAAAAAGCAGTAAAAGCTATCTTGGCAGATAAAAAAGAAGCTAAAAAATTCCAAGCTTTTAAAACTAAAAATGCTAACTGGTTAGCTGATTATGCTGAATTTATGGCTATTAAAGAACACTTTAATAACAAAGCTCTTCAAGATTGGGATGATAAAAAAGCTGTTAAACGTGATAAAGCTACTCTTGCTAAACTTCGTAAGGAACTTGCTGAAGTGATTACTTATCACGAAGTAGTTCAATACCTATTCTTCAGTCAATGGGCTGAACTTAAAGCTTATGCCAATGAGAATGGTATTCAAATCATTGGTGACATGCCAATTTACATCTCAGCTGATAGTGTTGAAGTTTGGACGCAACCACATCTCTTCAAACTAGATGCAGAGTGTAAACCACGTTACATTGCCGGAGTTCCACCAGATAACTTCTCAGCTACTGGTCAGCTTTGGGGTAACCCAATCTACGCTTGGGATAAACACAAAGCTGAAAATTATGCTTGGTGGGTATTCCGTATCCAAGAATCATTCAAACTTTATGATTACTTGCGTATTGACCACTTCAAAGGTTTCTCTGACTTCTGGGAAATTCCTGGTGGAGATGAAACTGCTGAAAATGGTGAATGGGTTCCAGGACCTGGTTACGATCTTTTCAAAGTGGTTAAAAAAGAATTGGGTGACCTTAACATCATCGCCGAAGACCTTGGAAATATTGATGATAAGACACGTCAACTTCTTGCAGACTGTGGCTATCCTGGAATGAAGATTGTACAATTTGGTTTCTATGATACAACTGGAAACAGTATTGACATTCCACACGTCTACACACAACACTCAGTTGCCTATACAGGTACACACGATAACGAAGTGGTTAACGGCTGGTACGATAATTTAACACAAGAGCAACGTGATTACACAGATGCTTACATCAACCGCCGTCAAGGTGAACCTATCACACGTGCCCTTCTTCGCACACTCTTTGCAACAGTAAGCGACACTGCTATTGCGACTATGCAGGATATCCTTGATAAACCTGAAAATAGCCGTACCAACTTCCCTAACACAGTTGGTGAAAACTGGAAATGGCGTATGCTTCCAGGTGAAATTACTGTCGATAAGAAAGAATTTTTGACAGACATTACAGAAAGATATAATCGAGGTAATAACTAAAATGGCTACATTTACACAATATGTTGAAGCAAAAAACAAAAATCTTAAGGACCTTTCAAACGAAGAAATCTACTATCTTTTGTTGGAATTCGTAAAAGAAGCAGCTGCTCCAAAATCTAAAAACGATAGCAAACGTAAAGTTTACTATATCTCAGCTGAATTCTTGATTGGTAAACTTTTGTCTAACAACTTGATCAACTTGGGCATCTACAAAGATGTTAAAGCTGAATTGGCTGCTGCTGGTAAATCAATCAGCGAAGTTGAAGACGTTGAACCAGAACCATCTCTTGGTAATGGTGGTTTGGGTCGTTTGGCTTCATGTTTCATCGACTCTATGGCAACACTTGGCATCAACGGTGAAGGTGTTGGTCTTAACTACCACTGTGGTCTTTTCAAACAAGTCTTCAAAGATAACAAGCAAGATGCAGAACCAAACTACTGGATCGAAGATCAATCATGGTTGGTACCAACTGATATCTCTTATGATGTTCCATTCAAAAACTTCACATTGAAATCACGTTTGGATCGTTTGGATATCTTGGGTTATAAGAAAGAAACTAAGAACTACCTTAACCTCTTCGATATCAATGGTTTGGACTACGATTTGATTGAAAAAGGAATCACTTTTGATCAAGACGAAATCCAAAAGAACTTGACACTTTTCCTTTACCCAGATGATTCAACTCGTAAAGGTGAGCTCTTGCGTATTTACCAACAATACTTCATGGTATCAAACGCTGCTCAACTTTTGATTGACGAAGCTATTGAACGTGGTTCTAACCTTCACGACCTTCCAGATTACGCTTACGTACAAATCAACGATACTCACCCATCAATGGTAATTCCAGAATTGATTCGTCTTTTGACAGAAAAACATGGATTTGAATTTGATGAAGCAGTAGCAATCGTAAGCAAAATGGTTGGTTACACAAACCACACTATCTTGGCTGAAGCCCTTGAAAAATGGCCTCTTGACTACCTTGAAGAAGTCGTTCCACACCTTGTTGTTATCATCAAGAAATTGGATGCTATCATTCGTGAAAAATACGAAGATCCACGTGTTCAAATCATTGACGAACACAACCGTGTTCACATGGCACACATGGATATCCACTTCTCTACAAGCGTTAACGGTGTAGCAGCACTTCACACAGAAATCCTTAAATCTTCTGAGTTGAAACCATTCTACGACCTTTACCCAGAACGCTTCAACAACAAAACAAACGGTATTACATTCCGTCGTTGGTTGGAATTCTCAAACCAAGAACTTGCTGACTACATCAAAGAATTGATTGGTGATGGTTACCTTACTGACGCAACTCAATTGGAAAAATTGGCTGCTTTTGCAGATGATCCTGCAGTACACAAACGTTTGTCCCAAATCAAATATGATAACAAATTGGCTCTTAAACGTTACCTTAAAGCCAATAAAGGTATTGACCTTGATGAAAACTCAATCATTGATACTCAAATCAAACGTTTCCACGAATACAAACGTCAACAAATGAACGCTTTGTATGTCATCCACAAATACTTGGAAATCAAAAAAGGAAACCTTCCAAAACGTAAAATCACTATCATCTTTGGTGGTAAAGCAGCTCCTGCCTACGTTATTGCTCAAGACATCATCCACTTGATCTTGTCACTTTCTGAACTCATTAACAATGATCCAGAAGTAAGCAAATACCTCAACGTTCACTTGGTTGAGAACTACAACGTAACAGTTGCTGAACACCTTATCCCAGCGACAGATATTTCAGAACAAATCTCATTGGCTTCTAAAGAAGCTTCAGGTACAGGTAACATGAAATTCATGCTTAACGGTGCCCTTACACTTGGTACGATGGATGGTGCCAACGTTGAGATTGCTGAATTGGTGGGACCAGAAAACATCTTCACGTTCGGTAAAGACTCTGATACAATCATCGACCTTTACGATAAAGGTGGTTATGTATCACGTGATTACTACGAAAAAGATGCTAACATCAAAGCAGCTGTTGACTTTATCGTAAGCAAAGATCTTGTTAAACTTGGTGATAAAGAACGCTTGGAACGTCTCCACAAAGAACTTATCTCTAAAGACTGGTTCATGACATTGATTGACTTGGCTGAATACATCGACAAGAAAGAAGAAGTATATGCAGCTTACGAAGATCAAGATGCATGGAACAAGAAAGTTGTTTACAACATCGCTGAAGCAGGATTCTTCTCATCTGACCGTACAATCGAACAGTATGACAAAGACATCTGGCACACAAAATAAAAATCTAGTTGCATAGAAGGAAAACGAGATCAGAAATGGTCTTGTTTTTTTTGCATGAAAAAATACAGCTAACTATCTCTATTAGCTGTATTTACATAAATAAACTTATGTTATTTCGTGTGGTAATTCAATATATCATTTATATATGCTTCTTTATTTGATGAATCATAAGTTTTAGATGTTGAGTATTTTAGATAATGGATTTCATCTTTGGCAGTCCTGGATTCTTCTTGAAGGTAAGAATCTGTAATGGTAATCTTAAAATCCTCACTCTTACCCGTTAGGTCCAAGCTTAGCGGAAAATTTGTAAATTCATCTGAGTAAAATGCTTTCTTATAAAAGAGATACCCATCTCCTCTAAAAGAATTTAAGTGAGGGAATGTTGTTATATTGTATCTTCCATCCCAATAATTCCCATACTTTCTATTATCGTAGTCATCAAAGAATTCCTGAATTATTTCTTTGTTATCATAATTCTTTTCAAAGGTAATGAAGGGAGCTTGCCAATCCCATATTGGAATGTCACCTCCATTTCCATAGATAATATAACTTTGCATTTTTCCAGATTTAGGATTTTTCAACTGAAAGTGGTATTCACTAACACCATCTTTGACAGCACCAGTTTGATATAAGGTATCGCCAGGAACTATCAAAAAGAGAAAATCCCTTAGATATAATTCGAAGTCGGTATCCATTGTTTTATCATGTAATCCAGGGAAACGATGAATTATTTGTCTGTAATTCTCTGCATTCGAAAACCATTCCTTATCAAAGCCTGGACCGACTTCAAATACTTTATGATCGAAATAGTTTTGATATTCTTCATAATGGTTTTCAGTAGAGGTCACCTGTCCAAATGGTAAAGTCATATTGGTATTATCAGTAAAAGTGATATGCAAAAAAAGACTTCGCGGATCAATTCCTTTATCGATATATTGGCCTATCTTATAGGTAGACAAATCATCAGGAAAATCGTCTTTTCCAAAGTGTAGGACTTCAATCTCAATATCTTTGACAACTTTCTTTTGAGACTTTATCTTTTTAACGTTGTAATGATAAGCCTTGTAATAGTAATTACCTTTATCATAGAGATAAGGCTTATAGGCTCTTTGGTAACTGTTAAAAAGAAAAATACCTATACCAGCAATAAGAAGAAGCGCTAGTATGATTTTCAGTTTTTTACAATAACTGCGTAATTTTTTTATCATCCATAACCCCCATGTTTTTACTATTATATCATGAAAATAAGTGTTCCCAAGCCATCTTCGTGTACTTTGTCACCGTTTTCCTTTATAATATAAGTATCACATTACAAGAGGAGACCTCATGAAATACATTGTAAACACATCAAATGATCCTGCCTATAATATTGCTTTGGAAGCCTATGCCTTTCGTGAATTGGTAAATGAAGATGAATTATTCATTCTCTGGATTAACCGTCCAGCTATCATTGTTGGGAAACACCAAAATACCATTCAAGAGATTAACAAAGAATATACAGATGCTCATAATATTAAGGTCGTTCGTCGTTTGTCTGGTGGTGGCGCTGTTTATCACGATTTGAACAACCTTAATTATACCATCATCTCTAATAAGGCAGATGAAGGCGCATTTGACTTTAAGACTTTTTCTCAACCAGTAATCGCAACACTTGCTGATTTGGGAGTTAAGGCTGAATTTACTGGCCGTAATGACCTTGAAATCGATGGTAAAAAGTTCTGTGGAAATGCTCAAGCTTACTATAAAGGTCGTATGATGCACCATGGTTGCTTGCTCTTTGACGTTGATATGTCCGTTCTTGGCCAAGCCCTTAAAGTCAGCAAAGATAAGATTGAATCTAAAGGCGTTAAGTCTGTACGTGCCCGTGTGACAAACATTGTAGACGAATTGCCAGAAAAGATTACCGTAAACGAATTCTCAGATAAAATCTTGGAAAAAATGAAGGAATTTTATCCTGACATGGAAGAATACGTCCTTTCTGAAGATGAATTAGCAAAGATTCAAGCGTCTTACGAGAAACAATTTAATACCTGGGATTGGACTTACGGACAGTCACCAGAATACACAGTAGAACGTAATGTTCGTTACCCAGCTGGTAAAATTTCAACCTATGCCAATGTTGAAAATTCAATCATTAAATCTGTTAAGATTTACGGAGATTTCTTTGGTATCGGAGATGTATCAGATATTGAAGACTTGTTGGTCGGAATACCTTACGAGTACGACGATGTCTTGGCTAAACTTGAAACTATTGATACAACACATTATTTCTCACGTATGACAACCGAGGAGGTTGCAAAAGCTATCGTAGCTTAATCATTGTATGAACAATCTGGAAAACTCCAGGTTGTTTTTCTTTTATGATTGACTAAGTGAGTCTCTATATAGGCTGGCCGGTAAATCTATAAAAACCTCTAAGTAAAAAACACCTTATAACATCTTTCCGAAAAACTGTAATTTTCTTGAAAGAAAGATATAGGTGTGATATACTTCTATTAAGTAATTATGGAGAAATAAACCAATGAAACGTGAACTTTTACTGGAAAAAATTGAAGAATACAAAGCTCTCATGCCGTGGTTCGTCTTGGAATATTACCAATCGAAACTATCGGTACCGTATTCTTTTACGACCTTATATGAATATCTCAAGGAATATAAACGCTTTTTTGACTGGTTAATTGACTCAGGTATTTCAGATGCTGATGAGATTGTCTCAATTGACATCAAAACCTTAGAAAATCTTACGAAAAAAGATATGGAATCATTTGTCCTTTATCTCCGTGAACGTCCCTCTTTAAATACCTATTCTACAAAACAAGGTGTCTCTCAAACGACCATTAACCGGACACTTTCAGCTCTATCTAGTCTCTATAAGTATTTAACCGAGGAGGTCGAGGGTCCTGATGGTGAGCCATATTTCTATCGTAACGTCATGAAAAAAGTTTCTACTAAGAAAAAGAAAGAAACTTTAGCTGCTCGAGCTGAGAATATCAAACAGAAACTCTTTCTAGGCGATGAAACCATGGAGTTCCTTGATTATGTAGAAAAAGAATACGAAGTCAAACTATCAAATCGAGCAAAATCGTCGTTTTATAAGAATAAAGAGCGAGATCTAGCAATTATTGCCTTGCTACTGGCTTCAGGGGTTCGACTTTCTGAGGCTGTTAACCTGGACCTTAAAGATATCAATCTGAAAATGATGGTCATTGATGTTACTCGAAAAGGTGGCAAACGAGACTCAGTTAATGTAGCAAGTTTTGCAAAACCTTATCTTGAGTCTTACCTTAGTATACGTGATAAACGCTATAAGGCTGAAAAGCAAGACCTTGCCCTATTTTTAACGGAATATCGAGGTGTACCTAACCGTATTGATGCTTCAAGTATCGAAAAAATGGTTGCTAAATATTCTCAGGACTTCAAGATACGTGTGACTCCCCACAAATTACGACACACCTTGGCTACACGTCTTTATGATGCTACCAAGTCTCAAGTTTTAGTTAGTCACCAACTTGGCCATGCTTCTACTCAGGTCACTGATCTATACACGCATATTGTTAATGATGAGCAAAAAAACGCCCTAGACAATCTATGATAAGTTTACTACTAGCCATTCCAACTCGGAATGGTTTTGTAATTTGCATAAATTTAATTATGCAATAAAGTGGTTTATAATAACATAACTTTATTTATGTAAAATAGTTCACGCAAAAACAAGCTCTCCATTTTGGAAAGCTTGTTTGTTTTCACTAATAATCTTTAAGTGTAGATTCAACGGCTGCTTTTTCTTTGTCAATCAAGTTTACTCGTGCGGCAATTGTCTTAATTCCCATCAAGATATTACGTTCTAGGCCTTTATCGCTTGTTTGTGGCTCAAAGAAGGCAATATACTGATCAAGACGTTCTTGAGTTTTAAAGACCGATGCTGGGATATTAACAAAGGTATCAAAGCTCATATCTCCACCAAGGGCAGCCTTAATCCATTCCCAATTCTCTTTAGCCCAGTTCCAAATGGTTTCTTGAGCATAAGATTTATTAAGGAATCTTAGGTACCAAAGGTACAAATCTTGAGGTTTAACAACATTTTTATCCTTCAAATGACCTAAAACGTAGTCAAGACCTTCTTGATTTTTAAGGTAAGCGACTGCTTGAGTCAATTGACGACGGAAGTTACTATCGTTGGTTGCAACGTAAGCATTCACATATTCTTCAACAAGCTCAAGACTGTTTTCTTGTTTCATTTGGTTGATAAGGACAAGACCTCGGACACTTGCTGGAATGCTTTCGAAGTTTTCTTTATGTGCTTGGAAAACACTTGCTGCTGCTAAAACGGCTGGTTGATAGTCTGCTTGAATCAAATAGCCAAGCATTGTTTGACGTACCATCTCGTCTTCATCTGACTCGCCTTCTTTGGCTTCAAAACCAAGACGCTTAAAGTCATTTTGGAATTGACGGCGTACCAAGGCGTTGTAATGCACTTCTGCTTCTGTATCTTCATCAATAAAACGCTTCAAACCACTAAGAATTTGTGATTTAGCTTGAGCAATCAAGAAGCTTTCTTCTTTTTCAACCAAATCAAGCAGAGTGATTAGGCTTGCGTAAGAAATACGTCCACTTTCAGCTAAGAGACGACGTTCTTGCAAGATTTGAAGTTTACTTACAGTATCAAGGAGTGCAAATTCATCAAGGATATTGTCCAAGAGCTGTCCTTGGTAATCTGTGATGTAGTGAGCTGTATTTGCTGTGTTGAGACGGAGAGCCCCCTCATTTTGGGCTACAAGTTGACTATAATTTGGAATCTCAATTCGTTCTACTGAAAGTGTATCTGGTAGACCCTTCCAATTTGAGTTCAATGGGATTTCCCAAAGTCGACCTTCATCCTCGTGTTCACCAATGAAGAACTGTTTTTGACTAAGGATAAGCGTGTCATCAACAACTTCTGCATTAACCACTGGGTAACCTGGTTGTTCCAACCAAGTATCCATAAAGCTAGAGACATCTTTTCCTGAAGCATCTGAAAGGGCATCCCAAAGATCACGTCCAACAGTGTTATTATATTGGTGCTTTTCAAAATAAGCGTTAAGTCCTTTGGCAAAGGCTTCATCACCTAGCCAACGACGCAACATGTGCATGAGACGGCTACCCTTGGCATAAACGATGGCACTGTCAAAGAGGGTATTAATCTCATCAGGATGATTGACTTCCATATGGACAGACTGAACACCATCTGTAGCATCACGTTGGAGGGCATGTGGTACACCAGTTGTTTGGAAATCTTCAAAGATGTTCCAACTTGGTTCAATAGCATCTACTGAAACATATTCCATCATGTTGGCAAAACTTTCGTTAAGCCAGAGGTCATCCCACCATTTCATCGTTACAAGGTTACCGAACCATTGGTGAGCTAATTCGTGGGCAACAACAAGGGCTACCTGTTGACGGCTTACAGCAGAGCTATTTTCATCTACAAGAAGGTAAACCTCACGGTAGGTAACAAGTCCCCAGTTTTCCATAGCACCTGCTGAGAAATCAGGAAGGGCAAGGTGGTAAGACAATGGAATAGGATATTTTACTTGGAAATAATCTTCGTAGAAATCAATGACACGAACGGCAATGTCAAGCGCAAAGTCAACACTGTTTGCTGCTTGTGCAACTGTAGCGAAGACGCCGACTTCTGTACCGTTTTGAGTTTTAGCGGTTTTACCTTGGAGAGCTCCAAACCCAAAGGCTAGGAGATAAGTTGACATACGTGGTGTTGTCTCAAAGGTCCAAACGCCAGTTTCTTCACGGAGATGACTATTGATTTCAGGCATATTTGACAAGGCAATATCGCCTTCTTCAGCGTCAAATTTCAATGAGAAATCAAAGGTCGCTTTGGCTTCTGGTTCATCAATAGATGGAAAAGCTTCACGCGCAAAATGAGATTCAAACTGTGTTGAAATGATTTCCTTCTTCTCACCATTGTGGGTGTAATATGATGGGTAGATTCCGGTCATATTGTCTGTAATACGACCTGAAAATTCAATGACAAGCGTTAAAACCCCAGTCTCTGGAAGTTCAATATGGAAAGCCTCATTGGCATCATCCATTTGAAAGTTTAGTGATTCATTATCCAAGAGAATAGAATGGATGGTAAGGTCTTTCTGGTGAAGGGAGATATGGTTATCAAGGGCTTCACCTGTAATGGCAACATTCCCTGTAAAGGTCTTTTCAGAACGATTAATATCCAAGAAAAGATTATAATTTTCAGGGATGAAACTTTCGATAAAACGAGCAACAGATGCTGTCATACGTATATACTCCTAACTAACTTTTCGTATCGAAACAGACTGACAAATGTTTCGATATTAGGTACTTTACTTTAAAAGAAAAGTACCTGAATTTATTCAATACAGACCCATTATAACATAGATTGCAAGCTTTGCCTACAGTTCAATGATTTTACCGGATTTGAGATAGACGACCCATTCGCATAAATTACGGGCGTAATCACCAATGCGTTCCAAATACATGAGTACTTGGAAATATTCTTTAGCAGCGAAGGCTGCATCTGGATTTTTCCGGACACCTTCTACCGTCATGGATTGGATATCACGGAAAAAGTTGTCAATGTTTTCATCTGAGGCTGCGATTTCATAAGCACGCTTTTCGTCAGCATTCAAGTAAACTTCAAGAGCTTCTTCGACCATATGGCGGACTGCTTTTCCCATTTTCTTGATCTCAGCTTCAATATCAGTCATTCGGTTTTCACCCTTAATACGGATGGTCGCCTTTGCGATAGCAACGGCATGGTCACCCATACGCTCGACGTCACTAGATGCTTTTAGTGCAGTGATAACAGTACGTAAATCACTTGATACAGGTTGCTGAAGGGCAATAATTTCAAGCGATTTTTTCTCAAGTTTGGTTTCGTAGTTATTGACAATTTCATCGTTTTCAATAACTTCTTTAGCCAATTCACGGTCATGGCTGATGAAGGCACGTACTGCTTTTTTGAGCTGAGCAGCAACTTCGGTACCCATGGCATAAAATTGATTGTGGAGTTTTGCTAATTCTTCTTCGAAGGGTGTTCGTAACATCATAATTGGTAATGAATCCGTCCTTTCTTAACCGAACTTACCGGTAATGTAATCTTCTGTTTCTTTGTGTTGTGGATTAAGGAACATATGCTTAGTCGATGAATACTCAATGAGTTGTCCATCAAGGAAAAAGCCTGTTCGTTGGGAGATACGACTAGCTTGTTGCATAGAACGAGTAACAAGCAACAAAGTGTATTGGTCTTTTAGGTTGTAGAGGGTTTCTTCGATTTTTCCTGCCGAGATAGGGTCCAAAGCTGATGTTGGCTCGTCAAGTAGGATAACCTTTGGTGATGTTGCAAGAACCCTTGCAATACAGATACGTTGTTGTTGTCCTCCCGAAAGGCCGAGAGCTGATTCATGGAGACGGTCTTTTACTTCTTCCCATATTGAAGCACCTTTTAGAGATTCTTCGACTGCTTTATCAAGGACTGCTTTGTCTTTGATACCATTGATACGAAGTCCATAAACCACGTTTTCATAGATAGACATGGGGAAAGGATTAGGTTGTTGAAAGACCATACCGATTTGCTTTCGTAACTCAACAGTGTCCGTTCGAGGACTATAGACATTATGACCATTGTAAGATACTGCTCCAGTAAGCGTCCACTCAGGGTTTAAATCTCCCATTCGGTTGATAGAACGGAGCAAGGTTGATTTTCCTGATCCTGAAGGTCCGATAAGGGCTGTGATTTCATTTGGATAGAAATCCATGGTCACGTTATTAAGGGCTTTTTTCTTATTGAAATACACCGATAAATCATTGATGGAAATGATTGGTTCAGTCATAGATGCTCCTTTCTATCCAAAGCGTCCTGAGACATAGTCACTGGTTGACTGTAGGGCAGCATCTTGGAAGATTTTCTTAGTTTTGTCATATTCGATGAGGTCACCAAGGTAGAAGAAAGCCGTATAATCACTAGCACGCGCTGCTTGTTGCATATTGTGCGTTACGATGATAATAGAGTAGTTTTCCTTAAGTTCAAACATGGTTTCTTCTAGTTGCATCGTGGCAAGAGGGTCCAGTGAGGCGGCAGGTTCATCCATGAGAAGGATACGTGGTTTAACAGCAATGGCCCTTGCTATACAAAGCCGTTGCTGCTGACCGCCTGAGAGGGTAAAGGCAGATTTATGAAGATCATCTTTAACCTGATCCCAAAGACCTGCTTGCTTAAGCGATGTCTCAACAATCTCGTCCAAAGTTTGCTTATCTCTTACGCCTTTACGTTCGTGAGCAAAGGTAATGTTTCTGTAGATAGACTTGGCAAATGGATTTGGACGTTGGAAAACCATTCCAATATGTTTACGCATTTCATAAACATTGATATTACTTGCATTGACATCGACGCCTTGATAAAGGATTTGTCCAGTAACCTTAGCAATATCAATCGTATCATTCATACGGTTTAGGCTACGAAGAAAGGTTGACTTCCCGCATCCTGAAGGCCCAATAAGAGCCGTAATTTTATTTTTCTCGAATTGCATGTCGATGCCTTTGATGGCTTCTTTTTGACCATAATAGACATGCAAGTCCTTTATTTCAAGAGCGAGCTCCTTCTCTGGGAAGGTGATAATATGACGCTCGTCCCAATTGTATTTTGTCATGATAACTCCTTTAAGCGGATGTTAATTTCTTATGGAGGTATGCTCCCAAACGACGTGCACCAAAGTTGAAAATCAAAATGAAAATCAAGAGTACTGCTGCTGAACCAGCTGATACTGCAGTGGCGTCAGGTGTCGTCCCTTCAGAATTGACTTTCCAGATGTGAACAGCAAGCGTCTCAGCTTGGCGGAAGATCGAAATCGGACTAGAGATAGAAAGTGGATTCCAGTCACTCCAGTTAAGGGCCGGTGCTGATTGACCAGCTGTGTAAATAAGTGCTGCTGCTTCCCCAAAAATACGGCCAGATGCAAGTACAATCCCAGTTACAATTCCTGGTAAGGCCTCTGGTACGACAACATAACAGATGGTTTCCCAGCGAGACAAGCCTAAAGCAAGACCTGCTTCACGCTGGGTATGGTGAACCGTTCTTAGACTATCTTCAACAGTACGTGTCATTTGTGGTAGGTTAAAAACGGTAAGTGCCAAGGCACCTGATAGAATTGAAAAACCATACTGAAATTGGACAACGAAAATCAAATAACCAAAAAGTCCAACTACTACTGATGGTAGTGATGAAAGAATCTCAATACAAGTCCTTACAAAGTTTGTGAGTCTTCCTTTTTAGCGTATTCGGAAAGATAAATACCTGCTCCCATTGAAAGAGGAACAGAAATAATCAAGGTAATCACTAAAAGAAAGAATGAATTGTAGAGTTGAACACCAATTCCTCCTCCGGCTTTGTAGGACGATGATCGACTTGTCAAGAAAGACCAGCTAATGTGTGGTAACCCACGAACCAAGATATAGAGAATCAAGGCTGCTAGTATTGTTACAATAATGCCAGCAATCACATAGAGTGTACCGATGGCAATTTTATCAATTTTTTTAGCGTTCATAATTTCTCTTTCTTTCACGGGTAATGAATTTAACCAACATATTGAAACCGAGGCTCATTAATAAGAGTACCAGGGCAAGTGACCAGAGGACATTGTTTGAAACTGTGCCCATGACGGTATTTCCGATTCCCATAGTCAATACAGATGTCAAGGTTGCTGCCGGTGTGGTTAAAGAAGTTGGAACCACAGCAGAATTTCCGACGACCATCTGGATGGCAAGAGCCTCACCAAAGGCACGGGCCATACCGAAGATAACGGCCGTGAAGATACCTGGTTTAGCCGCATTAAGCGTCACTCGCCAAATGGTTTGCCAGCGAGTAGCCCCCATGGCAAGACTGGCTTCACGATAGTGACGTGGTACCGCACGAAGCGTGTCTGTCGTCATAAAGGTTACAGTTGGTAAAATCATGACGAACAAGACAAAGGTACCTGAAAGGATACCAAATCCTGTACCACCAAAAATGAAACGAACAAATGGGACCACGACTTGGAGACCAATGAATCCATATACAACAGATGGTATCCCAACCAAAAGTTCAATAGCAGGTTGCAGGAATTTAGCTCCTTTAGGAGAAATTTCAGTCATAAAGATGGCTGCCCCAATAGCAAATGGCGTTGCTACTAAGGCTGAAAGTAAGGTAACCACGAATGAGCCCAAAATCATTGGCAGCGCCCCAAACTTGCCCTCAGATGGTGACCAATCCCCACTAAAGAGGAACTCAATCAAACTAACCTTATTGACAAAGAAAGTAGCTAGTCCTTTTTGGGCTACAAATAGTAAAATCATTGCTACAATGAAAACAATCAAAGCTAGGCAAAGAAAAGTGATTGTTTTACCAAACTTTTCGAGGCGTGAATTTTTAGAGGGTGATGTTAACTGCTTCACCAAATCTTCATTTTTCATGCTTACTCCTCACTCTTCTTTGTGACTTTACCATCAGCATCCTTTGTTACTTTCATACTATGGATGGAAATGTAACCCATTTTTGAAACGACGTTCTCTTGAACCTCGTCGCTCATCATATAGTCTAGGAATTGTTTTGTATAACCATCGGGCTTACCTTTAGTATACATATGTTCGTAAGACCAGATTGGCCAATCATTAGTTGCAACATTTTCAGCCTTTGGTTCAAAGCCATTAAGCTTCAATGTTTTAACAGAGTCATCAAGGTAAGCAAATGATAAGTATGAAATCGCTCCAGGCGTTTGAGCGACAATTGACTTAACCATTCCGTTAGAATCTTGCTCTTGCGTGCGAATAGGAGATTTTCCGTCCATAATGACAGCATCAAAAGTGGCACGTGATCCTGAACTTGCTGCACGGTTGATGATGGTAATGTCCAAATCCTGTCCACCGAGTTGTTTCCAGTTTGTAATTTCGCCTGTGAAAATTTTGCGAAGTTGCTCTGTTGTTAGGTTGTCAACAGAAACCTCTTTATTGGTAATAACGGCAATGCCAGCAACAGCAACTTGAAAATCAACAAGCTTACTAGCATCTATTCCAGATTTTTCCTCAGCAAAGAGATCGCTGTTACCAATTTGGACAGCTCCA
>NZ_CM002133.1:689385-706927 GCF_000448665.1 Streptococcus sp. HSISS2 | reverse complement strand
TCCCTGTACCAGAACCACCCCCTTGGACATTAACAATTTTTTCAGGGCTCTTTTCAGCGAAACCATCTGCTGCTGCTTCCACTAAAGGTTGAAGAGCCGTAGACCCAACTGCTGTAATGGACTGACCACGGTCAATCCAAGAGGCACAGCCAGTTAAGACTAGTGTGGCCATTGCTAGTGATAAAATCACTGCAAGGACTTTTGTTTTTTTCATTTTTGTCCTCCGAGATTTTTGTAACAAAATAGCGTAATATATAGGCTTCTAAAAGACATCTCTTTAATTATACCAAGGATAGGATGATTAAGTCACATTAAACTTTGATTACAGGCTGTCAGATATGGTATCTCAAACCCTTTGGATAGTAATTTTTTACGGTATTTCCAACGACTTTGGCAAATCCAAACCCATTACCGTCAACCAATAAATGATACCAACCGTTAGGAAGGGCTTGGTCTAAAGTAACCACATTGCCTGAAACATACTGGGCAAACTGCTCTTGATTGAGGGATAGACTTGAAACAACTTCATCAGAGGTTAGTGCCATTCCGAGTGCAAAACTTGGTTCGAAACGTTTCTTCTTGAAGATTCCTAGATGCAAACCGTTACGAGCGATTTTCACTTTGGAAAGATCTGGAAGACCATTAGGAAGTAGGTAAAGATTATCTCCAAAAACCTGAAGTAGACCATCTAGATGTGTTTTAAGGTGCTTTTTAGCGAAGGCTTCCCAAAGTTGCTTCTGCTCCTTATTAAGGTTAGATTTTCCTTCTTTGATACGCTTTTGCTCGGTTAGGCGCTGATCTTGAAATTTTGCCACAAATTGCCCCTCACCCTTAAAATGATGCGGATACATACGAGCTGTTTCTGGAAAATTGATTCCATGACACATACCATTTTGTTTCGGAATGTCTACCAATTCAAGGTCAGGGTAATTCTCTAAAATCCAAGAGACCACACCTTCATTCTCCTCAGGGGACCAGGTGCAGGTTGAGTAGATTAATTGGCCACCTGGGGCAAGCATCTTCAAACCATCTGTTAAGATGTCCTTCTGCAATTGTGCTAGCTCACTCGGATAGTCCTTATGCCAATATTGGATTGCATCAGGGTCTTTGCGGAACATTCCTTCACCAGAACATGGTCCATCAAAGACAATCGTATCAAAGTAATTTTTGAAAACTTTAGCTAGTTTATCGGCTGACGTATTAGTCACCACGACATTTCTAGCACCAAAACGTTCAATATTTTCAACTAAAATCTTGCTACGTTTGGGATTGATTTCATTGCTAACGAGCAGTCCTGTATTGTCTAGATAGCTTAGAAGATGGGTAGATTTTCCGCCTGGAGCAGCTGCTAAATCTAAGACACGACTTCCCTTAGCTGGAGCTGCAACTTGAGCAACCATTTGAGCTGCAGGTTCCTGAGAATAGACCAAACCAGTCGCATGGTCAGAAGATTTCCCAGAAATTTTCCCGTAATGACCCCAAGGTGTTTCAGGAATAGCATCAGGATAGTTTTTCTGCTGCTTTTTAAGAGGATTTGTGCGATAGGCAGATACGGCTTCCTGGTCAAAAGATGCGAAGAAGTTATCCGCTTCTTTACCCAATAAGCCAGTGTATTTTTCTACAAAATCTAATGGAAATTCCATAGTTTCCTTTCTATTAAAAAACTGGACCAACCAAGAGGACTTATGGTCCTGATTTGTCCAGTATATTTATTCAATTAATCTTTAGAGCTCATAATGGTTTTAATGTCATTGAGCTTTGCTTTAGGAACGAGCATTACCGCTTGACGACTAGAGTAATCAAGAGCTTCTCCGTTAATGGTCTCAAGCTGATAACCTAATTTTTCGCCCATAATACTTGCTGCAGCATAGTCCCATGGGTAAATGACAGAAAAATAGGCTAAAATTTGACCGGATAGGACTTTTGACATACTTAAACCGGCACCACCATAAACACGTACGCCCAAGGTTTTATTAATAAAGCTTTGGAGGCCATGAAAATTTTTAGCAAACATAGCTGCATTACTAGCAACTAGACATCGATTTAAAGGACGATCTTGATATACTGGAAGTAACTTGTCATTACAATAAACATCGAATTGGCCACCACCATAGAAAAGTTCATCAGCCATGACGTTATAAATGAGGCCGAATTTTCCTTGGCCCTCTTCGTAGTAAGCAATCATGACACAAAAATTTTCTTGTTGAACAATAAAATTGACTGTTCCGTCAATAGGATCCAAGACCCAGACATTGCCATCTTTTATATCATGAACTAGGCCATTTTCTTCTGCAAAAATATGATCCGTAGGGAAAGCAGATTGAATCCTAGCAACGAGTAAATCTTGTGTTTGCTTATCAATATTAGTTACTAAATCATCAAAAGCTGTCTTTTCTTCGACTGTTATCGTTTTTGACAAACTGTCTTTAATAAAATCTCCAGCTTCTTTTATGATTTCTTTTGCGAAACTCAATTTATTTTCCAAGTGAGATTAATCCTTTATCTTGTGCTTTGGCGGCTTTGATAGCTTGGTAGGTTGAAAAACCGCTAGCTTCTTCAAAAGCCTTGTCGAGTTGCTTTTCAGGTGCCTTTCCGGGGACAACAATCTTAAATGCTTTATAGGCTTGCAAGAGTTGATCACGATCAACCTTGCTTTCGTATGCTTTTTCTACCTGACTCAAAAAATGAAGCACTGTGGTAATTTCCTCAGTGCTCCACGATGGATCGAGTGGGTAGGAATAATTTCCTTTAGTCATTGTTCCCCTCAATTTCAGCACGAATGGTCGCTTGACGTAGCTCTTGCTTTCTATAGTCACGAGGCAAAAAAGCACGAATTTCATCTTCATTAAACCCAATTTGCATGCGTTTGTTATCCATAATGATAGGTCGACGAAGAAGATTTGGATATTCAGAAATCAATTGAATAAGTTCCTTGATGGTTAAATCATCTACATCGATGTTTAATTTTTGAAAGACTTTTGAACGGGTTGAAATGATATCCTCTGTACCATTTTCTGTATAAGACAAAATCCTCATCAACTCATCGTGGGTTAATGGGCTTGTGATAATATTGTGTTCGTTAAAAGCAACTTCATGATTGGTCAACCAGGCTCTTGCTTTCCTACAGCTGGTGCAGCTAGGTGATAAAAATAAAGTTACCATGCAAACGCCCCTTTCACTTTAACATTCCTAATTATTATACAATATTTGTATAGTTTTGGCTACGCTTTCTTAAAATTTTCTGCGATATTTTTGTCTGTATTCAATTGTTCACAAAGTTCATCTATGCTATTAAACTTAACCATATCACGGATATATTCTAGCCAGAAGACTTCAATCGTTTTCCCATAGATGTCGCCTTCAAAATCAAAGATGTTGGCTTCAAGACGCAGTTCTGTCCCTCCAAAGGTGACATTTTTACCCAAGCTGGTCATAGAACGATAGCGTTTTCCATCAATGACGACGTCAGCAACGTAAACCCCATCAGCTGGTAGAAAGGTTCTATCAATTGGTGCTAGATTGGCCGTTGGAAAACCAATAGTGCGTCCACGCGCATCTCCGTGGACCACAATACCTCGTGTAGAGAATTCATGTCCCAAGAGGTTATTAGCCTCTTTAACCTTACCTTCTCTAATCAACTGGCGAATACGAGTTGATGAAATTTTTTCACCATCACTTTGTTGCTCTTCAATGACATGTACCCTTCCGGAAAAATTTCGAGCTAAATAGTCTGCATCCGTTCGATGGTGTCCAAACTTGTAATCAAATCCCACAACAACCTCTTGAGCCTTCAAACGCTTAATATAACGAGCAATGAAGTCATCAGAACTGGTTCGGGCAAAATCACTATTGAAATCCGTTAAATAAAGTTGATCTGTTCCGTAAGCTTCAAAAAGATCACAACGTCTTTGAGGTGCAGTGATATGAAGAAGGAGGTCATCTGTATAGCGTTGGAACGTCAGTTGCGGACTCTCGTTAAAGGTAAGGACAGCTACTTCAAGCTGTTTCTCATCAGCAATCTGACGTGCCTTATCAAACAGGACTTTATGACCACGGTGAAGCGCATCGAAATAGCCTAAGACAAGGACTGTTCCCTTCTCCTGATGGATATCTTTATAATCGTTAATGGACGTTACTTTCATTGGATTAATACTTTTCTAGGTTTATAGACGTGATGTCGCTTTTCCATGATGGCTAGAACCTTGTCACCCAAAAAGGCTGCTACCAGAGGTTCTTGGCTCTCTAAGGAAATAAAGCGACCAAATGAGATTTCTTTGGCATCTTCTTCAGTGACTTGCACAGCCGGTAGGTCCTGAACACCAAATTCGATAGGGAGTAAGAAAGACTCATCCCCTGCTTCTACCATTTCTGAAATTTGTGAGAGGGTTAGGGCTAAATCTAACGTTAACCCTGCTGAAGCTGTTCGACGCAGAGCAGACATGTGGCTAGCATAACCAAGTTTAGCACCTAAGTCGACAGATAAGGTACGGACATAAGTTCCTTTGCTACAAGCAACACGGAAGGTAAATCTTGCAGTGCCGTTTTCAAGCTTAATAGGTGAGGTACGAACAAACTCGGTAATTGTCACTTGGCGTTGTGGACGTTCGACTTCTTGGCCGGCGCGTGCATATTCATAAAGTTTTTTCCCATTGACTTTAACTGCTGAGTACATCGGTGGGGTTTGTGTGATTTGGCCCTCAAAACTAGACATGGCTTTATCAACAGATTCTTCATCTAGCTCTGTTAAAGGTGTTGTTTGGACGACGTCACCGCTAGCATCTTCGGTCGTTGTCGAAAAGCCAATGGTAATTTCACCCTCATATACCTTGCCAGCTTCAGTCATGTATTCAATGACACGAGTAGCCTTTCCAACTGCTATGGGTAAAACACCAGTAACATCAGGATCTAGGGTTCCACCGTGTCCGATTTTCTTTTCATGTAAAATTTTGCGCAGTTTAAATACTGCATCGTGACTGGTCATTCCAGCTTCTTTTTTAGATTAATAATTCCTGAAATCATACTTTTAATTATATCAAAAGCAAGCATAAAGAGCTAGGTAGAAACATAAAGAGGCCAAGAGTAAATTCTCTAGCCTCTTCAGATGTTTATAACGTCACATTTACTTCTTCTTTTTAATCAATATCCCTTTTGAGGTCGCTATCTAGCTCAAAGAAAGGCTGGATATCTTGGACATACTCTAGGACGCCCTGAAAGTCTCCTTTATCGTCTCGTACAGCAGCATAGGTGACGTAGACGAATTTTCCTAGACGTTCAGATTTGAACCACATTGGTACTTGGTCACGCTCACCACTTCTGAGTAAGTCAAAGATTTTCTTGACCTTGTCAAGGACTTTTGGCGGATGACAAAGTTCAACATTCCGTCCAATTTGACTAGGTGTTCGTTTAAAGACCATTTCATTGGCTGGAACATTGTCGTTATAGTATTGGAAAATATCATCTTTATTAACGAAAGTGATTTCCAAAGGGAGATGATTGAGGATGAGATTGGCCTGTTCAACAGATAGATAACCATTGCCAAAAGGCTGTGTGGTTTCTCTATCTACGACAGTTTCAGCCTTTGGTTTCGGTGTGAAGCTGATGGTGAATTGCCCTTCAGGGGTATCTATGACACGTGTATTGCCGATATTCTCCTCAGCTTTTGGACTAGACTTTTCTTCTAGTACAGTATCATCAAAACGCTCTCGCTTAGGCTTCCAGATAGCTGTAGGCTTTATAATAGCATAGCCATAGGCGTCGCTCTCCTCAGCAATGGAAAGCCAATCATCCTGCGTGAAGGTTTCTAGCAGAATCATAAGTAGGATGGCTTCTTCCTTGAAAATCATAGCTTCAAACTCTTCCGAAAAGGCTTCAAATGCTTTTGAAAACTCTTCTAAAGTACTTTCTGGAAGTGCTTTGAGTTTAGCTTCTGCTACTCTAAAAAGTTTTCGGATGTCATCGTCTACACCCCACATCACTTTTGGCGGGGAGTCATGACCGTAACGCTCCATAATTGGAAAGAAGAGCTTTTCTTTACGTGTGTAATGATTATGGAATTGACCAAGTAATGACATCTGATGCTTAAGCCCATTTACTAGGTCAGATTTAAACTCTTCATTTTCAGGCTTACTGATATTTTCTACGATACGTCGAATACGGAGAATAGCTGAACGTAGGGCTAAATTCTCTTGTTTAAACACATAAACAGGGTGGCCTTCTTGATCAGCGTCTGCTACCTCCACATCTGCAATGGCTCCTTTAAAGAGGTTAGCATGTACATTACAGAGGCTCATGACATCTTCAAAAGTAACTCCTTCTTCAGATGCCATCAGTTCATGTTCCATCATAGAGATTTCAAGGGCAGAAACGCCCTTGAAATGTTGATTGAAGCGCTCTTGAACACTCTCAGGACTGGCTCCATGGTGCAAATCTAGTAGAATTTCTTTGAGTATTTGAATACGATTGTTTTCCATATCAGTCTCCGATGACATCATATCCATTGAATAGTAAGGTTTGCTTAATTTTATCTAGGGGAATATTAGCTAACTTAGAGCCAGCTTTTAGACTAGTTACCTTACCGACAGTATTTAGCATAGCAGGGTTGGACAAGGGCTTGAAACCGAGATCAATCAGTAAATCCTTAACCTCTGGATGCTCTTTAATGATGGTTGCGACTGGTTGTGATAAATCTATAGTGTTGGTTGTCATAGTGACCTCCTATTAACATATTTACTACTACCATTATACACGAGAATAATGAAAAAAGGCCAACAAACCTGAGTCTGTGCCTTTAATTAGTTTCCAAATAGAGCTTCCGTGACATTATGTTGGATATTCTCCCACTCTTGCTCTGCACGAACCATCTTACGATGGAAATCAGCGCGGCCACGTAAATAAGCGGCAATCTGATAATCTTGCTTAACAATTGGTATCTCAGGGATTTTAATATCCAAGAGGTCAGCAGTCGATAAGTTGAGGACGGCCTTACCCTTATCAGCATAATCTAAATAAGTACGTCCGATCTCAGTCTCAAGGAAAAATTTGATGTAGAACCCACGAAGTTTTTCTTTAGGACGAAGAACTGTAATATTTGACGAGGCAACCACTTCACGTTTACCTTGATCCTCAAAAACAGCTACTTTTTGCACTGTCCCTTTTGAAGCGATGAGGACATCACCATCCTCTAGCAAAAACCGTAAGAGCTTACGACGTTCTTCAGAAAAAGTTTTAAGGTCTTTATATGAAATACCGCTTGGTGTCATATCGGATAAATTAATAACAGCAAATTCGCCTGGTTCAGCTTTAGCAGGGACAGCTTTGCCTTTGAACTGGTCAACAACATCACCTAAACGAATAAGCTTATCAGTATTAGCTTCATAATTGACAATCAATTGAGGTCTTTCTTTTTCAGTCATTGAATCTCCTTTCTTATATTCGAGTATCCTTGATGAGTATTGCTATACAATAATAGCAAGAAGCTAATACTTTTGCAAGTAAAAACTGCAATAAATGTAAAATAAAAAAAGAGACTAGGTCTCTTAATTACAAGCTTTTAACAGCTGCTACTGCTGCTTCATAGTTTGGATCTGTATTAATATTTTCCAGATATTCCACGTAAGTAATCTTGTTATCAGCATCAGCTACTAAAACAGCACGCGCTAATAGGTGCCATTCTTCAATAAGAACACCATACTCTCTTCCGAAGCGATTATCGTAGTAGTCAGAAAGCATAATAGCATTTTCAAGTCCCTCAGCACCGCACCAACGAGCTTGTGCAAATGGTAGGTCTACAGAGATAGTAATTACCACAGTATCATCTAGTTCTGATAACTCTTTGTTAAAAGTACGTGTTTGCGTTGAGCAGATACCTGTATCAATAGATGGAACAATAGAGATAACTTTTTTCTTTCCATCGAAATCTGATAGTGATTTTTGACTTAAATCTGTTGTAGTCAATGTAAAATCACGCAAAGTATCTCCTACTTGAAGTTGTTTGTCTTCAGCTACTGTAACTGGTTTTCCGATAAATGTTGGCATAATATTCCTCCAATAGTTTTTCTTTATTGTACTTTAAATGCTAGAACATGACTAGCCATTTGCTTATAAATTTTTAACAAAGAGCATTTCATAATCACAGAAGATATATCTATCTGCTAACTTCCTTTCATAATAAGCATGTATTTAATTACTTTTTAGAAGCTTCATAGGTCCAGCTTTATCATAGAAGTGTTGTACTATAATACCACCATTTATCGATAGTTTGATTTTAAAAATGTTGAGATGTCTCCTGCTTAAATCCTTTAAGAATACGATGTTATAGCCTAATTTAATATGTGATTCAAGATATCTGAAAAAGACCCAGCTAGATGCTGAGTCAATTCGTATTATAATACTTTTAGATTTTTTCCAAGGCAAGTTTCAAATCTTCAATCAAATCATCTGCATTTTCCAAACCGACAGAGATTCGAATTTGATTTGGAGTGACACCGCAGGCAAGCAAATCTTCTTCTGCCAATTGTTGATGGGTTGTTGTTGCAGGGTGAACAACCAATGATTTTGCATCGGCAACGTTGGCAAGGTCTGAGAAGATTTCAAGGTTATCAATGACTGTACGAGCTTCATCTTGTCCGCCCTTAACATGGAAAGTGAAAATAGAACCTGGTCCTTTAGGGAAGTATTTTTGTGCCAAGTCATAGTAAGGACTTGATGGCAATCCAGGATAGTTTACTTTCTCAACTTTTGGATGGTTTTCCAAGAAATCTACGATTTTTTCGTATTTTCGACGTGGCGTTCTACACGAAGTGAGAGGGTTTCAAGGCCCTGCAAGAGCAAGAAGGCATTGAAAGGTGCCAAGGCTGCACCTGTATCACGCAAAAGTTGTGTACGGAGGGCAGTAATAAATGCTGCTGCACCGACATCACGTGTATAACTGATATTGTGGTAAGAAGGATCTTCATCCACCAATTGTGGGAATTTACCTGAAGCTTCCCAATCGAATTTACCAGAATCGACGATAAGGCCTCCGATAGTTGTCCCATGTCCACCGATAAATTTAGTCGCAGAGTGAACCACGATATCTACACCATGAGAAATAACGTTAATAAGATAAGGTGTACCGAATGTATTGTCAGCCACCAATGGAATCTTATGACTGTGAGCGATGTCAGCAATCTTTTCAAAATCTGGAATGTTGATAAGTGGGTTACCCAAAGACTCAATCAAGACAAGTTTTGTATTATCTTTGATTGCAGCTTCTACTTCTTCAGGATTGTTGACGTCAACAAAAGTTGTTGTGACACCATAACGTGGGAGTGTTTCTTTCAAGAGGTTAAAAGTTCCACCATAAAGCGTTGTTGCAGCAACAACATGATCACCAGCGTGTGCCAAACCAAGTACTACATAAGTGATAGCAGCCATACCTGAAGCAGTTGCCAAGGCACCACACCACCTTCTAGTGCAGCAATACGGTCTTCAAGGACTGCTACAGTAGGGTTGGTAATACGAGTGTAAATATTACCAGGTTTTCTAAGGGCAAAGAGGTCTTCACCTTCTTGAGCATTATCAAAAACGTATGAAGTTGTTTGGTAAATAGGAACCGCACGTGATTTAGCTTCCTTATCAGGGGCTTGTCCAGCATGCAATTGTAGGGTTTCAAATGAAAATTCTCGTGTCATATGTGTTTCCTCCAAAACAAAAGTTGCCTTCATTCTACACCTAGCAAGTCAAGCTGTCTAATAGAAATTTCTTATCAGAGTGATAGATAGGATTTATAAAAAGAACCTTTCGGTCCTTTTATTTCTTTTCAATGGGTGCAACACTTGCTAGAACTTTTTTAAGTCCCACCTCTGGAAATTTAATTTTAAGTTCTTGGGTTTTACCACTACCAGTCACTTCTAGGACAGTTCCGTCTCCCCACTTCTTGTGATGGGCGATGTCGCCAATTTCCCAGTCTGTTGCTGTCTTGCTTGAGTCAGACGTTTTTCCGAATGGTAGCCCTCCGGTAGCTTTTGAAAATGGCTGAGCGCCAGTATGTCTTTGCGGTTGTGCATTGGCTTTTCTGATCTGAAGCGCTTGTTGTAAACTCATCCCCTGACCAAATTGTGTTGGTTCATCCTTTGTAAAACGAACACCAAAAGATGAATTAGCAGGACGTGCAAGTCCTTGATATTGCAATAAATCATCTGAGATTTCTCGCAAGAAACGACTTGGACGGTTGTAATTAGTCTTACCAAAAAGCGTACGAGTATTGGCATTGGTTAGGAAAAGAATTTCTTCAGCACGAGTAATTCCTACGTAAGCCAAGCGACGCTCTTCTTCAAGCTCATCTGGCTCTTCTGAAGCACGTGACAAGGGAAAGACGCCTTCTTCCATACCAATCAGAAAGACAACTGGAAATTCAAGCCCTTTAGCAGCGTGGAGGGTCATTAAGGTCACTTCTGCTGCTTCGACATCACCATCGTCCGTGTCAGCAATCAAAGCCAGATCGTTCAAGAAACGTCCTAAACGGTCAATACCCGTCTCGTCTTCTGTCCCATCTGTATTGGTTTCGTCGAAATTCTTGGTTACAGACATGAACTCCTCGATATTTTCAATACGTGCCTGACTTTCAAGCGTTTGTTGCATAGACAGAGCGTCCAGATAACCAGATTGGTCCAAGACAGCTTCAACAACTTCGGTAATACTTAAGTCATCTAGCTGGTCACGTAGATTCAGAATAACATTAGCAAAGTCATAAACGCCTTGAGCTGCTTTCCCTTTAATCGGTGACAACATAATATTAGCGGAAGCATCTAGAAGACTCATATCTTGCTCGTAGGCAAAGGTACGAATCTTTTCAAGAGTACCAGGACCGACCCCGCGTTTCGGTTCATTCACGACACGTTCAAAGCTAATATTATCCGCAGGGTTGGCAATCAAATTCAGATAAGAAATGACGTCACGAATTTCTTTACGGCTGTAGAACTTGGTACCTCCAACCATGGTATAAGGAATATTAGACTTGAGCAAGGCTTCTTCAATGGTACGAGATTGGGCGTTGGTACGGTAGAGGACTGCAAAGTCTTTAAAGTTCTTACCTTCTTCACGAACGACGTTATTAATCGTTGAAGCTACGAAAACAGCTTCATCTCGCTCGTCATTAGCACGGTAATAAACGATTTGTTCTCCGTCATCATTTTGAGTCCAAAGTTTTTTAGGACGGCGGTTGCGGTTGTTCTTAATCACCTCGTTGGCCGCTTGGAGAATTTTCTTAGTCGAACGGTAGTTTTCTTCCAGGAGAACTACCTTGGCTTCGGGATAGTCTTTCTCAAAATCAAGAATATTTTGCATATCAGCCCCACGCCAACCGTAGATTGATTGGTCTGCATCACCCACGACACAGATATTCTTGAAGCGAGAAGCCAAGAGTTTCACTAACTGATATTGAGCATGGTTAGTATCTTGGTACTCATCCACATGAATGTACTGATAACGTTGCTGATAATAAGCGAGAACATCTGGATTTTTATCAAAGAGACGCAAAGTCATCATAATCAAATCGTCGAAATCCATGGCCTCACTACGACGAAGCTCTTCTTGATAGGCTTTGTAACATTTAGCAACGATTTGCGTGTACATGTCGCCAGCCTGATGTTCATATGCCACTTCATCTAAAAGGTCGTTTTTAGCATTGGAAATCGTCCCTAAAATAGCACGCTCATTCCATTTTTAGGATCAAGATTAAGATTCTTGAGAATACGCTTCATCAGAGTGCGTTGTTCTCCAGGATCCACGATAGTGAAGTTTCGGTTATAGCCAATATGGTCCGCTTCACGGCGAAGAATTCGCACGCACATACTATGGAAGGTCGCAATCAAAGTTTCTGAAGTTGCTGGATTTAAAGCCATAGCACGTTCACGCATCTCACGAGCTGCCTTATTGGTAAAGGTGATGGCCAAAATATTCCAAGGATTGACCATTTTTTCGTCAATTAGGTAAGCAATGCGGTGGGTAAGCACTCGTGTCTTACCGGAACCTGCACCAGCCATAATCAAAAGAGGTCCTTCAGTCGTTTGAACTGCTTCTGATTGTTTATCATTCATACCGTTTAATAATGGGTTCATCATGTTCTCCATTCTCAAAAATAAGCTCTACTATTTTATCATTTTTCCGATGAAAATGCAGACTGTAGTCATGATTGTCATCAAATTCTCTAAACTTGAGATACTTGTTTCAAACTTGGATATTTGCTAGACATTCTTGATATGATAGCTAAGCTATGTGAGATTTACTTGTTCTTGTGCAATAATGAAAGCGTAATATTCGGATTTTTTAGGCTAATTAAGAAAATAGGTATTGACAGTGTTCGGTTTTTCGGTAAGATATAGTCACAATAAAATATTAACCGAATGACATCATCAGGATGACTGGTGATTGACGGACTTCTGGAGAGAGCTTGAAACAGCTACTGCTGTTTACAAGACACCGAAGGGGCAAGGGATAACACCCGAAACTCTCAGGTAAAAGGACAGAAAGCATTGCAAGTTTTTAACTTGTATGAATAGCTTTGTATTTTCAGAGGTCTGGTTAAGCCAAACCTCTTTTTTGGCGTCTCGGTTTAAGGAGATTCTAAACTTATGTTAGATTTTTTCACTTCCATTGATGACTTTGTATGGGGACCTCCCCTTCTTGTCCTTCTTGTAGGAACTGGTATCTACCTTACAATCCGTCTAGGACTTTTGCAAATCATTCGTCTGCCTAAAGCCTTTAAACTTATCTTTGCTGAAGATAAAGGGGAAGGTGATATTTCTAGTTTTGCAGCCCTTGCGACAGCTCTTGCCGCAACTGTCGGTACCGGTAATATTGTCGGGGTTGCAACAGCCATTAAGACTGGTGGACCTGGTGCCCTTTTCTGGATGTGGATTGCTGCCTTCTTCGGTATGGCAACTAAATATGCCGAAGGACTTTTAGCTATCAAATTCCGTACACTTGACGATCAGGGGAATGTATCTGGAGGTCCAATGTACTATATTACCAATGGCTTTAAAGGGAAATGGCAAACAATCGCTAAGCCTTTGGCCTACTTCTTTGCCTTTGCCGGTGTGCTTGTCGCATGGTTGGGTATTGGTACCTTCTCACAGGTTAACTCAATCACAGCATCTCTTCAAAACAGCTTTGATTGGTCACCAAAAATTGTCAGTGTGATCTTAGCCCTTATCACTGCTGCTATCATTTTCGGTGGTATTCAATCTATTTCAAAAGTATCTGAAAAAGTTGTGCCATTTATGGCTGGTCTTTACATCATTGCTGCACTTATTGTCATCTTTGCTAACTTCAATCAGCTGTTCCCTGTGCTTGAAATGGTTTTCCAATCAGCCTTTACTGGTAAAGCTGCTGTCGGAGGTTTTGCTGGCGCAACTGTTATGGTCGCAATGCGACTTGGTATTGCGCGTGGGGTATTTTCTAATGAATCAGGTCTTGGTTCTGCCCCTATCGCCGCTGCTGCTGCCAAGACTGAAGAACCTGTTGAACAAGGTTTGATTTCTATGACAGGTACCTTCATCGATACTATCATCATTTGTACCCTTACTGGACTTGCTATTCTCGTAACTGGACAATGGTCTGGTAGCTTAGAAGGTGCACCAATGACACAAGCGGCCTTCTCTTCTGTTTTCGGAACTTTTGGAGAAATTGCCCTAACACTTTCTTTAGTCTTGTTTGCCTTTACGACAGTTTTAGGTTGGTCATACTATGGGGAACGTTGTTTCGAATTTATTTTCAAATCTACCAAATTCCTCTCATTCTATCGTCTTGTCTTTGTAATCATGGTTGCTCTTGGTGGCTACCTAACACTCGATGTTGTTTGGAAAATTGCGGATATCGTAAACGGCTTGATGGCATTACCTAACTTGATTGCTCTTCTGGTCCTCTCACCAATCATTATCAAAGAGACCAAATCATATTTTGAACGTCATAAATAACGAAAAGAGCTCAGGCTCTTTTTTCTTGTCGTTATCAGCGCCAATTCTTGCGACTACTGCTTATTTGCGTTACAATGAAATAAATTCGTTTTAATACAAATAAAGAAATATTCAAAGGATAAAACATGTCAATTACCAAAGAATTTGATACTATTACAGCTATTTCAACCCCTTTAGGCGAGGGGGCCATCGGTATTGTTCGCTTATCAGGAACAGATGCTATTGCCATTGCTAATAAGGTTTTCAAAGGGAAAAATCTTGAAACCGTTGATTCTCATACCATCAATTATGGTCATATCGTGGAAAATGATGACATCATTGATGAAGTCATGGTCAGTGTCATGCGTGCTCCCAAAACCTTTACCCGTGAGGATGTGGTAGAAATCAACACACACGGCGGAGTTGCGGTAACTAATGAAATTCTGCAACTCCTTATCCGTTCTGGAGCTCGTATGGCTGAACCTGGTGAATTTACCAAGCGTGCCTTCCTAAATGGCCGTGTGGACTTAACTCAGGCTGAAGCTGTAATGGATTTGATTCGCGCCAAGACTGATAAGGCTATGGGCGTTGCCGTCTCGCAACTTGATGGCTCACTCAAGAATCTCATTAACAATACCCGCCAAGAAATCCTTAATACTTTAGCTCAGGTGGAAGTTAATATTGATTATCCTGAGTATGATGATGTTGAAGAGGTTACCACAAATCTTGTCCGTGAAAAAACGCAAGAGTTCCAAGCACTTTTAGAAAATCTTCTTGCCACTGCCAAACGAGGAAAAATCCTACGAGAAGGTCTTTCGACGGCAATTATTGGTCGTCCAAATGTCGGAAAATCAAGTCTTCTTAACAACCTCCTACGTGAGGAAAAAGCTATCGTGACAGACATTGAAGGGACCACTCGTGATGTTATTGAAGAATACGTTAATATCAAGGGTGTTCCACTTAAGTTAATCGATACGGCTGGTATTCGAGATACTGACGATGTTGTCGAAAAAATCGGTGTAGAGCGTTCTAAAAAGGCCCTAGAAGAAGCTGATTTGGTTCTTCTTGTCCTTAATAGCTCCGAGCCATTAACTGAGCAAGACCGTACCCTCATTGACATCAGCCAAAATAGCAATCGCATTATTCTCCTAAATAAGACTGACCTTCCTCAAGCTATCCAACTTGAAGAACTTCCCGAAGATGTCATCCCAATTTCAGTCTTGAAAAATGAAAACATTGATAAGATTGAAGAGCGCATCAATCAACTCTTCTTTGATAATGCTGGTTTGGTTGAGAAAGATGCCACCTATCTTTCAAATGCCCGTCACATTTCACTCATTGAAAAAGCTCTTGAGAGTCTTGAAGCCGTTAATCAAGGTCTTGAATTGGGCATGCCTGTTGACCTACTACAGGTTGATATGACACGTACTTGGGAAATTCTTGGTGAAATTACTGGTGATGCTGCTCCAGATGAACTCATTACGCAACTCTTTAGTCAATTCTGTTTAGGAAAATAGACATAACTAAATTTATGTAAAAAGATACTCCGTTATCTTTTTCTTTTTATGGTGAAGTTTTACATAATTTTAGTTACGTAAATATAAAACCAAACTATTCCATTTATAATAGTATGTTATGATTGTTGGAATAGTTTTCGACCATATAAAAACACCTGAAACCAAGTGTTTCAGGTGTTTGACAGTGTTAAGAAAGACAAATTTACAACTGTAATTAGCCCATTACTTTTCTTGTCATGTATACTGGCTTAGTTTTTCGCTTTACCTCTGTGTTTACCACTTAGTCCAAAGATAGTAAGCAACATACCAAGGCCAAGGAGACCAGCATGTGAGCTCTTGTCACCTGTTGTAGGAAGGACTTCGCCTTGAGCTGAAGCTTCTGTTACTTTTTCTGTTTCTTTAAGAGCATCATTTGTTGTTGACACAAAGAAGACTTTACCGTTTGGTGTCGTTACTACTTTAGAAACCACAGGTTTAGTTGATGTTAGTTCTTTAGCAACATCCAATGGAGTAACTGGACTTAATGGATTAAGCGTAGGTTGCTCTGCTTCATCTTTCTTAGTCAATGCGGCATAATTAGCGCTTGAAATTGAAATGGTACGTGAATTTGGATTAATGACAGCATATTTAGAAAGGTCTGCTGTTGCCAAATAATCAGCAAAGATAGAATCCATTGAAGGCCCTTCTTCACGTGGTCCACCCAGCATTGTGTAGCCATCACCACCAGCAGCCAAGAAATCATTGGTTACAAGATAGTAGGTTTCAGTTTTGTCGAGAGGCTTGTAGGCTTTAGTTTCTGGATCTAAAATGTCAATAGAAAGGATACGTTTTTCTGTAGGAAGGGTGGTGTCATAATAGACACGAGCTCCTGCTTCTTGAAGGAAACCACCTGAAGGTTCAAGTAAAGGTTGACCATTTTCATCAAGAACATTTTTACCACTTTCATCAACTTGAAGAATAGAACCAAGAGACTTGACGAACATATCATAGATGTTTTGACCAGTAACCTGAATTTGAGCAACAGAGTTACCAAATGGCAGAACAGCAATAATATCTCCCTTTGTCACAGGTTTATCTTTGGCAATCGTTTCACGAAGACCACCGCCGTTAGTCACTGCAAGATTAGATTTGTGGCTAAAACCAGATTGACCGTAATCCAAGAGAGCATCTGCGACAACATTACCAAGATTGGTTTCACGAACACGGACATCCATTCGGTCACCACTCAGTTTGACAGGACTGTTTTCAATAACAACTTTTGACGAATCAGCTTTGTATTTAGCTTGGATATCATCAAGCATTGCTTTAATCTTAGGGTTAACTTGGTAATTCTTCTTGGCTTCGTCATGTGTAATCACTCCATGTGACAAAATACGGTCAGAATTATAGACAACACGGCCGACATTATTAAGGTAGCTACCTGTTTGATTGTAAGTGACGTTATCGCCGTAAGTTGCTGTATGAAGGGTGTGTGAGTGCCCATCAAGAACAAGTACACGTTTACCCTTAAGTGGTGCATAATTTGAAAGAGCTTCCGCCAAAGTTGAACCACGCCACTCAACAGGAGTTGTTGTATCAATACCTAAGTGAGCAAGAACAATGTAAGTTTTGTAATCCTTACCTTCGGCACGAGCATTTGATTCGACTTGATCAATAACAGCTTCGACTTCTGAAATAGGATCTTTAAAAGTCACACCAACAATGTTTCGAGGGTGTGTTTTAGTGGCTGTTTCAGGGGTAGTGACACCAATAACAACGACTTCATCACCATCAACACCAGGTGTTTTATCAACGATTGTAGATGGTTGGAAAAGACGAACACCATTGACATAGACGTTAGATGTGATGATTGGGAAATTAATCTGTTTGCTCAAACGGCGCAATTGGTCAAGTCCAAAGTCAAATTCATGGTTACCAACGGTCATAGCGTCATAGCCGACCGCATTCATGACTGTAGCCATATCCTCACCCTTAGAACTATTTGAAATAGGAAGACCTTGGAAAGAGTCTCCAGAATCAAAGACAAGGGTTGTTCCTTTTGAGCGATAATCATTGACGATGCCAGACAAGAGCGCATCACCAATAACACCA
>NZ_CM002133.1:676322-687861 GCF_000448665.1 Streptococcus sp. HSISS2 | reverse complement strand
AAAGACAAGGGTTGTTCCTTTTGAGCGATAATCATTGACGATGCCAGACAAGAGCGCATCACCAATAACACCATTTCGGTCATCCTCCACCATACGACCATGGACATCGTTGGTGTGAAGGACTGTGACCGTATCATTATTAGTACTTGTGCTAGCATTTGTCACTGTTTCTGTTGCTGGTGTAGCAGCTGCAGTTGATGTCGCTGTTTCACTTGCACTAGCAACTGCTGATACACTAGGTTCACTTGTTGGAGTTGCAAGTGTCGATGTTGCGCTAACAAGTGGAGCGGCAGACTCACTTGATGCAGTTGAGTCTGCTGTCGATGCTGCACTTGTAGTGGCTGGTGTAGCTACTACTTCTGTGCTTGGAGTTGTAGCATTTGCATTCGTTTCTACCTCGTCAGCTTGGACAGCATTTGCCAAGATTGCAGTTGAGACGAGTAAGGTTGAGAGAGTCGTTGCAACGACAGTTTTCTTCTTCATTCCAAAATACCTTTCTGATGTTAAATCGTTTTTATTATACCACATATTATAAGATTAGAATTAAATATTTTTCACTATTTGATTAGAAATTCAATCGTTATGTCTCAATAATTAGTAAGTTGCCAAGCGTTTCTCAAGATGATTTTGAAGCAATTCCAATGTGAAACTCAAGGTCCAATAAATGAAGGCAATCAGGATATACATAGACATGTAGTCATACTCACGACCCCCGATAATCTTAGCATTTTGGAAAATGTCTGGTACTGTAATCATGGCAGCCAACGATGAACTTTTAACCATATCTATGATGACATTTCCAAGTGGTGCTACTGCAATACGCATGGCCTGAGGTAAGATGATGTGACGAATAATAGACTTCTTTGGCAGTCCCAAGGAGCGAGCAGCTTCCCATTGTCCCTTATCTACAGCAGAAATAGATGAACGGAGAATCTCAGCCATATAGGCAGCACTTACGCTGGAGAAACCAATAAAGGCACAAAGCAGAGCGGGTAACTGGACACCAACATAAGGCAAGCCAAAGTAAAGAATGAAGAGCACGACCAACATGGGGACACCACGCATGATGGAAATGTAAATCCGAGCAGGGTATCTTAACCATGACTTTTGCGACATCCGCATAAAGGCAAGGAGAATCGCAAATAAGTTCCCAACGATAAAACTCAAAATGGAAATTCCTAAAGTGTAGGGCAATCCTGATAGAACGTAGGGAATACTTTTAAAAATCAGCTGAAAATCAATAATCATAAGTCTATCTTTCTAAACATTTCTTTAGCAAATAAGCGACCCTAATGGATCGCTTATATTATTCGACATCAGAGATATCAATATTAGTGTAGTTTACTTTAGTTTTCTTTGTAACGTCTTGACCAGCAAAGAATTTCTCTGAAATCTTGGTAAGAGTACCGTCTTTTTTCATGTCTTTAATGGCTTTATTAACTTTTTCTTGAAGGACTTTATTCTTCAAAGAGAAAGTAAAGCTAGTTGAATATGGGTTACTGTAAATACCATCGTTGATTTTTACAGGGTATTTATCTTTAACCGCAGCTACGGCCATCTTTTGCAAGTAGTAATCGTTGACAATAACGTCTGTACGACCATTTACCAAGTCTTGCATGTAAACATCGTTGGTAACATTGTCATAAACAACGAGTTCAGCCCCCATCTTCTTAGCAATCTTCATGTATTTGGTACTTGCGGCACCAGCTGCTTTTTTACCTTTGAGGTCTTTCCATGAAGAGATGCCTGAATTATCAGAGTCACGGACTACCATTGAAGTAAAGGAATACTTGTATGGCTCAGAACGCAAGAATTTTTTAACGTTCTTATTGTCATCTTCAAGTGAGTAGTTGGCAATGTCTACTTGACCACTATTTACAGCTGTAAGCATTCCGTCTACACCCATTTCAGTGAAATCAATCTTCAACTTGAGGCGTTTTCCAACTTCCTTAAGAATCTCAACATCGTAACCAGTCAAATTATTCTTGTCATCATGGTAAGTTTGTGGGTAGAGGGTTCCTGCAGTCGCAACCTTGATGGTCCCACGTTTTTCAATCTTTTCCCAGTTCTTCTCGCCTGAACTTTGTGACGAACAAGCGACCAAAAAGACCGCAGCCAAAGCTAGGCTAATAACGGCGAAAAATTTCTTTTTCATCTATATCTTTCTCCTTAAAAATAATAATTGAGGTAAGTTAAAAACTTATAATACAAGCCTACACTATTTGAAAGGGTTTTACAAAAAATTGAACTGAGAAAAAATTTTCTAACTAAAAATCGAAGCTTCTTCCATTTCTTGAGCAATTTGTAACAAAAGGTCTTCACGTCCCTTGGCAGCCGTCAGTTGAACGCCAAGCGCAAGTCCTTGCTCATCACGATAAACAGGCAAAGAAATTGAGGGTTGTCCGGTTAGGTTAGCCTGTTGCGTGAAAGGTGTCCAATCTAGACTATCCGCAAACATGTCCCAGATAATCTCCTGTTGCTTTTCCCACTTGTAATCAGCTATGTGCTTAAGTTTCGTCTTCAAGCTTTCTGAAAGAGCAAATTGTCCATGTTTAGGTGCCACATCTGCAACTGTAGGTGTCAGTAAAATATCATAAGTTTCATGAAACTCTGCCATCTGATGACTATACTGATCCCACTGAGCGAGGACTTGGGAGTAAACTTTAGCTGGAATCTTTTGACCAGATTGGAAAATAGCCCAAGTCATCAATTCCATATCATCAAGAGTCATCTGACGGCTCAGACCAGCTTCAATGCCATCGAACATGGCAGCCGTCTCAACACTATTCATAAGGTAATAAGACTGCATGGCCTCAATACCATTTAAGGGCTGTTCCGTCAATTCGTGGACTTGGTGTCCTAGGTTTTCCAGTGCTCTAACGGCTTTTTTAGTTGCCTTTATAGCAGATTCTGAAACCTTACCACCAATTGGAGAGACTGTCGAGAATGCAATTTTCAAGGGCTTAATTGGCTGGTCTAAAGCTTGCTTGCTTAGCTTAGGTAAGATAAATGGACTTTCCATCTGACAAGTCTGCATGTGGTAAAGCAAGCGTTTTGTATCTCGAACAGTCTTTGTCAAAGCAAATTGGACAGAAGCTCCCTGCCATCCACGGAAAGAGCCAGGACCTACAGGAATTCGTCCTCTAGTTGGTTTAAGACCGATGAGGCCATTAAAAGAGGCTGGAATACGGATAGAACCTCCACCGTCACTAGCTGGAGCCAAAGGCGAAATGCCTGAACTTACAAGTGCAGCTGCACCACCACTCGACCCCCCAGCATTGCGTGTTACATCATCAGGAAGATTGACAGAACCATGAATCTTGGCATCACTAATATTTTTGAAACCAAACTCAGGCGTATTGGTACGCCCCAAGATAAGAAAGCCAAGGTCCTCCAGTTTCTTAACATAGTTATCCGTTTCCTTAGGTCGAAAGTCTGTAAATAAGCGAGAACCTGCAGTCGAAGGTTCACCAGCCTGATCTTGACCTAGATCCTTGAGAAAAATTGGAACCCCAGCAAAAGGCTTATCTAAAAAATTTTTTGTATCTGCTTCTACTAAAGCTTTCTCGTAGCGTTGACTGACGATAGCATTAATTTTGGGATTCGTCATCTCCGCTTCACGGATAGTGGCCTCTACTAATTCACGAGGACTGACTGTCTTATTTCGTACTGCTTCAGCCATTGCTGTCGCATCCGACCATTCATTTATTAACATCGTATACTCTCCCTACAGGTAATCTGTAATCAATTATACTAAAAAAGCGAAACGCCTGAAACGTTCCGCCTGAAATCTGGCAATTAGTCTTGCCAAGTTTCTTGATTTTCTTTAAATTTTCTCAAAAGGTTAAGTCCGTCTGCAGTGATGTATCCTTGAACCTTAGCAACTTTAATCAACTCACTGTAGTTTGAAAGAGTAACTAATTTAACACCGGCATCCGCAAAGTTTTTCTCAGCTTTTGGCAATTCGTAAGTAAAGATAGCCACAACACCGATAACATCAGCCCCTTCACGCTCTGCAGCTGCTACGGCATCAAGAACAGAACCACCAGTTGAAATCAAGTCTTCAACAACAACCATCTTTTCGCCCTTAACCACACGACCTTCGATTTGGTTACCAGCACCGTGATCTTTTGGTTTGCTACGAATATAGGCAAATGGAAGGTTCATCTTGTCAGCGATGATAGCACCGTGAGGAATACCAGCAGTAGCAGTACCAGCAATCACTTCTACTTCTGGAAATTCTTCCTTAATCTTTTCCACAAAACCATTTTCAATCAAGGTACGTGTCTCAGGGTAAGACAAGGTAATACGGTTATCCGTATAGATTGGTGATTTAATACCAGACGCCCATGTAAATGGCTCTTCAGGTTTAAGGTAAACCGCTTTGATATCTAGCAAGTCTGAAGCGATTTGTGATGCTAATGTCATAATTATTATCCTCCGTAAAGCGTTTTCTACTCTTTATTATAACCTAATTCAATCTATTTTCCTATGAAATAAGGTCTTTTTGAAAATTTATTGACCGTTCCATTGAGCCTTGATATCGTGATAAGCTACTACTGGATCATCAGCTTGCGTAATTGGACGACCAACAACAATGTAATTTGAACCAATTTGACGGGCATCGGCAGGCGTCATGACACGTTTTTGGTCACCAACCGCTGCTCCTGCTGGACGAATACCAGGTGTCAAACAAACGAAATCTTCATTTGTTGCTTCTTTGATTTTGGCGACTTCGTGTGCTGAGCAAACAACACCATCAAGACCTGCTTCGGCAGTCTTTTTAGCATAATGAACCACTGATTCTTGAAGTGTCGTTTGGATATTTTGGAAATCATGCATCTGCTCTTCAGAGGTAGAGGTCAACTGAGTTACAGCAATCAAGATTGGACCATCACCCAAGCCTTCACGCGCAGCCTTCATCATTTCCACACCACCAGCCGCATGCACATTAGTCATATCAACGCCAAGATTAGACAAAACACGCATTGCAGATTTGACAGTATTTGGAATATCGTGAAGCTTAAGGTCAAGGAAAACACTATGACCAAGATCTTTAACATAGCGAACAATCTCTGGACCAGCCGCATAGTAAAGTTCCATACCAATCTTCACATAGAGCTTTTCATCAGCAGGAAACTTAGCAAGGAAAGCCTTGACATCCTCAAAAGTCGGGAAATCAAGGGCAATAACAGGACGATTTTCTCTCATTTCTTATATCCTTTCACACAAAAAACCTCCGCCAGTCAGCGAAGGTTGCACGAAAACAGGGCAGTCCCTACCCTTTAGTGATGCCGTAGCATCTCAGTACACCTTTCTCGCCTCTCTGGACTCGATTAAAGGTTCAGTTCAATTTGTTCTATTATAGCGCTTTTATAAGGGAATGTCAAAGGGGGATGAAACCCAAATATCTATTCAAGCATCTTTATAAGCTCTTTATTTTGTTTGTCATAGTAGTTAAAATAGCTTGAATCAATACCCAAACACTCAACAAGAAGCAATCGCAAGTTTTCAGAAAGTTGTTTTAATTTCTTACGACTTAATAATCGCGTATCAATTTCTGACAAACCGTGAGCAACTTTATTTCGTTCACCATTCAAACTTAAAATGCCATTAATCGCTGTCTGAAGCTGAGAATCATATTCATAGAACTCAAGGATATTCAAGTAAGATAATAGATTAAGTGTAGATTGTACTGAAAAAATGCGTTCTTCAGTGTCTTCAATACCCCTAGATTTTTTCATTTTCTTATCAATATCATCTAAAATTGCCTCACATTCAGGAAAACTTGGATTAAGTTTTGGCAGATTGCCATCAAATACAATTAAGCCCTTATGATCTTTTTTGATGGTTTCTTCGATGACAAATTCAGCTAGTGATTTAGCCTTAATTAAGACATCCCGTTTGTATCACGTAAAATATTAAAAAGTAATTCTGTTGACGCTTCCAATTCTTCTGTGGTATAGCTGTTATTTTGATTTTCCGGATGATGAATAATGTTACGAATTAAGGTTGGAAGAGTTTTTTGCTCTTTCTGAATATTCCCGTCTTTTAATAAACGAACATAGTCTTTATCTTGAGCTACGCCTTTATCTACAAGCCATTTTTCGAATTCTTTCTCGAAATAATTTTTTTCATTCTCGTCGATCGCTTTAGCTTGGATAAATCCATATAATTCATTGTGAAATTCCACGCTGTTTACTCCAAAAGCAATGTAGTTTATTTCTCCTATTGTCGGTGAGGTAGTTCCGAATAAATTTAATTCCCGCTTATCCGATATAAAATTCACTCCGTCGTCATTCTTGGAAAAAATATTAATTTGCTGAGTTCTACAGTCAAACTTTTTTAATAGGTAAGGAGAATGAGTCGTAATAAAAACTTGATATTTTTCAGAAATTTTATTGAGTGAATCGATAAGTTTATCTTGCGCTTTAGGATGTAAAAATGTCTCAGGCTCATCAATAAAAAACATAATTGGCTTAGATAATGTTTCCTCTTCATTATCAAGCACACCAGCATAAACTTGAATTAAGCTTAAAGCTAATGCTCGTTGCATTCCAGTACCTTTTTCTGAAACAGAAGTTGAAATACCATTATCTGAAAGAAGAAGACTACCCGTCTTAAAGAAATTATCAATTTCAGGCAATCCAAAATTAAATTGCACCTCACCATCTCCATACTGATCTTTCAACACGGAGGAAATTTTAGTCGCAATTCCTTCAAGAATTTTACCCAACCCTTCATCTCCAAAAGTTTTTTTATGAGCATCTTGAAATTCTTTCCAAATATCGCCTTTTTGAAAATCTTTTGTTATGTCATTAATTATTTTACCTATTATTTTGGTCTTACCAAAATCTTGATAATCTTCATTCTTTATATCCGAATATACAAACTGAGCATCAAATAACGCTGTAATTGTTTTATCAATGCCTGTAGGGTTTTCAAACATCTTTATCTCATCTTCCTCGGTTGAATTTGGATTATAAATCCTTACTTTTGAGATATCTAAAGAAACTGTTTTTCTGCCTTGTGTTACTTCACATTCCTGAGATGACCTTAAAACCCTAAGACTATACGTACCATCTTCATTGTCGATTACATAGTCGCTGTATTTATTCAGATTTAGATTTTCATCATTAACTATTTCACTGAGATCCGCGCCTTTGAATTCAAGTTCGACAGATATATTTTCAGTCTCAAGACCCTGAGTTATAAAATCTAACTTGTTTTTTCCACTCTGAATGAATTCAATTGCTTTAAAAATTGTCGTCTTACCACAGTTATTATTTCCTACGAAAAAATTTACACCTTCCGAGAATTCAATAACATGTTCTCCTTTAAAACTCTTAAAGTTTACTAGTTTAATTTTAGAAATATACATTTTCTTATTTCCAACTCACGTTATGTATTAAAGTGTCCGTAGTTGATCCTTAACCTCATCCTTACTGACCGTCTCGTTGAAGAACGGCAAGCCGACAATGCGATAACGGTCATCATCAACCAAGGTTCTTGCCTCGTCTCGCTCAGAGATTTGATGCAAGAACTCTTGTTTCCAGCCTTCCTTACTATTTTCGAAAGTATTATTCGAATCCAAGAATTGACTGCCTTTTGGTTCAATGAAAATCTGCCAAGAAACATTACCTGTTTTCTTATCGTTAGCAAACATGAGAAAATCTGGTTCAAAAGCCTGTCCTTTGTCAAAACTATAAATTCTCACAGCTTTTTCGTTTCGAAGCAAGTAAATATCCGTCCATTTTTCTTCAAGTTCGGTCATTAAATCCTTAACCAAACGAACGAGAAGTTTTTCTTCGCTTGTACCAAAGTTGTCGTTGTAAGCATACCAATTTAGATTATCCAAGTCCTCGAAATATTGTGTCTCGGCTGAATTTTTCTGGGACAAACCGAACTCTGCCTGACTTTGGTGATTAATAGTATATTTCCGCAAAATATTATCTTCAAAGAGATCCTTAATTTTGTACTGTTCAAATTTTTCTGAACCAAAGAAACGCTCCTCGGTCGCAATCAAATCTTTTTCAATATAATGGAGAAGATTTTCAGTAATATAAAGTTTGTCGTCTGGCGTTAAATCCGTTATTAGTTCGTATTGAGATTCTACTCTAATATCGATATCCGCAAGCATCTTGATAAATCCCGAGACACTGCTTAATGCCACAAAAGCTTTTTGAAGATTATCAAACGAAAATTTCTTATTACGATTAATAGCCGTTCTGACAATATTGTCGCCAATAACTCTGTCAAATTTGAACGTTAGAACTTCTAAACTATCTGAAATGTAAGTTGCTTCGTTAAAAGCTTCAATGTCACGCACACCATGAGTTGGGAGTGTCACTTCAAAAGATTTGGGAATAAAGCTGGTATCAAACAGATTTTCTTGACGCTGTTCCACCAATTGCTCATACGACAACCGTTTATTCATCCAAACGATACCATCGGTATAAGTCCGAGTCTTTTTGAAGGATTCTTTCAGTTTCAACTCACGTTCTTCCAGATTTTGGTCATCATAAATCCCAGATTCACGCAAGACTTGCTTGAGTTCTGAAATATAGCGAGGGTTGTTTGCAGAATGATAATGAAGTTGTTCAATCACTCGAAGTTCATTGTTCTCATTCTCATCAAACTTTCTAGTGTATTTTTCATCAAAATTATCTCCAATCACAAAAGGATAATAACGGGCACCACGGCCAATCAACTGCTTTTCGGTATTGGTGGTTTTTCCAGCAACAAATCCGTTTCTTGTGGTCTTCCCATCACGGGTGTCATAAAGTCGGACAATATCGAAAAGATTGAGAACATCCCAGCCTTCATTCAACATATCCACGGCGAAAATCGCACGGACTTCATTTGTCGGTTGTTCTAATGTATTGAGGAGAGTGAGGCTATCTTTGTTCTTGTTTTTCCGTCCACTAATAGCAAGCGTTCTTGTCGAAAATCTTCCTGAAGCTCTGCAATCAAGTCAGCATCAGAAATACTAGCTGTCTCGAAGTAAGCAAACGCTTTTTTAAGATACTGGATTTTTCATCCATTTCTGAAACTAGCTTTCGCTGGGCTAGAATATCAGCAGAGACAATATTTTCCAGCAAATTCAAAAATTCGTCCAAATTTTTTTGGCTCTCAGCAATCTTCTGCGATTTGAACATGACCAAAGGTTTCAGATTGATACCATTTTTTAGCGCTATTTTCTTGCGGTATTGGCTGATAATAATAGCCTGCAGCATGCGATTTTTAACTTCGCCATCCACCAGATGAAAGAGAACGTCTTTCGAATACTTGTCCAGTCGAAACTCCTTCAAATCATATTTGAAAAGCAAGGATTTTTTGTACTTTTGAGCTAGGGTTGGATTGGTTAGATCAATCGTTGCCGTAAACTCAAAAATACTGGATTTTTGAGCGGTTTCCTGGATAGTTTCAATGGTAGACGTCCAGCTGGTGTTGTCTTTTTTCTCGTTTGTATTCAGTCCAGCGTTCAAGTGATGGGCTTCATCTGCCAGCATAACTACGGAAATATCCTTGAACTGTTCATATGAAAGGCAATTTTCCCGAGGGGTGTTCAAATCTTGGTGGAGCTTTTGGATGGTAGTAAAAACGATATTGATGCTGTCACCACGGCTATCTGAAAAATCCGTCACTTCACGAACTGTCACGATTTGCCCGTCCATGACAATCTTCTCCGCAAATAGATACTTTCCAGAAGCACTCTCCAAGAAATTATCCTTAGTTTTCGTCAGAATATTATCGTTATTGACAAAGAAAATGAAGTTTCGTTCGCCTTGCTGGAACTTTTCCAAGATAATCGCCGCCATCAAAAGCGTCTTCCCAGAACCAGTCGCCATGTTATAAAGTACTTGTTCAGGGATAGCACGATTATCATCATTTTTATAATATAAATAACGCCCAAGTGCTTCCTGCTGGTATGATCGTAAGGGATATCTTAAATTTTGGGTGATATAATCAGGTAACTCTTCCTTGAAATTTTTAAAGCCTGACTTGCTAACCGTGTCATAAGTTTCATAGATAAAGGGCATGGTCTATTCCCCCTTTCCATAGAAATCATGATTTAACTTCTTATCCTCAGCAGAAATTCCATAATCACTATCATCAATATCAGAGTAATTCACGTAGAGATTATTGTTATCTATAATTTCAGATAGTATTTGCTTTTGTTCTGCTAATGAAAGTAGTTCAAAGTCAGTCTGTTTTAATTTTTTAGGGTCAATACGATAAGACAAGAAGGATGACTTTTTCGCCATTTCAAATAACTCCAGAAGTTCTTCTGTTGTTGTCGCTTCGGAAATAGCATTTTTGAAGTCTTGGGCGTCATTTTTAAGTTCAGCGTAGACAAAACTACCGCCGCCAGACCAGTTAACGTCTTTGGAGACACCACCTTGTTCACCAGCGATAACCTTTTTCAGTCGCTCCACCGAAACCGTCTCAATATAGTCCATCTGCTCGATACCTATATACTGTCGGTTCATCTTATGAGCGACGGCTGCAGTTGTACCCGAACCAAGGTGGTAGTCAAGGACGATGTCGCCCTTACTGCTTGAAATAGAAATCAGATTCTGAATCAATTTTTCAGGTTTAGCAAAGGTAAAAACTCTGTCTCCAAATAATTCCTTAATTTCATCAGCACTTCGTTGATTAGTTCCATAGGAACCATCCCAGAAATCACTAGTTATTTGACCATTTTCAATCGCATCTTTAAGGTACATTTTTCCATATGGAATTTGTTTTCCTTTTGAAGGCCAATGTATCCCATCAACAGAAACTAATCTATTAAACTCATCTTTATTTATCATCCATGGACCGGATAATATTGTTCCTTCAGGTGTCTGAATATCATAATTGTATTTTCCTCTGGTTAAGTCCAGTATATTTGACCTTCTATATTTCCCGTTTTCATCTTCATATGAATATTCTTTTTGAGCTTTATTGGAAAGTGGTAACCTTTTTAGTTTTGCATCAGAATTTTTTCTATATATCAAAATAAAGTCTATAACATTTGCATAATCACCAATATTCGGCTGATTATCTGTTTTTCTCCAAGTTATCTGTCCTACAAACTTTTTATTATCTGAAGAAACATCAAATACTTCATCTGCTAACAACTTTAAATGATTAACCCCATCTATGCCTATGATAATTGAAATAAAACCATTTTCAGATAAGAGTTCTTTGGCCACTTCTAATCTATTTTTCATAAAAGTTAACCAAGTTGATAGTTTAAAATTTGAATTATAGCTGAATGAATCGTCTGATTTTTTTATTAAAAAAATATGGAGGATCAATTATTATACTATCAATTTTCCCCACAAAGCGTTTTTTGAGGCTATGAAGGGCAATGAGATTATTACCTTTGATGATGAGGTTATCACTATCACTGAGTTCTTCTACTTCATGCTCACCAGTTTCATCATACCGTTTGAAGTTAGTTAAAACCTTATTATCTAACAGACGATTAATCTCAGTCGGTGCGAGTGTCTCGTTAAAAAAAATTTCCTGTCGTTTGGCATCATCCTTA
>NZ_CM002133.1:673356-674732 GCF_000448665.1 Streptococcus sp. HSISS2 | reverse complement strand
ATTCAAGTTCTAGAAGGACTTGAAGCGTGCGTATGTCTCGTTAAAAAAATTTCCTGTCGTTTGGCATCATCCTTAGTCTGTCCACCCTCTAGCACACAATCTTTGTATGGAAAATTCAGGACAACTTCCTGATTTTCTGATAGGTACTTGTCACCTGTCGCTAAACCGATTTTTGTCTTGTAAGATGTAAAGCTGTCAGGTAAAAACTCCTTGTTATTCAAAAACTGTAAAAAGACATCTTTCTTAAAGATTAGGACGCCGGTTTCAAGCCTTGAAAAGAAATGATTTGAGATTTTCTCATCACTCATCAAAAGATTGAGAAGTTCAGGATTATATTGTCTTGCCAGCTCTGCTAATTTATTCTTATTAAGCACACCTTCCACTATAAAGGTGTCATTTTGTGCCAGAAGCCGTTCTAGTTCTTTCTTCATACTTTGGTATACCTTTCAGCTAATTGAAGGGCTGATAGGATTCCTTTATTATGAATATAATAAAGGAAGGGTACCCTTCCTTTATTATGAATATAATAAAGGAAGGGTACCCTTCGGGTTTGTTGATTTATTTCTGCTTATATTATAGCATATCTTGTGTCGGTTATCACAATCTCCTTGTTACTACAGACTCTAACTTTATTTAAAAAAACTGGAGATAGAGGCAAGATACCTTTTTTTAATAATTTCAAGTTAGATTTGAATCAAGTCTAGGAGAATAAACTCTGAAATGTTTCACGATTCGATATCTATAAATTCTGAGATGCACTTGTCAGTTTGAAACTCCAGATTAAGTAAAAAGTCTTGCTTGAAAAGTAGGATAATACACTAAAACAGCTAGGAGTTCTAGCTGTTTCAACTTGCTTTCTATGTTCGTCAGATTCGGCGTGCCAGCTGAGTTGGTGCAGATATGCTTCTCTGTGTTTTTCAGGAGATTTTCTAAGAGTCTCGGGGAGTATACACTTAGGATATTCTTAGACACAGCTTCCATACTTTGGCAAAAGTGGGCGGCTCGATACTCCTTGACTTACCGAATTTATTAACTAACAAAGCCTTTCGGGACGAATTTTTGAAGAGAATTTCAGTCCCATTCTTCCATTAAATCACTGGCCAAGGTCGCATGATGCTGATGATGCTTGTGAATGACCCCAAATCCCAAGCTTAGCCCATTTTTCTTAATCAACCCCATAAAGCAAGAATATAATATACTATAGCCAAAGTTTAGGGCACTGTTAAAACAATCCTCTGCAGGCCGTCTACTCCTACCATTAAAATGAAAGTCATCAGGAACCAGTAAATTCAGATAGTAAAAATAGGATTTCGCAAGGCGACCTTCGTAACCCATAATTTCAGTAATGGAATATGCTTTCTGAATATCAATGACAC
>NZ_CM002133.1:669714-671175 GCF_000448665.1 Streptococcus sp. HSISS2 | reverse complement strand
ACTGTCGACGCCACCCATACCGATGATCGGAAGGTCTGACGCTAAAGCAACTTGGCGGATGAGTTTAAGGGCTACTGGGAAGACAGCTGGGCCTGACATACCACCTTGGCCATTGGCAATGATAGGTTTGCGAGTAGCCAAGTCATAGCGTGTTCCGACCAAGGTATTAATCATGGTGAAACCTGTGGCACCGGCATCTTCGACTGCTTTGGCGACACTTGTGATATCAGCCACGCTCGGTGTCAGTTTGACATAGACGGGCACATCAGAGTGAGAGACACTGGCCTTTACGGCTGCATAGGCAAGCTCTGGGACTTGTCCGATGAGAAGGCCGTTATTGCCATGATCAACGTTTGGACAGGAGATATTGAGCTCGATAGCCCTGACGTTACTGGCTTTGGAAATCTTGTGAGAGACTTCCGCATATTCTTCGTTTGAAAATCCAGCTACATTTGCAATGATGGGAAGCTCAGGATAATGCTCCTGCAACCAAGGGAGTTTTTCAGTCAAAACAGCATCAACACCAGGATTTTGCAGTCCAATGGCATTAAGCATGCCTGATGGTGTCTCTGCTACACGTGGTGTCGGATTACCAAAACGAGGGTTGGCAGTCGTTGCCTTAATCATGATAGAACCTAGTTTGTCCAAATCATAATACTTGGCATACTCTTGCCCAAAACCAAAGCAACCTGAGGCTGGAATAATAGGATTTTTCAAGTCGAGCCCTGGAAGGCTAATAGCTAAACGATTTTCTGATTTAATCTCTGACATGGTAACCTCCTAGACGATGACTTTTCCGGTTGGGAAGACTGGCCCTTCCTCGCAAACACGAAGATTTTTGGCATCTGATTCTCCTTTTACGTGGACCACACAGGCATAGCAAGCCCCCATACCACAAGCCATACGAGCTTCCATAGAAACATAGGCATGAGGATGATTTTCAAACTTGCTATCGACATATTTAAGCATGCCTGGAGCTCCGCAACTGTAAACGGCATCTGGAATCCAGTCGAAACCATCAATAACCGTCGAAACGTAACCCTTAATACCGTATGAACCGTCATCAGTGGTCACATAAACATCACCACAAGCCTTGAGCTTGTCCTCCAAGATGACGGCATCCTTATTGGCAAAACCAATCACAGACACGACTTCTACACCCTTAGCCTTCAACTGCTTAGCCGTCTCAACCAAAGGTGGCACACCGATACCTCCACCAATGAGAAGGGCTTTCTGCCCAGCCTCGACAACAGAAATATCAAAACCATTCCCCTGAGGGCCCATGGTATCAATGGTTTGACCAGCTACCATCTTAGACAGAATGGCTGTCCCTTCACGTTCCACACGATAGACAATAGTTGCCTCTTTCTTGTCGTAGTCAATCTCTGAGATGGAAATTGGACGACGAAGGAGCTTACTTGGGTCTGGCACCTTGAGTGACGAACTGACCAACCTGCATAT
>NZ_CM002133.1:660626-668028 GCF_000448665.1 Streptococcus sp. HSISS2 | reverse complement strand
ATCTCTCCCTTAAGCACCATCTCGAAAATACGAGGTGCAATCTCACGCTGACCTACAATGATTAAATCTTCAACTAAAATCATGACAACCCTTTCTAAACTGCAAAATGTCATCAAAAAACCTCGCCACATGGCAAGGTCGCACAAAAAATCACAGGAGAACCCTGCTGTTTCAAGCTGTCCGACCTTTTAAGTCTCTCTGGACTCATTTAAAGGTTATTTTGTGATAATTATAACCGTTTTCATAACAGATGTCAAAGGAGAAAAGAAAAACCAAAGCTTATAAAATTAAGCTAAGGTCTCTCTCTAATCTATGCTTAGGGCATTTGTTTGATAAGTGCTCTATCATCTCATAGGGGAACATAAATTGTCAACATTCCTGACAAGAGGTGCTAGAGTTCTTGAACAAGAGCCATAAAAAACATTATTTAAACAATCTGTCGTAAACCATGGTATGAGCTAACTGCTGACCATCGCCACCCAGTAAATCAACCAAGGCATAGGCAAATGCCAATGCTGTTCCGGCACCACGGCTAGTGATGATATTGCCATCAACAACCACCAAGTCTGTTTGATGCTCGCCAGCTGTAATTTGTTCCTCTACACCTGGGAAACAAGTGAATTTACGACCTTCAAGCAAGCCTGCACGGTTCAAAACAATCGGTGCGGCGCAGATAGCAGCAATAGATTTTCCTGCTTTATTTCTTGCTTGGAGAGAAGCAATCAAGCCTTCGTGATCATGCAAGTTAGTGGAACCAGGCATTCCTCCAGGGAGAACCACCAAATCATACGCATCAAGATTACCGTCAAATACGCCATCCATGGCTACTTGAATCCCATGTGAACCCGTTACTGACGCACTTTCAAGTCCAAGCATGCTACAGTCAAATCCTGCTCGACGGAAGACATCCACTGGGCTCAAGGCTTCAATTTCTTCAAAGCCTTCTGCAAATACTACTGCTACTTTTGTCATGATATACCTCCAATTTAGTTATCACTAGCTTATATTTCACCTTAAATTATAGCAGTTTTAAAAGCAGGAAACAAACCATAACAATGCGCTTAAATAAGGAAAAAAGACAGCACAAGGACTGTCTTTGTCATTTTATCTAAACAAACTTGCTAGGATCCACAAGAGATAAATATGGGCTGGGTAGAAAATATAGAAAAAATTCTTGTTACCACTACCACGCTCACCATTGTAGAAATACATAGGAATTGCCGCAAAAACCATCATCCACTGAACACCTGTCGGGTCAAAAAGATGGGCAATCACTGAAATAACAGCCAAGACAATGATTTGAGCCATGCGATTGGTACGGAAAATATAGAAGAGCAAACCAAGGATAACCATAACAAAGCCACCCTCAACCATGATAACGCTTGGAACCAGTGACAAGAGAAAAGCCACACTATGGGCCACAAATGGATTTCCATTAGGTGTTTCAAAAATCCCTCCTAGTACAGCAACTGGAATCGCTGAAAGGATTGGCAAGAGAAAGACACCCATTCCCTGAATCAATTCCCTATAAGACTTGTCACGAAGGCCCTTAAACAATAAATCCCAAGAGTAAATAAAAATCCCAGTAATAAAGAAAGTTGAGAAGGCATTATTGGTTAAACCGATACTACCATTATGAAAAATACTACCAATGATGGCGTTGCTAATGATCATAAACCAACTCATGTAAAGTAACCGCCTGAGAAAAGCCATACGATCGTGTGTATAGTGAAAACTATCAGCAGCAAGAAAGAGGAAAATCGGGAAAGCCAGGCGTCCCAACATCGTCAACCATATAGGTGCCCCCATACTCCCGAACATCTGATAGATTTGGTCCAAAAACATAAGTGCAACAGCTAGGTATTTTAAATTAGTCGCATTGCTAATCTTTTTTATATCGTTCATTTAATGCTCCTTTAATTTTCAGCATATTAAATGATACCATAACTAGAACATAAATTCAAAAGAATATTTGAAGAAATTTGATATGATTTTTAACTCTTTATGTCATACAATTTTTATGACAATTTATATTACATTAAGATAATAAGTTTAGATTCACAGCCCTCCCCAAGCATTTCTACAGGCTTTATGCTATAATGGTTAGGCAATATTTACGTTCATAACGTATTCAAATTGTTTAAAAATATCTAACTAAGCTCTGCAAATTTTCGAAATAACTTTTTTGGAGAGCAGAGCGAGCAATTAACCGAGACTTTCCGCCGTGTTAAAAGCGCCTGAAACCTTTTAGTTTCAGGCGCTCGGAATTTTTGAGAGTAAAACAGTTTGGGAAACTGTTTTAGCCTGAGCCTAAAAATGAAAAAGCGAAGGGGCTCAAAACCAATTGAACACGGGCTGCGAATTGTGTCAAAAAGACAAGTTTTCCTAGAATCTAAAGATTCTGCGTCAAACTTTCTATTTTGACTTTATTCGCAGACGCCCTTTGTATCTTAATTAGTCATGGAACTTTGTAAAAGTTCGCTGACGTCCGCCAACACCTAAGGAAAGTCTCACAAATTATTTTATTTTTAAAATAAAACAATTATTATCACTAAAAAGAAAGGAAGTACATCATGTCTTTTGACGGCTTTTTTCTTCACCATATGACAGCTGAGCTACGTGAGCAGGTGCTTTACGGGCGTATCCAGAAAGTTAATCAGCCTTTTGAACGTGAGTTGGTCCTGACCATTCGTAACAATCGTCAGAATTACAAGCTTCTGCTTTCGGCTCACCCTGTCTTTGGTCGTATTCAGACCACCAAGGCTGACTTGCCAAATCCACAGAATCCAAATACCTATACCATGATTATGAGGAAATACCTTCAGGGAGCAGTTATCGAGGCTATCCAGCAGGTAGAAAATGACCGTGTTCTGGAGATTTCCGTATCAAACAAAAACGAAATCGGTGACAGCGTCAAGGTTACTCTAGTTATGGAAATCATGGGGAAACACTCCAACATTATCCTTATAGATAAGAATGAGAGCAAAATCATCGAGTCTATCAAGCATGTCGGTTTCTCCCAAAATAGTTACCGTACTATTCTGCCAGGATCAACCTACATCGCACCGCCTAAGACAGACGCTAAGAATCCTTTTGACCTTCCAGATGAAAAGCTCTTTGAAATCTTGCAGACGGAGGATTTGTCAGCTAGAAACCTTCAAAAACTTTTCCAAGGTTTGGGGCGTGACACGGCAAATGAATTATCAGCTTTACTTGAGACTGATAAGCTCAAGAATTTCCGTGCCTTCTTCAATCATGAAGTAGAGCCAAACTTAACGGCAAAAGCATTTTCAGCTGTAAAATTTGCTGACAGCCAGGACCAACCTGAGTTTGAAACCTTGTCTGCCCTTTTGGACTACTACTATTTGGACAAAGCGGCGCGTGACCGTGTGGCTCAACAGGCTAGTGATTTGATCCATCGTGTGCAAAATGAGCTAGAGAAAAACAAGAAGAAACTTGTTAAACAGGAAAAAGAGCTTGCGGCGACCGAAAATGCTGAGGAGTTCCGTCAAAAAGGGGAACTTTTGACCACCTATCTTAGCATGGTGCCAAATGACAAGGATAGTGTCGAGCTAGACAACTACTATACTGGCGAAAAGATTACCATTCCTCTAAATGTGGCTCTAACGCCTAACCAAAATGCGCAACGTTACTTCAAGAAATACCAGAAACTCAAGGAGGCTGTTAAGCACTTGACTGGTTTGATTGAGGAAACCAAACAGACCATTGATTATTTAGAAAGTGTTGAATTCAGTCTTTCTCAAGCCAATATGGATGAAATCGAGGATATTCGTGAGGAGCTTGTTCAGGCTGGGTTTATGAAGCGTCGTTCAACTGACAAACGCCACAAACGTAAGAAACCGGAACAGTATCTAGCTTCTGATGGCAAGACCATTATCATGGTTGGTCGTAACAACCTGCAAAATGAAGAGTTGACCTTCAAGATGGCTAAAAAAGGTGAGCTCTGGTTCCACGCCAAGGATATTCCTGGTAGTCACGTGGTCATCAAGGACAATCTTAACCCAACTGACGAGGTCAAGACCGATGCGGCTGAATTGGCAGCCTACTATTCTAAGGCTCGTCTATCAAACTTGGTTCAAGTGGATATGATTGATGTTAAGAAACTCAACAAACCAACGGCTGGGAAACCTGGATTTGTAACTTATACTGGACAAAAGACCTTACGTGTCACACCGACTGAAGAAAAAATTGATAGTATGCGGATGAAGTAATCTACTTTATAAAAATAAACTCTCTCGTTTCTGAAACCAGAGAGTTTTTTCGATGTCGTCATTAGAGCAATTTCTTTCAGTGATGAATGATATTTTCTTCTAGTTTTCATTACATTTTTCCGACGACTGTGCTAAACTATAAGGGTAATTACCAATATTAAAGGAGACTTTCAATGAAGGCTCTTATGTCATATACGAGTTCTGTTTTAGAATGGTTAGGTCGCTACGTGGGGCTATTAGTCTTCGGCCTATTATTTGTGACTACTTTACTCATTCGCACGACCATGATGACGGGATACTTTGAGTGGGCAGAGATTAGTAGCGTCCCTTGGTATGTTTATGTTTCAGGTGGGGTCATCCTGCTTTTGACACTTCTCTGGCGCAAGATTTTAAAGGAACTGACAACAAAACAGATTTTCATCTTTTTTCCGTTTGCTTTGTGAGTTTTGGTCTCCTTTTGATTTTTCTGACTAGTTTTGCTGGCCGAGACGATGCAGGTACTGTCTTTAAAGGGGCGGTCCAGTTTAATGCTGGCAACTTCTCCTTAATTAAACCAGGAGCCTACTTCTACCGCTATCCTCATCAGTTGGGATTGCTTAGTTTTGAACGCCTGGTTCTCTATCTGATTCCTTTACCGGTCATCTCGGTTTTCTATGTATTGAATCTTGGCATGGTCATTGGTATGAACTATGCGACATGGAAAATCACGGATGAACTGTTTACGAAACCGTTAGTCAGTCGTTTGGCTGTCATCATGAGCTTCGGTTTTTTGCCTCTAGTCTTTAACATTATGTTTGCCTATGGACTTATGTATGGTTTGTTTTTTCTAGTTTTGCCATTCTCTTCTTTCTACGTTACTTAAAACGTGGTAAGGCTAGGAATGCGATTCTTTCGGTGGTCATGCTATCATTGGCTTACTGGGTAAGGAGCAATAATATTATTCTCATTATTGCATTATCTGGTATTTTGATACTAATGACACTCAGAGAGAAACGTTACCGCTATTTACTTTTGGTTTTGGCTTTCTTTGCCTTTCCTATGAGCTTGCATAAGGCGACAACCAGTTACTATGAGATTACCACTCATCAAAAAATTTCTGGAACACCTCAGATTGCTTGGTTGGCCATGGGCTTACAGGACAAACCCGATTCTAAACGAATGCCAGGATGGTATACCGGCTATGTCCGTGACATTTATGCTAAGAAAAAGGGCAATATCGAAAAGATTGAAAAAAGCGCCAACCATTTTTTGATAAGCGTGTTCAATACCTCCTAGCACATCCCGATGAGGCAAGTTGGTTTTTCAGAACCAAGTTTATCAGCTCCTGGACGGAGGGAAGCTTCCAGTCCATCTGGAACGGTCCAAGTAAAGACAAGTTTCAGCCTTTGTGGAATAGGTTTGCGACTTCTATCTATCACGATGGGACCCTGCATCTCTTTTTTGTGACCTATATGCAAGGCTATCTCCTAGTCCTATATCTTGGTGGTGCGTTCTACTATGCTTTCACTTATAAACGAATGGGAGATGGAGCAACACTAGGCCTCTATGCCTTCCTCTATCTCTTCGGTGGCATCCTCTTTCACCTCATATCAGAGACTAAGAGCCAGTACACCCTACCTTATATTTACTTACAAATTCCAATGATCGCGGCGGGTTACAATCATATGACACAAATACTCGGCCGCTATCTAAAAAATATGCGAAAGTCATCCTAGGATGGCTTTTTAACTATAGATATTCTCGGACTACGATAAAATCTTATCATTTTGTTAGATAATGATAAGAAAAGTGATATAATAAAAACTAATGTATAGCTTCTTTGTTATATCATTCTTTATTAGTGAGTGGTCACATGACGACTAATATCAGCAATGATAATAACTTATGTAACATAGTAAGCGATAGCTTTAACAAACATGTCATTCACCTTCGCAGTTATATTATATGTATAGTTCAACATTTTTATAATTATCGCAAGTGTTTACATTAGAAAAGGGGAATCCAATGATAAAAGTAGACAATCTTTCTAAGCGTTTTGGCAATAAAATCGCTTTAGAGGACATTTCGTTTGACATTAAGGAAGGAGAAATCTTTGGTTTTCTAGGTCCTTCTGGTGCTGGTAAAACGACGACTATAAATATTTTGACAGGACAGTTATCACAGGATAGCGGAAAAGCTTATATTTTAAATAAAGAGTCTAATCGGTTACTTCCTTCGGATTTTTTAAATATTGGTATAATGAGTGATACTGTTGGATTCTATGGAAAGATGACAGTTTATAAGAACTTGCAATTCTTTGCTAAGTATCACAATGTGAGTTTAGATAAACTTGATGTTTTGTTGAAGGAACTGGAATTATTTGAAGATAAAGATAAGAAGGCAGAAAAACTATCAACTGGTATGAAACAGCGTATGCTTCTTATTCGGTCAATTTTGCATCATCCTAAAATTCTTTTTTTAGATGAACCTACATCGGGGTTGGACCCTGCTTTATCAAATAAAGTACATGATATTCTGTTGAATTTAAAAAATGAGGGAACAACAATATTTTTAACAACTCATGATATGAGTGAAGCTACTAAAATTTGTGACCGTATATCATTGTTGAATTCAGGTCATATATTAGAATATGGTTCTCCTCAAGAAATCATAGATAAATATAGTCAGCAAGATAAAGCTGTTATTCGTTTTAAAAATGGAGATTTGATAATGGTGTCTCAAGCAGAGGCTGCTAGATATTTGGGTGGTTCTGATGTAGCTAGTGTGCATACTTTAGAAAATACGCTTGAGGATATTTTTATAAAGATTTCGGAGGATTCAAAAAATGCATAGATTGATAGCACTTTTATGGTTGCGTTGGGAATACTTAATCAGTAATAAAGTTTTGTTGTTTGTATGTGTAGTTACACCGTTTATTGATTTTGCTATTTTACAAGCTATCCCTATGATTCATGGCGAAATGTATTTTTTAAACATTGGGCTTAGTTTGATTTATAGTATGACAGCTGGCACCTTTACTTCAATGATGATTTCTGAAGAAAAAGAGAAGAAGAATTTAAGAACATTGATATTGAGTGGTGTTACGAAATATAATTATATAATTTCTGTCATTTCATTTCCTTTTATTTTTCTGTTTTATCGGCTTTGTTTATGCCTGTAATATTTGGAAT
>NZ_CM002133.1:656713-659130 GCF_000448665.1 Streptococcus sp. HSISS2 | reverse complement strand
AGAAAAGAGAAGAAGAATTTAAGAACATTGATATTGAGTGGTGTTACGAAATATAATTATATAATTTCTGTCATTTCATTTCCTTTTATTTTTTCTGTTTTATCGGCTTTGTTTATGCCTGTAATATTTGGAATAGCTATTCCAAGTTGGTTAACTTATTTTGTTGTAGTAGTATTGACTACGTTAGCATTTATTCTGTTGAATTTGTCCATAGGATTGTTTTCTAAGACCCAAACTCATGCAACATTATTTAGTATGATTGTCTTGATTATAGCTACTTTTTTACCTATGCTTTCATCTGATATGGGCAATAAAATTATGAGTTACATCACGAGATTTTCTTTTATAGGTGCTAACACAGAATATTTTATAAAACTAGAAAAATTTCAAACGTATGAGTCAAGTGTGTTTGCTTTAATTTGTTGGGTAGTTGGACTTATCTTTATTTCAAATTTTGCATTTAAATGGAATGCACGTGAGCATTGATTTATAAAATTTCTTCTGAAAGTCATCCTAGGATGGCTTTTTAACATTGTTTCACAATTACAATCTTGCTATAATAAGTCTATGAAAATGCGTCAGTTGATCTTTTACGAGGCCCAATTCTGAGGTCTCTTTTAATCTTTGCTCTACCAATTCTGATATCCAATATTTTCCAGCAACTCTACAATACTGCCGATGTCATGATTGTGGGTCGTTTTCTAGGGCCAGATGCCTTGGCTGCTGTAGGAGCTTCTTCTGCTATTTTTGATTTGGTTATCGGCTTTGCTCTTGGCGTTGGAAATGGTATGGGCGTTGTTATCGCACGTTACTATGGTGCCAAAGACTTTAGGAAACTTCGTCAGTCTGTGGCGGCCACTGTTGTCATCGGTCTAGGCTTAAGTGCCTTGGTTATGATTTTAGGGCATTTTGGTCTTTATCCTTTGCTTAGTTTTTTAGGAACGCCTTCTTCTATTATCGGGCAATCTTACCAGTATATTTCTATGATTGTTTCCTGTGTTGGAGTAACTTTGGGTTATAATCTGTGTGCAGGACTCCTCAGAGCGGTTGGGGATAGTCTTACCGCCCTCTATTTTCTGATTTTTTCAGCACTAGTCAATATCGTTTTAGACCTTTTCTTTATTACACAACTTCATCTTGGTGTTCAATCTGCAGGTTTAGCTACTATCATCTCACAAGGGCTTTCGGCAATTCTCTGTCTTTACTATATTAAGAAAAAAGTGACCTTCCTTCTACCAAGCAATTCAGACTTTGTTCTTGATTCAAGCCTTTATTTGGACCTTTTTGGACAAGGGATGGCCATGGGACTTATGAATTCTATTGTTTCAATTGGGACTGTGACCTTACAATATGCCATTAACGGCTTTGGACCTCTTATTATCAGTGCTCAGGTTGCAGCAAGGCGTATCATGTCTTTCGCAGTTCTCCCTTTGACCTCACTTGCTGCTGGGGTGACCACCTTTACCTCTCAGAATTTCGGGGCCAAACAGTTTAAACGCATAGTAGCTGGCTTAAAACAATCAAGTCTTGTTTCTATCACCTGGTCTGTCATTGCTTGTGCCCTTCTCTATATAGCAAGTCCCTTCTTGGCTGGTCTTATCTCTGGTTCTGATAATGCTGTGATTATTGACAACGCCAGTCGCTACCTCCGTATCAGTTCTCTTTTTTATCCTATTCTAGGTATGCTCTTTATTTTCAGAAATAGTCTCCAAGGCCTAGGTAAAAAACTCACACCTTTAACCTCTAGTTTCATTGAGCTTTTTGGAAAAATTCTCTTTGTTCTTTTAGTTATTCCTTCTATGGGCTACCTTGGCGTTATCCTATGCGAGCCCTTGATTTGGATTCCCATGACCATTCAACTTTATATTGCCTTGAGGAAACATATTCGACGCTTGTTTATCAGTTAGACTACTTTTGAACATAGAAAAAACGACCATCACGGTCGTTTTTAGTTTAATTTAATCCCCATTCATCAGAGATCTGTTTCATTATGGCCTCTTGGGAGATAATCCCAAAGCCCAGCATGTAGGTTGAGTAATCAGCATAAATTACCTTGTTATTTTGAACTGCCTTTAAGCTACTCCAGACAGGGTTATTTTTAAGTTTGTTTTCTAGGAGCTCTTGAGAATCTGCTTGAACAATCAGGAGGTCCGGATTAATGTCTTTTAGTTTATCTGGATCGATAACTTGGAACATATCATCTGGATTGAAGGTTTCAGCACGATTGAAATGATAAGTATCATACAGATAACCAAAATGCCCGTAAGCGTAATAACGGATGTCATTGTCTGTCACGCGCAGATACATGAGTTTTTGATTGCCAAACTTAGCTTTGACATTCTCTGCGAAAACAGCCTCCCTAGCATCCACTCTATCCAGGTCCTTCTTCATCTCATCACGTTTGTCGAAGATTTCTG
>NZ_CM002133.1:652621-655267 GCF_000448665.1 Streptococcus sp. HSISS2 | reverse complement strand
GATAAGTATCATACAGATAACCAAAATGCCCGTAAGCGTAATAACGGATGTCATTGTCTGTCACGCGCAGATACATGAGTTTTTGATTGCCAAACTTGCTTTGACATTCTCTGCGAAAACAGCCTCCCTAGCATCCACTCTATCCAGGTCCTTCTTCATCTCATCACGTTTGTCGAAGATTTCTGCTACCTTTAATGAGGTTTCGTGATAGTCCCAATTTTCATCTGTATTAATTTGGTAACCAACAGTCGGTGCAATCTCAGACAGCTCCTCGTAGAGGTCTTCCTGCTCGCCTGTCATAAGGATTAAATCAGGTTTTAACTCAGCAATCTTATCCAAATCTGGACTCCCCTGCCAACCAACTGAAACCACCTTGGCATCCTTGTATTGTTTCTTAAAGAGGGTTGAAAATTCTTGACTATCAGCTTGACCAGTTGTTGCACCTACAGGAGTGATATCTAAAGGATTCAAGATTTCACCATAGAGGTTGTCGAGGATAACAATACGTTTAGGAACTTTTTTCAACTTTGTCGTACCAAAATCATGAACAATCGTCTTCTCCTTAAAAGTTTGACTTGTATTATTTGACTCTGCATTATGTCCAGACGTCATGTCTGGCAAGTAATATAGTAAAAGACCAGATATGATGGCCAGAATAGCTAATAAATAAAGAAGATTTATTTTTTCATGGCAACTCCTCGATAAGATCGGATTAAATCGTTACTTTAAAGTTATCTTAAAACTTCTTTAATGTCAATCACTTACTGATTCGTTCAAGCCTATATTTTTGATTATATTATTTTGATACTTCAAACAATCCTAGATTAGGATGCTTAAGCCCTAATAACAACCTTTTAGTTATCTGAACTGTGTTATAATGATAGGTAACATTGGAGGGAAATTATGTTAGATCAGCTTTCATTTAAAGGACAATGGCGACAGTATCAACAACGTATTCTTGATAAATCAGAAAGTTTTATGGGTGATGGAAAGATTCACTTGGTCGCTGCTCCTGGCTCTGGAAAAACGACCTTAGGAATTGAATTCATACGGCGTTTTGGTAATCCAACTTTAATTCTAGTTCCGACAGTTACTATCCGCCAACAATGGGTGGACCGGATCAAACAAGCTTTTTAAGTGATGTTAACCAAGCAGAACAACTTATTTCACAAGACTTAAAGAGGCCTAAAATGATTACGGTTGCGACTTATCAGGCATTACATAGTGCCATGAACCAAGTTGTTGGTGATGGTCTTATCGAAGACACAGATGATACAGCTCAACAAGAGCATTTTAATTTTCAAGATTTCGATATCCGAAAAACATTTGAGGATAAAGATTTAGGGACTCTTTGTTTGGATGAGTGCCATCATTTAAGAAATGAATGGTGGAAGAGTTTGGAGAGTTTTCGTAAAGCTTTTCCAAAAATCAAGATGATTTCTTTAACTGCGACACCCCCATACGAGGGAGAACCCGCACTTTGGGAGCGTTATATCAGCATGTGCGGTGTTATTGACGAAGAAATCACCGTCCCTGAACTGGTTAAGGAAGGAACACTCTGCCCTCATCAAGACTATGTTTACTTTGCCTTTCCGACTAAGAAGGAACAAAAACACCTAGATCAGTTTGAAAAGCAGAAACACGACTGTTTAAATAGACTCTCGGCGGATGAAAATTTCTCTAGTACCATTCAATCTAGCTTGGCACTGACAGGTCAGATTACTGACGACGACTTATTGACTAATCCCAAATACCTTTCTGCTATATTGATTTTCTTACGTTCCAAGGGTCTACCTTTCCCGCAATATTTTCAAGAGCTACTTGGTGCCAAGGCCTTACCTGCTTTTTCTCTTGGGTGGTTTGAAACCTTGCTCAATGGTATCATTTTTCAAGTACCAAATTGGTTCACTTTTACTGAAGAAGCCTTTGACCAAATCAAAAGTGATTTAAAAGCCAACGGCCTTATTGAAAGAAATCAAGTTAAACTCATTCGCAATAAAAAGCAAGATGTTTTACTTAATCAATCTCTAGGTAAACTAAAGGCTACTAAAGACATCTTTAAAGCGGAATACCAAGCTTTGGGAAATGATCTTCGACAGTTGGTGCTGACAGACTTTATTCGAAAAGATTTTCAAAGCCATTTAGGTGATGATAAGGCAGAGTTCACACAACTTGGTGTCCTTTCCTACTTCGAATCCATTCGTAGAGAAATGCTTGAGCAGTCTTGGTCGGTACCCATGGCTGTATTGACAGGAAGTTTGGTGATTATCCCGACTGCTGCCAAAGAACCTTTAGAAAAACTTATTCCTAGTTCTCGTTTGTCGTATGAGATTGTTGGACAGTTAAGACAAGATCAATACCTAAAGGTCAGTGTTTCTGGTTCTCACCATGACCTAGTGACTGCCCTTACCCAACTTTTCCAAGAGGGGGATATTCAGGTGATTATTGGAACCAAATCTCTCCTAGGTGAAGGCTGGGATGCTCCTTGTGTGAATTCACTCATTCTAGCTAGTTTTGTTGGTAGTTTCATGCTAAGCAATCAGATGCGTGGACGTGCCATCCGAATCTGGCCTGACAATCCTGAAAAAACCAGTAACACCCTTGATGATTGCTTCAAGCTCTTTATCACGAGCTTGTTTCTTGGCA
>NZ_CM002133.1:649250-651063 GCF_000448665.1 Streptococcus sp. HSISS2 | reverse complement strand
CTACTTCATTCTAGCTAGTTTTGTTGGTAGTTTCATGCTAAGCAATCAGATGCGTGGACGTGCCATCCGAATCTGGCCTGACAATCCTGAAAAAACCAGTAATATCTGGCATTTGATTTCCATTAATTTTTCATCAAGACACTGGTATGAAACTCAAAATATTGAGGAAAAATACGCTGAGATTAACGAGCTTCAATTATATGAGCTAAGTCCCGACTTAGACTTGTTAAATCGTCGCATGAAGCAATTTCTAGGCCTTCATTATCATGAGCAGACGATTGAGTCTGGCATAGAGCGACTGGAGTTTAATAATCTCAAATTCAACCGAAAAAGCTTGGAGAAACTCAATCAAAACACCGTACGGCAATCTCAGAATCGACAGGAACTAAAAGACCGTTGGCAACAAGCCCTGCCCCTTTATGAGGACATTGAGGTGACTAATGAGGTTGCCGTTGACAAACACTTTCTACCAATGGCGTACCTTAACGATTGGAAGAAAGCTATCCTACTCTTTCAGGCGTTCGTTGTTACCTATTACATCTTTGACGCTAGCAAATATCTGATTAGTGGGACACTGTCAAATTTTAATCTTACGATTCTTTTGCTCTCCACTATTGCACTAGCTATCGTTTGGGGAAGATATGCCATCTATAAAAGTCCCTATAAACGTTTGGAAATATTTGGAAAAGCTATTTATCAAGCCCTGCTAGATGCAGGTCAGATTGAAACTAAAGAATCTGACCCTAGAGTAGTGAGAGATAGTAAGCAGGCCTTATATAATGCCATTTATCTCAAGGGTGCTTCGATGAAGGAGAAAGAAATCTTTGCTCAAGCTGTAACTGAATTTTTCGCCCCGATTGAAAATCAACGTTATATCTTAAAAGCTAGCCACAAAGTTATAGACCAGACCGAATATTTTGCTGTACCTAGCATGTTTGAAAAACGTAAAACTGAAGCGACCGATTTTCTCGAACACGTGCAAAAGACCCTTGGCAAATATGAGCTGATTTATACACGAAATCCTCAAGGACGCCATATTTTACTTGAGGCCCGTATCAAGGCACTTGGCAACAAGCAAGAACGCACTATTACACGCAAAAAAGTCATGTCAACATTAGAATGACACATAAGCAAAACGACTATTACTGTCTTACCGTTATACAATAAACACAAAGATACTATATTGGAGAATCCTATGACAATTACTCACATTTTTCGACCTTGATGGTACCCTTATTGATAGTTCTGAGGGCATCCACAATGGTTTTGTTCAAACCTTTGAAAGACTAGGCCTCCCTGTCCCTAGTAATCAAAAAATTCGCACCTTTATGGGACCACCTCTAGAAGTGACATTCAAAGAAGAAATTAGTGAAGAAGATGCTGCCCAAGCCGTCAAAATTTATCGGGAGTATTATGAGACGAAAGGTCAATTTGAAGCCCATCTCTACGATGGCATTAAGGAGGTTCTTCAGGAACTGAAGCAGAATCCTAATAAGAGAATTTACATCACTACTTCAAAAAATGAGCCTGTTGCCCAAAAGATGTGCCAACACCTGGTTCTCACAGCCTATTTTGATGGCATTTATGGGTCTACGCCTGCTGCTTTACACAAGGCTGATGTCTTACAACGGGCTATTACTGAAAATCAGGCGCCTAAGGACAGTTCTGTCATTGTTGGTGATACCAAGTTTGACTTGATTGGTGGAAAAACAGTTGGCATTAAGACATTGGCTGTGACCTGGGATTCGGAACCAACGAAACCCTCTTGGCAGAAAATCCTGATTTAGTTGCTCATAATACCCAAGAAATCAGG
>NZ_CM002133.1:645080-647619 GCF_000448665.1 Streptococcus sp. HSISS2 | reverse complement strand
GAAAATCCTGATTTAGTTGCTCATAATACCCAAGAAATCAGGGATATTTTGAAATAATAATTGATAATGAAAAGAGCATGATTTTATAGTCATGCTCTTTTTCTATCGAATTAAGATTACATCTGAACAATGATATCTAAGCAGAGTACCAAGGCCTCACCAAAAGCTTCTGAACCCCAGTCACGCTGGTCATAATTTTCCAGGTCTGCAAGAGAATCTGCGGTAAATAGGAGTAATCCCCAAACTGCATCACGAAGCTGGGCTACTGCTGCAAGGGCAGCACATTCCATCTCGACAACGCTACAGCCCTCTTCAATGCGATAGGCCACCTTGTCAGGCGTTTCTCTATAAAAGCCGTCAGTCGACCAAGTCATGACCTCTTGATAAGGAATGGACGCTTGTCTTAGAACTGTTTCAATGGCAGTCAGTGCTCGACGATTCACTTCTATATACCTAGAAGGCGCAACATAGTGGTAACTTGCACCTTCATCTCGCAATGCTCTCGTCGGAATCAAAAGACATTCTCTGGCATGTCTACCAAGACACCACAAGTTCCAGTTGATAAGATTTGCTTTACGCCATAACCAATCAACCAATCCAGAAATTGTGCAGCTGCAGCTGATCCAACTGGAGCTTGAGCCAAGCAGATTTCCTCTCCATTGTAAGTCATCACATAAACTGGATAGGTTTTAGTAGCAGAGACAAACTCTCCAACTTTTTCAGCGCCAATAGCATTCGCATAGCGTTCGATTTCTTCTCCTAAAAAGGCGTAGACGCACCTAGACGGCAAGTTCAAGTCTAAATCCTCATGGGTCGGCATAATCACAGCCTGAGGATTGTCATCAAACTCTAAAATTGGGATTTCATGTTTATGTATCATCTGTTGCCTCCTAAGTTTTAAGAATTATTATATCAAAAAATAACCACTGTAATATGATTTCATAGGAACTACTTCCCAAGAATCACAAAGAAAAACCAATTAAACAATGTACATAACTGAAAAGAAAGGACATAAATCTGATTTAGTCAGAAACATGTCCTTTTTGTGTTTTATTTTAAGAAATATGATTTCAGTCGGTGTTTATTTCCACAAACCACCTAAAATCTGTTTTTCCAACAAATTTAAGTCCTCTTCTCTTATGTCACTATTGTCGCCAACGATATAGAGTTGGGCAAAGTAGGCCAATAAGGGACCTATACAGATACGAACCATTTGAGGAACCGTGATTTCAGGATTCACTCGTGAATCTGCTATCAATTCCTTGTGGAGTGCTAATAATTTATCCTGAAGAGTATTCCAAATATAAAGTTGTTCTTTTCTCAGTTTCTTATTTGAAAAAATTTCCTGAAGAATAATTTTCATCAAAGCGCGATTCGTTTTGAGATAGGCCATACGATTTTGAACCAGATAATGCACCTTTTCTTCAGTCGTTTCTAAGGCTAAAAGCTCTTCAAAGAAACGACCGAAAAGTCCTGGAACAACAGGGTGCAAAATAGCCGTTAATAAATCTTCTTTGGTCTTGAAATACTTGAAGAGCGTTGCTTGGCTAAGTCCCGCATGTTTGGCAATTTGTAAGGTGGAGGTCCCATTGTAACTCTTAGTAGAAATCAAATCGACCGCCGCCTGCATGATTTTTTCTTTCCCTTGGGATAGTCTGCACCCTTTAGATAAGCTTCAAACGACTCAAAAACACTCTCACTCATTTTCATCCTCGTATATTTATATTTTATACTTTACGGTAACGACGCAAGCCGACAATATTGAGAACTGTCAAAGCAACAAGGAAGACTAGTAGAACACCAATATTTGGTAAAATATCTCCAAGTCCACGTCCGTAAAGAATAATCTGACTCATCGCATCACCTGAGTAAGTCAAAGGCAAGAATTTCCCTAGCATTTTTGCCCAGTCTCCCATTGAATCAAGTGGAATGATTCCTGAGAAAAAGAGTTGCGGCATAATCACAAGAGGAATAAATTGCATCATCTGGAATTCTGATTTTGCCAAGGTAGACAAGAGAATTCCGAAGGCTAGTGCCACCAGAGCCAGTACCACATTAACTATTATAACATTTAACAGGCTTCCGACAACTTCAATGTTCAACAACCAGATGGCTGCTAGAACGACTACTCCTGTCTGCAGTATGGCAATAAGGCCGTAAGACAACATATAGCCGTAAACGATTTCCGAACGTTTGACTGGGGTTGCCAACAAACGATCTAGGGTTCCGCTAGTACGTTCTTTCAAGAGTGCCATCCCTGAAATCAAAAAGACAAAGAAGAAAACGACGAACCCAAGCAAAACAGGAATCATTTTAGCAAAGAAGCCGGTGTCCTCGTTACCATATTCATAAGATTCCTTAATTTCAGGAGATTTTACCTTTAGTTGTAATTGTGGAAGGGATTGCTTCACACGGGCTAATAATTGATTGGTGTCTTCACTGGCAATACTGGTGCGTAATACTTGTCGGGTCACCGAAGTTTTAGAGGCATCTGTATTGGCATAGGCTACATGATATTCCCCATCCTTATAAGAGATAA
>NZ_CM002133.1:639558-643465 GCF_000448665.1 Streptococcus sp. HSISS2 | reverse complement strand
AAGAGATAACTGCATCTACTTTTTCATCGTTTAAAGCCTCTTTAGCTTGATACAAGTCTTTGTAGGTTTTGACACTGACATGTTCTAAGTCGTCCATCTTACTTACCAAACTACTTGGCACATCTTGTGTCGCTAACTTGACATTTACAGTTGTACTAGCCGAAAACATGAGGTTCATCAGCCACATAATAAAGACTGGTGCCACAAACATTAGGGCCAGTGTCCGTTTGTCACGTAGCAATTCTTTGATGACTTTTTTTGCAATGGCAATTGTTCTCATTTCATTCTCCTTCTGCTTTCAAAAAGACTTCTTCAATACTTGAAACACCATAAGATTCTTTTAGCTTGGATGGTGTATCAAAGGCAATGATTTTTCCACCTAATAGTAGTCCGACCTTATCTGTCAGCTCTGCTTCATCCATGACATGGGTTGTTACCAGAATTCCTACACCATTGTCTCTAAGCGTGATTAATTCCTTCCAGATTTTCTTCCTAAGAGAGGGGTCGATTCCAACTGTCGGTTCGTCCAAAATCAAAAGTTGCGGATTTCCTAAAAGTGCAATCGCCAGCGACAAACGTCGTTTCATCCCTCCGGAATAACCAGACACAGCCTTATTTAAGTGATCTGTTAGATCTACCACCTGAGACACATGGGCAATTTCTGTTGTTAAGTCTTTTTTGGAAAGTCCTTTTAGCTGACCGAAAAATTGCAAATTTTCCTGACCTGATAAGGCATCATATAAGGCATCTGACTGAGCCATGTAGCCAATATCTCCTAGAATATGACGATTGGGCATGGTATTTTCTAAGACTAAAGCAATACCGCTATCTGCCTTTTCCATTCCTAACATTGTTTTAATCATGGTTGATTTACCAGCACCTGAGGGACCGATTAGACCAATGATTTCCCCAGACTGTAATTCAAAACCAACGTGGTTTAACACCAGTTGTTGACCAAAAGATTTTTGTAAATCTTGTAAATGTAGCAATGTTTTCATATGCATCCTCCTTAGTGAGTGTTTACTCACTTTTGATTACAAATGACATTATAGTGAGTGAACACTCACTTGTCAAGTGATGATTTGAATTTTTTTAAAATAAAAACACTGGATGATAGCATCCAATGTTTATGGCAAAAACTTCTGATGTTAAGAATCTATTCACGATACTCTGAAATAATCTCTCCTATCCACTTTTTCTAAGCTCCGCACTAGATTCCATCATTGAAAATTAAGGTTTCAATGATGGAATCGTCGTCAGTAACCTAATAAAGAAGTCTACAAATTTATCTTTGATTTTCGACGAGAGGAATTATTTGATTGCGCGTGATTGCAATCCTTCTTCTTCCAAGAAGAGGCGGAATGGTACGAGTTCTTCTGCTTCGTATTTTTCCTTGAAGGCTTTGATTGCTTCTTCTGAGTGTTGTTTTGGATCCAACTCAAGAACTTCTACTGGAAGTGGACGATGTGGAGTGATGCGGGCATCGATCACAACTGTCTTACCTTCTTTGTTGAGTTTCACAGCTTCTGCAACAACAGCATCGATATCTTCGATACGGTCAACTGTAAATCCTACAGCACCTTGCGCTTCAGCGATTTTCGCATAGTCAGCATTAGAGAAGTCACAACCAAACAAGTGTTTGTTTGTGTCTTCGTATTTGTCCTTGATGAAGGCGTATTTACCATTTGAGAAGACAACGTTGATAACTGGAAGGTCGTATTGAACATTTGTGATAACGTCTGGGTAGCACATGTTGAATGCACCGTCACCCATGATGTTCCATACTTGGCGATCTGGATTGTCTTTCTTAGCAGCGATACCACCAGGAAGGGCAATACCCATTGTCGCAAAGAGTGGAGATGTACGCCACATGTTCTTAGGTGTCATGTGAAGGTGACGAGTAGATGTTTGAGTAGTGTCACCGACGTCGATTGAGTAGATAGCGTCTTGATCAGCGTGTTTGTTGATTGCATTGTAAACTTGATACAATTGCAATTCACCCTCAGTTTTACCTTCGAGTTTGTTCATGTAATCACGCCAGTTTTGGTTGTTCTTCACGTTTGCACGCCACCATGGAGTAGACTCAACTGGGTTTACTTTATCAAGGATAGCTTTAGCTGCTTGACCTGCGTCACCAAGGATTGAAGCGTCAAGGGCGTGACGTTTACCAAGTTTGTAAGGGTCGATATCGACTTGGATGAATTTTTCAGTGTTTTTGAATGCTTCGTATACTTCAGCAAATGGGAAGTTTGAACCTAGGAAGAGAACTGTGTCTGCTTCAAAGACCACTTCGTTGGCTGGTTTCCAACCAACACGGTAAGCAGAACCTGTCAAACCTTCGTAGTTCCATTCGAAAGCTTCGAAGTTTTTACCAGTTGTGATGATTGGTGCTTTGATTTTACGTGACAATTCAGTGATGACATCACCAGCACCAACTCCACCGAAACCAGCGTAGATCACTGGGCGTTCCGCATTGTTCAAGATTTCAACAGCTTTGTCGATTTCAGTTTCGTTCAAGGCAGGAGCGATGAAGCGGCGTTCGTAAGAACCTGATCCATAGTATGAGTTTTCGTCGATTTCTTGGAAACCAAAGTTTACTGGAATTTCAACAACAGCTGGACCTTTTTTAGAAACAGCAGCACGGCAAGCTTCGTCAATCACCTTTGGCAATTGTTCTGCATAAGCTACACGTTTGTTGTAAACAGCGATACCATTGTACATTGGGTTTTGGTTCAATTCTTGGAAAGCATCCAAGTTGAGTTCGTTGTTTGGACGTGATCCAAGAATAGCAAGAAATGGAGTGTTATCCATAGCTGCATCATAAACACCATTGATCAAGTGAGTCGCACCAGGTCCACCTGAACCAACTGCAACCCCGATAGAGCCACCAAATTTCGCTTGCATTACTGCTGCAAGAGCACCAGTTTCTTCGTGGCGAACTTGCAAGAAACGGATATCTTTGTCTTCAGCCAAAGCATCCATCAATGAGCTAAGTGTTCCTGATGGGATTCCGTAGATAGTGTCTACGCCCCATGTTTTCAATACGTTCAACATTGCTGCAGATGCAGTGATTTTCCCTTGAGTCATAATGATAACTCTCCTTTATTTCTAATTTGATCCTGAAAAATGAAGCACAGCGCATCTACTTCATCTTTGCGTCAAAACTCGTCTTGAAAATGAATTTATTCTGACTGTTCTCATGAAAACGTTTTACAAAACGATTATAGTACTAATTTAGCACAAAGAGATTCACATGTATAAGGATTTGCTCAGAGATGCTCAATCCCTATTACATTACAGATGCTGAATTTGAGAAATTTTCACAAACTATCTTATAATAGGATATTTTATTATAAAATATATGCGCCTGTTTTCCCTTGTAGCTGTAAGAAAAGACAAAAAAGTGGTACAGAATCTTAAATGAATTCTGTACTACTTTTTTGTTGAGTCTAATCAATTTTCGCAACATTGAGAAGCAGAGAGCTAGTCAAAACAGACAAAGAACTAAGGGCCATGGCAAGACCTGCTAGTTCTGGATTGAGGGTCAATCCCAGTCCTACAAAGACTCCAGCAGCAATTGGAAGCCCAAGGATATTGTAGATAGAGGCCCAGAAGAGATTGAGTAAGATCCTGCGGAAGGTCTTTTGACTCATGTCAAAGGCGCGCACAACGCCAAGCAAATCATTTTGCGTGAGCACGATGCCACCGGACTCGATCGCAATATCCGTTCCAGATCCCATAGCGATCCCCACATCCGCGATCGAGAGAGCTGGAGCATCATTGATCCCATCTCCAACAAACGCGACCTTGCTAGCTTCTTGCAGTTTTTGGATGGCGCTAGCTTTTTCTTGAGGAAGGACATCAGCAATGACGGTGTCAATTCCCACTTGCTTAGCAATAGCTTGGG
>NZ_CM002133.1:635189-637933 GCF_000448665.1 Streptococcus sp. HSISS2 | reverse complement strand
CCCCCGTTAACATGACCGTTGTCAAGCCCCGTTCTTTGAGCTTTTTGATTGCTTCTTTTGAGCTGGCCTTTGGAGCATCTTGAATGGCAATCAAGCCAATCACTTGCCCATCCACAGACAAACTGATCACTGTTTTGGCCTGCTCTTGCAAGTCTACCATCCGTTTTTCAAGCTCCGGATCCATCGCTGTCCCGTCATGAAGTTTGCCATTTCCCAAGGTCACCAACTGCTGGTCGATCTGACCTTGGACCCCTTTTCCTTCAATCGCTTGGAAGTTTTCCACAGGGGATAACACCAAACCTTTTTCTTCTGCTTGGGATAACACCGCTTGGGCTAGTGGGTGTTCTGAAAAAGCTTCAAGACTAGCAGCCAGTGTCAAGACACGCGCTTCATCTCCTACAACATCGGTTACAAGTGGTTGGCCAATGGTAATGGTCCCTGTCTTATCAAACACAACGGTTTGAATCTTTTGCACTTCTTGAAGAACTGTTCCATTTTTAATCAGAACCCCCATCTTGGCACTACGGCCGGTTCCGACCATCAGGGCTGTTGGGGTTGCTAAACCAAGGGCACAAGGACAGGCAATAATGAGGACAGATACTGCATAGAGCATGGCCTCTTGAAGCGATGCGCCCAGAAGCACGGACCAAACCCAGAAAGTCACAATGGCCAAAATCGTCACCACTGGAACAAAGATACCTGAAATCTTATCCGTCAAATCTTGAATGGGAGCACGACTGGATTGGGCCATTTTGACAAAGTCCACAATTTGAGATAAGAGGGTCTCACTACCGACTTTTTCAGCCTTAAAGAGAATGGTCCCATTGCTGTTGATAGTGGAGCCAATCACTGCATCACCAACTGATTTTTCCACAGGCAAGCTTTCACCTGTCACCATCGACTCATCAATGGTCGTACTTCCTTCTACAATCGTCCCATCAACCGCAATCTTTTCCCCAGGACGGACCCGAATCAAGTCATCAATTTGGATATCTTCTGCCGCCACCTCGACATAGTTCCCATCACGGAGAACTTGAGCCGTTTTTGCCTGCAAATCCAACAACTTTTCCACAGCCTCGGAGGCATTGTTACGCATCCGTTCTTCAAAGATTTGCCCTAAGAGGATAAAGAAGATGATAAAACCCGCAGCCTCAAAGTATACTGGCTGACCAGTAAAAAATGCAAATACACTATAGACATAGGCTACCAGGGTTCCAAGAGCTACCAAGGTATCCATATTGGAATGGTGCTTCTTAAATGAGGCCCAGGCACTCTTGATAAAAGGTACTCCTGCTACCAACATGATCGGCGTTGTCGCTAGAAAGCCTCCCCAGCGATTGACTGGATGGGAGACAAGTCCTGCCCACATCCCAATCATCAAGATCAATAAAGGAAGGGTAAAGATACTAGTAATCCAAAAGCGGCCCAGTAAACTTAAGACACGACGGCGTTTTTCCACAACCGTGTAGGAACCCTTTTGCATCTTCATTCCACATGAAAACTCAAAGTCCCCTGTTTCTGTCGGGGTAAAGGATATCACCTTATCTACACCGACTTCCAAAGGCTCTAAGATCCCCTGATCTTCAAACAAAATTTCCTTGTAACAGCCGGAAGGATTGATCCGATGGAAGGTGATTTCAGCAGGGATCCCTTTTTGAAGTTGAAATTCTTTGGGACTATAGCCCTTTTCTGCTGTAATACGGATCTTTTGCACTCCGTTTTCCACAACTGCTTTTTGTTTTTCTACCATACCTAACTCCTTTATTCCACAATCATTTGACCATGCATCATGTTCATTCCACATGAAAACCCATATTCGCCCGCTTTTTCTGGCGTAATTTCAATGACATGTTTTTCACCTAAAGGCAAATCTTCATGGACGCCAAAATCTGGAAAGATCACTTGAGCCAGACATGAAGATGGATCCTTGCGATTAAAGATGATCCGGGCTGGAACATTCTTTTTCAGGACAATGGTTTCAGGCGAATAGCCCCCCATGACTTCGACTTCAATTTCTTGATAACCTGATTTCTGACGAGCGTGGCCGCTTACCTTTTCATGCTCTGCAAAGAACCACCAAGCAATAAAGACAACCGCAAGTAAACAAACAATACTAATCAACAATCCAAACATGGAATCTCCTTCTTTCTATTACATACAATTGCAAGGGACTGTTTCGACAGCCTCTGCTTTCTTTTCTTCCAGGACCTGCTGCAGCTGATTAAGATCTGCAAGCGTAAAGTCACTCGCCTGAATCAAGTTTTCAAGCACCTGGACAATTCTTTTTGAGCAAACCTTGTCTTTCACCTCCTCAACCACCAAGTCTAAACTCTGGTCCTGCTTCAACAAAGCCGAGTAGACAAAGGCTTTGCCTGATTTTTCTCTAGTCAAACATCCTTTCTCCACCAAGCGGGTCAAGAGGGTCTTGATGGTCGACTTCGACCAGTCAAAGCGCTCGGACAAGACGGCGATCAAATCCGTGCTGGTCTGCTTGCCTTCCATCCAGATAATCTTCATGATGCGCCATTCCGCATTAGAAATTTGCATGGCTTCTCCTTTCAAAATCTACATTTGTAAACCTTATGATGTTATTTTACACCTAAGATTTACATTTGTCAACCAAAAAGTTTAAAAAAAAATCTTCCTTTGAAGATTTGTCTGGTTGGGCTTTTTTTCGCTCCCTATTTTTTATCTCCCTAAATTGTCAAATTAAGTTAGATTTTTCATGCAACTCAGAAAAAACT
>NZ_CM002133.1:631204-633854 GCF_000448665.1 Streptococcus sp. HSISS2 | reverse complement strand
CAAATCCGTGCTGGTCTGCTTGCCTTCCATCCAGATAATCTTCATGATGCGCCATTCCGCATTAGAAATTTGCATGGCTTCTCCTTTCAAAATCTACATTTGTAAACCTTATGATGTTATTTTACACCTAAGATTTACATTTGTCAACCAAAAGTTTAAAAAAATCTTCCTTTGAAGATTTGTCTGGTTGGGCTTTTTTCGCTCCCTATTTTTATCTCCCTAAATTGTCAAATTAAGTTAGATTTTTCATGCAACTCAGAAAAACTTGGTATGGTGTTTGATAATTCAAAGACATTCTAGGAATTCCATTTCTTTTATCAGCTGTAGCTGATAAATAATTTTGAGAAATATTAGTAAAATCCATTTGTTTAGGTAGTCCATTTCGTCTTAATAATCCATTAGAATGTTCATTGAGACCTTGTTGCCCAGGACATCCTGGATCCGCAAAGAAAATATCAATGTCGTGAGCATTTGAAAAAGATTTCCAATTAGAAAATTCTTTCCTGCAATCAAAAGTGGTTGACTTAAAGAGGTGGCTGGGGACTTGAGACAACCATTGATTGATGGAAGTCTCAATATCACTTTCTTTCCGTCCATTGGTTTTCAGTGTGATGATGGCTTTTGAGCAGCGTTCTACTAAGGTAATGACTGCACTTTTGTTCTTTTCACCCACAATTGCATCTCCTTCTTGATAACCGAATTCCGTCTTAAAATCGGGATAACTGTCTGCTCTCTCACGCAAATCGCTACGAAACGCTTGTTTTCCTCGTTTTTCGCTATGACCATTTGGTTTTCTTTAGCCTTTCCAAGGGAAATCCTCTTTCTTTAAAATACCACGGTCTGCTAGTCGATAGAGAGTTCTCATAGAACAAGAAACCCTATCTGGATAAGTTCCTTTAATGACATCAAGGCTCCAATTTTGTTCTAAATGAGTTTGGAAAAATCTTTTTCTGATTGCGTAAGACTTGTTTTATTCCGACCACAACGTTTCTTATTGACTTTATAACGGTTATAGTAATTATATGCAGAGTGCCCCTCTTTCAGATAGTTGATGACATTGTAGATTGTCTGTTTTGATCATCCAAGTGAAGTTACAATATCTGAAACTTTTAAGTTTTCTTGATAGTAAGCCTCTATCATTACAAACTCGTTTGTGATAAGATGAGTATAAGTCATTTATGTAAGTTCCTTTCAGACAAATGTGGTGTTTATCTGGCCTTACATAGATGGCTTTTTCTGTCTAGCTTAATTTTACAAATTGGGGATTTTAAAAATTTTATGTACACCAAGTTAAAAGTCTAGTAGAAACAATTCTACTAGACTTTTCGTTACTCTATCACAATCATAGCCTTGATGGTCTTGCGTTCATCCATATCTTTATAGGCCTGATTAATATCTTCCAATTTATAACTTGTCGTAAAGACTCGGCCTGGATTGATGTCGTCATCAAGAACAGCCTTGAGCAAGAACTGCTTGTCATAAGTAGTGACAGAGGCTGGTCCGCCACCAATCGTTGTATTTTGTCCAAAGGTTGATCCAATGGCACGGTTTTCATAGTGTGGAACACCAACAAATCCCATTCGACCACCATTGTGAAGGACTCCAAGGGCCTGATCTACCGCTGCTTCTGTACCGACACACTCAAGAGCTGCATCTGCTCCTCCACCAAGGATTACACGGACTTTGGCAATGCCTTTTTCGCCACGTTCAGCAACAACTGCAGTTGCACCTGACTCCAAAGCCATTTTTTGACGATATTCGTGACGACTCATAAGGACAATTTGTGAAGCACCACGCATCTTAGCTGCGATGACAGCACATTGACCAACAGCCCCATCTCCGATAACGACCGCCTTGTCACCCTTTTGCACATTAGCCACACGTGCCGCATGGTAACCTGTCGGCATAACATCTGCTAACGTCAAGAAGGATTTGAGCATAGCTTCTGTATAATCAGATGGTTGGCCAGGAATTTTGACAAGGGCCCAGTTAGCAAAGTGGAAACGGATATACTCAGCCTGAACGCCACCAGACCAGTTATTGCTCGGGTGGTTATCACAAGAACCGTCAAAACCAGCACGACAAGCATCACAATGTCCACAACCGTGTGTGAAAGGGGCAATGACAAAGTCACCTGGTTTTACTGTAGTAACTTCCTCACCAACTTCTTGGACAATTCAGATAGCCTCATGACCACTATTTCCATGTCCCTCTTCGATTTCTGGATTGCGGTAACTCCAAAGATCAGAGCCACAAACGCAAGTACGTACTATCTTGATAATGGCATCATCTGCTGCCACGATATGCGGACGATCAATTTCTTCTAGACCAACCTGCCCAGCTTTGGTATAAACTGCTGATTTCATTTAATAACCTCTATTCTTTTGTTTCTGATAGTATATACTTTTTAACAAGAAATCGCTCACATCAAACACTCCCTATTACGGTCATATTTAGTTACTTAATCATATTTTTTCCATACTTCTTTTCAAGCATTTTCTTAACTAGATATGGCATTTTGACATTCTCTCGACCTTTTTTAGCAATCAATTTTTTGACGAAATCAGGCATCTGAATGTCTTCTTCCTCTTCTAAAATCTGTCCTGTGTTTGAAGGGGCTTCCAACTCATCAAAAGTCTCTAGTTGAGGT
>NZ_CM002133.1:623706-629720 GCF_000448665.1 Streptococcus sp. HSISS2 | reverse complement strand
TTGACATTCTCTCGACCTTTTTTAGCAATCAATTTTTTGACGAAATCAGGCATCTGAATGTCTTCTTCCTCTTCTAAAATCTGTCCTGTGTTTGAAGGGGCTTCCAACTCATCAAAAGTCTCTAGTTGAGGTTGATAGTAACGATAATCACCGTCTATATGAGACTGAATAGTTGAAAGAAGTGCTTTAATCAAACGAGAATCGCTATTTGGCATAGGAGGACGGTGATAGGCCACACCAAGCTCATGACAAAGCTCCTTACACTCCACATCATTATCAAAAAGAACCTCAATATGCTCACTAATAAAAGCTATCGGGACAAAAATATAGTGGTCAGGGTGTTCCTTCTCATCACGAAGGTATTCTAAAACATCAGGCTTAATCCAAGGAATACCAATATCACTTTCACTCTGCCATGTATTGGTATACTGGTCTTCTTCAAGGCCTAAAATTTCCGCAATCAAGCTAGTATTGTCATAAATCTGATCGATATAAGGATCGCCAAAATCAAGGGCCAAAACTGGTACACTGTGAGCTGAAAAAATCACCTTATAGCTGTCATCTCCAATTTGATCTAAAATATTTCGAATCTCATCAGCCCAATAGTGGAGAAGTGAAGTTTCTTGGTACCAATCCTTGATAATTTGGAACCTAATCTGCTCACTTTCTAAAAATTTCTCATATCCCATGACAGAATAGTAAGAATAATGAGGCTCTAAAATCAAGCACAAACATTCTTCAATTCCGTCATTCTCCATCTCTTTGATTACATCAGTGATAAAAGGGCGGGAAAATTTATTAGCAAAGTAGACCGACGCTCGTTCTCCAAGAGCAGAAGCAACCAAATCCACTTCTTCTCTAGTTATCCTTTGAAGTGGAGTTCCACCAATTCGGACGTAATTGTCATATAAAGTCTGAATTTCATGTGGTTCAGGACGAACACCACGCCGGATATTCGTGAAAAACTCCGCTACTCCTTCATAGGTAATCTCTTCGGGTGACCCAAAGGTCATCATCAACACAGCTCTCTTACTCATAATTACTCCTTGTTTCACGTTTGTTCTATTTTAGCATGAAAAGGCATACTTTAGAGAATTTAGTGTCAAAAAAACTCCTAGAGAAGCCTCTAAGAGTTAAAAAACAAACCTTAATGATGGTGTTGCTGCTCACTTTCTGCTTCCAGCTCTTCAATATTTCTCTTGTGAGCTCGGTGGGTTGCCAAGTCTTCATCAACTTCGATGGTGACATTTTGAAAGCCCCTCTCTTTGAGCAAGGTGCGGATAGACTCTTTACAGACCTCCATATGCTTGACATGCTCCAGACAAACATGGACAATGGCATTTTTTTCTAAGCCGTCCATGGTCCAAAGATTAAGCTGATTAATACTAGCGACATGGTCCAATTCAGCCAAATCCGTCTTGATCTTCTGGATATTCACCCCTTCTGGCACAGCATCGAGGAAAATCCTGAGCGTTCTCCAAAAACGTGGAATGGCTTTTGATAGAATAAAGAATGAAATGGCAAGGGACAGGAGCGGATCCAGGATATACCAGTCAGTATATCTGAGGACCATGGCCATCAAGATGACAGCCAACCACCCCAAGGTGTCTTCCAAAAAGTGAAGACTGAGAATGGATTCATTCTTGGTTTGTCCCTTACGAATGACCAGACTTGCTAAGACATTCACACTGATGGCAATGATTCCAAGCCAGAGAAGTCCCTCTTCATTGACAGGATGTGGGTGAAAGAGTTTGACCATATTTTCCAAAATCACCATACCAGACCCTGTCATCAGAATCACAGCGGTCACCATGGCACCTAAAAGGCTAAAACGCTTGTAGCCCAAGGTATAATGGCTGTCTTCTTTCCGATTGGAAATGCTCTCTAGAAAAGCTGAGATGCCAATGGCAACCGCATCCCCAAAGTCATGGACCGAATCAGCGAGAACTGCACTGGAACCAAAAATCCCACCAGCGATAAACTCAACAATGGCAAAGCTTAGATTTAAGAAAAAGCCAACCAAACTGCATGTTTTGTCTTCATATTACTTAATCCTCTGATATAATGGGAGTGAGACTGAGCAAATTTTTAAATTTGTTCCTAGTCTCACCCCCGCAAGGCTGATTAGGCGCTCTTCTGAGCCAAAGAGCGAAAGAAGAGTCCAATCAGCTACTGCGTCAAACATTTATTTCTATAGATATTCTGAGAAATGAGACTATTATCTCTTCTCTTCTTTATCTATTATCCAATACTATCAACAGAAAGGATAGAAGCAAACCGTTCTCTGTGTACGTTATTGAACAGTTTGTTCAAATTGTCCATATGCCAGCTCAAGATCGTCGCATTACTAAGACTCGAAAAGCTATCTATAGTGCTTTTTTACAGTTACTCAACCAAAAAGGCTATGAAACCATAACGGTTCAAGAAATCATTGACCTGGCTGATGTCGGGCGATCGACCTTCTATAGTCATTACGAGAGTAAGGAATTATTATTGGATGAACTCTGTCAAAAACTCTTTCACCATTTGTTTGAGCGTGCTCAACACCTCTCTCCTCAAGACTACCTGACCCATATCTTTCAGCATTTCAAGAAAAATCAAGACCATGTAACCAGTCTTTTGCTTTCAAAAAACGATTACTTTATCCGTCAGCTGCGAAAAGAACTGGAGCACGACGTCTACCCGATGGTCGCTGAGCAACTAATCCAATCCTACCCCAACATTCCTCACTCCTATCTCAAGCACCTGGTCGTCAGCCACTTTATCGAAACCCTCAGCTGGTGGCTAAAAAAGGTAAGTCCTATAGCGAGCAGGAAGTTGTCCAGTTTTATTTGGAGATACTGAAAGTTGGTTCAAACTAGAAAGAAGTTTTTTAATGACCCTCACTCAATTTTATTTTCTCTTTCCAGCCTTATTCATGCTTCACGAACTTGAGGAAATCATATGGATGCCATCCTTTGTCAAAAAACTATCAGCACAGTTTCCAGATATTCGATTCCTTTCTTATTACACTCCTTTAACTTTCAATGTCATTGTCTTGGAGCAGTTTCTGATCCTGCTGCTATCACTTTTTCTTAGCTATCAGTTTAGCAACTATACTATTTACGCAACCATTGTAATTGCTTATATCTACCATATTTTCGGACACCTGATTCAGACAATTGTCCTTCGAAAATATGTTCCTGGCTTGTTAACGGGCATTTTAACGAGCTGGTTTTCTCTATCCTATCTCAACCTTAACATTCCCATCAAACTCTTTGGATACTCCCTTTTGACTTTACCGGTTATCGTTTTAAATCTTATAGTATCATTTATGATTCTTAATAAAATCAGTCATAAAAATAGCACTTAGACAATCATATCTTGGAAAGGAAACATCTATGTCACTTTATCCCATCTTTAGCATCATCACAGTCTTCTTAGCGCTTGCTTTTGTCCTGCTTCATTTGTTGGCCTCCCTTTCTGAAGTTAAAAAAGGAAATCACACTCTAGGAAATCAATTTCTCCTCATCGGAAGTAGCCTTGCGACTTTGTCTCTCTTCCTCTACTTCTTTTTCTCGATTGTCGCACTATCTCTTTGGCTGATTGGTTGTGGGGTAATTTGCTACGGAGCCTATTGGAATGGCAAGCACAAAGAAAACTTCAATCCAGCCCACCATGTCATTCGGATGGGGATCGATCTGGTGATTACAATTTTATTAGCTCTCATCTAAGAAAAACTCAAGTTTTATCAATGAAAACTTGAGTTTTTTGTATTTACAAAATAAATAAGCACCTAAAAATCCTGCTTTTCTTTAAACAGTTTAATCTTTTCTAGGCAGTAATCCATTAATTTCTGTGCTTTTTCAAATGAATAGCCTTTTTCAGATACCGACTTGACTTTCTTTTCATCAAAATAGTAGCCAGTCAAGCCCCTGACTTCCTCTGATAAGGTGAGATAATAACCTGTTTCGATTCCCTGATCTAGATCTTTCGAGAGAGATTTTATCAGGCGTCCAAAGAGGGACTTTTTCGTCTTTTCATCACTAGAATTATTCCCTAAGTTGGTTGAAATCAAGCCGGGATGATAGGCATTAATAGTGATATTTGAACCTTTTAAAAAGAAATCTCTTGCTAGATAGCGTGTCATCCAAATGGTATAGAGTTTGGAATTATTATAGGCCAATCCTGGATGATAGTTGTTCTCAAATCCAAAGTCCAAATCCTTGACCTTGGCAAAATGATGCATATAGGAAGAGGTATTAATGACACGGCCGTCAGCCGATTTTCTAACAAGGGGCTTAGCTCGGTTGTTAACAGATAGGGAACGAGAACGGATAACATAAAAGTCAACTCGACATTTTCAGCACTCGCTTTTCGTTCTTTTCCTGCATACAGTCCTGCATTGTTAAACAAGACATCGATACTTTGAACGTCTCGCTTGATTTCCTCCACAAATCGATAAACATCATCTAATTTTGAAAAATCTGCCAAGTAGCTTGAAACTCTGCCTCTCAGGGAAACAGCCCGAACCTCTTGAAGCGCCAATTCCAGTTTTTGAGGATTTCGTCCATGAAGAATGACCTGATGCCCTTCACTAGCCAGTTTCTTTGCCAAATGCTTTCCAATGCCATCCGTAGCACCTGTTATTAGAATGGTTTTGACCATATTAGTCCTCCAAGAAAGCAATGAGTTCTTTTGAAAATTCCTCTGCATATTGGAAGATCGAACCGTGACCAGCATTTGGATAGATGATGAGCTTACTATCTTTTATTTTCTCATGCATATCATAAGAATTCTCTGTTGGAACCTGCATATCCTTGTCGCCGTTGACGATTAAGGTTGGTTGGGTGATAAAACTTAGGTCGTCTTGAGAATTTTCCCCCAACGTTTAATAGCTTTCAGTTGAGTGAAGAAACCAGGCACACTCATGTCTTTGTCTAAAAATTCCTTGGTTCGCATTCCCATTCGTCTAAGAACTTTCAAAGCTTCGATTTTTCCTTGTTCATCATGGTTATAGAAGATATAGCGTTTAGGATCGATGCGCTCGAGTCCAGCTTTAAACATATAGTTAAATGTTTTCCCTGTAACCTTATCGACCTCTTTTCCTCCTCGAGGTCCTGTTCCTGCCAAGATGAGACGGTTGACCAAATCAGGCTTAATTCGGACCATTTCTTGAGCAATAAAGCCACCCATAGACAGACCCAGCAAATTGATTTTCTCATGACCCAAAGCCTTGATAATGGCAAAAGCCTGCTCAGCCATTCCTGGAATAGTCGGAGCCACCTTACCTTGACTGGCTCCGACACCAGGAAGGTCGATCACAATCACATGGTGCTTTTCAGCAATCAAGTCCAAGAGTTTTGGATCCCAGTTGTCGAGGGTTGCTGCCAAATGGACCAGCATCAGAAGAGGTAGTTTTGATTTGCCTTTGCTGAGTTCGCGATAGGCGATTTTGTTCCCGTCAACAGTGATGTATTGATTTTTAGTTGTAAGATATGACATTGTGTTTTCCTTTTTATTTCTTAAAGCTGAGGACTGTTTTTCCACGTGAGCGCCCATTAGCAATCTTGTCTAAGGCGCTATTCACTTCTTCAAATGGATAGACTGTATCGATAGATGGTTTGATTTCTAATTTGCTAAAGAGGTCAGCTACCTCTTGTAATTGAGCGCCATTGCTTTCTACAAAGATAAAATGGTAGTGAACGCCGTATTTGTCAGCCATCTTATCAAATTTGCTACCGGCTAGTCCAAGTAGGATCTGTTTCCATTTTGGCAGGTTCATGCGTTTGGCAAAGTCACCATTTGGCATAGCACGGAGGGAAACAAGCTGACCACCTTTTTTCATGATAGACATTTGTTTTTCAGTCTCAGCGCCACCAAGAGTATCGAGGACATAATCAACCTGGCTAACAGTTTTTGTATAATCCTCTGTTTTATAATCGATAAAGCGGTCTGCTCCTAGCTTCAAAACTCGCTCAGCGCTATCTCCAGCCCCATTGGTAATGACCTTCAAACCTTTAGCCTTAGCAATC
>NZ_CM002133.1:618268-621727 GCF_000448665.1 Streptococcus sp. HSISS2 | reverse complement strand
GCAGTTGACTTTGACCAAAACTTCTTTGTCTGTGATACTTGGTGTAGCGACTTCTGTGATGTTCAGTGTGATATTCTTTTTGTTGTATGATGTATGTTGTGCAGCTTTCATTGTCTTCTCTTTTCTTTTTTGTTGTATCTAACAAAGATACAAGTATAGTCTTTTTAAAACTGATCTGCATGCAAATCAGTTTCGTTTTGTTTGGCATCTTTATAAAGATTGTTAATGACATCTTCTAAGGTTTGGTAGGCTAGTTCCTTCTCAAGTTGAGCTTCAGCGCTAGCAAATAGTGGTGAAACGGCTCCTTGGATATGTTTTCCAACGGGACAATCAGGATTGCTATTTTGGTGAACAGGAAATAAGCTGATGTGGCTGACTTCTTGTGTCGCAAAATAAATGTTAAGTAAGGTGATGTCCTTTGGCGATTTACTAAGTTGGTAGCCCGTTTTTCCTTGCTGAGACTGGATCAGTCCAGCATTTTTCAATAAGGCGATTACCTTTCGAATGTAACTCGCATTGGTGCCAACGCTAGTTGCTAGTGCTTGAGAACTTAAGGTATCCTTGCTCTCACTAATCATGGTTAGGATATGTAAGGCTACTGAAAATTTTGTATCCATATAAACTCCTTTAGATAACTTGTATCTGACACAAGAACAAGTATAACACAAATAAAAAGAAAAGCAAGACTTTTGCTTCACTGTAAAAACACACAAAAAGGACCCTACTGGATCCTCTTATTAATTGATAAACATAAGTATTAAGCTTTCTTTGCCGCCTTGCTCCATTGGTACCAACCAACTAGACTGTTGATAAGATAAATGAAGTATTTCCCTTGAATTTGAAGGCTTTCTCCCCACCAGAGGTAGATAGAGAAAACATTAGTAGCAGCCCAAAAAATCCATTGTTCACGGTAAACAGCTGTCATCAAGAGCTGACCAAAACCATTTGTCGCATCGGTAATAGAATCACGATAAGGACGATTAGCTCCAATTGACTGGTAAATTAGACCAAAAGCTAACAACCAAAGTACACTAATTGATAGGTACTTAGTCCATCCCACCGTATCCAATTTACGGGCAACAAATTCCTGCTGTTCTTTTTTGAACTGGGCTTGATAGATCTAAAAGTGTTAAAAATAAGACAGTAACCTCAGAATAGATACTGTCTTATCTCTTTTTTTACTTAAAGCCTTGATAGACTTGACAAATGATAGAAAATAACCGTGAGTTCTTGCCAGAAGCTGAAGTTAATCCTTCAACCTGGAAAACCCGCAGAGGTGACTTTTTCTATACATCTCGATTTTTCTGGCAATAATCATTAACCGATAAATATGTCTGTGAATCACCCAGCGACTCCGCTATGTCCATAATCCGCGGTGGTAGTAATCCCACTCGCTGGACAAGTTCGTGATCGCTGAACAATTCCCGTGGACTGCCGGCGAAGCCAAACTTCCCGTGTTCCATAACATACACCGACTCAAACTCGGCGGCGACCCAATCCATGTCATGGGTGATGGTCACAACTTGGTGGCCCGAATCAGCCAACTGATGGAAAATTGCGGTCAACTTGCGCCGGCTTTCCCAATCAAGCGACATCATCGGCTCATCAAATAAATAAATCGCCGGATCCACTGCCAAAACTGTGGCAACGCTCAACAGCTTGCGTTCCGACAATGACAGGTCATATGGACTTTCAGCTGCTTTATCATCCAAGCCAACTCTTTTTAGAGCCGCTAAAGCCCGCCTAGTAATCGTGTCGTGGTCATCCATGACCTGTGCAACACTCCACTCTACCTCTCGTTGAACGGTCGGGTTGAAAAGCTGATCGTCAGGATTCTGAAAAGTAATCCCAACCTTCAGTAACTTTTCGACTGGTTTAAGATCATTAAAATTTCTCCATCGATCTTAATCACACCGGTTTGTGGTGTCAGCAAGCCCGTCAACAATTTGAAGAGCGTTGATTTACCGGCACCATTTTGGCCGACAATCGCCACCATCGGTTCGGCGAAGTGTTTGTCTTCAACATCCAAGCTAAAGGACCGTTCCGGATAAGTGAACGTCAGGTTGCTCAGTTCAATTGTGGACATAACGAACCTCCTTCAGATCAGCGCCATTCACCGGATACCGGCCATCAGCCAAGTGCCAATCCATTTTTTGAGCAAGTTGCTGGATTGTCGGGGCTGGAATCTGCCAGTCAGCTGCCAAATGATTAAACACCTCACCCGGCCTGCCCTGGGCTACCATTTGACCCTCGTGCAGCACCCACACAACGTCGGCAACTTCGCACAAATCGTCAATTTCACTGGTGACAATGAAGACAGTCGTCTCTTTGACTTGGGCCAGCCATTGGAAAAATTGCCGGCGGCCAAGGGGATCCATCTGACTGGTCGGATCATCCATAATCAAAACAGCCGGATTAGCCACAATCGCCGTGGCAATTGCCAACCGCTGGATCTGACCACCGGAAAGGCTCTCGGGACGCAAATTCAGCTGTTCAATCAGCCCCATTTGCGTGGCAACTTCTTCAACCCGTTTTTGAATCAGTCCTTCAACCATTCCCTGATTAATCAAGTCGAAGGCGATTTCATCGGCAACCGTGTCTGCCAACCCGCTTAGTTGGCCAGCTGGATTTTGCAGTACAACTCCATTCATGGCATTATAAACGGGCCAATTGTCGGACACTCGCTGGCCAAACATGTGCCAGTCGCCCTCAATCTCAGCAGACACAATTTTGGGAATGACCCCTGCCAGCACACGGCACAAAGTCGATTTGCCGGAGTGGCTATTCCCGATAATCCCAACCACCTGGCCGGTATGAACCTCCGCGTTAATCTGACGCAGTTGTGGTTGCTCAGTACCCGGATAACGGGTGGTCAAATTTTCAATTACAAACCGTTTATCTTCTTCCATATCTTCCACCCAATCAATAAAATTGCCAATCCAGTCAGACCAATGTGCAGCGTCCGCGACAGGCGATACACGCGCTGGGGAGGTTCTGACAGTCCGGTTGGGATTATCAAAACCTCTCAGTTGGAGAGAAATCGACCGCGCCATCGATTGATCCAAGGTCTTAATCACCAATGGAATTAGAACCGGCAATACTGACTTTAATTTCTGAATCAACGTTTTTTGCGGATTGGTTCCGCGAACTTTTTGTGCCTGCTGGATTTTCCGCATATTGCGCATCATTTCCGGCAAAATATAACACACCGACATCAGAACGTAGACGGTTTTATAAGACAATCCGGACAGTTCCAAATAGGTCGCGTTTTCTGAAATACTCGTGGTCACCATAAAAAAGCCACTGGTCAAAATAATCACCAAAACTCGACAACCCAGAGTGGTGGCGTAAATCAGGCCTTCTTTGTAGAACGACACCCCAAGCACAGAAAACAGCACAGTTTGATTACGACTGTAAAATAACCCTTGGATGATCAGCATGGTGCAAATCAGAAACAGG
>NZ_CM002133.1:614653-616659 GCF_000448665.1 Streptococcus sp. HSISS2 | reverse complement strand
TGATGATCAGCATGGTGCAAATCAGAAACAGGCTGAATCCCAGCGCCTTAAAGATGGTAGAACTCAATTTGGAAAATAACAATAGCAGTGTTGCGACAAGAATTAATCCGACCTGAAGCAATAAATTCATACTGGCAAAGCTCAACAACGTCATGTCCAAGATGAACAAGAGCTTAGTAATCGGATCGATCACCTGGTACCACTTGAGCTTGACCCGTGGCGCTCCAGAAATCAATGTTTGATCAGTCATCATTTATCACCGCTAAAGAAGTGCACCATCCGCTTCGGTAGCTGACGATAGATGAAGAATGCCAGATAGGCCACGCAGACTTTATCCAAAACATCCAAGACAAACTCATCGATAAATGAGGCCAACCACACTGGTGCATGATTGGCGACCATTACCGCAAACAATGAGTCACCCCAAGCGATACCGGTCTGACCACCCCAAAAGATGACGTTGAGTGGCGTTGAAATGGCAGCTGAAACGATGGCAATAATAATTGCAGAAACAAATACTCGTCGCGCTGACGAGAACCACCCCTTGGCGTGCAAAACTCCGACAGCAATACCAATTCCGATGCTGGTTATCGCATACACGGTTGAAATTGGCGATAAGGTCAGCCCATAGATCACGTTGTTGATGAAACCACTGATGGCACCGGCAACTGGCCCAGCCAACATGCTGGCAAGAAAGGTTCCCAAAGACCCCAGCCAAACGGGCAACTTTAACCCCTCCGCCAAGGCTTTGGCAACATAGTTAATCCCCACGGCAGCGGGAATCAAAGTCATGGTGGCAGCACTTAACTTAAATTTCCACATACTGGTACGATGAATCGGTTCTGTTTTCATAATCTTCTCCTTTTGTTTTTAAAGAGCCGTGTCGGGAATGACTTTCGGACGTAACGCTCTATAGTATAGTCAACTGAACTCTTAGGTCTTATCACTTTACTAACCGTAGTCGACATAAATTAATATAGTAAAAATACTATTTTCGAGTTCTTACTCATATCATACGCTTATTCTCGAAATTGTCAAGTCTTTTCTGAAAATTCTGCGAAAAAGTTCGGTAATTGAAAATGCCTAGCTTCTGCTAGACATCTTTTGTTTTTATAATGACTTTAATCGTTATTGCTTATACTTCTTTTTTTAACAAGACAACATCTAGTCTGTTACATAAATCTCGCCACGACTATAGAGGGCAGCTTTTCCTGAAAGGTAAATCCGATTTCCCTCCAAGCAACAAATAAGAACTCCACTTCGCTCAGAGGCTTGATAAGCTCTAAATTCTACTTGTCCTAACTTATTAGCCCATAAAGGAATGACATGACAATGACCTGACCCACAAACTGGATCCTCCTCAATGGATAATTTTGGAGCAAAACTTCGTGTAACAGTATCGTATTTTTCCCCTCTAGCAGTGATATTTAAAAGGAGTCCATCTAAAGCTTTAACTTTATCGAAATCTGGAGTCGCAGCAATGACATCATTTTCATGAGGGAGGATACAAACTAGGTCCCTTCAAGCCACGCTTCAAGCGGACGCACTCCGATTGCTTCTTCCATCTCACTTGTGACTGGAACTTGCTGCATAGAATATACTGGGAAATTAAGCTCATAATACTCAGCTTTCCTAGTAACCACAAGTTCGCCACTTTGTGTTTCAAAGGTAAGATTTTCAGCTTCTTTTTCTTTAAATTGAAAGAGAACAAAGGCCGTTGCCAAAGTAGCATGACCACACAAATCGATTTCTCCACCCGGAGTAAACCAACGTAATTCATAGTAATCATCATTTTTAACCGTAAAAGCTGTCTCAGAGAGATTATTTTCTCTGGCGATATTCTGCAAGGTATTATCCGATAACCATTCATCCAAAAGACAAACAGCAGCAGGGTTGCCTTTAAAAACGGTATCTGTAAAAGCATCAACGATAAATTGTGGGAGGGTATATTGACTAATTGTCATGGACGACTCCTTAAATTGTTTCTTTATTATATCTGAAAAATT
>NZ_CM002133.1:606464-613074 GCF_000448665.1 Streptococcus sp. HSISS2 | reverse complement strand
AGGGTATATTGACTAATTGTCATGGACGACTCCTTAAATTGTTATCTTTATTATATCTGAAAATAGGATAGAAAACAGACAAATAATAACTAAAAAAGTAACTTGAAAAAGTTACTTTTTGTACAAAGTTTTCTTTATTTCTTGATAAACCCTTCTTTTACCAAAAAGTCACGCGCCACTTGATTAGCTGACTTGCCTTCTACTCCGACTTGGTAGTTCATCTGACTCATCTGCTTCTCTGTGATTTTACCAGCTAACTTGTTTAGAATGCCTTCCAATTCTGGATGTTTCTTAAGAAGAGCTTCTTTCATAAGGGACGCCCCTTGATAAGGTGGGAAGAGTTGTTTGTCATCCTCTAGAACCACAAGGTCATAGCGAGCAAGCTCCGCATCCGTTGAGTAAGCATCTGTTATCTGGATCTCACCGGACTGGATAGCCTGATAACGAAGGGCTGGCTCCATGGTGGAGACTTGTAGATCAAGACCATAGACTTTCTGCAAGCCCTTGTTCCCATCCTGTCGGTCATTAAACTCTAGGGTGAAGCCTGCCTTAAGCTGCCCTTCCACCTTTTTCAAGTCAGAAATGGTCTTGAGTCCATACTCTTGAGCAATTTTCTTAGGCACTGCAACAGCATAGGTATTTTCATATGCCATAGGTTTGAGCAAGGCCAGATCGTCTTGTTTTTAATACCATCTCGGGCAGCTTGATAGACTGCTTCTGGATCATGATTGACTTGTGGCGCCGGCTTGAGGAGACTTTCCGTCACGGTGCCTGTAAATTCTGGATAGATATCAATATCCCCTTTTTTCAGAGCTTCATAGAGGAAAGTGGTCTTGCCAAAATTTGGTTTAACAGTCACTGTCATGTCCGTGTTTTCTTCGATCAAGATCTTATACATATTAGCTAGAATTTCAGGTTCAGGCCCTAACTTCCCAGCAATGACCAGGTTTTCTTTTTCTGGTTTGGAGAGAAGACTCGGAACACAGGACGCTCCCAATACGAGGATCATGACTGCAAAGGCCGTAAAGATGGTCCGTAAGTTGGCCTTTTCCATCCATTTGAGCAGAAGGTTAAAGGTGATGGCTAAGAGTGCCGAAGATAGGGCACCAATTAAAATCAAACTGGCATTATTGCGGTCAATCCCTAAAAGGATAAAGGAACCAAGTCCTCCAGCCCCGATAAGTGCTGCCAAGGTTGCTGTCCCGATAATCATTACTGCAGCAGTTCTTACACCTGACATCACCACAGGCATGGCAAGAGGTATTTCAAACTTCTTGAGGCGCTCCCATTTGGTCATCCCAAAGGCAATCCCTGCTTCTTCTAAACTGGGGTCAATCCCACGCAATCCTGTAATAGTATTTTGAAGGATGGGGAAAATGGCATAGATAACGAGTGCCGTCAAAGCAGGCAACGTACCAATCCCCATAATAGGGATAAAGAGTCCCAAAAGAGCCATGGAAGGGATGGTTTGAAAGATCCCAGCAATCTGCAAGACCCAGTTACTCGCACGATCGCGCGTGCTAAGATAAATAGCCAAAGGAATTGAGATGAAAATAGCAATAATTAAGGTCAAAAGAGACAATTGTAAGTGTTGTCCGAGGGCTGTAAGCCAGTCGCTAAAACGCTCTTGAAATGTTGAAATTAAATTAGACATGAGGGCTACCTCCAAACAAGTTTGCTACAAAGTCTGTCGCAGGTGCTTGTAAAATTGTTTCAGGTTCTGCGACCTGACGAATTTCTCCATCTTGCAAAACTGCAATCCGGTCGGCTAATTTCAAGGCCTCGTCTGTATCGTGGGTAACGAAGATTGTCGTCATGCCGAATTCTTTATGCAAGTCTTTTATGAGACTCTGCAACTGCTTGCGAGAAATAGCATCCAAGGCTGAAAACGGTTCGTCCATCAATAGAATCTTTGGTTTCCCAATGATGGCACGCACAATCCCAATCCGTTGTTGCTCCCCACCAGATAACTCACTTGGCTTGCGCTTTGCATACTCTGCAGCAGGCAAACCAACCTTGTCCAAGAGTTCATCGGTTTTAGAGGCAATTTGTTCTTTAGTCCAGCCCTTCATTTCAGGAATGAGGGCAATATTTTCCGCAACTGTCAAATTAGGAAAGAGGGCAATGGCTTGAAGCACATAGCCGGTACTGAGACGTAACTCCCGTTCATCATAGTCCTTGATGCATTTTTCATCCATGTAGATATTGCCATCAGTCGGCTCCAAGAGACGGTTGATCATCTTGATCATGGTGGTTTTTCCAGATCCTGAAGGACCTACGAGCACCATAAATTCTCCATCTTCAATATGGAGATTGACATCTTTTAAAATTGCTTTTTCTGTGTAGCGCAAGGCTACGTGTTTGTATTCAATCATAAATCATCCTCATTTTTCACGATCACTTTACCGAAAGAATGGCTTCCTTCCAGATAAGCATGCGCTTCCTGGATTTGGTCAATCTTATAAACCTTTTCAGGTCGTACATCCACATGATACTGCTCGACAAAATCTACCAAAGCCTGAAGCTTGTCTGGAGACACATTGCCAGAAGCAAAGGTCGTCAAGTAGAGATTGCGAGAGAGCATCTCAATCGGATCAAAGTCTGGAACAGTCCACTGACCACCCAGAAGGCCACAAGAACAGATCATCCCGTCTTCCGCTGTCCTCGCAAAAGTATCGAGAATAGCGCTGGGACCAACAAGATCTAAAACCTTATCGAACTGTTCTTGTGTTTGCAAGACACCATCCTTCTCCAGAATCACCTGATCAAATCCGACCGCCTTCAATTGGTCTTCCTTAGCTAAATTTCGGCTAGTTCCTGCCAGATGAACCTTAGGAAATTTGCCTTTTAGCAGTCTAGCAAAGGCAATTCCTACACCACTGGTTGCTCCGCGAACTAACACGCTGTCCTTCTCCTCAATCTTGAGGTTAAGAAAAGAGCCAAAAGCCGTGTAATAGGTCTCAGGAAGAGCGATCAAACTTTCCAAATCAAGCTTTGTCTTGATCGGATAAATTTGCTCATTGGGGAGAAGCGTATACTCTGCATAGCCTCCATCAAAGTCACGCCCCATCTCCCCCATAATGGAAATGATTTGCTGACCAATCTTCAAATCCGGTCGTGTCGTTTCTTCCACAAGACCAACACACTCAATCCCTAACACACGAGGAAATTTCACAGATGGTGATTGTCCCTTGCGAGTAAAAATTTCACTGTGATTGATACAAAATCCTTGGATTTTTACCAGAGTCCAACCTGCCTTCAGGATTGGTTTTGGTCGTTCGACAACTTCTAATACCTCTGGTCCACCTGGAGTGCTCACAACAACTGCTTTCATAAGGTACTCCTCTTTTTCTACAGTTCATTTTCTTTAGCTTTTAGATTTGAGATAATCCGCTCTTGATAGGCCTCAAATTCTCGAATTTCTTGGTCAGAAAAACCTTGGTAGAAAATCTCTCCCAGTTCCTTGCTGACACGATTCCCAATTTCTTTTTGCGCCCAACCGAGGTTTGTCAAAGAAATATATTTTTTCTTTTATCCTGCGTACAAGGTTGAATCGTGACCAAACCTTGTTCTGCCAACTTCTTAACCATACTGGTCAATGTATTATTGGCTAGACCTGTCGCAAGAGCAATATCGGTCGCAGTAGCGCACCCCAATTCTTGCTTCCACAGAATCGTTAAAATTTTCCCCTGTTCACTTCGGTATTGGGCATCTGGTTCCTTGCTCAGCAACTTTTGAAACAGTCGCCCGTTCAACAAACGAATCTGTAAAGCTTGGTAGCCCCCTAACATCTTGTCCATTTTGTCTCCTTTTTCTTCTATATCGAACTTTCTAAATCTATTGTAAATCTACTCATTACATCTGTCAACTATTTCGATATGGAAATAATTATAAAAACAAAAACTTTCCTAATTATCTAGGAAAGTTCTCGCTATAATCTATTGTTATCTTTAAATGAGCTTATTCAGCCTTGGTAATATCTTCACGCATTTCATCGACATTGAATTTAGCGAAGAGATACTGACGATCTTGAACTGGGAAACGTTGATCGAGTTGGTCAACTGGACCGACTTCAACAATACCATTATCAATAATGAAGTCCATAACGTGCCCACCGAAAGACAAATCATCCGAAATAAAGTGCAAATGATAGCCAGCTACACTAACTCCATGGAACATCTCAGGAGTCCAAATACCAACAATGGTACCTGAAATATTATCAGCTTCATACTCCGGCTGATGTGTTGCCACCTCTGCAAACTTAGTATCCGGGGCAGATTTAGGAATCATACGAACATGCATGTGCTTAAAGTGACCCTTAATTTTGATGGAACGGAAGAGATTAACCCCATCGTAGTAAGATTCAATACGTTCTTCAAGTTCCTTATCAGTCATTTCAAAGCGTTGTCGGAAGATAACTTCGGCTTGGTGTGGAACTACAGCTGCATAAGGTACTTTTTCATTAGCAGCAACCTCAACAACCTCAACCTTACCTTCTGACCCCTTGGCCTGATAAGCTTTACCATCAAGGACAATTAGCTCCCCATCAATGGAATCAAGGGTTCCAAGCCCCAAGTCCCCATGTTCTAAAAGTTCACCAACTGTTAACGTACCCCCGTAAAGCCCAGCCATTAAGGCTCCCAAGGTATTATATTGAAATAATTTTATGGCTTCAGACATGTGTACACCTTCTTCTTAATAAAATTCATCAGGCAAGATAGTTTCGCCGAGTTTAATATTGTCTTTGTAGTCTATTGGCACATCGATAAGGACAGGTCCATTATCAGAGTCTTGAAGTGCTTGTTGAAGTAATTGCGCAAAGGCTTCTTTGCTTGTCGCACGATAGCCCTTGGCACCAAAGCTCTCAGCATATTTTACAAAATCAACAGGACCAAAGTCAACCCCTGACGAGCGACCATACTTCATTTCTTCCTGAAATTCCACCATATTATAATGCCCATCATTCCAGATGATATGAACAATTGGCAGTTTCAAACGAACCGCTGTTTCCAACTCTTGTCAGAGAAGAGGAAACCACCATCACCAGAAATTGAGATAACCTTTTCCTTTGGACGAACCAAGGCTGCAGAAATCGCCCAAGGAAGAGCAACACCCAAGGTTTGCATCCCGTTTGAGAATAGTAAATGACGAGGTTCATAAGATTTGAAATAACGTGCCATCCAAATATAGTGACTACCAACGTCAACTGTAACCGTCATGTCATCCTCAGTTTGATCTTGCAAGACTTCAATCAAATCAAGTGGATGGACCGTACCTTCTTCAGGCTGACGGTCAAATTTGACATCATCAACGACAGTATCTTTCAAACCTTTAAGATATTCAACTGAGCCTTCAGGTAATTGATATCCTTGGATTGCTGGCAAAAGCAAATCCAAAGTTGCTTCAACATTTCCAATCAACTCACGTTCAGGTTGGAAGTAAGTATCAACATCAGCCGGTTCTACGTCGATAACAATGATACGAGCTGAAATCTCAGCATTCCAGTTGCGTGCTTCATACTCGATTGGGTCATAACCGATTGCAATAATCAAGTCTGACTTTTTAAGTAACATGTCACCAGGTTGGTTACGAAAAAGACCAACACGGCCAAAGAAAGTGTCTTCTTCAAGATCTCTAGAAACAATACCTGCTCCTTGGAAAGTTTCAACCACTGGCAATTTAACATGCTCCAAAATCTGACGAATAGACTGAGTTACTGCCTCTGATGAAGCACCATTTCCCAAAAGAAAAACAGGCAAAACCGCATTTTTAATGGCTTGTGCCAAATAATTAATATCAGATACAGAAGCTGACCCCAGTTTTGGATCAGTCAATGGTTTAATAGCCTTGACACTGACTGGAGCGTCTGTAACGTCTTGAGGAATAGAAATGAAACTTGCACCAGGCTTACCTGCTTTGGCATGACGATAAGCATTGGCTACAATCTCAGAAAGGGTATTGGCATCATGGACTTCGGCTGCATACTTCGTTATTGGCTCTAACATAGCAACGTTATTCATTGATTGGTGGGCACGTTTCAAGAGGTCTGCACGCTTAACCTGACCACCAATAGCAAGAACAGGGTCCCCTTCATCAGTTGCCGTAACCAAACCAGTCGCCAAGTTAGAAACACCGGGACCAGATGTCACCAAGACAACACCGGGTTCTCCGGTAATTCGACCAACTCCTTGAGCCATAAAAGCTGCATTTTGCTCATGACGAGCAACAATCAATTCCGGCCCCTTATCTTCAAGCGTATCAAAAACCCTATCAATTTTCGCTCCAGGTATCCCGAAAACATACTTAACATCGTGGTTAATCAAGCTATCAACCACTAAATCAGCACCATACAATTGCTTTCCTTCTGACATTAACCAAGTCCTTTTGGCTCATCAACTACAGAGCCTACTTTCCTTTCAAATATAAGTCATAAAGGGTCAAAGCCTGATCGATTTTTCACAAACTTTAATCACTTCACAATTCTGTTATCATTATAGCACAGTTTTTAAGCATTCTTGTGAAAAAAAGATTGTGAATTTTTGCACTTCTAAATCAAAATAAACACCTGAATGCTATCAGATGTTTATGTGTTTTTGACTTTAGAAAATTC
>NZ_CM002133.1:603226-604653 GCF_000448665.1 Streptococcus sp. HSISS2 | reverse complement strand
AAAAATAATTGTCACCAGCTATGAGGTAACACTCATAAATAATACCGATAGGGTTAGAAACCTTCATCTCAATGCGAATAGCTCCAAACCCCAAGTCCTCCACCTGCTGAAAACGCTCCAAAATAGCCTGTCGCTGACTGGGAATAAAGTTTGTAATCTCCATAGCAACCTCCCAACGCTTCTTTTTGTCTATTATAGCCTAAAGATAGGAAAAATGCTTGTAATGGGTTTCTTATTAAGACTACAAGACCCATAAAATCTTTATTTAGCTTCTTTATAGTCTCTAAAGTCAGATTTTATGTTGTTATCGTCATCATGTTCATCTACCCAATCTTTTATATCAGCAAAAGAATGAATATCTTTCTTAATGCCAGCACCGTCTTTTACAGAAATTACAATTCCTTGATCACCATTCATTCCCAACCAATGTAGGATATCATTGGTTTGCCCTTCAGGGGAGAAATAGATTTGTGATTGTTTGTCGTATTCCCTATCTCTAAAAGACTCATATTTAGCTAACTTCTTTTTATAGGCCTTATATTTTCTATTATAATCTTCCTTAGCTTTTTGACTAGTTCTTTCATAAGAACGATATTTTTTCTGGTAGTCTTGTTGAGCCTTCTTATTAAGAATGTCACTAAAACTTAAGGTTTTAAAAGGAAAAATAGAATCAGGGAAAGCATTAAATTCTGGAAGTTTCTTTGGCTCTCTTGGTTTATTAGGTAGGAAACTTTTCACTGGCTCAGTTGGACCGGCTGGGAAATCCCCCTCCTTACCTTGACGGGTCAATAGTTTAAACTTCTTTAACGTATCACTATTTGTTGTTTGATTAACAGCCTCTTCGTAAATATGCTTAACTTCAGGATTTTCATTAAATAGATTAATCTGATTCTCTTGTTTTGAAGTATCTACATTATCGATCTCTTGGATAACATTTAGGTGTGCTGATAAATAGCTGTCTTTTTGAGCTGGCAATTTCTTTAAAAGCTCATCTAAGTTTCCCTCTCTTTTTAAATAGCCCCACATATTACTGTCATTCACCTGATTACGAGCAGAACTCCTATCACCGAAATAAAGCAGTTCATCTTTACTGTAAGAATAATCTGGTAGGTCTCTACTTAAAAATTGATCGGTATCTAGATTATAAGCAAATTGCTTATCGCTTTGAGAAGTAGTCAAGAAAACATAATCATAACCATTAATCTCTCTTAAAGACACACCAAACTCCTTAATATATTCAAAATTTTTGATTTTCTTCAAATATGGGGTCAAATTAATAATTTTCTTTTCAAAATTTTTGTTAATATCATAAACTACCAAATGAGCTTGATGCAGACTACTCATGGTATCGTAATAGCGAACAAAATGATTTCTACCAATCAACTCAGTAGCTACATTATCTTCAGAATTATAATAAGTGGGTTCTA
>NZ_CM002133.1:597149-601601 GCF_000448665.1 Streptococcus sp. HSISS2 | reverse complement strand
TTATCTTCAGAATTATAATAAGTGGGTTCTTCATGACTAATGGCAACATATTGTTGACGACTACCAAAAATCTCATTGGAAGTTACCTTATCTGCTTTTAGGGCCGTCTGCAACTCTTCTACAGCTTTTTCATGAAATTTATGCTTTGTATATGCATTTCCTAAAAAGAAAAGCATGAGTATAGCCACAGTATAAATCCTTCCACGCTTTGAGAAAGGAAATTTTAGAATCTTCTTTATCATAACTTTTTTACAAAAATAGCCAGAACATCACATTCTGACTATTACTCTTATTTCTCTTCTTCGTCCATAGAAAGCACAGACAAGAAGGCTTCTTGTGGGACTTCAACCGAACCGATGGCTTTCATACGTTTCTTACCGGCTTTTTGTTTTTCGAGGAGTTTACGTTTACGTGAAACGTCACCACCGTAACATTTCGCCAAAACGTTTTTACGAAGGGCCTTAATATCAGTACGAGCAACAATTTTTTGACCGATAGCCGCTTGGATAGGCACTTCGAATTGTTGACGTGGAATGATTTTCTTAAGTTTATCAACAATAAGTTTTCCACGCTCGTAGGCAAATTCCTTATGCACGATGAAGCTAAGGGCATCGACCTTGTCACCATTAAGGAGAATATCCATTTTCACCAATTGTGAGCGACGGTATTCTGACAATTCATAATCGAAACTTGCATAACCACGAGTTGATGATTTTAATTTATCAAAGAAATCAAAGACAATTTCAGCAAGTGGAATCTGATAGATAACGTTCACACGATTATCATCGATATATTCCATGGTTTCAAAATCACCACGTTTACGTTGCGCCAATTCCATAACAGCACCAACATATTCTTGAGGAACCATGATTTGGGCTTTAACATAAGGCTCTTCAATAGCATCAATACGTGTAGGATCTGGGAACTCAGAAGGGTTAGACACTTCAAGCATCTCACCGTCAGTAGTATTAACATGGTAAACTACCGATGGTGCTGTCATAATGAGATCGATGTTAAACTCACGTTCCAAACGCTCTTGGATAACATCCATGTGAAGAAGACCCAAGAAACCACAACGGAAACCAAAACCAAGGGCTTGAGACGTTTCAGGCTCAAACTGAAGACTGGCATCGTTCAACTGGAGCTTTTCAAGAGCTTCACGCAAGTCATTGTATTTATTAGACTCAATTGGATAAAGACCGGCGAAGACCATTGGATTCATTTGCTTATAGCCATGGAGTGGCTCTGCCGCTGGATTGTCCGCAAGTGTTACTGTATCACCGACACGGGTATCCGCAACAGTCTTGATTGAGGCTGCCACATAACCAACATCACCAGTCGCAAGGTAGTCACGGCCAACAGCTTTAGGTGTGAAGATACCCACCTCAGTAACATCAAAGGTCTTACCATTAGACATCATTTGAATCTTATCGCCAGGTTTCACCATTCCGTTAACCACACGCACTTGGAGGATAACCCCACGGTAAGCATCGTAAACAGAGTCAAAGATAAGGGCTTGAAGAGGCGCATCTACATCGCCTTGAGGCGCAGGAACCTTTTCTACGATTTGCTCAAGAATCTCCTCAATACCGATACCAGCTTTAGCTGATGCAAGCACTGCTTCAGAGGCATCTAGACCAATAACATCTTCAATTTCTGTACGGACACGTTCAGGATCTGCGGCTGGAAGGTCAATCTTATTAATAACCGGCAAAATTTCCAAGTCATTATCAAGTGCCAAGTAAACATTGGCGAGTGTCTGTGCTTCAATCCCTTGAGCAGCATCTACTACAAGGATAGCACCTTCACAGGCAGCAAGAGAACGAGACACCTCATAAGTAAAGTCCACGTGTCCTGGTGTGTCAATAAGGTGGAAAATATAGGTTTCTCCATCCTTAGCTGTATAGTTGAGCTCAATGGCATTAAGTTTGATAGTGATTCCTCGTTCGCGCTCAAGGTCCATACTATCAAGGAGTTGCGCCTGCATCTCACGACTAGACACTGTCTCAGTCTTTTCCAAGATACGGTCAGCAAGCGTTGATTTACCATGGTCAATATGGGCAATAATCGAGAAGTTACGAATCTTCTCCTGTCGTTGTTTTAATTCTTCAATATTTGGCATTCTTATCTTTCCTAGTTCTTACTTGTGATTATAGATAAACTAATCGTTACCTTCTATTATACAAAAAGACAGGCATTTGCCTATCTCTAATATCTGCTTTCTGATTCTGGTTAAGTCATCCTACTTCTTAAAAGTATCGTTGTAGTGCTTATTAATAATAGCTGAACGTTTGTTCTCTGTTGAACTGCTTGAAAATGGTGCTAAACCAAAGGCTAACACGACAATTCCCAATAGAATGAGGCTGAAAAATGGGTGCTCAGCAATATAGTGTAAAATGTCTGACATAGGAAGACTCCTTTAAGCATAATTATTTAACCTTATATTATCAGAAATATTATGATTCTTCAAGAAAAAAAGAGAACTTCCGCTCTCCCTCTTAATCTTAATGGAATTGCATACCACCATCCACGATGATTGTTTGGCCTGTAATGTAGTTTGAGTCAGGTCCAGCAAGGAAGCTTACTGCAGCTGCCACATCTTCAGGCTCAGAAAGACGTTTCAAAGTGATATCTTTTGCGAATGTTTGCATACCCCATTCATCATCTTTACCAGCATTTTTACCAACTTCGTGGGCAATGTCAAACATCATTGGTGTCTTAACAATACCTGGTGCGTAGGCATTGACAGTAATACCTGAATCAGCCAAATCACGCGCCAAAGTTTGTGTGATACCACGAACTGCAAATTTAGTACCACCATAGATAGTCAAGTTAGGGTTACCAACGACACCAGCTTGTGAAGTCGCATTGATGATTTTACCACCATGTCCAAGAGCTTTAAATTGTGCTTGGGCAGCTTGGGCACCCCAGATCACACCACCTACATTGATATTGAATGTACGATGGAATTGTTCTTCAGTGATTGTATCAAGTGGAGTTGTAGGTGCGACACCGGCATTATTGACAACAACGTTCAAATCGCCAAAGTGATCAACAACTTTTTGGAAGGCTGCTGCTACCTCAGCTTGTTTAGAGACATCTGCTACAACCGCAAATGCTTTGTCTGCTGACAATTCAGCTACCGCTTTATCAGCAGTTTCAGCATTGTAATCTAAAATTCCAACTTTAAATCCATCTTCAACTAAACGTTTTGCAATCGCAAAACCAATACCTTGACCTGCACCTGTAACAATAGCAACTTTAGACATATAAAATCCTCCTCTACCAATTGAAACCCAACTTCGTTGATAGATCCAACAAAGCTTATCTCAATCGGGATACGCAAAGTTAGTCAAGTTCTGGCAAAGTCATTTTCATAGGCTTTGTCTTAACTTAAATAAGATTCTACGCTTTTATGAAAACGTTGTCAAGCAAATGTCATACTTTTCTGAAAATAGATAAGGAATGTCTGTTATTTTGTCCTATTATAAAACGAACTCAAAGCCTAGTGCTTCCATGTCGTCCAAGCCACCAAGGTTGGTAACATTGCTATAACCTCTCTCATGAAGCACTGCTGCAGCAAAGTCAGCCCGAGGTCCCATTTTACAATAAAGGTAAATAGGCATTAGCTTTTCCTCTGGCAGCTTCGCAGAGAAGATTTGTGTGTGGGGGATTAATAGTGCATTCTTAACATGACCTTCTGAATACTCTTCAGGACTACGAACATCAATGAGCAATCCACCTTGAGCTATATCATTTTGAATCTGCTTTAAATCCATGTTATTCACCAAACCAAAGCTCGATTTCTCGAGCCGCAGATTCTTCTGAATCAGATCCATGAACAATATTTTGTATACCATGTTCATCGGGTGCAGTCGCAAAATCACCTCGAATTGTGCCAGGAGCAGCTTCACCAGGATTTGTCGCTCCCATCATATCACGCCATGATTTGATAACACCTGGCCCCGAAAGAATCCCAATAATTGCTGGCCCACTCATCATATAGTTTGTAATACTAGAGAAGAATGACTTATCTACCAACTGAGCATAATGCTTTTTAAGGCGCTCTAGGTCAAGCGTTAGCATTTCCATACGTTCAATAGTAAAGCCACGACGCTCAATACGGTCAATGACTTGTCCAACGAGGTGACGTTTAACAGCATCTGGTTTAATGATAAATAATGTTTTTTGCATGATTTCAACTTTCATTATTTTCTTTTCATTTTACCACAGGATGCCACTTTTTGCAGACTTGGGCCTTTTATAGTCTCTAACTATATGACAGGTAACAAATTAACTATTTTTCATTAACATGATTATGCTGCTAATTACAAAATCCCTTACCGATACAGTAAGGGATTTTGTTATTTCTAAGCTTGAATAAAAGCTTGCAAATCTTTAAGAGCTCGCTCAGCAATTTTCATAACGCTCTTTCTTGTCACGAATACGTGA
>NZ_CM002133.1:592075-595518 GCF_000448665.1 Streptococcus sp. HSISS2 | reverse complement strand
ATTGGTTGGAAATGTTTGCTTTCAGCATGTGTCACATAATAGGGAAGACTACCGATAGCTGTTGTCTGAGGGAAGATAACTTCATCTTCCCCCTTAAAGAGACAGGCAGCATTGATTCCAGCAACCAATCCTGAGGCAGCTGATTCAACATAACCTTCAACACCAGTCATTTGTCCAGCAAAGAACAAGTTAGGGTTTGATTTTGATTGGAAGGTCTGTTTAAGCAAGTTTGGCGAATCCATGTAGGAATTGCGGTGCATAACCCCATATCGCACAAATTCAGCATTTTCAAGACCTGGAATCATTTGGAAAACACGCTTTTGCTCTCCCCATTTGAGGTGGGTTTGGAAACCAACGATATTATAGAGGCTACCAGCCGCATTGTCCTGACGAAGCTGAACAACCGCATAAGGTGTCTTGAAATCCCCATCACGTGGCCCCTTGTAATCCTCAGGATACTCCAAACCAACTGGCTTCATAGGGCCATAGAGCATTGTCTTAATACCACGTTTGGCCATGACTTCGATAGGCATACACCCTTCGAAATATTTTTCTTTTTCGAAAGAATTTAAGGGGGCTTCTTCAGCTGTTGTCAAGGCTTCATGGAAGGCCATAAATTCTTCCTTGGTCATTGGACAGTTTAGATAAGCAGCTTCACCCTTGTCGTAGCGTGACTTAAGGTAAACCTTGTTCATGTCGATAGTCGCTTTATCAACAATCGGTGCAGCGGCATCATAGAAATAGAACCCATCTCCACCATTGAGCTCATGAATTTTTTAGCTAAAGCATCAGAAGTCAAAGGACCTGAAGCAATAACTGTAATGGCATCATCAGGAATTTCTGTGATTTCTTCACGGATAACTTCAATTAATGGATTGTTCTTAATTTCAGCTGTCACTGCTTCTGCATAACCTTCACGGTCCACAGCCATGGCACCACCAGCTGGCACACGGTGAGCTTCTCCATTACGCATAATGATAGAGTCCAAGCGACGCATTTCTTCTTTAAGAAGCCCTACAGCATTTGTCAAGCTATCTCCACGGAAAGAGTTAGAACAAACTAATTCTGCAAAATTTGTTGTCTTATGCTGAGGTGTTGCTTTGACCCCACGCATTTCATAAAGTTTTACCGGAATACCACGTTTGGCAATCTGATAAGCCGCCTCGGAGCCGGCCAAACCAGCTCCGATCACGTTAATATAATCTGCTTTTGATTGAGACATGACACTAATACCTCTTCGGGAACAAGATGAAATCCTGCCCCCACAAATCTTTCTTCATTTTTACTCTTAGTAGTATAGCAAAAAACTCCTCGTCTGGCGACTAGGAGTCATCTGTATTTATAGGGGTAAAATGATAGTCACTTTAGCACCACCTGTATTATCATCATTTGAAAGCGAAAGACAACCATGATGTAAGCGAACAATATCATTGGCAATAGTCAGACCAAGGCCACTATGATTGCGGCTCTGTCTACTTTTATCCTCTTGATAAAAGAGCTGAGTGGCCTTTTCAAGGGATTCAAGGGAAAATCCAGGGCCAGAGTCAAGGCAGATAAACGTAAATTCATCTTCTTCTACCCTAGCAGTTAAGAACAGCTGACTACCACTAGGCGTATGCTCTAACGCATTCGAAACGATATTCATAAAAGCTCGATTCAACAAGGACCTGTCCCAATGGCCTATGATTTCTTTCTTAATATCCTTCTTGTCAAATGTAACATTGATTTGTTTGGTTTGTGCTAGTGACAAGGATTGGTCATAAATGTCTTCAACAAAGTCCTTGACCGAAACTTCTCCAAGCGTCAAGGTTTTCTTAAAACTTGTTTTGTTGAGTTCGGACAACTCTTGAACATAAGAATCAACCTGTGCTATCCCTTTTTGAAAATGCTCTAACAAGTCCGTTTGCTCCTCATCTAAGGGCGTCATAGCTAAGAGTTCAGCATTGCCACGAGCAACTGTCAGCGGTGTCTTCAGGTCATGGGTTAAGGCTGAAATCTGATTTTGCTTATCCTGCTCTGCCTTCCAATTTTCCATCAAAGAGTCACGAAGTGCAGCACGCATGTGGTCCAAACCACTTAAAACTTGATTAAACTCCTTAATGGTAGACCGGGAGGTTTGAAAATCCAAGTCTTGCTCTGCTATTTTCTCAGTTGCTCTCAGTATTGGTCTAAGCTGTTGACGTAATTTATTGGCATAGAAGAATGTTAAAACAACAAAGATGAGTAAAATGGACACCATCATTGAGCCAATCATCATAAGATCAGCATTGGGAAAATACTGGTTCATCCAAGCGTTACGATACCGAGGTGATAGTTGATAGTTGACAATGACTATGCCATCTGACCGTTCAAAAGACTGAAAATAGCCGTATTTTCCACCGTGAACATTCTTGAATTGGTAATTTAGTAAGGATTCTTCTTGCAAGTTAACTGGCATGTTAGACTTCTTAAGCTTGAAATCCCTAGTCAAAAAGACATAGCGAGTACCATCAGGCAAGACATTTGGATTAAGGACCTTAGAAGTTTCAATATCACTTCTCAAAGCAGACAAATCACTCTCAACTTGATTTGCTGGAATCACTACCCCAAAACGATAAGACAAGCTGAACAAAGACAAAATAAGTAGGCTACTGATTGCCGATAGGACCGTCAAGCTGACAACATAAGATAACAATAGTGTTCTTAGAGAGTGTTCTCGTTTTTAATTAGTGCCACTTGTAACCAATCCCCCAGACTGTTTCAATAGGATTTTGCCCAACTTCTTTTAGCTTTGCACGGATATTTTTAATATGTTCAGCCACTGCTGTTGGACTTCCTTTATCCTCATAGCCATACAAATACGTGTAGATTTGTTCTTTTGAAAAGACTTGGCCCTTATTTTCAGCCAAAAATTGACAAATACCATATTCCGACTTAGTCAAATCTAACAAGTGATTTTCAACATAAAGCTCCTGAGCAGACAAATCAAACTGAAAATCACCAAGTGAAAGCTTATGATGACGCTCACGATGTTCCCGTCTCAAGTGAGCAACCACACGCGCTTGAAGTTCTTTAATCCCAAATGGTTTACAAATATAATCATCCGCCCCATAGCTCAACCCCTGAACGATATCTACCTCTTGCGTTCTGGCTGTAATAAAAAGTATGGGGCAATCCACCTGTTCCCGAATCTCATGACAAAACTGGAGACCGTCAACATCAGGCATCATGATATCCAGCAATATCAAGTCAAACCGTGGCAACGAGTTCTTATCCAAATCTAAAACACTTGTAAGTCCTGTCACCTTATGGTTTTGAAGCTCTAGAGCCTTTACAACCAATTTCACAATATTTTCCTGATCATCAATAACAAGTATCTGAGCCATAAGCTTCCTTTCGTTCACAGTTACCCTTATCATATCATCTATAGAAGACAACTGACAAGGCGTAAAGTAGATAAATAT
>NZ_CM002133.1:587523-590518 GCF_000448665.1 Streptococcus sp. HSISS2 | reverse complement strand
TAGAAGACAACTGACAAGGCGTAAAGTAGATAAATATGAGTTGGGTAAAAGACATAGAATAAATATTTTGACCCGTTCCCTCTTTGACCGTTATAACAAAGCATCAAAGGAGCTGCAAAAATTTCCATCCATTCAATGTATTTAAACATTAAGTCGTGAATAGAAAGTCTACCTAATACAATCGCCATTAGTACCCATACAAGACTAACACTCACAAAAGCAAGCACTTCTTTCTTAAGATTCTTATGACAAAGATACATAGCGATACCAGTCAAAAGCAACCACGTCCCTCCATCGCTGATAAATGTATGAACTGGTAGCACTGTAAAATTGAGTAAATTTAGTAGAAAACCTAACATAGGTTTGTTTGCGCTTAGCAGATAAAAAGGTGCCATTAACCATGGAAGCAATAAGGGGAAAAGTAAGGTTGGGATTCCTTTTAGATATTTCTTTTCTTGAATCCAAGCAATACCTTGAAGAGCAACGAGCAAAATAGCGAACGATGACAACATCATATTTTGTGGAAAGAAACCATCTGCCCTTACAAGAGGATGTAGAAAATTATAAAATCCAAACTGAATCAATCCCATCAAAATCGCTAAAGCATAAATTTTTAGGAAGTATTTTTTTCGATTGTGTGTATGAACGAAACCTTCAATCACAGCAAATAGGAACAAGGGGGCCGCTAATCTCCCAATCATAGTAAACCAAATGGGTATTTTCCCAGTATAGTCAAAAAAATAGTGAATATGGTCAAATACCATAGTAATGAGGGCTATATATTTGAGTTGGAAACCTGATAGACTTAAACGTTTCATAATAACTCTCCTTTCTTTCATTCTCAGTATAAAAAACAAATTTAAGGAAAGTATCAGTTTTTTGGATAAAATACAAAAAACTATCCCAAGTCTTAACTTGAGATAGCTATGTCTTTATTTAACAACAGATTCTTTGTAGTCACACTCTTCGTTACTACAGATGACTTGTTTGCCACCACCACGTACTTTCTTCTCGACGAGGTAATCACCTGATTTAGGACAGTTACGTCCGACAGGGATATCCCACGACGTAAATTCACAGTCAGGATAGCGATCACAACCGTAGAAGACACGATTACGTTTTGTCTTACGTTCGATGACCTGACCTTGACCACAGGTTGGACAAGTAACGCCAATTTCTTTAGTAATGGCCTTGGTGTTATGACAGTCTGGGAAATTACTACATGCGTAGAACTTACCGTAGCGACCAAGTTTGATGACCATTGGGTGACCACAGAGATCACAATCAAAACCAGCAGGCTCATCCTTGATTTGGATTTTTTCAATACCTTCTTCAGCTTTTTCCAATTCTTTTTGGAAAGGTTTGAAGAATTCATCAATAACCTTCTGCCATTGTTCCTTACCGATTTCGACTTTATCGAGTTTCCCTTCCATCTCGGCGGTAAATTTAACATCCACGATATCTGGGAAAAATTCGACGATCAAGCTATTTACGATTTCACCAAGTTCCGTTGGTTCAAAACGTTTAGCCACCAATTTGACATAGTAGCGACGTTGGATAACATCAAGCGTTGGCGCATATGTTGACGGACGACCAACGCCGTTTTCTTCTAGCGTCTTAATCAATGTCGCTTCAGAATAGCGTGCAGGTGGTTGCGTAAAGTGTTGTTCAGGCGTTGTCACAACCTTCTTAACTGTATCACCCTCAGCCATATCAGGAAGCATTTTGTTCTTATCAGAGTCGTTGTAAACGGCCATATAACCGTCAAACTTGATTTGGCTTCCATTTGCTGTGAAAATGACACCATTTTGAGACAAGGTCACCTTCATCGTATCAAATACTGCAGCTGTCATTTGACTGGCTACAAAACGATTCCAAATAAGGGTATAGAGCTTGAGTTGATCCTTATCCAAATACTTGGCAATGCTTTCTGGCGTTTGAAAAACATTTGAAGGACGAATAGCCTCGTGGGCATCTTGCGCCGCTGAGCTATTTTTCACCTTGCTACCATGCTTAGAATACTTAGAACCAAAGCGTTCTGTAATAAATTCAGCAGCTTGGTTTTGAGCAACTGGACTGATACGTGTTGAGTCCGTACGCATATAGGTAATCAAACCCTGAGCCCCTGAACCAAGATTAATCCCCTCGTACAACTGCTGAGCAACCATCATGGTCTTACGTGTACGGAAGTTAATCTTATTGGCAGCATCCTGTTGTAGTGATGACGTTGTATATGGCAATGGTGCATTACGACGGCGTTCTTTTTTCTCTACCTTATCTACGTTGAAGTCGTCACTTGTGATACGAGAAAGAACAGCTTGAACATCGTCATTATTGTTGAGCTTAAGCTTTTTACCATCCAAGCCATAGAAACTAGCCTGAAATTTCTTAGCCCCCTTCTTAAAGGCACCATCAATAGTCCAGTATTCTTCTGGTTTAAAGGCCTTAATTTCATTCTCACGGTCAATAATAAGCTTAAGAGCTACCGATTGCACCCGACCAGCAGAAAGACCCTTCTTAACCTTCTTCCAAAGAAGAGGTGAAATAGAGTAACCCACAATACGGTCCAAGACACGACGAGCTTGCTGCGCATCTACCAAGTCCATGTCAATGGCACGTGGCTCTACGAAGGCATTTTTTACCGCATCCTTTGTGATTTCATTGAACACAACTCGATTCTTATCGTGATCATCCAGTCCAAGGATATGTGACAAATGCCATGAAATAGCTTCTCCTTCACGGTCCGGGTCACTTGCGAGAAAGACTTGCTTAGCTTTCTTAGCCTCTTTCTTCAATTCATTGATAAGTGGGGCCCTTACCACGAATATTGATATATTGTGGTTCGTAGTTGTTTTCAAAATCAATAGACATACTTGATTTTTTCAAATCACGGATATGCCCAACAGAGGCTACAACTTTATAATTGCGCCCAAGGTACTTTTCAATGGTTTTTGCTTTGGCAGGAGACTCCACGATAACCAAATTTTCTTTGGTG
>NZ_CM002133.1:579133-585695 GCF_000448665.1 Streptococcus sp. HSISS2 | reverse complement strand
GATTTTCAAGAAAACTCAGAAAGGATATCAAATCCCGTCGTAATACACTTTGCGCCCTCTTGAATGAGGTGATGACAGCCATCCGATTTTCCGTCTAAAATATTTCCTGGAATAGCAAAAACATCTCTTCCTTCCTCCATGGCACGCTCACAAGTAATCAAACTGCCCGATCGAAGCTTAGCTTCTACAACTAAAACCCCCTGACACAAGCCTGAAATAATACGATTTCGTTCTGGAAAATGATACTTGAGAGGTTGTTCACTCGGTGCATATTCTGAAAGCACGAGATGATTTTTACTCATATAGTCCTGCAAAGCTTTATTTTCTTTAGGATAATAGACGTCTAGTCCAGTCCCAATAACTGCAATGGTGTTACCTTTATTTTTCAAAGCTTCCATATGGGCACAGGTATCAATGCCACGCGCCAGGCCACTAACGATAGTAAAATGATTACCGAGTTCATTAACAACCTTACGAACCGACTGTTTTCCTGTTTCAGAGCACTTCCTTGCCCCAACAATTGCTAACTTAGGTTTACTCAACAACTCAATATTTCCTTGATAAAAGAGCAGAACTGGTGGATTGTAGGTGTGCTTTAACTCAATCGGATAGTCCTGGTCAAAAATAGATACTGTCGGATAACGCTGATACTGCTCTTTAAGTTGCTTAATATCTAAAGTCTTGTATTTTTCCATAAAAAGTACGGCATTTTTAGACTTTGAAACCACTGCCATATCTCGTAAACTTAATTTTCTATCTTGAGTCTTCTGATAGTCTAAAATATTAAGGATGTTTAAATTCGTCAATCCAGCGGCTTTTAGTTTAAAAAGTTCAAAGTTATTCATATAAATACCTCCATTTCTTTATTCGCAAGAGATAAAGAAAAAAGCTCCCTTTATGGAACTTTCCTTGATTATAAATCATTTTCAGACATAAAATAAGACGCTGCGCCTAGGAGGTTACTGTCGTTATGAAAATGACAAGCTTGAATCGAAATTGGATCAAAACCTAAATCAGACTTTTCATTAAATAACTCTTCATAAGCATTAACAATACCTGCTATCAAAGAATTTTGTCTGCTGATGCCTCCGCCGATAACGACTCTTTCTAAGTTCATGAAAGTCTGTAAATTCAGAATAAGCACCGCAATTTCATGACAATAGTCCTTAAATAGCGAATTGAGTTTTTCAAATTGACCTTCTTCTATAGCTGAGAAGACAGCTGGACCATCATCCTGATCTAAGCCAAGTAATTGACTGGCCTCATGGACAAAACCAACCGCAGAACCTTTATTATCGACAAGGCTGATCAGTGCCTGCTTAAACAAGGCCCACTTAAAAGGGAGAGCCGTTTGACTCTTACTTTGGGAACTTGGTCCTCTCAGAAATTTGGAAACCAAAAGAGGGGTTAACAGGGCTCCCTGAGAGACGAGCCCTAAGCCAACACCCGTACCTAAAACCAAGGCAGCACCACAATCAACTTCTTGTAGACTACCATATCTAGCTTCAGCCAGAGCAGCCGCATCAGCATCATTGATAACCTTTACAGGTAATTGAAAAGTTTTAGATAGACCTGTTCCAAGAGGAATAGCTGTTAAATAAGGGATAAGGCCCCCCTTGAAAACAAAGCCACGTTTACTATTAATTTCTCCCGGACACGCAATAGCAATCCCCGAAATTTCATCTTCATATGATGAAACAATATTTTCTAAAGTTCCCCAGAAATCATCTATGCTTGCTGGAGTTGGAACTTTAGATTGATTAGTAATATTGAAATTATCGTCAACTAAACCAAACTTGACAAAGGTTCCTCCGATATCAATAGCTACAATCACTCTGCTCACCTACTTTTTAAGCATTGACTTTATGGGTTCAAAGCTTCTTCTATGAATTGGCGTGATACCAAGTTTATCCAAACCAGATAAATGCTCTTTAGTTCCATAGCCTGCATTTTTGGTAAATGCATAGCCAGGATACTCTTGATCATAATCAGCCATCATCTCATCACGGGTTACCTTTGCTACGATTGATGCTGCAGCAATAGATAAGGAATTAGCATCCCCCTTAATAATTGATGTTTGTCCTATAGGTAAATCTAAAGTCATAGCATCAATTAACAACTGTTCTGGTTGAGGACTGAGGTTTTCAATAGCTTCAATCATAGCAAGTTTAGTTGCCTCATAAATATTGACATCGTCAATGACATGATTGTCCTTAACACCAATACCGACAGCCACTGCTTGTTTCATTACCTGCTTATAGATGGCTTTATGTTTTGATTTTGGGATTTTTTACTGTCATTGAGGCCTTTGATTTTGCAAAGCTTTGGCAAGATAACAGCTGCGGCAACCACTGGTCCAGCCAGGGGGCCTCGTCCAACTTCATCAACACCTGCAATGAGTTCAACTCCCTGGGCATAGAGCAATTTTTCGTAATTAAGCATCGTTTCCAAACGCTCATCCTCCGCAATCTCCGCCAGGATGGCCTTACGGCGTTGCTTAATAGCGGTCTGTACCCCAGTACGGCTATCTTCCTCAAATGTCGCCCAACGATGGTCGTCTAGGTCTGTCAAAGTTGCTAATTGTTCCTTGACTTCTTTAATTGTCGCCATCAGTATCAACCCCAACAATATCAAGTGTGTAACGGCCTAGTTTTCCATCACGAACATCTTTGACAAAAAGACTGTAAAAACGGTCATAATCTTCACGAAAGCCTAGTTTTTGGGTCATTTCCATAATGATTTCTGGAGCCTCTTCTTCAAGGTCAATCCCTTTAAAACGTTCCTCGAGACGTTCTGGATAGTAGGTTTTAAAGTAGTTGAGTCCAAAAATAGTAACTTCATCCATTGGTAACAGCTGGTCTTTGATAGCACCCGTCAAAGCAAGTTTCAAGCCAACCAATTCATCCTCAAACTTAGGCCACAAGATACCCGGAGTATCAAGAATTTCCAAGTCCTTATTTGACTTCAACCATTGTTGGCCTTTTGTAACACCAGGTTTATTTCCCACAACAGCAATTTTTTTACCAGCGAGGCGGTTCATCAAGGTTGATTTCCCTGCATTTGGAATACCAATAATCATGGTTCTCAAGTTCTCTTTCTGAATCCCACGTTCACGCAAGCGTTGAATTTTCTCAGACATAAGAATCTTAGCAGCATCTGTCACCAATTTAACCGTAGACTGCTCCTTGGAATTAATAGCCAGAGTTTTAATGCCTTGTTTCTCAAAGTAAGTACGCCACTCTTTGGTCCGATTGCTGTCAGCAAGATCCGATTTATTGAGAATTAAAAGCTTAGGCTTGTCGCCAACAATCTTAGTCAACATAGGGTTTTGACTTGAAAGTGGTAAACGTGCATCCACTAAAATGGTGACAAAATCAACATGCTTTATATTTTCCTGGACCTGTCGGCGAGCCTTGGACATGTGCCCAGGGAACCATTGAATAGTTGCCATTTGTTTTTCTCCTCTTTAATAGCCTTAGTAAAATATCATATAAATTCTTTTAAAAAAGCCAAAATCTTGGCTTTACTTTACTTATATTATAACAGATTTAGGTTGAGATGCCCAATTGTTGTCACTTGGTTAGGCCTCAATAGGCATGAAGTTACCGACAATTTTACCGATAATTCGAGGGTCTTCATCATAAGGAGCAAACTTGTCACCATAGCGTTTATTAAGAGAAACTAAACGCAGGCCCTCTTCCTCACGATAAACCTTTTTGATATAGGTTTGACCATCCCAATCCACAGCATAAACAGCACCATCATAATCAAAACCAGTTTGTTTGATCAACACTACTTCTCCATTTAAGTAAGTGGGTTCCATAGAATCTCCAAAAACCCAAGAAGCAAAATCATGGTCTAATTCTTCATCATAGAAAACTTCATCATAATTGCCATCACCAAAATAAGTATATCCTGTTCCGGCTGATAAACGCTCGAAAACTTTATAAGAGTATAACGGAATAACAGGTGCTTTCTGCTTTTCTGCTTCTTGTTCTTCTAAAAGAGCCTTAGTGAGTCGCAAAGCTTCTTTACGATTTTCGTCATTGAGTTCCAAGTAAACTTCCACTATCTCGTGTTCAGACAGAAAATATGTCTCAGCCACGCCAAAAAGTTGGGACAATACTGTAAGATTCTTTTGATTTGGCTTTGTCTTACCATTTTCCCAATTAAAATAAGAGGAGCGTGAAATTCCCAGATGCTTAGCCACTGATGCTTGGCTCATTCCTTGCGCTTCTCGAATTTCCTTTAGTTTTGTCCTGAAAACATAGCCACCTCCGTAAGTTAATAAACTAACATAAGTTTACCAAAAAAAGTAGTTGATTTCAAGTGAAATCAACTACTTTTACATTTCTCTTTTGTATTATTCTTTGACCAAAAATCCTATATTGTCAAGTACCTCTTCAATGTAATCTAAATCTTGTTGACTATCAGCTTCAACAAGGTGATAGTGAACACCATTGGTTAATTCAGATAGTGGACGAAAATCACTTGACGCTGCTTGTTCTAAAAAATGTCTAACATCTCGACGACAAGTCAACTTCAACAAGGTTTGAATTTCACCATAGACTGGATGATCAATCATGATATTTTGAATACGCCCCCCATTATCGACAATAGCTAGAAGCTCTTCTTCCATGTCATTCACCGTATGATTCACTTTAAAGAGTCGATGCTCATAAGAATTATCATCACTGTTTTTATAAATATAACCCCTGTTAGTTGAAATAATTTGAGCACCATCTGCTCGCAAAAGTGCAATATCTTGGACAATGATTTGACGGGTAACACCAAAATGTTCCGCCAAACTCTGCCCATTTATCGCTTCTTTAGACTGCTTTAACAGTGCCAATAATTCTTGCTTGCGATTTAAAGTCATAGACTAAACAACTCCTCTTACAACTATCGAATTTTTCGAATACTTTTGAAAATCGTTAATGCTATAACATAGTCTATCATATTAAAACTAGAGAAACAATAAGAATAGATAAAAGCTATAAACACACTGTTCCAAGAGTTTATAGCTTTTTTGTTTTTATTTATTTCTGCACATTTCTGAAAAAGGTGGACAGAATTGTGGACAAAAAGACTTGGCAGCCTATGCTACCAATCGACATGAAAAAACCGCTCATTTGAACGGTTAAAAAATAGAATTGTCCTGTTTCATTTCAGCCAAGGCAGAAGCTGTCAACACCTTTTCAGCTATATCTCCGTCATCAATTTCATCTTGTCTATAATAATAGTCGGTGATTGGACACTTTTCCAAGGCCTCGTTATAATCCCCACGAACAATAAAAAGGTAATCATCTGTTAAGCCCTCGGCTATGTCAGCTTCAAGGTCTTCGATAAGCTCACTATAATCGTAACTAAAAGTGTAATTGCCATCATCAATCCACTTTTGAATTTTCGCAGCAACATCAAGAGTTAGATTTTTAAATTCGCTCTCGTCATCTCTAACTTTTTCAATGACAGAACGACTGATACCAAGCTCATTTTCTAAATAATCAGCAGGAATAGCCTTGTTATTCAAGACCATGTTAACTCTTGTCGTATTGATTTTCATTTTCGTTTACTTCCTCTCTTCATCTCGCACGGATATTATCGAATATTCTCCAAATTATTCTCAATCCACTCAAGTCGATTCTGGCGGCCTGCTGGTATCGGCTCTTGGCTTCGTGAGTAGTCTTTGAAACGCATTTGCAACATGTACTCACCACCACCTAACGAGCTGGATTCCAATGCAATTTCTAAATAGGCACTAGAAATCCAATTCCCACTAGCTGTGTACATTCTGCCAGCACCGCCTATGATATCCTCTCTACTATTCTCGATCCATTTCAATAGTTGCTGTTTCTTAAATTGGTCATAATAGGCATAAAATGGCATATTCATCTTTAAAGAATTGTCCATGTAGTAATCGGTTTGAGCCTTACCAATCATAGCAAGCTCAAAATCATCAAATAGACAATCGAGCATTGCGTTCACTCTGCCAGCTCCCATTTTTTCGATGGAAGTGTCACCGTTCTTGAATTTTTGCCAATTGGAATCGGTAAACTTGATTCTGGGAAGTTTGTAGAAGTCGTTTTCAAATCGAAAATATCGTCCTACGTATTCTAAAATTAGGTCCTTGATGTCATTGTTGATTTCCATTTTATTTCTCCTTTTATTAAGCAATTACACTTTTTGGGTACCATTTAGCAGAAACTCCGTAAGGTGTCACGATTTCAAGTTTAACCGCTTTATCAGTTTCTTCAACCAATCCTTTTACGCTGATCGCACTTACTGACATAAACGCCAAGTCTTTTTGTTGCGTCCACGAAATTCTTTTTCAGCAAACCATTTTTTAACACCTTGGAATTTAATGTTTGAAGAACGGAAGAAATAGAAATCATCCGCCATGTTTTGACGTTTAACGGCTTTCCAAGCTACTTTCAATGCTTCAGAGAAAGTCACGTCGTTTTTTCGTTTTTGAAGATTTTCCATGCTAGGCTCATTACTTGTGATTTCATTTTTGTTTACTTCCTTTTCTTTATCTTACATGTATATTATATATCATATATGA
>NZ_CM002133.1:568085-579121 GCF_000448665.1 Streptococcus sp. HSISS2 | reverse complement strand
CTAAGCTATATCAAGGGAGTGTGTGAGATACTCACCACTACCCTTTTATTATACCATAATAGGGGGATAAATAATGGCATCATACAGGAAACGCCCCAACGGCTGGGAATATCGAATAAACTACTACGACTCTACTGGCAAGCGGAAACCAAAATCAAAGGGTGGTTTTAGGACGAAATCTGAAGCCATCAAAGCCGCTGCTGAGATGGAACTGAAATTACAAGATAATATCAATGTTGATGAAGATATCACTTTTTTAAACTATTTCAAGCAATGGTGTGAGGTTTACAAGCGTCCGAATGTGTCAGAATTGACGTTTAATCTGTATCTTATTAACCAAAGACAGATAGCGTCTTTTTTGGCGATAAGAAATTAAAGGATATTACTGCCACTGAGTACCAACGTGTATTGAATCAGTATGCTGAAACTCACGCCCATTTGACTGTCAAGAGGTTTCACACTCAAATAAAGGCGTGTATAGACATGGCAGTGCACGAAGGATATATCAAGCGTAATTTTTGTAAGTTTGCCAAAATCAACGCTAAAGTTAAGAGTAGAGACATCGAAAGCAAATTCCTAGAGGTTGAGGAATATGAGCGATTGATCTCCGAGACAAGCAAACATCCAGAGCGTACCGCTTATGCAGTCTTGTATTTGATATCTAAAACTGGCATGCGGTTTGCTGAATGCCTCGGTCTAACCGTGAATGATATTGATTATGAGACTGGCATGTTATCCGTCAACAAAACATGGGACTACAAGAATAACACTGGTTTTATGCCCACAAAAACAAAAAGCAGTATCCGAGAGATACCGCTTGATGATGATTGTTTAAAATTTATAAAATCGTTGACACCGCAACCCGATGGCAGACTGTTGCCAAGGATATTTAATAATGCCGTCAATAGAACGCTACGAAAGATAGTTGGTCGTGAAGTGCGTGTCCACTCGTTAAGGCATACTTATGCCAGTTATCTAATTGCTCACGATATCGATTTAATATCAGTATCGCAAGTTTTAGGGCACGAAAACTTAAATATCACGCTTGATGTGTACGCTCATCAACTTCAAGAGCAAAAATCACGAAATCACGAAAAGATTAAGCAAATGTGGACAGAACGTGGTCAAAAACCCTTAAAGTAGCGATTTTACGGGCTATCACATAGTCTATCATACTATGGACAATAGTACCAAATCCAACTAAAACAAACAGAACATAAAATAGTTTTTGGAAGTCCTCTCCCGTTACTGAATAAAAAATCACACAAGCAATTACTTCAGCTACAGCATGAATAACACCTAAAACAAAGTTAAAAATTAGTGATGATTTATGGTTTTCTATTGTTTGAGGGAATTTTTTCAAATAAAAAGCTCCTAACAAACCAAAGACGATATGCGAGAATGCCCTAAAAACAATGACAATCGGATAGCCGGCCATAAGGAATCCTAAACTAGACGCTAAGATAACAAAAGCTGCTACCCAGGGCGATATAAACATAGCTAGAAATATTGGAACGTGACTCCCCAAGGTATAAGAAGCCGGTGGAATGATTAATTTAATTGGCATAATACTCGGGATAAGGATAGCAATCGCAGTTAACAAAGCTGCAAAGGTCATTTCTTGAATTCTCTTTTTCGGTTTCATAATCTACTCCTTTTTATTGTATATACACTAGTATATTACAATGTATATCCCTAGAAGTCAATATGCCATAAAAAACTAGAGCCATAAGCTCTAGTCCTTCCTTATTTACGTTTTTTCTTAGCCTTCTTCATCTTGTTAGCTTGACGTTTCATAGCATGTTTCATAGCAAATGAACCGACCTTACCTTTAAGACCACCACCAAGCATTTGGCTAAGGTCCATGTTCCCAAGATCCGGCATACCTGCGCCACCCATCATGCCTTCAAAGGCAGACATATCCATATTACCCATATCAGGCATATTTGGCATGTTTTTTGGCATATTATTTGGGTTAAGACCCATTTGACGCATCATTTGCTCCATATCACCAGACATCACACCTTGCATCATTTGTTTGGCTTGGTTGAAGTCTTTAATAAACTTGTTTACTTCGATGAAGGTATTTCCCGAACCATTGGCAATACGGCGACGACGACTTGGTGTCAAAAGATCTGGATTTTCTCGTTCTTCTGGTGTCATTGATGATACAATAGCACGCTTGCGAGCAATCTGTTTCTCGTCTACTTTAACATTAGCCAAGGCTGGATTGTTAGCCATACCTGGCAACATCTTAAGCAAATCCTCCATAGGACCCATATTTTGCACTTGGTCTAATTGGTCGATGAAGTCATTGAAGTCAAAGGTGTTTTCACGCATCTTTTCAGCCAACTCAAGAGATTTTTCTCGTCGTACTCTTGAGAAGCTTTTTCAATAAGGGTAAGAAGGTCACCCATACCTAAGATACGGCTTGACATACGGTCTGGGTGGAAAGTCTCAATATCTGTGATTTTCTCACCAGTACCTGTGAATTTAATTGGCTTACCAGTAATCTCACGAATAGAAAGAGCCGCACCACCACGTGTGTCACCGTCAATTTTAGTAAGAACGACACCTGTGATATCCAGTTGTTCATTGAACTCCTTGGCAACATTAGCAGCTTCCTGACCAATCATGCTATCAACAACCAAGAGGATTTCGTTTGGATGGGCGAAATCCTTGATATCACGCAACTCTTGCATGAGGGTTTCGTCAATCTGCAAACGACCCGCCGTATCAATCAAGACATAGTCATTTTTATTGGCACGCGCTTGTTCCAAACCATTTTTGACAATCTCAACCGCTGGTGTCTCTGTTCCCATATCAAAAACAGGAACATTAATTTGTTGGCCCAAGGTCTTCAACTGGTCAATGGCTGCTGGACGATAGATATCCGCCGCAATCATCATTGGACGAGCTTCTTGTTCTTTAATCAGCTTATTAGCTAATTTACCAGCAAAGGTTGTTTTACCAGCCCCTTGGAGACCAACCATCATAATGATTGTTGGAATCTTTGGAGATTTCTCAATTTCAGATGTTTCAGACCCAAGAATCTCTGTCAATTCTTCATTAACAATCTTGATGATTTGTTGTGAAGCATCAAGAGTATCAATGATTTCGTGACCTACGGCACGTTCACGAACACGTTTAATAAATGTCTTAACAACTGGTAGGGCAACGTCTGCTTCAAGGAGTGCCAAACGAATCTCTTTAGTGACTTCTTGAACTTCTTTCTCTGAAAGTTTTCCTTTACGTCTTAAATTTTTGAAAACGCCTTGCAAGCGTTCCGTTAAGCTTTCAAAAGCCATATAGTATTTCCTCTCTTACTTTCTGCTTGAATCTAATCTCTATTATCAATGCTACTTAGAATTTCAATTTGTTCCTGGAGATAGCTATCATCTGGGTATTTTCCATGATATCATCAAAAATTTGGCTACGGACGATGTAATCTGAATACATATGTAATTTCATCTCGTAAGCTTCCAAAATCTTCTCAGTACGTTTGATGTTATCATATACCGCCTGACGACTGACGCCAAATTCTTCAGCAATTTCTGCCAAACTATAATCATCCGCATAATAAAGCTCAATATAGTTCATCTGCTTATCTGTTAACAAGGCAGCATAGAACTCAAAAAGAGCATTCATGCGATTGGTTTTTTCAATTTCCATAAGCTCCATTTTACCATAAAATCATGGTGTTAGCACGATTCTTGTGCAGAAAAAAGCAGTGTCTTCTAATTGTTCTCCAAATAAAACTCAAAACGATCACCGACATAGTAGCTTCGTACATATTCGAAAGCCTGTCCGTCTTGAAGAAAGGAAATTTGCGTCAGACTTAAGAGGGCATCACCAGTCTTAACCTTGAGGTGCTTGGCTAGACTACTATTGGCCAAACTAGCCGAAATGGTTTGTTGGCTCTTCCCTATTTCATAACCATTATCGGTTAAGGTCTTGAAAAAATGTTCTGTAATTTCAGATTCTTCAAAGCCACGGATAATCTTTTCAGGGATACTAGCAATCTCATATGCAACTGGAATGTCATCGGCAAAGCGAACACGCTCCATCCTAATCACATAAGACTGTGGTAAGACACCTAAATTCTTGATTTCAAACTCATTGGGATGTAGACGTTTATAAGAAATGAGCTGACTAGACGGCTTCTTGCCTTGCGCTTTGACGATTTCCGTAAAACTCGTGGTTCCACGCATCTTCTCCTTAACACGACTACTGGCAACGAAGGTCCCACTACCTGGTTTACGCTCCAAAATTCCCTCGTCAACTAACAGTGTTATGGCCTGCCGTACAGTCATGCGACTGACATCAAAAGTTTCGCAAAGATCTCGCTCACTAGGAAGACGTTGCCCAATTTTCCAAGTACCTTCATCAATATCTTTTTTATTTTATCATGTATGCGAATATACGCTGGTAACATCTAATACCCCCTTTGTTATCCCTATTTTACAAAAAAAGTGTCAGAATTGTAAAGGTGATTAAATGACTTGTAGTTTCTCGTATAAATCTAGGTGCTAAGTCCTTAAATTTGTGATACAATGAAAGCATAAGAGTCCTTATGTGACGTAAAAAGAAAGGGTAATAATGACTGACATTTCTACATTGAATGATGTGCAGAAAATCATTGTTCTAGACTATGGTAGCCAATACAATCAGCTTATTGCACGTCGTATTCGTGAATTCGGCGTTTTCTCTGAGTTGAAGAGCCATAAGATTTCTGCTGAAGAAGTGCGCGAGATTAATCCAATCGGTATCGTACTTTCTGGTGGTCCAAACTCTGTATATGCTGATGACGCTTTTAGCATTGATCCTGAGATTTTTGAACTCGGTATTCCAATCCTCGGTATTTGTTACGGAATGCAACTGTTGACTCACAAACTTGGTGGTAAAGTACTTCCTGCTGGTGAAGCTGGTAACCGTGAATATGGTCAATCAACACTTCGACTTCGTGCTGACTCTAAACTCTTTGCTGGTACTCCTGAAGAGCAGGTCGTCCTTATGAGCCACGGTGATGCTGTTACAGAGATTCCGGAAGGGTTCCATCTAGTCGGTGACTCAGTGGATTGCCCATTTGCAGCAATGGAAAATACGGAGAAAAACTTCTACGGTATCCAATTCCACCCAGAAGTTCGTCACTCTGTATATGGTAATGATATCTTGAAAAACTTTGCTTTTGGTATCTGTGGTGCCAAAGGTGACTGGTCAATGGCTAACTTCGTAGATATGCAAATAGCACAAATCCGTGAAACAGTTGGTGACCGTAAAGTCCTTCTTGGACTCTCAGGTGGGGTTGACTCATCTGTTGTTGGTGTCCTTTTGCAAAAAGCTATCGGAGATCAATTGACATGTATCTTCGTTGACCACGGTCTTCTCCGTAAAGGTGAAGGTGACCAAGTTATGGAGATGCTCGGAGGTAAATTTGGCCTTAACATTATCCGTGTTGATGCTTCTAAACGCTTCCTAGACCTCTTGGCTGGTGTTGATGATCCTGAGAAAAACGTAAAATCATCGGTAACGAGTTTGTCTATGTCTTTGATGACGAAGCAAGTAAGCTTAAAGGCGTTGACTTCCTAGCTCAAGGAACACTTTATACTGATATTATTGAATCAGGTACTGAGACAGCTCAAACAATCAAATCTCACCACAACGTCGGTGGTCTTCCAGAAGACATGCAGTTTGAATTGATTGAACCGCTTAATACCCTCTTTAAAGATGAAGTACGTGCCCTTGGTACTGAAATGGGAATGCCTGACGAAGTCGTTTGGCGCCAACCATTCCCAGGACCTGGACTTGCCATCCGTGTTATGGGTGAAATCACTGAAGAGAAACTTGAAACTGTTCGTGAGTCTGATGCTATCCTTCGTGAAGAAATTGCCAAAGCTGGTCTTGACCGTGATGTATGGCAATACTTCACAGTTAACACAGGTGTTCGTTCTGTCGGGGTTATGGGTGATGGCCGTACTTACGACTACACTATCGCTATCCGTGCCATCACTTCAATTGACGGTATGACAGCTGACTTTGCGAAACTTCCGTGGGAAGTTCTCCAAAAGATTTCTGTTCGAATCGTTAACGAAGTTGACCACGTTAACCGTATCGTCTACGATATTACAAGTAAACCACCTGCAACTGTTGAGTGGGAATAAAACTAAACACACTTCAAAAGCGCTGAACTAATCCGTTCAACGCTTTTTTTGTTATATATCCAAATGACGCTATTGGCAAACAAAAATTCCATCGACACAAATAAATCGGTGGAATTTTATTCTGATAAGCTTCTTTCAAAAGTGATTTAGTCTGTTTAAACTGCTCTACTCTTCAAGTAATCGTGATAACACTATAAGAGAGATATTATCACTTAGTGAAATCCAGTACTTTACGTCCTTGGATTTGTCCTTTTTCCATTTGATCAAAGACTTCTACCGCTGTATCAACAGGAACGGTTTCAACAACCGGTACTACCAAACCTTGTGCACCGAAGTCAAAGGCTTCTTCCAAGTCTTTACGTGTACCTACAAGAGATCCAACAACACGGATACCATCTAGAACTGTTTTGACAATTGAGAGCTCCATATATTCAGATGGTAGACCAACCGCAACGACTGTCCCACCGGCACGTACACTATCAACAGCCTGGTTGAAAGCAACTTTAGAAACAGCTGTTACAACTGCACTGTGAGTACCACCAGTTTTTTCTTGGATATAGCCTGCCACATCTTTAACTTCCTTACCATTTACAACTAAATCAGCACCAGATTCTTTAGCCAAATCAAGTTTATCTTGGTTGATATCAACAGCTACTACTCGTGCATTAAACACTTTCTTAGCGTATTGAATAGCCAAGTTACCTAGTCCTCCAGCACCGTAGATTGCAACCCATTGACCAGGTTCAACTTTAGCCTCTTTAATCGCTTTATAGGTTGTGACTCCTGCACAAGTAATAGATGAAGCTTGAGCTGGGTTAAGTCCTTCCGGAACTTTCACAGCATAGTCAGCTGTAACCAAGGCATAGTCACTCATACCACCATCCACATTATAACCTGCATTTTTTACAGAACGACAGAGAGTTTCACGACCAGTTGTACAATATTCACAATGGCCACATCCCTCAAAGAACCAAGCAATTGACACACGGTCGCCTTTTTTAAGTGTTTCAACGCCTTCACCCACTTCTTCGACAATACCAATTCCTTCATGTCCCAAGATACGACCTGGAACCTTACCAAAATCTCCATGAGCTACGTGAAGGTCCGTATGACAGACACCACAATATTCCACTTTAACCAAAGCTTGACCATGTCCTACTACCGCTGGTTTGTCATGATTAACAACTTCTACTCCTGTACCTTCATTATTAACAACAACTGCTCTCATTTTAGTTACCTCCATATAAGAACTTTAACACTTTCATTGTAGCACTTGCACAACAAATGTCAACGCTTACAATATTTTTCTCTACCATCTAGAAATTTTCGTGAAAGCCCTTTGTACCAATCAATCATTTCCAAGATACTTGTATTTTCTTACAAGTGTTCTAGAATCCAGAAGGCTGACCTCAAAATGGAAATAATGGTTGCGTCCATCCCTAGCATTCTCTTTATTCAATAAAATAGTTCTTCTGACTGATTGCCATTTCTCTTAAAATGTCATCCGTCAAGAAGGTCAGAGGTATATCCATAGCAGAATAGCGATAAAAATCTTCTTCAAATTTTAAATAGCTATCAGAAAAATAGTCAATCTGAAGCTTATCGTCATAAATTTTTCTCTTCTTCATTTATAGCTTCAACTCCCAAGCTAATTTCTAGTATATCCTTAATGTAAATCCGTATATGCTGCTTGTCAGATTTTACCGTAACTTGATTAAGATTCAATTCAACCACATAGCCACTATGTCTACAGCATCTATTTTTATCCTTCATCTGAAAACTTCCCAATAATTGTCCCGTATAAAGCTGGTTTAATAGGGTAAATTTCTCCAAATCCTCCAAATGACTCGTAAAATCTTCTTTAGTCTTATCTTCATATAAGGAACTTGTGTGTTCTGACAAGAAAAAGCCCATCCACTTCATCATTCCCCTATCTTTATGCTCCCTAGCTGATTGAAAGGGAAGGTAACTACGGTCTATCATTTTAAGCCATCCAATCCTCCAGCAGAGTGTCCACCAATAAGCTTACTACGAGCAAGGCTACTAGAGGCCTCTTGTAAAGCATTAGCCTTTTGAAGAGTAGTAAAGCCAAATTCCTGACGAATGCTATCTATAGCTGCCTGAAGCCTTTCTTCTTTATCAATTTCTTCGGGATTATCAAATAAAGAGAAAACTTGAATCGTCTCATCTACAAAATTTGCATAAGAGACACTCACACTTCGAACAGCTCCTCCTTGATACTTCTTCCTAAAGAGTGCAATGACGTGGCTTATTAGTACTCTCGTATTATTAGCAGGTTCAATCTTCATCTGTGCTTGTAGCGAACGCTTGCCCTCTAACTTTGAAAATCCAATGCTAATGGAAACTTGACAAGCTTTCTTATGGGCTCGTCTTAATCTAATGGCTACCTGTTCTGCCATCTCTCTTAGAATCAATTCTATATCAGCTTGATGCTCGTAGTCTCGTGGTAAGATTTGAGAATTTCCTAAGCCATGTGACTTTGGTTTATAAGATTTATGAACATTACTCTCATCAATACCATTGGCATGAAAAAAGAGGTCCAGTCCAGCAACACCTAATTCCTTTTTAAGGATATCAGGATTGCTATTCGCAAGTTCTCGAATAGAGAAAATTCCCAACTTGTTTAGACGCTTCTCCATTCGCTTTCCAATCCCCCAGAAATCGGTCATATGGGGAATATTCCAAACCTTAGTCTCGACATCTTCATAGGACCAGTTGGCTCTCATAGTAGCCGTATGTTTGGCTTCATTATCAAGAGCTAACTTGGCCAACAAGGGGTTGCTGTTAGACATCCCAACTGTTGAGTAAATACCTGTCTCCCTCCAAATATCTCTTTGAATACGCCCTGAAATCATATCTAACTTATCTTTTCTAGTAACAGTCCTATCGGGAATAAAGTAATTCAGTGACGATGTGAGATCAATGAAACCCTCATCAATCGAGTAGGGAAGAATATCTTCAACACTAGCATAATTCTGGAAAATATGTTGAATCTGAATATTCTTCTTGATATAAAGGTCCATTCTAGGAGGGACGATAAAGGTAACCTTGGCCCAAGATTCGATATAATCTACAAAATCCCTATCCGTTGGCAGTCCTTGTTTTTTGGCATTATAATAATGAAACTTACGAGAATGAATGTCAAAAGGTAAGTCATAAGAACGACTAACATTTGACTTGCCAAAAACTTTTTAAATATGGGTGAAGAAGCTAGTATCAAACCATTCGCATTTTCAGCCCAACTCATCACACATAGAGAAGTTTTAAGAGGATGCAGGCCACGTTCAACACACTCCACACTCGCATAGAAAGATTTCATATCTACAAAAGCAATATCGCTTTGTGGCTCTCTTGAATAATCAAAATATCCCATGCTTGCCCCTTTGTTAGTTTATAAACTAACAATAGTATAAAATATAACCTCTTATATTTCAAGTATTTTTCGTAAAAAATAACAACATCCCTTCTAGAATGTTGTTATCATCTTATTTTTCCCTTTAACTTGGTCTGTAGCAACATCTTCGCCAAACCATTTGTTAGAAATCTTTTGGAATTCTCCATTTTTATAAAGGGTTTCAAATCCTTGATTAATTTTTGTGATTAGAGTCTTATCTGATTTACGGGCACCTACGGCAAAGCTTTCACCCTCATACCCAGCAGGCATAACGTTATACTGATCCAGAACCCCTGATTTCTCTAGGTAGTAATTAGCGTACACACGGTCAATCAACAAGCCATCAATACGTCCACTCTCCAGGTCAATCAAGGCTTGTGTAAAGGTTGAATATTGGACTGCTTTTTGGTTAGCAACAATGTTCTTCAAAATTTTCGGAGAAGCATTGAAAGCATCGTAACCAGAGGAACCTGCCTGAGCACCTAAGGTCTTACCGGACATTCCTGCAACAGAATCAATTCCTGAAGATTTTTGGTTACCAGTACTTGTTCATTGATCATATAAGGTTCCGTAAAGTCTGCTGACTGCTTACGTTCATCAGTAACTGAGTAGCCATTCCAAATGAGATCAATTGTCCCATTTTTTAATTCTGTTTCCTTCATATCCCAGTCAATGGCTTGCCATTCAACATCAATACCGTACAATTTAAAAACTGCGGTAGCAAGATCAATATCAAAACCGACATAGCTACCATTTTTCTCCTCATATCCCATAGGAACAAAGGTTGCATCAAAACCAATTTTGATTTTCTTTTCTTTGGTGTAGGTTTGCCACTGGTCTTTCTGAGTTGCAAAATGTGAGCGCGAGCTGCAAGCTGATAGCGCAAACAAAGGCAAGAGAACAAGACAGCCTAGCAAAACTGTTTTTACTATTTTTTTCATGCAAAATCCTCACTATTTTGGATTGATAGTGACAATCTCATCAGCGATGTTCTGTGCGAACTGCATATCGTGAGTGATAACAATTTGCGTAATCCCTGTATCACGATTCTGCAAAATCAATTTCTCCACTTCTTGACGCAATTCAGGGTCCAGCGCTGAGGTTGGTTCATCATAGCCGACGATTTTGGGATCAATCATCATGGCACGCGCAAAAGCAACCCGTTGTTTTTGTCCCCCAGAAAGAGAGTAAGGATAAGCATTTCCGTGAGCTCCAAGTCCTAAACGGTCAAGCAAACCTTGGGCTTTTTTCTGGGCATCTTCTTTAGACATTCCCATCGTCTTAATTGGCGAAAGCATCAGGTTATCTAAGACAGTCAAGTGCGGAAACAGTTGAAAATCTTGGAAAACAAAGCCCAGCAAATTACGACTTTCCATCTGATCCAAAGAAATCTCTTCATTTTCATAGATAATTTGCCCAGAATCAATGGTTTCAAGTCCCGCTAACATACGCAAAAGAGA
>NZ_CM002133.1:561121-566490 GCF_000448665.1 Streptococcus sp. HSISS2 | reverse complement strand
GATGGTCCAACGATAGCTAGGATTTTCCCCTCTTCAACAGTTAAGTTGTATTTATCAAAAATTTTGTGTTGACCAAATTGCTTGGAAATATTTTTAATTCTAACATAAGGTCTCCTATTTGTAGTAGTTGAATTTCTTTTCGATACGTTTAGAAGCTACAGTTACCACACCAACAAGGATAAGATAGATAGCTCCAGCCACAAACATAGGTGCTAAGGTCGCATCACGATTGGCAGCGGTACGACTTTCCAAAAGGAGGTCTCCGACTCCAAGAACATAAACCAATGATGAATCTTTAACCAAGTTAATAATTTCGTTGAAGATACTTGGCAAAACAATCTTGACCACTTGAGGAAGGATAACGTAGCGAATCGTTTGGAAAGGACTCAATTTAAGCATCTTGGCAGCTTCATATTGACCTTTCGGAATAGCCAAGATTCCTCCACGAAAAATCTCTGCAAAATAAGCTGCATAGTTAAGGGTAAAAGCAATAATGGCAGCTGGTAGACGGTCAAAGACAATCCCAACACTCGGAAGAACATAATACACAAATATCAGTTGCAAAAGGAGCGGTGTCCCACGCATAATCCAAACATAGAGGGTCAACAACCAATTTAAAGGTTTGAACTTAATCTGCATTAAGAAAGCAAGCACAATCCCTAATGGAATCGACAGTACGATAACAATGAAAAATACTTGAAGTGTAACTACCGCACCATTCAAAAGGGCTGGTAATACTTCCAAAACGTATGACATATAAACTCCTATAATTATTTAGTATTTTTGAATATTATACCAAAAAAACGAAAAAAGGGTATAAAATTTTGAAAATACTAAAAGGAGAGAGGCCGAACTCATTGTAATGAACTTGAGTCCCCAGCCTCACTCCTCAAAGACTTAGCTAATATTAGCAATTGTAAATATTTAGGCTTACCTACCTATGCACTAATTTTAGACTTTCTTGACAAATTCAGATTTAAGTTTCATAGCACCAAAACCATCAATCTTACAGTCAATGTTGTGGTCACCTTCAACTAAGCGAATATTTTTAACACGTGTTCCTTGCTTGATGTCTTTGGGAGCACCCTTAACCTTAAGGTCTTTAATAACTGTGACAGTATCACCATCAGTAAGACGTGTTCCGTTGCTATCAAGAACCACAAGCCCTTCTTCTGCAACCTCGTTTGGATCCCACTCATAGGCACATTCTGGACAGACTAACAAGATACCATCTTCATAAACATACTCTGAGTTACATTTGGGACAATTTGGTAGTGACATATTTCTCTCCTAAAAATTCTGATATAGCTATTATTCTACTTTAGAATGAGTAATTACGCAAGAGTAAAAACAAACAACACCTCCTAGAAAAATCAGAGGTGTTGGCATTTTTATTCAACAGTAACTGACTTAGCCAAGTTACGTGGCTTATCAACGTCAAGTCCACGATGAAGCGTTGCAAAATAAGCAATTAATTGAGTTGGTACAACCATTGAAATTGGTGACAAATATGGATGAACGTTGTTAAGAACGATGTCATCATCTTCTTTAGCGACATTTTCTTCCGCAATAGTCAAGACTTTAGCACCACGTGCTGCTACTTCTTGAATGTTACCACGAGTATGGCTAGCAAGGACTGGATCAGACAAGAGAGCGATAACAGGCGTACCATCTTCGATAAGAGCAATTGTACCATGTTTCAACTCACCTGCTGCAAAACCTTCACATTGGATATATGAGATTTCTTTCAATTTAAGACTAGCTTCCATAGCCACATAATAATCTTGTCCACGTCCGATATAGAATGCATTACGTGTTTCTGCAAGAAGGTTGGCAACTTTCCCATCAATAACTTCTTTTTCAGAAAGTGTTGATTCGATAGATTGAGCCACGAGAGACAATTCGTGAACCAAGTCAAAGGCCTTAGCTTTTTCATTACCATTAACTTCGCCCACTGCTTTTGCCAAGAAAGCCAAAGTTGCAATTTGAGCAGTATAAGCTTTAGTTGAAGCGACAGCAATTTCTGGTCCAGCGTGAAGAAGCATTGTATGGTCTGCTTCACGTGAAAGCGTTGAACCTGGAACATTTGTTACTGTCAAACTTGGAATACCCATTTCGTTAGCTTTAACAAGAACCTGACGACTATCTGCTGTTTCACCTGATTGACTAATAAAGACAAAGAGAGGTTTCTTGCTAAGGAGAGGCATACCATAACCCCATTCAGAAGAAATGCCAAGCTCAACTGGTGTATCAGTCAATTCTTCAAGCATCTTCTTAGAAGCAAAACCAGCATGATAAGAAGTTCCTGCTGCAAGAATATAGATACGGTCAGCGTCTTGAACAGCCTTAATAATATCAGCATCCACAGACACTTGACCCTTATCATCTGTATAGGCTTGAATAAGCTTACGCATCACTGTTGGTTGCTCATCAATTTCTTTGAGCATATAGTATGGGTATGTTCCTTTACCAATATCAGAAAGATCAAGCTCAGCTGTATAACTATCACGTTCTTTGACATTTCCATCATAGTCTTGAACTTCAACACTATCCGCCTTCACGATAACCAACTCTTGATCGTGAATTTCCATATATTGATTTGTTTCACGAATCATAGCCATGGCATCTGAGCAGACCATATTATAGCCATCACCAAGACCAATCAAAAGTGGTGATTTGTTTTTTGCCACATAAATTGTTGAGGCATCTTCTGAATCCATGAGGGCAAAGGCATATGATCCACGAATAATATGAAGAGCTTTCTTGAAAGCTTCAAGGGTTGACAAACCGTCTTCTTCAACAAATTTACCAATCAAGTGAACAGCAATTTCAGTATCGGTTTGACCTTTGAAATGATGACCAGAAAGGTATTCTTCCTTAATTTCAAGATAGTTTTCAATAACACCATTATGAACTAAAACAAAACGTTCTGTTTCTGAGCGGTGTGGGTGAGCATTGTCCTCTGTCGGTTTCCCGTGAGTCGCCCAACGAGTATGTCCAATACCAGATGTTCCCTCTACTCCTTTAGTCTTAGCAGCAAGTTCTGCAATACGGCCCACAGCCTTAATTAATTGACTAGATGTATCACTAGCTACAAAGATACCAGCTGAATCATAGCCTCGGTATTCTAACTTTTCAAGTCCTTGAATCAAGATATCAGTTGCATTTGTGTTCCCTACAACACCGACAATTCCGCACATATTTTTTATATAACCCCATATTAAGGAGGTTATGTCTCCTTCATTTTAAATTGGTATAGTCAATAAGCTCTTAAGAAAGCTTAACGATGACAGTATATTCCATATACTTAACATTGTCAAGCATAAAAATTGGTATAGTCCTAAAAAGAACTTTTAACGCTTCTTATCCTAAGGAATAATCCTTAAAATATGCTATAATAAAGCTATGCGAATTCAACAGTTACATTATATTATTAAAATCGTCGAAACCGGCTCTATGAATGAGGCCGCAAAACAACTTTTCATTACACAACCGAGTCTTTCTAATGCTGTCCGTGATTTGGAAAGAGAAATGGGGATTGATATTTTCATCCGTAACCCTAAGGGAATCACCTTAACCAAGGATGGGGTCGAGTTCCTTTCCTATGCCCGTCAGGTAGTGGAACAAACTAACCTTTTGGAAGAACGTTACAAAAGTCATACCGAAACACGTGAATTGTTCAGTGTTTCTTCACAACACTATGCCTTTGTGGTTAATGCCTTCGTCTCACTTCTCAAGAGAGCTGATATGACACGTTATGAGCTCTTCTTACGTGAAACTCGCACTTATGAAATCATTGAAGACGTTAAGAACTTTCGATCAGAAATCGGCGTCCTCTTTCTTAATAGCTATAATCGTGACGTCTTGACTAAGATGTTTGATGACAACCGTCTCACATATACCAGTCTCTTTAAAGCTAGACCTCATATCTTTGTCAGCAAATCAAATCCATTGGCCAAGCATGAAATTGTCTCTTTAGAAGATTTAGAAGACTTCCCATACCTTAGTTACGATCAAGGGATTCATAATTCCTTCTACTATTCCGAAGAAATTCTCTCACAAATTCCCCACAAAAAATCTATAGTAGTTTCAGACCGTGCGACCCTCTTCAATCTATTAATTGGTTTGGATGGTTACACTATTGCCACTGGTATCTTAAATAGTAACCTAAATGGTGACAACATTGTCTCTATTCCACTTGATATTGATGATGAAATTGATATTGTTTACCTGAAGCATGAAAAGGCAACACTCTCTAAAATGGGGGAACAATTTCTAGATAACCTTGTTAAAGAAGTCACTTTTGACAACTAAGCTAACGACTTCTCATCTTAATCCCCACACATGTTGTTGGGGATTTTTAAGTGCGCAAAAAAGAGCCTTTCGACTCTTACTATTATTTATAATTTTTATAGCTTGCCCAAGCCTCGTCTATAGATAAAGTTTCAGCGTCCGTGTAAGACCCTCTATAGCGATTCCAAACAAGACTACCAGTTGAACCTGTTGTTTGGGTAACTGGAGCTTGGTCATAGGCAGTAAGACCGTAGTATGCAATAATACTGTTCAACTTAGAAGCATAAAGACTATCTGTAGCATATGTTCCTGTAAGTGCTTGAGTAGCATCCGCATAACTGCTTGTATTAGATTTCCAAGTTCCAGCATAAGTTGATGATGTCATCAAAGCAGCGTAATCCGCCAAAGAATCGCTCAAGCTACCATAAGAACGGAACGGCTGATCAATCTCATAAGTCTTCCCTGTACCATCATCTTCCCAAGTACGCATTGTTACCGAGTTTCCATTGTAAGTTCCTTTAATTCCAAAAAAGTTGTAATAAGGTGCTTGACTAAGACCTGACTGCCCAGAATTCGATTCAAGAATAGCTTGAGCAATTAGAACAGAAGCATAGATATTATAGTCTTGACCAATTTGTCTCGCAGTTTCACCGATACTACCAATAAAAGCAGTAGTCGTTTGGTTATAAGCAGCTTCAGCTTTAGCGTTGACACTGTTATCATTTTTTCTATCGGTTGTAAAAGCTAAGACTAAAAATAATGAACAAATAAAAGCTCCCACAATAAAAATCAAATACTTCTTTAAATGACGATACATATAGCCTTCCTTCTTAAGATTTCCCATTATAATATTTTAATACTATTCTATCAGAAAAAAGACCCTTAGCAAGTTATGTACTGACCCCAAAAAGTTAGACATTTAATTTATCCAAAGGATTTAGTTCTGTATTGCACAGGACTGAGTCCTTTTAGTTTTACCTTAATTCGTTTGTTATTGTAATAATCAATATAGTTTACAATAGCTTGTTCCAATTGATTAAGTGATTTAAACGTCTTTTCGTAACCATAAAAACATT
>NZ_CM002133.1:543000-558092 GCF_000448665.1 Streptococcus sp. HSISS2 | reverse complement strand
AATCCATTAGCCACAGCAATCTCGGTAATATTCTTTTTTAATATCTTAGCGGCTCTGTTCTTCCCTCACTTGGGATCTTGGCTAGGCCTTAGTAATGAAGGATTCGCCATATTTGCTGGAACAGCCGTTAACGATACTTCATCTGTAACTGCCACTGCCAGTTCTTGGGATAGCTTGCACGGAACATCGATTTTAGAGCAAGCAACAATTGTTAAGTTAACTCGTACTCTTGCAATCATTCCTATTACACTTGGGCTATCTATTTGGCAATCAAAAGGAAGATAGAAAAGAGTCATTTTCTCTAATCAAAGCTGTTCCTAATTTTATTCTCTGGTTCCTAGTGGCTTCTCTCATTACAACTGTTACAACGTCTCTTGGCGCATCCGCTACTGTTTTTGCTCCTTTAAAGAACCTTTCAAAGTTTATGATTATCATGGCAATGACAGCTATCGGTTACCAAACAAATCTGAAGAAACTCATTACCAAAGGCGGATCCGCTCTACTAGTTGGGGGGCTCTGTTGGGTATTGATTAGTCTTGCATCCCTGCTCATGCAAAAAGTATTAGGACTCTGGTAAAATATAAATACAAAAAAACTCACAAACTATTCGTTTGTGAGTTTTTATCACGAGATGTCATTTCTTATACTCGAAGATGTAGGTTTGAACAACCTTATCCCCTTCATTTGATACATGCAAATCAACATCATAACTCTTAGTTTGGCCACTAAAGTCTTGGACTTTATAAATACCATCTTTTTTAGCTGTAGAAGATGACTGACCAGAATAATGCTTAATTTCCAAACTTGAAGTCTTGTCTAAAGACAATGGGAAGAGTTCATTTAAAGAATAAAGGCCATAGAACGTAAAACATAAAAGGCTTAGTGAAGCAAGACTCACCAAATAATATTTACAAAAAGAACCCCATTTCAACCCCTGATTACTCACTTCGTTATTATCTTCCTTTAATCTTTAGTTCTTTTATTAGAGTATTTTCAAATTTTATTTTACACATATTTGAAGATTTTGTCAAATTATTTGGTATTTTAAATGTATGTTATATCTACTTAATAGATTAATATGATTCTATCAGGGTAAACTAAAAGCCGTTAGCAAGCTAGCGGCAACTTTTTATTTCTGAAACAATATATTCTAGGCGTCTATAGAGACCAAGCAATAGGTCATAACTACGATTTTCATTTTCTTTCAAAACTGTATAAACTGTTGTTGCATAGGTAAATGCAAAGAAGTCATCTATGTCCTTTAGCCAATCATCAATAACTCCTAAATTTTGATCGATAATCGTGAATAAACTTGGCTGGTACCAGATAGTTCCTTCAATATAAAGATTTTTATCAGATAATTTAGACAGGGATACTTTTAGGTCAGCAAGCTCTCTTTTGGCAAGATTAGGGTCAATCTTTAAATCAAAAAGTAACCGTGCATCATGATTAAGAATATCGAGTTCTGCTTGCAGCAGTTGAATATAGTGTATCGCTACTAAATACTGGTTCATGAGTCTCTCCTGGTCATCTGAAAATCGTAATATTATTGTACCACTAAAGAATGAAAAAAAGTAGTAATAATTTAATTTTTTCATGATTTTTTAGAAAAATTTTTTGTTTAAATCTTCTATTTTAAAATTATTGCACAAGCTATTTTTCTAAGAGTTTAAAAATGAAAGATTTTTTAAAGAAGAAAAATCACTCAAAATATGAGTGATTTAATAGTATCAGTGACTGATCATTTCTTGTGCGATATCAAAGCCACTGAGTTTTGCTGGATAGTAAGTTGGCCAATTATCCATCTCTTTTAGAATCTCATCTTGACTGCTATTTCCAAAGAAAATATGGAAATGTGCTGAAGTTGTTGAATCTATTTGATGGTCTGAGAATTGGACATATTGGTAAGGATTATCCGCCGCTTGACTGTCAGTAGCTGTGAAAAGATAGCGAACACCTTTCTTACCAGAAGCATAGGTCAAAACCTTATAGCCGTCATAACGATAAGTATGTGTCACACTACTTCCATCAGTCTTAGTGAAAGTCATAGTCATTTTCTTACCATCAATCGAAATTTTAGAAACGTCTGTTTGATACCCTTTAGTATAGTAATCCTTATACTCTTGTGCTGTTTTATCCTTGTTCATTAGAGATTTGTATTCAAATACTTGGTCTAAAGTACCATCTTGAAGGTAAGGATAAACAGATTGCCAATCACCTGACCAATCAGTTAGTTTTCTATCTTTAACATCTTTGTCATCAAAATAGCCATTTTGGACTGTTTTCTTATCATCACTTCCAGATTCTGGTTGAATGGCTTTACCTTCAACATCAGTAGTCAAACGAAGATTTTTAAATTTTCGTTCATGATGCTGACATAATTTTCACCTTTTTTCAACTGATCCTTGGTTAAAGATTCAATCGGATTTAAAACTGCTGTCTTAACACCTACTTCATTGGCTAAGGTCTTAGCAACACTACTTGAAGCATTCTCTTCAAAGTAGATATAATTAATGTTATATTCTGAGACATACTTAGAAAGACTAGCAATACGTTTAGCCGATGGGTCAGACTCAGCAGAAACACCTGAAATTGGCACTTGTGTCAAACCGTAATCTAAGGCTAGATAAGCAAAAGCTGAGTGTTGTGTTACGAAACTCTTCTGTTTGGCTTGACTGAGTGCTTCGGTATACTCTTTATCTAAGGTTTGTAATTTTTAAGGTATTTCTCTGCATTTGTTGTAAACACCGCTTTCTTGTCAGGGTGTTGCGCAATCAAACCATCTCTAATGGTTTCTACCAACTTTTGAGCACGTTTTGGTGACAGCCAGAGATGGGGATCATACTCATGGTGATGACCTTCTTCCCCGTGCTCATGCTCTTCTTCCTCAATACCAGGAAGAAGAACCATACCCTTACTTGCCTTAATGACTTTAGTATGTTTGGTGTTAATGGTTTTTTCAACCTTTGGAACCCATGTTTCCATATTTTCATTTAGATAGACAAAAGTGTCAGCCTTTTCAATATCAGCGACATTCTTCGTAGAAGGCTGAAAATCATGGGCTTCACTTCCTGCAGGAATAAGATAAGACACCTCTCCCTCATCACCAACAACCTGCTTGGTGAATTCATAAACGGGATAAAAACTTGTAACGACTTTCATATCACCATTGTCTTTTGAACTATGTTGGCTAGTCGTATAATAAATACCTGCACCTGCTGCTAGAACAATCGCTGCTAGGCCTGCTAGGCCAAAAATACGTTTCTTTTTCATAATAATCCTTTCAAAAAATACTTAACCAGTTAATAGTTTACTGGTTAAGTATATCACACTATTTTTATTTTGCAAGTCCTAAAATAAAAAATTGAAATATTTCGGTGTAAATGAATTATTTGTTATACTGGAAGTATCATTTGGAAAGTAGGTTATACATGTTTCGAAAATTAACCCTGTATATTTTTTTGTTACTTTCAGCCATTGGCCTGACTTATGATACCCAATCATACACTTCAGGTGCTCTGTCTGGTTCAGCTTACGGTATCATTGGGCTATCAACACTCATTGCACTATGTTATATCGTTCCAGCTTTATTTCTTATTTATCATTTAGGTGAAAAATGGCAGGTTAGACCACTTGTGCTAGCTTTTGCCCTAATTGGTGGTCTCTTTATCACGGGATGGATAGCAGGTTATGCCAATACCTTCTCTCATGAATGGGTAACGGCCCACCTATCTTCGAAACATTTTTTCTATCGTTTTGAAGATGCTATTATGGCTCCTCTTGTTGAGGAACCTCTCAAACTAGCAGCTTTTCTCTTTGCTATCTATATGGTACCAACAAAAAGTTACAAAGGGCTCTTACTTGTTGCTATAACAGCTGGTCTAGGTTTTCAGATTAGTGAAGATTTCTCCTATATCCTTTCAGATTTACCTGATGGTTTTTCTTATACGATTTCGGGAATCCTTGGCCGCAGTATTGGTGTCGTATCATCTCACTGGCTTTATACGTCCTTCTTTGCTATGGGCTTAATCTTAATATGGCGTTCATGTCGAAAGATTATTGATCAAAAATACTGCCTTACTGGCTTCCTTTATGCCTGTGGTGCTTTTGCCGCTCATTTTGCTTGGAACTCACCTCTTCGAAATTTAGAAAGTGATTTTCCCTGGGCTTCAGGCCTTCTTATTTCAATTAATCTTTTCTTCTTCATTATGCTTTATCAACTGCTATCTAGGCTTGATGAAGAAAATAGCCATAGTTAAAGCACTAAAAAACCTTTCCATTTTTTATGGAAAGGTTTTTTTGATAAGTCTAATCACTCATTGAGAATCGGTTGGTCATTAAATTGCTAGCATCATCTAAGACTTTTGCCAATAGTTTATCTGTTTCTGACTGAATCTGGTCACTAATTTTTTGATTTTCAGCTTCAAAATCAATACTCTCACCATTTGCCAAAGCCGTATCGACACGATTAATCATGGCATGGCCAAGAGCCATAGTTGTTTCGACATAGTCATCCAAATCAGCTTCGTGATGTTGAAAATGAGAATCACAGATGGCAGCAATCAAGCGATTACTCCAGTAGAAATTGCCTGTGTCAACCTTATCAGTTGTTTGACGGAAGTAAGCAGGCGTTGTACCAACTTGAGTCCAAAATGGTACCATGGTTCCAAAAGGCATTGATCCATAGGCTAACCATTGGATACCAGTCGTTTCAGAAGGTTTATGAGGACGCATTTGCAAGAGAGCTGTATGACTCGTACGATTAATACCAATTGGACGGAATTGACGTTGACTAACAGCATCACCTTGAGGGCCATAAGGATCATAAGGGGTGTCTTGATAATGAAGGCTCAAAACATATTTAACGTCTTCAACTGTAATTTTGCGGTAAGGTTTTTGACCCCATGGAATGAAGAATGATTTTGGATCATACTCCTTTTCTGGATTCAAAAACTTTTGCATAGCCCAAGCACGTGGTGTATTGTAATGACGGTCCTTATCTCGCTGGCTACCAAAGGCATATCGTGGATTGAAGTGTTCGTTAGAATAAGTCAAATCCAAATGATGCTTATTAATAAAGTCACGAATATCTGGTGAAGCGAGATAGTCATCTGGATTTTCAAATTCATAATGATCAATACCTAGTTGATTTGGATTGGTAACATAAGCATCATCCGGAACACGTCTAGCAATCCAATGGTGACCACCAATTGTTTCTAGCCACCAAATTTCTTCAGTGTCAGAAAAAGCAATACCATTTGACTCATAAGTTCCATAAGTTTCAAGGAGTTGTCCCAAGCGAAGAACACCTTCACGAGCAGTCTTAATATAAGGTAAAACCAGAGTCAGCATATCTTCTTCGCCAAATCCATCTTTAACAAGAGGATCCGCACCAAGAACACGCGCATTGGTTGTGATTGTTTCCGTTGCACTCATAGCAACATTCGCTGAGTTAATACCGGCTTCTCCCCATATACCATCTTTACCAAGGGCATCTGGTACGGAAGTATAACCTAATGGATTATCTGGCAAATCAATCGAAAAATCGCTAAGCACAGATTGGTAATGACGTGGTTGGTCCTCGGGTGTTACTACAAGAAACTCTTTAGGTGTGAAAACACCTGATTGAAAGTCTTCAGTACGGGCAATCATGGTAGAGCCATCATATGAGGCTTTCTTACCTACTAAAATCGTTGTACAAGCCATAAAAGCTTCCTTTCTACTTACAAATCGTCCGCAATTTTATTGATTTTTCTGAGACGATGGTTGACACCACTTTTGGTCAAAGGCGGTTCAATACTATCAGCGATTTGCTGGATTGAGTAATCTGGATTGGCAATACGGAGTTGGGCAATTTGACGCAGTTCAGCCGGCAAAATTTCCAAGCCAACCGTATCCATAATCTTGATAATGTTATTGATTGTTTTCATGCTAGCACTGATAGTCCTAGCGATATTAGCCGTTTCAGCGTTATTAGCTCGATTGAGGTCATTTCTCGTCTCTCGCATAATCTTAACTTCTTCGAAAATTTCCTTTGAAGTCATGGCTCCAATGACAAGAAGAAAATCCATAATATCTTCTGCTTTTTGAAGATAGGTCACAAAGCCATTTTTATGTTGCAAAACCTTGGCATCAAGCATAAATTTTTTCATGAGAGAGGCTAAATCCTCTGCGTGGTCCTGATAAACAGAGAATATTTCTAATTGATAACGTCCTTTTTCAGGGTCACGTACCGTTCCTGTTGCCAGAAAAGCCCCTCGTAAATAAGACCTTCCGGTCTCATCGTCTTCCATTATTGACGTCTCAATCCCTGTCTCAAAGCCAAAGAAAGAATCCGCCAATTGTAAATCAGACAAAATATCATTGGCTTGGTCCGCTACAAAAACCGTATAGACACGATTTTTCTTGAGATTAGTCTTATTATGGTGTCTTAATTCAGGGGCAATATGATAGCGACTCTCCATTAATTGATAAATGTGACGAGCAATCTTTGCATTCTCTGTCGAGATAGAGAGTGTCAGCCCTTGATTGGTCAAACCTACAGAACCAGACATCTTAATCAAAGCTGACAATTCAGCCTTATCTTTGGTTGATTCAGCAATGATCTCTTCTTTAACCTTGATTGTGAAACTCATGACTTCTTCCTCACTAAATGCATGAGTTCTTCAACGACTAAATCACCATCGTGGAAGGCACCCCCATTTTCTAGACGAAGAAAATCAGATGAGACAACTGTTTTTGCTTCACGACGTAAACCGTTGAAATCATGGTCAACTTGAACAAGGTATTCGTCAAACTTGTTATTCATCATATATTCCAATGGAACTTTTTCGATATTTACCAGAACATTATCAATCACATCAGAGCCAAGATGTCGATTAAGCACACCCACATGGTCCGCATCCGAAAATTGTTCTGTTTCACCATATTGAGTCATGATATTACAAATATAAGTAACATCAGCCTTAGTCTCAATAAGCGCTTGATGAATCTCAGGGATAACTAAGTTAGGTAAAATAGATGTATAGAGAGAACCAGGGCCAAGGACTATCATGTCACTATTTAAAATAGCATCAACAACCTTACGACTTGCCTTTGGTTCATCCTCATTATAAGCATTGGTTACATAAACACGCTCAATCATGCCATCATACTTAGCAATACTACTCTCACCAGCAACCTCATGTCCATCACGAAATACCGCATGCAGTGTCAAGGCTGTTTCACTGGCAGGGTAAATCTTGCCTGTCACATGAAAGAACTTGGTTAAAAGCTGCATGGCGTTGTATGTAGATCCCTGCATTTCTGAAATTCCTGCGATAACAAGATTCCCAAGAGGATGACCAGCCAATGCACCATCAGTTTTGTCAAAACGATATTGGAAAACACGTTCATAAAGTTTAGGCATATCACTCATAGCTACCAAAACATTACGCAAATCCCCTGGAGGTGTCAGTTGCATGATATCACGTAAATTTCCTGAAGAACCGCCATCATCAGCCACAGTTACAACAGCAGTAATATCAACATCTTTATGGCGCAAACTACGAAGAATGACTGGAATACCAGTTCCTCCACCTATTACTGTAATTTTTGGTTTGTTCATGAACGATTCACCGTCTCCTTACGTCGATCTTTATCACGATGTGTTTCGTTGACCGTCCAATCATTTTTCAACTCTTGAGCCAATCGATGTGCAAAAGCTACACTGCGGTGTTGGCCACCTGTGCAACCAACAGCAATAGTGAGAACAGATTTACCTTCTTTTTGGTAACCCGGTAAGATTGGTTTAATAAGTTGAGTCAAATGACTGTAAAACACCTCTGATTCCTTGTGTTCCATAACATAATCATAAACTTCTTGATCCAGACCAGTCTGGTTACGAAGAGCAGGATCATAATAAGGGTTTGGCAAGAAACGCACATCAAATACCAAATCTGCGTCTAAAGGCAAGCCATATTTGAAACCAAAACTCAAGACCTCAATACGGAAAGAAGTCTGATCCTCTGTAGATGAAAACTGTTCAGAAATGGTCTTACGAAGCTGACGTGGGGTCATTTCAGTTGTATCTACAACGTTTTGGCTCAAGCTCTTAAGTGGTGATAAGAGCTCACGTTCAAGCTTAATCCCATCCAACACACGACCATCTGCAGCCAAGGGGTGGCTACGACGTGTCTCTTTATAACGAGAAACTAATTCACCATCTGTGGCATCCAAGAAAAGAATCTTGAAATTAAGTTCCTGATTACTTTCCAAATTGTCTAAAATGACATTTACCTCGTCGAAAAACAATCGACTACGCATGTCAACAACTAAGGCAATCTTAGAGGTCTGTTCACTATGTTTTACCAACTCAATAACCTTAGGCACCAATGAAGGTGGCATATTATCGATGGTAAAGTAACCTAAATCCTCAAAGGATTGAATCGCCACAGTCTTACCTGCACCACTCATTCCTGTTACGATAACTAAATCAATTTGATTCGTCTCCATGAATCTCCCTTTCTAATCCTTTTTCCTTCATCATTCGAATATCATCTGACATCTTCTCCACTTGTTGACTAACCGCCATTATCATTTCTGTCTGCAATTTTTGAATGGTAAGCAAATCAGACTGGTCTTGTTGCACCAAGTGATCAATCTTTTCATGCAAAAACGAATCTCTTCCTTAGACTGTTTATTCACATGATAGTCATTTCGGGCTTGCAAACGGTCATAATCCGAAGCACGATTCTGGCTCATCATAATCAATGGTGCTTGAACCGCCGCCAAGGTTGATAAGGCCAAGTTAAGCAAGATAAATGGATACTTGCCAAAAGAAATTCCAAATGGTTGAATGACATTTAGTGCCATCCAAATCCCCATAAAAGCTATAAACGACAAGATAAAAGTCCAAGATCCACCAAATCGTGCCACTTCATCCGCAACTTTTTGACCAAAAGTAATCCGACTATCCAATTGTTCCTGGACGTCCTGATACTCATACAACAAATTTTTGGTCACATCATGTACCGTCTCACGTACATGCTCGTTCTTTTCATTGGCACTAGCAATGATTTCATCAAGAAAACCAATCTATAATCCAAAAGACTGATATTGCTAATAAAATCATGTCCTTGTACAAGAGGATAATCTTTTTTTACAAGCACCTGTATCCGACTGTTAAGTCGTTCAAAGTAAGAGCCATCTGTTTCATCAAACCACTCTTTAGAGATATAATCCTGAACTCTCTTTACCTGCATATTGTCGCCTTCTTTCTAGGCTCTATTATACCACAATGAATCCTTAATCGTTCAATGGATAAGGGAAAAAGAGTCCAAGATTAGTCTCAGACTCTTTCCTCTTTTAGGATATTTGATTGAAAATCATATTATTGGTAATTCAAAGTCCAGTAATAAGTACCATCTCCAGCAATGACGCAAGCTACTGCAGCTTGAGTCGTATTAGGATTCATAAGCAATTCACGAACACCACTATTCAACCATTTATTAGCAACAACTGAACCATCTGATTCTCAACGGTAGACAATACCAATGCATTTATAATCGTTTACAATATTATGTTAAGTAATATTTATTTGATTGTCAAATTATTTTATGAATAGAAGTTTTTAATAAAAGGATTCCCCCCCTAATATCTTAATGGAAATTGTGTGTATTTTTGTAAAAATCTCATACTCTTTCGAAATGCAAAAATCACTAACAGAAAAAGCCTTCACAGTCATAGAAGGCTTCGGACAATATTAACGATTATCAATATTTTCTGGGTAGAGGTCGTGATTAAAAAGGCGTTGCTCTGCCATCTTTTCATACTTAGTTTCTGGACGACCGTAATTAAAATATGGGTCAATTGAAATACCACCACGAGGTGTAAATTTACCCCACACCTCAAGGTAGCGAGGATTCAAAAGCTCTACCAAATCCTTACCAATGGTATTGATACAATTTTCGTGGAAATCTCCGTGATTACGGTAACTAAAGAGGTAAAGCTTCAATGATTTAGACTCAACACAGAGCTGGTCTGGAATATAAGAAATATAGATGCTGGCAAAGTCAGGTTGCCCAGTAATCGGACAAAGTGAGGTAAATTCTGGACAGTTGAATTTGATAAAGTAATCATTATCAGTATGACGATTATCAAAAGGCTCCAAGACTTGTGGAGAATATTCAAAAATATAAGGTGTCTCCTTATTACCTAGGAGAGTGAGGTTTTTCATTTCTTCTTGTTGTGACATTTTTCTTCCTTTTCTTGTATAATTTTGATGGTTGTAGGATGTCCTTTCATCCTTCCTAAACACCACGCTCATTGTCGTAGAGTAGGGTATGCAGTTGAGGGAGAACACGGACGTTCCCCCACGAATCATCTGCAGCTACTGTCTCCCAGAGTTCTTTGAGGCGTTTTAGTTGGTGCTGGACAATATTTCCTTCTGTTTTGGGTTCAGGATTACCAGCTGAGAGAAACATCACATCTGGCTGATACCGTTCCTGAATCATTTTAGCAAAATCCAAGTCAGCATCATCAAAAACGGGAACCTTGAAGGTCACTTTATCAGGATCAAGCTGAGAGACAATAAAATCAAGTGTTTCCAAATTGACTTCCATCTTTGATGATGGTGGTTTAGGGCTTAGAGTGACCTGATCAATATCTCTTAGCCACTCCTGCCAACGAGATCCTTGGGTTTCAACAGCCAAAGTTACGCCTCTCGCCTTGAGTTTTGAAACGAGTTCCGCCATATTGGCTGCTAAAAGTGCAGGATTTCCTCCAGATAGAGTAACATAGTCATAGGTACCGAGCGCATCCAAAGCTGCAATCACTTCATCGGCTGTCATTCGAGTAGGCTTCTCTGAGCCATCCCAAGTGAAGGCTGAATCACACCAATCACAGTGGTAATCACACCCTGCTGTTCTCACAAACATGGTCTTTTGCCCGATGGCTCGACCTTCCCCTTGAAAGGTCGGTCCAAAAATTTCAAGTACTGGTAGTTTAAGTACGCGTTCCCTAGTCATCCAACCACTCCCGTCTAAACTCTGCAAAAGCTGTTGGTGTTTCATAAAGGCGGACATATTCCAAACGAAGTCCCCTCCCCTCTGGCAGATGTTGACTCGTCGTCTGAAAAATCCAGAAAACCATATTTTCCGCAGTCGTGTTCATATAAGGCAAAGTCTCATTGAGATAACGGTGATCCAGATGAGGTTCCAGATAATTCTTATAAATATTCTTAAGATCACCAAAATCATAGGTCATACCACGCTCATCCAAGTAACCACTCACTGCTATTTGAAGATGGTAGGTATGACCATGAAGGGACTTGCATTTTCCTTCATAATGAAAGAGATGATGGGCAGCATCAAAAGTAAACTCTTTAGAAACCAATGTACGGTGAGGATTATAAACCAAAGACTCACCTGTTTCAGTCTTGATTTCTTTAGGTGCAAAAAACATTAAGCTTCTCCTCTTTCTGCAAGATATTTTTCAAGACCTCTTTGACGCAAATGACAGGCAGGACATTCCCCACATCCTGTACCTATGATACCGTTATAGCAAGTCAGCGTTTTTTCACGAACATAGTCAAAAGCTCCAAGTTGATCAGCCAACGCCCAAGTCTCAGCCTTATCCAACCACATGAGTGGCGTTTGGATGACAAAATCATAGGCCATTGCAAGGTTAAGTGTGACATTAAGTGATTTGACAAAGACATCACGACAGTCCGGATAACCAGAAAAGTCAGTCTCACAAACACCTGTCACAATATCAGTAATCCCACGTTGCTTAGCCAACACAGCAGCGAAAGAAAGGAAAAGATGATTACGCCCGTCCACAAAGGTATTAGGCACTTCACCTTCTTCAGACTCAATCTCAATATCAGATGTTAAGGCATTTTCAGTAATTTGTCCAAGCAAGGACATATCCAAAACATGGTGTTTAAGACCTTGCTCTTTTGCAATCTCTTTAGCTACTTCAATTTCCAAGCTATGACGTTGTCCGTAAGCAAAAGTAACTAGTTCAACAGTTTCATAATGTTTTAAAGCCCAAAATAGGCAGGTTGTAGAGTCTTGACCGCCACTAAAAACGACCAAAGCAGATTGACGTTTCATAATATTCCTCTTTATCTCTGATGTTTGAGACACATAAAAAGCTCCCTAGAGGGAGCAAAAAAACGCCATTACTGGTTTTTTTTAGCGATGGTGTCTCCCAAACATCGAAAATTTATTTCAGCTATAGTTTATCACAGTTGAGCCAAAAAGAAAAGAGCCAAGGCTCTCTTCATTAATCAATCTCAGCAATAACTTCGATTTCAATTTTAACGTCTTTTGGCAAGCGTGCCACTTCAACTGCTGAACGAGCAGGAAAGTCAGCTTTAAATGCAGTTGCATAAACTTCGTTAAATGGAACGAAATCGTTAATGTCACTTAGAAAGCATGTTGTTTTGACAACATGATCAAAATCTGTTCCAGCTTCCGCCAAAATGGCACCAACATTTTTTAGCACTTGTTCTGTTTGTTCTTGAATGGTTTCACCAATGATTTCACCTGTTTCTGGTGACAATGGTACTTGACCGGAAGCAAACAAAAGATTTCCTACGATTTTACCTTGAACATAAGGACCGATTGCTGCGGGTGCTTTATCAGTATGAATAGTTTTTGCCATGATAATTTTTCTCCTTTGTCTAATATGCTGTTATTATAGCAAAATATTCTGAAAATTGAAACAGGTATTTTCAAAAAGAAAAGAATTAGCTCAAGACTAATCCTTCTCTTATTATTTCAGATACTTTTTGACATAGTCATAGTAATCTGGCTTTTCCTTTTTATTGAGCGCAAAGAGCATTTGGCCTTTCAGGGGCTCTTTATCATTATTGGGTTGCAAAAAGAGGGCTGTCTCTTTTGATTTTGTGGGGAAAAATACAGTATAACTGGTTTCATTTCCCTGGTCTTTCAACTTAAGAGAATAATAAGTAAAACCATCTTTAGCTTTAGAACCATTCAAAGTATAATCATAGTCCTGCTTACCAATCGTTACTTTATCTTTCTTAAAAATGATCTTATAATCTTTTTTAAGAGCATCCTGAGCTTTCCACTCACCTTGTAAAGAGGGAGCAGATTTGCTACAAGCAACCATTAAAATCAAACAAAGTAAGGCTGACAAGCCAAGTAACCATCTTTTCATACACCTGCACTCCTAGAAAATTGACTTATGGTTTGATACGGTGCAACATACGTGGGAATGGAATAGCTTCACGAATGTGTTTCGTACCAGCTACAAAGGTAACCATACGTTCAATACCAATACCAAAACCACCGTGAGGTACTGAACCGTATTTACGAAGGTCAAGGTAGAATTCGTATTCTGTGCGATCCATACCGAGTTCATCCATCTTAGCAACAAGCGCATCGTAGTCATCCTCACGCATTGAACCACCGATGATTTCTCCGTAACCTTCAGGTGCCAAAAGATCGGCACAAAGAACACGCTCAGGATTACCAGGAACTGGTTTCATGTAGAATGCCTTGAAACTTGCTGGATAGTTAACAACGAATGTTGGAACACCAAAATAGTTAGAAATCCAAGTTTCATGTGGTGAACCAAAGTCATCCCCATGTTCAAGATGCTCGTAGTCTGTATCTTCGTCATTTTCATGGGCTTGAAGAAGGTCGATTGCTTCATCATAAGACACACGCTTGAAAGGCTCAGCAATGTATTTCTTAAGAAGATCGACATCACGTTCAAGAATTTCAAGAGCTTGTGGTGCACGGTCAATAACACCTTGAATAAGAGCTTTGACATATGCTTCTTGCAAATCAAGTGACTCATCATGTGATAAGAATGAATACTCAGCATCCATCATCCAAAACTCAGTCAAATGACGACGTGTTTTTGATTTTTCAGCACGGAAAACAGGACCAAAGTCAAAGACACGACCAAGAGCCATAGCACCAGCTTCAAGATAAAGCTGACCAGATTGGCTCAAGAAAGCAGGTGTTCCAAAGTAGTCTGTCTCAAACAATTCTGTTGAATCTTCGGCAGCGTTACCAGACAAGATTGGACTATCAAATTTGATGAAGCCATTTTTATCAAAGAAATCATAAGTTGCATAGATAATGGCATTACGAATTTGTTGGATAGCCATTTGCTTACGTGAACGCAACCAAAGGTGACGATTATCCATCAAGAAGTCTGTACCATGTTCTTTGGGTGTGATTGGGTAATCTTCAGATTTACCAATAACTTCCACTGCTGTTACATCAAGCTCATAACCAAATTTAGAGCGCTCATCTTCTTTGACCACACCTGTCACATAGACAGATGTTTCTTGACTAAGGTGTTTGACAACATTAAATTTTTCAGTACCTTCTTCTTCACCGAATTTTTCGATAAAGTTAGGTTTGAAAACGACAGCTTGGAAGAAAGCAGTCCCATCACGCAACTGAAGAAAGGCCAATTTACCTTTTCCAGATTTGTTAGCTACCCAGGCACCAATAGTGATTTCTTCACCAACGTGTTTAGGCACATCAATAATTGAAACTAATTGTTTAGACATGTAAATTACTTCTCTTTTCTGTTGATCTATATTAAAATTTATTTTTCCATAAATGCTTTGATTCGGCTAACAGCCTCTTTCAAAGTATCTAGGTCTGTAGCATAGCTGAGACGAATATTTTCAGGAGCACCAAATCCTGCTCCAGTTACCAATGCGACTTCAGCCTCTTCAAGGATAGCATTGGTAAAATCATTGACATCTGTATAGCCTTTGATTTCCATAGCCTTTTTAACATTAGGGAAGAGGTAGAAGGCACCTTGAGGTTTGATAACCTCAAATCCAGGCACTTCAGCTAATAGTGGGTAGATGGTATTCAAACGTTCTTCAAAAGCTTGACGCATTTCTTCGATAGAAGTTTGATCTCCTGTCAAAGCCTCAATAGCAGCGTATTGAGAAACGGCTGTAAGATTAGAGGTTGTTTGACTGATGACCTTAGCCATACCTGCAATAATCTCTGGATCACCAACAGCAAAACCAACACGCCAACCTGTCATGGCATAAGTCTTTGAAACACCATTGATGACAATAGTTTGCTTACGAATGGCATCAGAAA
>NZ_CM002133.1:527160-541437 GCF_000448665.1 Streptococcus sp. HSISS2 | reverse complement strand
ACAAATAGTTTTGCTTACGAATGGCATCAGAAAGACTTGAAATCGGTGTGAAACTATTGCCATTGTATACCAAGCGACCATAGATATCATCAGCTAAAATCAAAATATCATGCTCAACTGCCCAATCGCCAATTGCTCGCAATTCTTCCTTGCTATAAATCATTCCGGTTGGATTTGATGGCGAATTAAGCAAGACCACTTTCGTTTTTTCAGTGCGAGCTGCCTCAAGCTGTTCTACTGTTGCTTTAAAGTGATTTGCTTCAGTCGTTTGGAAAGTGACCGGAACACCTTCAACCATTTTCACTTGATCTACATAAGAAACCCAACAAGGCGTTGGAATGATTACTTCGTCACCAGGATTGATAACAGTAGCAAAGAAAGCGTACAAAATAAACTTAGCACCAGTTCCGACTACAACTTCATTTGGTTTTACAGAATAACCATAGAATTTGTCCATATAGCTACCGATAGCTTCTTTGAGTTCTGGAAGACCAGAGGCTACGGTATAAAAACTTGCTTTACCACTTTCGATAGAGGCAATAGCAGCTTTCTGAATATTCTTTGGAGTAACGAAATCTGGCTCTCCAAGTGTCAAACTCAAGATATCACGTCCTTGAGCTTTTAGGGCTTTAGCACGCGCACTGGCTGCTAAAGTAACACTTTCACCCATTTCTAATACACGATTTGATAATTTTGTCATTTTTATAGTCCTTCCACTTTAATAACCTGACCCGAGATAAAATCGACCAGAAAATACTTGGTTCCTGACTTCACTTCCCAAATAGGAGTTTTCTTATACTTTCCTAAATGCACATAAGATATCTTCTTAGCACCATACGCCTTGGCAGCTTTCTCTGCTACCGACTTACTAATACCATCAGACTGCTTGTAAATATCAACCACACCTGAATCTTTACTGACAATGAGGGCAAGCTTTTCACCTTTACTCGTTTTACCAAGAAGACCATAATAGGTTTCTAGACCATGGTAGATATCAAATTCAGAAACAGTCCTAATATCCGCCTTACTCTCAGCTATGGCAATCACTTGCTTTTCAGCATCAATATAGGGCTTTGTCGCTACAATCAGTAAAGCTGTCATAGAGGCAATTAAGGTCGCAACGATTGTAATTATTCCCAAAATAATCTGTTGCTTTTTCGTCAAAGCTGATCGTTGTTTACGCATAATTTCTCCTAAAAAAGTTTCTGAAATTATTATATCAGAAAATGATAAATCTTTACATAGCTATGTCGCTAGTAATGGATATTTAACGTCATCTTTTTAGGTCTGAGAAACTCTTTCATCTTAAAATTTGATTGACATTATATAGCTAACTTTCCTTTTGCAGAAATGTCTGGATATCTTCATTGAATGTCTTAAATTTAGTTCGTTCAAGCGAAATCTCTTGAGATACTTCTTTCAAAAATAGCTTCCCATAGCTCTTGACTAGGGGGCGGTTGTCTAAAAGAAGTATAGCTGAACGCTGATCCGGACGTCTTTGCGAACGCCCAATAGCCTGTTTAAAACGCAAAATTGTCATAGGAAGACTGTAGCTATTAAAAGTATGCTTTCCTTGATTAGAAAACCACGACTCCAATTTTTGATAGAATGGATCTTTAGGATTGTCAAATGGAAGACGTGCGATGACCTCAATAACCCTATCTTGTTGAGCAAAATCAACACCTTCCCAGAAAGAACCCATTCCAAGAAGCATATTAGTCTCACCTCTATCAAACCGTTTTTTGACGTTAAAAGCCGTACCGTTCTTTTCTTGAGTGAGGTGATGTACTTCCTGTAAATCCAGCAAATCTGAGACAGCTAACATGCTTTTTCGAGATGTGAATAAGACTAATATAGGATATTCCGTTTTAGTCAACTTCTGAAGACGTTTTGCGACAGCTTTATCATAGTCTTCTTCAGATACAACACCAATCATAGGCATGCTTTGATCAATCCAAATTGCCTGATTGGGAAGGTTGTCCATTGGAAGACTAACCTTATGCACCTGATTTAGCCCTAACAAATCTGCCACATCAACTTCGGGGCCTATATCAATGGTTGCTGAGACAATCAACACCTTCTGAGCACTCGGAAGATAGGCAGACAGTTTCAAAAGTTCCTGACGTGAAGCCTTTAGATAAAACACCCGATGTTCCTGATAGTAGTCAGTTTCAAGCCAAAAATGGCTGTAAAGGGGTGTTTGCAATGGAGATAACATTTCCACCAAACCGCTTTCCCCTTCAAGTTCAGTTATGGTCTGAAGCAAACAATCTAATTGCTGACGATTATACTGTTTTTGTGGGAATTGTTGGTGTTCCTGAATCAAATGACTAATTTCAAACTGCAAATTTTCAAGTAAGCGCTGTTGTAGTAAGGACGGATTACCATGATCAAGAATACGATGAATCTGTTGCAAAAGACTTGTTAAATTCACTTGGTAACGAGAAAATTGTTCCAAAGCCAGAACCATCTTTTGCCCCTCATCAATGACAAGCGTTTTCCCTCTGACAAAATCATGGTCATCCTCCATACGGGTTAAGAGATAGGCATGATTAGTGACAACAACTTTAGCCTCTTTGGCCTTTTGATAGGACTGTTGCCAAAAATCGTAATCCTTAAAAAGACTATCTGCCTTTAACTTACCATCATGTTTAATCTCATCAAAATAAGCCATGTAGCGTTGCTTCTGTCTTATCTCGTCAAGATCACCAGTCTCCGTCTCTGTCAACCAAACCAAAAGTTGCATCTTATAGCGATTGACCAAACGATTACTATCCTGACGTAGTAAGGTTTGATAAAAGGCATCCAACTTAATATAATTCTGCGGTCCCTTAAGGCTGTGAAAATTAATATTGAAGATTTCAGCTAAACTTTTAGCTTCTTGACTCATAATTTGATTTTGAAGAAGCTTGGTTGGAACAGCTACAAGGACTTTATCTACATTTGCTTGTGCCAAAATGGGAAGAAGATAGCCATATGTTTTCCCAATTCCTGTCTGAGCTTGAATCATGGAAATGTCAGTATTATCCAGTTCTTTTCTGACCGCCTCAGCAAATTTTTCTTGCTTATGTCTTGTTTCCAAACCTAGGATTGCAATATTGGTTTCAAAATCTTGAGATAATTTGCGTTCGTTCTTATAAGTCAATGGCTTTCGAAGGACAATACCAGACTCCTCAAGCATGATATACTCTTTCGCAAGTTCATGCTTTTGTCCTCTTATGGCATCACGAATGACTAACTCAGACTCAAAAAGCAAATTATCAGAAAAGGTCAAGAGTAAATCAATGGTTTGTCTAGGTAAACTAGCTATTTTATCCATTAAATGAAAAAGAAGTTGACCTGTAGCCCTTGCATCCTCAATAGCAGTATGGGCTTGAGCTAAGTCAAGATTTAAGACCTTAGATAAATGAGAGAGTTTATAGTGTTCCAGTGTCGGATAAAAAACCTGAGCCAACTCAACTGTATCAACACGGGGTGTCCTTAATTCATAGCCCTCCATGAAAAGAGCTTCTGAGAGTAGGTTGGCATCAAATTTGACATTATGGGCAACAAAAATACAATCTTCAATTAAGTCAAAAATCTTACGAGCAATTTCTGAGAAATCTGGTGCCTGAGCTAACTGCTGATCTGTAATACCCGTCAAATGAATAATATGATCATCGAGTTTTTGGTGCGGGTTCACATCACTTGCAAATTCGTCAATCACCTGACCATTTTGCATGATGACAATTCCCACCTGTATAATACTAGCCATTGACGAGGCAGATGTTGCTTCCAAATCAACAATGGCATATTTATTGGTGTTTTTTTCACTCATAGTGACCTTATTATAGCATATCCAAAACACCAAAAAAGACAAAGTCTTTATTCCAACAATGGAAAAAGCCTAAAAATCGTGTTACACTAGTCCTATGAAAATAAAACGAATTTTAAACCCTGTTGCTCAGGAGAATACCTATATTTTAGAAAACGATACAGCTTGTTTAGTCATTGATCCAGGAAGTGATACTTCTAAAATCTTGACAGAGCTTGAAGTTATTTCCAAACCCATCGCAGCTATCCTTTTGACCCACACGCATTACGATCACATTATGAGTGTTGAAGCTATCCGTCAAGCGCATAAGCATCCTCCTGTTTATGTCGCTGAGGCTGAAAAAGACTGGTTGATGAATCCTGTTGATAATTTATCTGGTCTTCCACGTCATGATGATATGGAGGATGTGATTGTCAATCCTGCTGACTACTACTTTGATTTCACCAAGGACTATAACATTAGCGACTTTTATTTTAAAGTTGTTCCAACTCCTGGACATTCTATTGGCGGTGTTTCCTTTATCTTTGACAAGGAAGAGACTATTTTTTCTGGTGACGCCCTCTTTAAAGAAACAGTCGGGCGATGGGACCTTCCAACAGGTAACCACGACCAGTTACTCTCTAGCATTCAAAAGCAACTCTTCACTCTTCCTAATCACTATCGCGTTTTCCCAGGTCATGGATGGGACACCACTATCGGTCACGAAAAAGTCTTTAACCCACATTTTTCATAAAAAGATAGGCTCATCACTGCCGTTCTCACTTTGGCAATGTTGGGCTTTTTGAGTACAGAAAAAGAAGACCCTTAGGCCTTCTCATCTGAGACTCTTTAGCGAGCTTATTTAGATTTAATATAGTTAACACCATCTGCTTTAGGTGCAACGGCTTTACCGAAGAATGCAGCCAAAACAATAATTGTCAAGATATATGGTGCAATTTGCAAATAGACGTTTGGTACATGTGAAATAAAAGGCAACTGTTTTCCAATGATTGCCAATGATTGTGACAATCCAAAGAACAAACTTGAGAGCATAGCACCAATTGGGCTCCAACGACCGAAAATCATGGCAGCCAAGGCGATGAAACCAGGACCTGCAATCGTTGTAATGGCAAAGTTGTTAGAGATTGATTGTGCATAAACCGCACCACCAACACCACCAAGGAAACCTGAAATCATAACGCCATAGTAACGCATACGGTAGACGTTAATCCCAAGTGTATCTGCTGCCTGTGGGTGTTCTCCGACTGAACGAAGACGCAAACCAAAGCGAGTCTTAAAGATAAGCCACCATGATGCTACCGAAACCAAGATGGCTGCATAAGCAATCAAGGAAACATTCGTGAAGAAAATCTTACCCAAAAGAGGAATGTGACTCAAGATTGGGAAAGATACAGTTTTAAAGTTATGACTGATAGCTGGTGTTTGACCTGCACCAAAGAGAACACGTGTTAAAAAGACTGCCAAAGAAGGTGCAATAAGGTTCAACACTGTACCAGAGACAACATGGTCCGCACGGAAGTTAATTGTCGCAACAGCGTGAAGCAAGGAATAAAGAAGCCCAATAAGTCCTGCTACCAAGGCCGCAATCCAAGGTGTTGCATTGCCAAAACTATCCGCAAAATTTAAGTTAAAGAGAACACCTGCAAAGGCACCGATTACCATGATTCCTTCAAGGCCGACGTTTACGATACCACCTCGTTCAGAGAAAGTACCACCGATACTTGTGAAAATCAGTGGCGCTGAATACTTCAGCATAGAGGCAACGATTAAGGCTAAGATTGTAATAAAGTCCATATTAGTTTTGTCCTCCTTTAGCTTTCACTGTTTTATGACGAGGGCGAATCCAATATTTAATAATATAGTTGGCACCAACGAAGAAGATAATCAAGGCTGACACAACATCAATAATTTCTGATGGTACACCAATCATACCAGTCTTTCCAACAGACAAGACACCATAAAGAAGAGCCGCAAATGGAATACCAATAGGTGAATTTGTTGCTAAGAGGGCAACGGCCATACCATTCCAACCGATAGCCAATGAAGAATTTTGGACAAAGGCATTTTGGAAAGTTCCAAGTCCTTCAACTGTTCCTCCAAGGCCACAGAGTGCACCTGAAATAATCATAGACATGATAATAACACGTTTTGATGACATTCCGGCATACTCAGACGCATGTGGGTTAAGACCAACTGCTGTAATTTCAAACCCTGTCGTTGTTTTTTGAGCATGAACCAAACTAGGAATACAGCTGCGATAGCAAGAAAGAAGCCAATATTGAAACGTGACCCATCCGTTAGTGAAGATAGGAAATCTGTTTGGTAACTTGCGGAAGCTACCACCTTGTTAGAAGCTTCAGATGAACGCAACATATCAGCTGTAAAACCAAAACGAACAATGTTGTTAGCAACATACAAAATGATGTAGTTCATCATGATGGTGACGATAACTTCACTAGTTCCTAGGTAGGCACGTAGAATACCTGGAATGGCACCAGCAATACCACCGGCAACTAGACCAATGATAACAGTACAAACAATAGAAACAACCTTAGGTAACTCAGGGAAGGATAGTGCAAACCATACGGCAGAAGTCCAACCAGCTAAAGCCTGTCCTGGCAAACCAACGTTGAAAAATCCCGCCTTAGATGCCACAGAGAAACCAAGTGCAATCAGAATCAGCGGACTCATGGCACGAAGAATTTCACCAATATTTTTCAATGAACCAAAGGCCGTTGAGAAGAGATCATAGTAAGCCCAGAATGGATCGTAACCGAAAATTAACATCAAAACGGCTCCGATTAGCATTCCCAAGAGGACAGCAATTAAAGGAACTGCCCAATTTTGTACTTTTTTAGACATTTGCTTCCTCCTTATTCAATTGTCCACCAGCCATAAGAATACCAAGATCTTGCTTATTCGTTTCAGCAGGATCTAGAATTCCCTGAATTGCACCATCATAGATAACGGCAATTCTGTCTGACATATCAAGAATTTCATCCAATTCAAAGCTGACAACAATAACAGCCTTCCCTTTATCACGTTCAGCAATAATACGTTTACGGATGTACTCAATGGCACCAACGTCAAGACCACGAGTTGGTTGACTAACAATAAGAAGTTCTGGGTCACGGTCAATCTCACGAGCGATAACAGCTTTTTGTTGGTTACCACCTGACAATTCACCACCAGCAATTAACTCTCCTGCACCACGAACATCAAATTCTTTCATCAATTCACGCGCTTTAGCATTGATGACGTTATAGTTCAAGATACCGTTCTTAGAATTTGGCTCTTTGTAGTAGGTTTGAAGAGCGATATTTTCAGCAACTGTCATTTCAAGGACCATACCATCACGATGACGATCTTCAGGAATATGACCAACACTCATCTCTGTAATCTGACGAGTTGTCTTATGAATAATCGATTCACCCTTGATAGTAATATCACCTGACTTAACTTTACGAAGCCCTGTAATCGCTTGGACAAGTTCTGTCTGACCATTGCCATCGATACCGGCAATACCAATTATCTCACCAGCACGAACATCTAATGACAGATTTTTAACAGCAGGAATTCCACGGTTCTCGTTAACCACCAAATCTTTAATAGAAAGAACAACTTCTTTTGGATTTGAAGGAATTTTTCTGTCTTGAAGGAAACCTGATGACCAACCATCATTTCAGCCAAATCAGCATTTGTTGCCCCTCAATCGTTACCGTATCAATTGATTTACCACGTCTAATAACCGTAACACGATCAGAAACAGCACGAATCTCATCCAACTTATGGGTGATAAGGATAATAGACTTACCTTCCTTAACCAAGGTTTTCATGATGTTTAGAAGTTCCGTAATTTCAGAAGGTGTCAAAACGGCTGTAGGCTCATCGAAAATCAAAATATCAGCTCCACGGTACAAGGTTTTGAGAATTTCAACACGTTGTTGAGCACCAACAGAGATATCTGCTACCTTAGCTGTTGGGTCAACTGCAAGACCGTATCTTTCAGAGAGTTCAGTAATTTCCTTGATAGCCTTCTTCATATCAAGGACTCCACCAGCTTTGGTTACCTCACTACCCAGGATGATATTCTCAGCAACTGTAAAAGCTTCAACCAACATAAAGTGTTGGTGAACCATTCCAATCCCTAGTTTCGTTGCTTTAGACGGTGAATCAATCGTCACCTCTTGACCTTTAACCTTAATGGTTCCGCTCGTAGGTTGCAAAAGACCTGAAAGCATATTCATTAAAGTTGACTTACCTGCACCATTTTCACCGAGGAGGGCATGGATTTCTCCTTGTCTCACATCAAGATTGATATGATCATTTGCCACGAATTCACCAAATTTTTGGTAATATCGTGCATCTCAATGACATTTGGCTTCGTCATACAATCTCCTTTCAAGAATAATTTTTATTTCAGCAAAGGGGATCATTAACTGCTTCCCTTTGCTGAGACAAAAATTGTCTCAGTTTAAGCTCTATAAAAACTTATGCTTAACTATTATTTGCTAAGACCATCTGTTGGTTTCAATTCACCATTCTTGATTTGATCTTTAGCTTTTACGACTGCATCTTTGATATCTGAAGGGAGATTAGATGTTACAATGTCAACGCCACCGTCTTTGATACCGTAAGTCTTAGTTTTACCACCTTCAAATTTATCGCCTTTGAGTTGTCCGTTAGCGATATCTTTAACAACTGTACCAACTTGTTTGATTGTTGAAGTCAAAACAAAGTTAGATTTTTTCTTGTCTGAAGATGTATAATTACCTTCTGCTGTTTGGTCACGGTCAACACCGACTACCCATACTTTTTATCACTGTCAGCATCAAGTTTTTCGTTAACTTCTTTAGCAGCTGTGAAGACACCAGTACCAGTACCACCAGCAGCTTGGTAAATTACGTCAACGCCTGAAGCGTACATTGTTGAAGCGATTGTTGTCCCTTTAGCTGCATCAGAGAATGATTCAGCATATTGAACTTGTACATCGATGTCAGGTTTTACTGACTTAGCACCAGCTGTGAAACCAGCTTCAAAACGTGTAATTGTGTCTGATGTTTGACCACCGATGAAACCAACTTTATTTGTTTTTGATTGCATAGCTGCTGCGATACCTGCAAGGTAAGCACCTTCGTTATCAGCAAACAAAACGCTTTCAACGTTCTTTTGGTCTTTAATAACATCGTCAATAATTACATAGTTCACATCTTCGTGTTCTTTAGCTGCGTCTGCTACTGCATCATGAAGAGCAAAACCAACACCAAAGATGAGATTGTAGCCTTGACTTTGTGCTGAAGACAAGTTTGTTGCAAAGTCAGACTCTGAACCAGATTGAAAGTAATTGTAGCCAGAATCTTTTTCAAGTTTGTTAGCTTTACCCCAAGCTTGAAGACCTTCCCATGCTGATTGGTTAAATGATTTATCATCAACACCACCAGTATCTGTAACAATTGCAGCTTTAACTTTCGAATCAGCTGCTGAGCCACCTCGTCCACCACGAGCACAAGCTGCAAGACCAAGTGCCGCTACAGCAACAAGGCCAAGTCCGATAATTTTCTTGTTCAATTTCATCTTGAACACTCCTCCTATAACTTGCAAGATAACTTGCTTAATAAAGAATAAAATAATTCAGACTATTGTAAGTCTGTAAAAGAGTATGGTAACAACTCTCCGACTGTCATCTCGACTGTCGATTTATCTTCAGCGATAAGAATCACTTTAGAATCTGATTTAAAAATTCCACCATTACTTGACGACAAGCTCCGCAGGGTGAGATAGGATCTTTTGTATCTCCATATACCGCAAGACACGTAAAATCCCGATGTCCTTCAGAAACGGCCTTAAAAATAGCTGTTCTTTCTGCACAGTTGGTTAAACCAAATGATGCATTTTCAATATTACACCCTTGAAAAACTTTTCCCTCTTTGGTTAGCAATGCTGCTCCAACTCTAAACTGAGAGTAGGGAACATAGGCGTTTTCTGCTGCTAAAAGAGCTACTTCTATCACCTGAGCTTTTTAGTAGCATTCATGACTTTCTTGCCCTTTCATAATAGCAACACCTGATGACGTTCCAATACGGGTAGCACCAGCTTTGATAAAGGCTTGTGCTGCTTCAAGTGTACGAGCCCCACCTGATGCCTTAACACCCATGTCAGGACCAACAGTCTTACGCATGAGCGCAATGTCTTCAATAGTAGCACCACCAGTAGAAAACCCTGTAGAAGTCTTAACAAAGTCAGCACCAGCACTCTTAGCTAATTGACATGCCTTAACCTTTTCGTCATCTGTTAAAAGACAAGTTTCAATAATAACCTTAACAAGCTTTGTACCGCTAGACTCTACCACAGCTTTAATGTCATCTTCAACTAATTTAAAATTTCTAGATTTAAGAGCACCGATATTGATAACCATATCAATCTCATCAGCCCCGTTAGCAATGGCATCTTTAGCCTCAAAGGCCTTGACGGTAGATGTTGATGCTCCAAGCGGAAATCCTATTACCGTACAAACCTTAACTGAACTATCTTTAAGAAAGTTGGCAGCAGTCTTCACCCATGTTGGATTGACGCAAACACTTGCAAATTGATATCCCTTAGCCTCATCAATTAAGGCATGAATCTGTTCTTCATTAGCATCTGCTTTTAATAAAGTATGGTCAATATAGCTATTAACAGGCATAAATAAGCTCCTTAATTAAGTTTAGATGAAGACCTAGGAAATGATTTTTAATATTTCTGTCGGTTTTTTACACACTTTATCAATAATAACATTTTTTTGAATTCAGTCAGCAATTTTTTATTTAAATTTTCTTGACTATAAACCTTAGCAACAAGGTCTCCTTGAACCACAGAATCACCGACTTTCTTTTCAAAAACAATTCCAGTTTCGTAATTAAGACTATCCGTTTTTGTAGCACGACCGGCACCTAATTGCATAGCAAATTTCCCGAAAGCCATCGCTGGTAGTTCTTCAATATAGCCAGCTTCATCTGCAAAAATCTCAGTCACAACTGGGGCACTACTTTGGCGATAAAGATCTTGCAAATCTCCCCCTTGAGCTTGGATAAGCTCTTCAAACTTAGCAAGGGCTTGTCCTCCGACTAAATGGTGACGAATATCTTCTTGGCTAACGTCAACTTGGGCTAATGTCAATAATATCTCAGCCAATTCACAGATAAAATCAGTAATATCTTCACGCCCCTTACCTTGCATAATTTCAAGGGCTTCGGTTATTTCCAAACGGTTACCTATGGCCTTGCCTAGAGGCTGACTCATATCAGTAATAACAGCAATTGTTTCACGATTGACTTCACGACCTAATGCCACCATGGTCTCAGACAACTTTTCGGCATCGGACATATTTTTCATGAAAGCACCTTGACCAACGGTAACATCCAGTAAAATCTTATCCGCACCTGCTGCAATTTTTTTAGACATGACAGAACTTGCGATAAGAGGAATGGAATCAACCGTAGCAGTCACATCACGAAGAGCATAAAGCAACTTATCAGCCTTAACGAGGTGTTCTGACTGACCAATCAGTGAAATACCAATTGCTTTAACCTGCTCAATAAATTCTTCCTTGGTACGCTCAACCTGATAACCCTTGATAGACTCTAACTTATCAATGGTACCTCCCGTATGACCCAGACCACGACCACTCATCTTAGCAACCGGTACACCAAAACTCGCTACAAGTGGCATGAGAATAATAGTGACCTTGTCACCAACACCACCGGTCGAATGCTTATCAACCTTAATTCCTGGAATCTCTGACAAATCATACTGCTCACCAGAAACCACCATTTCCGTGGTTAAATCATGGATTTCACGAATAGACATACCCTGATAGTAAATAGCCATCGCTAAGGCGGCTATTTGATAGTCTGGAATAGCACCAGAGACGTAGCCATTGATGAGATAGGTAATCTCCTCAGTGCTTAATTCTCCACCATCTCTTTTCTTCTCGATTAAATCAACTGTTCTCATATTTTCTCACTTCTCAGGATATAATATCCCTTGTCTTTTTTACCACTTCAGCATTATCAAAAACGTCTTCCATCTTAGCCTTTGCTGAAGGAGCTCCTTGTTTTTCTGAATGACAATAGTCAAAGTACCACCTTGATTGAGATGATCATAAGCTTCTTCAATCACTTGATGAACAACCTTCTTACCGGCACGAATAGGTGGATTCGAAATAACATAATCGAATTTTCCAGTAACACTTTCATAGATATTAGATTGGAAAATATCTGCGTCAACCTTGTTTCGTTCGGCGTTTTGTTTAGCCAAATCAATCGCCCTACTATTGATGTCAATCATAGTGACTTTGACACCTTGAACTTTGGCTAGACTAATCCCAAGTGGTCCATAACCACATCCCACATCCAGAAGTGTTTTTCCATCCTCTAAATCCAGTGAATTTAAGAGCACTTGACTTCCGAAATCAATCATCTTTTTTGAAAAAACCCCAGCATCCGTATAAAACTGGAAACTTTCCCCTAGCAAATTTACCTTTAAATCATGAATATCGTGAGCCGCATCTGGCGTCTCAGCATAGTACATTTTTGACATAATGTGTCCTTCTAATTGTAGTTTTTTTCTATTTTATCAGAAATAGAATCCTAACGCTAGTTATATGATAGGGCTTACATTTTCTTGCTTTTTCTGCTATAATGAGACTTATGCTAAATGAATTTATCAATTTTGAGACGATTTCTCGCAAAGAATGGCAACGTCTCCACCAAGAGGCTAACGCTCCCTTGACTGCTGAAGAACTTGATTCCATTCGAAGCCTAAACGATAAGATCGATGTTCAGGAAGTCAGTGATATTTATCTCCCCTTATCAATCTCATTCGCATTTACCAAAAAACTGCCAACGATTTAACCTTCTCGAAAAGTATTTTTTTGCAAAAAACTCAGACTAACCGTCCATTTATTATTGGTGTTTCGGGTTCGGTTGCTGTCGGCAAATCAACCACCAGTCGTTTGCTCCAACTCTTGTTGCAAAGGACTTTTCCGCAATCTAAGGTCGAACTCGTCACAACTGATGGCTTTCTCTATCCTAACCAAGTTTTAATTGACAAGGGAATCCTTGATCGTAAAGGTTTCCCCGAATCTTATGATATGCCATTACTGCTCAATTTTTTAGACATTATAAAAAATGGTGGGGATGTCGAAATTCCTGTCTATTCTCATGAGATCTACGATATTGTACCAGGGCTAACACAAGAGATTAAGCAACCTAATTTTTTAATCGTCGAAGGAATCAATGTTTTCCAAAACCCTCTCAACCAACGTCTCTATATGACAGACTACTTTGACTTTTCCCTTTATATTGATGCTGGTGTCGATAATATTGAAACTTGGTACCTTGAGCGCTTCCAAACCCTTTTGGATCTCGCAAAGAATGATGAAAAACTATTACCATCGTTTCACCAAAATCAGAAAAGAAGACGCTTTAGCTCTAGCACAAAAGACCTGGCGAGATATAAACTTGGTTAATTTGGAAAATTATATCGAACCTACACGTAACCGTGCTGAACTCATTCTTCATAAAGGTGACAATCACAAAATTGACCTCATTCATTTAAAAAATAGAAAAAGCTTGCCAAGGGACCTAAAATAACGTATAATAAGATAGTTAGATAAATTTGGAGGTGAAAACATTGGCAAATATTAAATCAGCTATCAAACGCGCTGAACTTAACGTTAAACAAAACGAAAAAACTCAGCTCAAAAATCAGCTTTGCGTACTGCTATTAAAGCATTCAACGCTAACCCAACTGAAGAAGCTTTCCGCGCTGCATCAGCAAGCATCGATAAAGCCGCTTCAAAAGGTTTGATTCATAAAAACAAAGCAAGCCGCGATAAATCACGTCTTGCAGCTAAATTGGCTAACTAATCTAAAGCTCCATAAGGAGTTTTTTTAGTGCCTAGAAATCATAAAAAACAACAACCCCTGCTAGCTTTTATGCTAGCAGGGGTTTTCTTCATGCAATTATACTCCAGTAATTTTAACTTCAAAAATAGTCCCTTTAGGTTGATTATCCTTCACAGTAATCGTTCCCTTAAGTGCAACTACAATTTGTTGTGCTAAGGATAAGCCTAGTCCAAAGCCACCTTTTTGTCTGGTTCTGGCCTTGTCCACCCGATAAAATCGATCGAAGATTTTTTCTTATCTGCATCTGAGATACCAGGACCATTATCCGCAACAGAGATATAAAGATGACGATCATTTGTGCGAACGGTAAAGGTCACCTGTCCATCATCTTCCGTATATTTAACAGCATTGTCAAATAAAATCGTCATCAACTGTTTCAACAAGGTTTTATCAGTCTGAATAGGACGAATAACTTGATTTCGAGCAGTAAAGCCCTTCTCACTTTCTTCAGCAATCATCGCATAATTAGCAAAAACAGTATCGAAGAAAGCTGGATCTATCGTTTCAATCTCTGGC
>NZ_CM002133.1:522254-525560 GCF_000448665.1 Streptococcus sp. HSISS2 | reverse complement strand
GGGCCAAATTCAAAAGATTTGTTGTCAAAAGACGCATATTACGTACTTCATCTAGACTTGATGCAATATTCTCCGAATTGTCTAAAATTGTACTCTCTGGCTTACGGAAAAGAACTTCAAGACGGTTTTGAATGACTGCAAGAGGCGTCCTTAACTCGTGACTAGCATTTTCAACAAAGGCCTTCTGCTTTTCCAAACTTTCTTGGATAGGACGTCTTGACCATTTGGCCAGATACATACTTGCTGCTACAGACAACAGCCAGAAGAAACTCATCATAATGACGATTAGCTTAACGTAACGTTCAGTCGCCTCCTCTAACTGAGTCGTGTTGATAGCGATAACAACATACTTAGCATCAGGGTATAGACTACTATCTACCTTTTCAGTAATCAAACGATACTTTTCAGTCTGATTGAAGTAATTCTGAGCACTACCTTGACTAATAATGTCAAGATTACTTCTATCAATTGAGAGATTGGTCAAGCTAGAAAATTTATCAACAGTATTTAAGACTTTGCCATCTTTATCAAGAACGAGAACACTTGTATTAGCAGCCACTGATAAATCATGAGGAGCATCTTCCATCTTAGATTTTTTCTTTTTAGAATCTTGATTATTAGCACTGGTTTTAGGCGGCTCTGAAGACCCTTTGGTATCATATGTCTGATAAATAGTTGTCGTATTGTTTTGATCTACCTCAGAAGTCACAAAGAGTTCTCGTTTCAACATCTCCATTTCCAAATAAGAATTTGATTTGTTTGCTGCAATTTTCAAACTAGAATCAACATTAGAGTAAACACCATAACTCAAAATTTGCAATATCATGACAGTCATGATGAGGAAAATACCAGAAAAAGTCGCAAAGAAATGGATGAAAGTCTTAAAACCGTCTGACTTGATTCTCCTTAAGAGATAATTGAAAAACTTAGTCAGCATTTTTCAAAATATACCCCACGCTTCTCAAAGTTTGAAGGTTAGCCGCAAAGTCAGTTCCCTTCAATTTCTTACGAATTTTTGAAACATAAACCTCAACAACAGAGACGGTAGTATCACTATCAAATCCCCAGAGACGGTCAAAAATTTGTGACTTAGGTAGGATGACATTTTGATTTTGTAGGAAGTAAACCAGCAAATCAAACTCTTTACCTAGAAGTTCCACTTCTTTGTCTCCCACGAAAGTTGAATTCGTAGAAAGATTAACACGGACATCCCCAAAAGAGAGGGTGTTTTGGTCAAATTTACCAGAGCGTTTCAAAAGTGCTTGAATACGCATTTTTAGCTCTTCCAAATAGAAAGGTTTGGTAAGGTAATCATCAGCGCCAAGCTCAAAACCGTGCCCCTTATCATCAAGACTTTCCTTAGCGGTCATAATGAGAACAGGTGTTGTGACTCCTTTTTCACGTAGCTCCTTCAAGACCGTAAAACCATCTTTTTCAGGTAACATAAGATCTAGAAGGATTAAGTCATAAACCCCACTCTCAGCCTCATAGAGACCCTCGTCACCATCAAAAACTTGCATAACATCAGCAAAATCATCTAAAAAATCAAAAACTGAGTTTGACAAACTCAAATCATCTTCAACTAGTAATATTTTAATCATAGTTATCTCCCTTACTAGGTGCAAAACCTAGTCATATATCTCTCTAAGTCTTCCCATTATATCGAAAATACACTTAATCTTCTAGTGCTTTATTTTCTTTCGTTAAGACTCAGTTTATCTTATCTTCCTTAAGTTTTTCATAAATAGAGCAAAAAAACAGCACCAACTGGCACTGTTTCCAAGAAATATTTGTTATTAGAACAAACCAATTGCTGTTCCGTCTTCAGCAACATCCATCTTGAGGGCTGCTGGGGCTTTTGGCAAACCAGGCATGGTCATGACATTACCTGTAAGAGCTACGATAAAGCCGGCACCAGTCTTAGGAATGAACTCACGAATCGTGATATCGAAGCCTTCTGGAGCCCCGAGTAAGAATTGATTATCAGAGAAGCTGTATTGTGTTTTAGCCATACATACTGGCAATTTGTCCCAACCAAATTCTGCAAATTGTTTGAGCTGGTTCTTAGCTTTTTTCTCGAAGACAACTGATTTACCACCATAGATTTCAGTAACAATCTTAGTGATTTTCGCTTCCAAGCTATCATCATCAGAATAAAGACGTTTATAGTCAGCATTCTCATTTTCAACAGCATCAACAACCGCGTTGGCAAGGTCAATACCACCATCAGCACCATTAGCCCAAACGCTAGCCAATTCAACAGGAACATCGATTTCTGCACAAAGTTCTTTAAGGGCTGCAATTTCAGCTTCTGTATCAGCAACAAACTCGTTAATAGCAACGACTGCTGGAAGACCAAATTTACGAACGTTTTCCACATGACGTTTCAAGTTTGCGAAGCCATCACGAACGGCCTGAACATTTTCTTCAGAGAGGTCCGTTTTGGCTACCCCACCGTGCATTTTAAGGGCACGAAGTGTCGCAACAATAACAACAGCATCAGGAGTTGTCGGGAGGTTTGGAGTCTTGATATCAAGGAATTTTTCAGCACCAAGGTCAGCACCGAAACCTGCTTCAGTAATCGTATAATCAGCCAAACGAAGAGCTGTAGCTGTAGCTAGAACTGAGTTACATCCGTGAGCGATATTGGCAAATGGACCACCGTGTACCAAGGCTGGTGTCCCATAAATTGTCTGTACCAAGTTAGGTTTGATGGCATCTTTAAGAATAAGGGTAAGCGCACCTTCAATTTCAAGATCACGTACATAAACTGGTGTACGGTCATAACGGTAGGCAACTACAATGTTAGCCAAACGTTCTTTAAGGTCATTAATATCAGTAGCCAAGCAAAGAATCGCCATGATTTCAGACGCAACAGTAATATCAAAACCATCTTCACGTGGAATACCATTAAGTGGTCCGCCAAGACCAACGTTTACATGACGAAGCGCACGGTCATTAAGGTCAACCACACGTTTCCAAATGATACGACGTTGGTCAATGCCGAGAGCATTTCCTTGATGAATATGGTTGTCAAGAAGGGCTGACAAAGCATTATTCGCTGTAGTAATAGCGTGCATATCCCCTGTGAAGTGGAGGTTGATATCTTCCATCGGAAGCACTTGAGCGTAACCACCACCTGCAGCACCACCTTTGATTCCCATAACCGGACCAAGAGATGGTTCACGAAGGGCAATCATTGTTTTCTTACCAATTTTGTTAAGAGCATCTGCAAGACCAATTGACATGGTTGACTTCCCTTCACCAGCTGGTGTTGGGTTGATAGCTGTCACCAAATCAATTTTC
>NZ_CM002133.1:480436-520670 GCF_000448665.1 Streptococcus sp. HSISS2 | reverse complement strand
TGTCACCAAAATCAATTTTCCTGGCTTATTGTCTTTGACAGCATTGATTTTATCAAATGACAATTTTGCCTTATATTTTCCGTAGAGTTCCAAATCGTCAAAGCCGATTCCAACTTTTTCAACTACTTCTGTGATTGGTTTTAATTCTACACTTTGAGCAATTTCGATATCTGTTTTCATGAAACACTCCTCTATATTTTTCTAGAATCTATTATATCAGAGTTTGATAAAAAACGCATTATTTTTGGTTAATTACTTTTCAATGTTCGGTTTTGTTTTGTTATAAATCGTTATAACTTTAATTTATAGGGGTACACCCCAAAAATACCTACTATATATTTACTAAAGACTCAATTTTTAGTACAATACTACTATGAAAATTTTGATTACATCGGGTGGTACCACTGAAAAGATTGATGCTGTACGTGGAATCACAAACCATTCAACAGGTTATCTAGGAAAGGAAATCGCAGAACTTTTCTTGGCTAAGGGTCACCAAGTAACCTTAGTAACGACCAAGACAGCGGTTAAACCAGAACCGAAAGAAAATCTAAAGATTACAGAAATTACGAACGTAGAAAGTCTTCTCAAAAAGATGGAGCCACTCGTCAAAGAGCACGATGTTCTTATACATAGTATGGCAGTCTCTGATTATACTCCTATTTATATGACGGATTTTGCTGAACTGGAGGACACCGAAGATCTCGCTCAATTCTTGCATAAATCTAACACTGAAAGCAAGATATCATCGGCTTCTGATTATCAGGTTCTTTTTCTTAAAAAACACCGAAGGTCATTAGCCTCGTCAAACAATGGAATCCTGATATTCAATTGATTGGCTTCAAACTTTTGGTTAATGTAAGAAAAGAAGAGCTTTTTGAGGTTGCTCGTGCAAGTCTGAAACGCAACAAAGCTGATATTATTGTTGCCAACGACTTGAGTGATATTACTCCAGATCAACATATTGCCTATCTAGTTGACGAGAAAAGCGAGGAGAAGGTTAGGACCAAAGCTGCAATTGCTCGAGCTTTATTTGAAAGGATATGTCATGACTAAACGTATCATTCTGGCTGTGTCAGGATCAATTTCTGCCTATAAAGCAGCTGATTTAACAAGCAGATTAAAGAAAAAAAGCTATGACGTTAACGTCATTATGACTGAAGCTGCTCAAGCCTTTATCACCCCTCTGACACTTCAAGTTCTCTCGAAGAACCCTGTTCACACTGATGTCATGGAGGAAAAATTAGCTGACCGTATCAATCATATTGACCTAGGTAAGGAAGCTGACCTCTTTATTGTTGCTCCAGCTTCAGCCAATACTATTGCTAAGTTAGCTAACGGGATGGCTGATAACATGCTGACTGCTACTGCTTTAGCACTACCCAGCACCACCCCAAAACTAATTTCACCAGCAATGAATACTAAAATGTATGACAATCCATTGACTAGGAAAATTTAGATACTTTGCATGACCTTGGCTACCAAGAAATTCTTCCTAAGTCTGGTGTACTCGCCTGTGGAGATACGGGACGTGGTGCTTTGGCTGATATTGATGTCATTCTTGAAGCAATTGACTCTAAGCTAATAAATTAACTTTCTACAAACAATAGGAGATGAAGATGAATAAGAAAAGTAAGGCAAACCAAACGGCGCAGTTGGCACTCTTGATAGCTACAATGGTGGTCATTGAAGTGCTCAGTCAAACTATTTTCGCTGCTTTTGTACTCCCCATCAAACCAACCCTAACACATATTCCAGTGATTATTGCTAGTATCGTCTATGGCCCCAAAATTGGAGCCTATTTAGGTGGTTTCATGGGACTTATGAGTATCGTCCGTAACACAGTGATCTACACAGTGAGCAGCTACCTTTTTAGTCCCTTTGTTGAAGGTGGAACTTGGGCATCTGCTGTTATTGCTATTGTTCCTCGTGTATTAATCGGTATCTTACCGTATTTTGTTTACAAGATACTTCAAAACCGCTTAGGCTTGACACTTTCTGGAGTCATTGGAGCCTTTACAAATACCTTTTTCGTACTCTTGGGTATCTACTTTTTAATTCCTAATTTCTACTCACAGGGTGGCAAAACCTTAATGGCAACCATTTTTACAACCAACTCGATTGCCGAAATGGTTATTGCTGGACTTTTGACAGTAAGTATCACTCCTATGCTTCTACGATTGAAAAAGTAAATTATTTAATCTATGGATAGTGCTGAAAATCAGATACTATTCTACAAACTCGTAAGGAAAATTTTTATGAAAAAATCAACCGCTATTGCACGAATTGCCATCTTTTTTGCAGTGATGCTCACCATTCATTTTGTGACGTCTTTCATTCTCGAATTTGTTCCGTCTGGGATTCAACCGACCTTGGTTCATATTCCTGTTGTTATCGCTTCCGTCATTTATGGACCTAGGATTGGAGCCATTTTGGGACTCCTAATGGGACTCTTTAGTGTGACCATGAATACATTGGTCTTGACACCAGCAAGTTTCCTCTTTAGTCCCTTTGTCTCACATGGAAACCTCTATTCTCTCATTATTGCACTGGTTCCACGTATTTTAATTGGAGTGACTCCTTACTTCATCTATCGCTGGCTACACAATCGTACTGGTTTGGTAACAGCTGCTATTGTCGGATCTATGACCAATACCATTTTTGTTCTATTAGGAATTTACATCTTCTTCGGCAACATCTATGGTGGCAGCTTTCAACATTTTCTTGCTTTGATTTTGACAACAAACTCTCTTATTGAAGTCATTGCTACAGTTCTTGTCGCAACTGCAGCCGTTCCGACGCTTGAAAGATTAAAATAATTAGTTAGGTCGAGACTGATATGTCTTGGCTCTTTTATTTTCATTTACATTTCAGATACCATTTTCTTTTTAAAAAGATTTACAATTATCGCTAGAATTTTCTGAAAAAATTTGTTATAATGTAAGCGATTAAAAATATAAAGGAGAATGCTATGTCTTACACTGAAAATTATAAAAAATGGCTCGATTTTGCTGAATTACCAACTTACCTTCGTGACGAGTTGGTCGCAATGGATGAAAAAACCAAAGAAGATGCCTTCTATACCAACCTTGAATTCGGTACAGCTGGTATGCGTGGTTTGATTGGTGCTGGTACAAACCGTATCAACATTTATGTGGTCCGTCAAGCGACTGAAGGTTTGGCGCAATTAATCGACTCAAAAGGTGAGGAAGCTAAAAAACGTGGGGTTGCTATTGCCTATGACAGCCGTCACTTCTCTCCAGAATTTGCATTTGAATCTGCACAAGTTTTGGCAGCGCACGGTATCAAATCTTATGTATTTGAAAGCCTTCGTCCAACACCTGAGTTGTCATTTGCAGTACGTCATCTTCACACATTTGCTGGTATCATGGTAACAGCTAGTCACAACCCTGCACCATTTAATGGTTACAAGGTTTACGGAGAAGATGGTGGACAAATGCCACCAGCAGATGCAGATGCATTGACAGACTACATCCGTGCTATCGAAAATCCTTTCACAGTGAAATTGGCTGATTTAGAAGAAAGCAAGGCTAGTGGACTAATTGAAGTCATCGGTGAAAATGTTGATGCTGAATACTTGAAAGAAGTTAAAGATGTCAACATCAACCAAGACTTGATTAATGAATACGGTCGTGACATGAAGATTGTCTACACACCACTTCACGGTACAGGTGAAATGTTGGCACGTCGTGCACTTGCTCAAGCTGGATTTGATGCTGTTCAAGTCGTTGAAGCTCAAGCTGTTCCAGATGCTGACTTCTCTACTGTCAAATCACCAAACCCAGAAAACCAAGAAGCCTTTGCTCTTGCTGAAGAACTCGGTCGTAAAGTAGATGCCGACGTATTGGTTGCAACTGACCCTGATGCAGACCGTCTTGGTGTTGAAATTCGCCAACCAGATGGTTCTTACCTCAACCTTTCAGGTAACCAAATTGGTGCTATCATCGCCAAATATATCCTCGAAGCTCACAAAACAGCTGGTACCCTTCCAACTAATGCAGCTCTTTGTAAATCAATCGTATCAACTGAGTTGGTAACTAAGATTGCGGAAAGCTACGGCGCTACTATGTTTAACGTCTTGACTGGTTTCAAATTTATCGGTGAAAAGATTCATGAATTTGAAACACAACACAATTACACTTACATGCTTGGTTTTGAAGAAAGCTTCGGTTACCTCATCAAACCATTTGTACGTGATAAAGACGCTATCCAAGCTGTTCTTATCGTTGCAGAAATCGCAGCCTACTACCGTTCACGTGGTATGACATTGGCTGATGGTATTGAAGAAATCTACAAAGAATATGGCTACTTCGCAGAAAAGACTATTTCTGTTACTCTCTCAGGTGTCGATGGTGCTGCTGAAATCAAGAAAATCATGGATAAATTCCGTGGCAATGCTCCTAAACAATTCAACAACACTGATATTGCTAAGACAGAAGACTTCTTAGAACAAACAGCTACTACTGCTGCCGGCGTAGAAAAATTGACAACTCCTCCAAGTAATGTATTGAAATACTTCTTGGCTGATGATTCATGGTTTGCCGTTCGTCCTTCAGGTACAGAACCAAAAATCAAATTCTACATTGCAACAGTTGGAGAATCTGAAGCAGATGCTAAACAAAAGATTGCCAATATTGAAGCAGAAATTAACGCTTTCGTAGGGTAATAAGATTTAACTGTTTAGACATCAAATAACACAAGATTTTATTGAATAGTCTCTCAGACTATACAAGCTTACAGGGGTTAGATGGAACATTAATTCTGTCTAACCTTTTTCTGATTTCCTTTATGTCTGTTTTAAGTTCTTTAAGTTTGAGGGAAATCAGAACATCTTTAAGCCACTACCTTTTAAGAGACAAAAAGACCACTTATAGATGATCTATAAGTGGTTTTAAAATCGTTTTATTACTTCTCAGAATTTGAATGACTCTTAAATAAAGCATGTGTTGCATTGTAAATATGTCTAGCTGTCGCTGCATTATTCATCGTATACAGGTGAACTCCTGCAACGTCTTGTGTAACCAAATCCACGATTTGGTCAACAGCATATGCTAAACCGGCAGCTCTAAGAGATTCAGGATCATGCTCATACTTATCCAAAATAGCACGGAATTTACGTGGCAAGTGGATATTTTCACAGGTCTTAAGTAGGCGTAAGGCTTGATTACGATTCAAAATAGGCATAATACCAGCATGGATAGGCACATCAATACCAGCAAGAGTACATTTATCTTGGAAATCGTAGAAGCGTTCATTATCAAAGAAGAGTTGAGTCACAAGACTAGAGCAACCAGAATCAACTTTTTTCTTAAGATTTTGAATATCGGAGATTTGATTTGGTGAATCAGGGTGACCTTCAGGATAACAAGCACCGACAATATCAAATTGAGGAGCCTTTTCCTTGATAAACTCAATCAAATCAGTAGCATATGTGAAATCTTTAAGAGGTTCAACCCCTGGGATAATATCACCACGAAGGGCCAAAATACGATGCACACCGACAGCATCTAATTCACGAAGTGTGTCCGCAACCTTTTCTTTTGTCAAATAAATAGCTGGAAGATGGGCAATTGTCGGGATAGCTAGATCATTTTGAATATGGTTTGCCAAAGGAACCGTTGTCTCTTTGATATTATATTTGTTATTACTAGCTGTGACACTAATAAAATGGGGTGACAGTCCTTTCATATCCTCAAGGGCAAGCAAAATTTTTTCATTACCTACAGCTGGATTAGGCGGAAAGACTTCAAAAGAGAGTGATGGTGTTTGGCTTGTCATATATTTTACCTTCTTCTTTTTAGATTTTTGTTGAGACAAAAGCAAATTTTAGTGTTTAGTCATCTCAGAACCACATAGAAACAATTTTAGCTAGCCTACTTGCAAAAATCTTTAGGAATCATTACCTATTGAAGACCCTCTACACTCAGTAAGAAGGTCTTCAAAGTATTATAATGTTAATTACAAGTTTTCACGAGCTGCTTTTGCGGCTGCTACGAGCTTAATCAAACTTTCTTTAGTTTCTTTGATACCACGAGTTTTCAAACCACAGTCTGGATTGATCCATACTTTGCTACTTGGAACTTTAGCCAAGATTGCTTCAATTGTGTGATCAATTTCACCGTCTTTAGGGACACGTGGTGAGTGGATATCGTAAACCCCAGGTCCAACTTCTGTTTGGAAGTTTTTCGCTTTAAGCTCGTCCAAGATTTCAAGGTTTGAACGGCTAGCTTCAAATGAGATAACATCTGCATCTAAGTTATCGATAGCTGGGATGATATCTGTAAATTCTGAATAACACATGTGAGTGTGGATTTGTGTGTCTGGTGCTACTGTTGAGTGTACCAAACGGAAGGCTGGAATCGCCCAGTCAAGGTAGTCTTCGTACCAGTCACTGCGACGGAGTGGCAATTTTTCACGAAGTGCAGCTTCGTCAATTTGGATGATTTTAACGCCTGCTGCTTCAAGGTCTAGAACTTCATCCTTAATAGCAAGGGCGATTTGAAGAGTAGAATCCTTGATAGAGATGTCTTCACGTGGGAATGACCAGTTAAGGATAGTAACAGGTCCAGTCAACATACCCTTAACAGGCTTGTCTGTACGGCTTTGTGCATAGCTAGACCATTTCACAGTGATTGGGTTAAGACGAGTGACATCACCCCAGATGATTGGTGGTTTAACCCCACGCATACCATATGATTGCACCCAACCATTTTTAGAGAAGAGGTAACCAGACAAGTTTTGACCGAAGTACTCAACCATGTCGTTACGTTCAAATTCACCATGGACAAGAACATCAAATCCAACTTCTTCTTGCCACTTAATCCATTCATCGATTTCTTGTGCAAGGAAAGCATCGTAATCTTCTTGTGACAATTCATGCTTACGGAAGGCCAAACGTTTAGAACGCACTTCCTTAGTTTGAGGGAATGAACCAATAGTTGTTGTTGGAAGCAATGGAAGTTTGAAAGCATCTTTTTGAATAGCTTCACGTTCTGCAAAAGCTGGCAAACGTGTGTAATCTGCTTCTGTCAAGCCTGCAATACGAGCACGAAGTTCAGCGTTTTCACCAACACGTTCAGTAGCAAAGAGATCTTTGTTAGCAGCAAGTGCTTCAGCACCTTGACCATTGCGGATAGCATCCAAATCACGAAGTTCTTCCAATTTTTCAACGGCAAAAGCAAAGTGATTCAAAATGGCTGGTTCAAAGTCTTCATTAGCAGTTGTAAATGGTACATGAAGAAGAGAACATGAAGTCGTCAAGACAACATTTTCAGCTGGAACTTGATCCAAGATTTCCAAGCTCTTTTCATAGTTATTACGCCAGATATTTTTACCATTAACAATACCAGCATAGAGAGTCTTGTCAGCTGGGAAACCACCTTTAACAAGTTCAAGTGTCTTCTTACCTTCGACAAAGTCAAGACCAATACCGTCAACTGGCAAGTTCACGAGATCATTATAGACATCACGAACATCACCAAAGTATGTTTGAATCAAGACTTCAAGGCCTTTCTTGTCAGCCAAGAGTTTATTGTAAAGATTCAAGAAGAGTGCTTTTTCATCAGCTGTCAAATCTTTAACAAGTGCTGGTTCATCAAGTTGGATACGAGTCGCACCAAGTTCAGTCAATTTAGCAAAAACTTCTTGGTAGGCAGCTACAAAACTATCAACGAAGTCTTCGGCTTTTACACCATCTTCAAAGTCAGATAATTGAAGGAAAGTGAATGGTCCAACAACAACTGGACGAGTGTTGATACCCAATTCTTTTGCTTCTTGGTACTCATCAAAAATCTTGTGACCAGCAAGTTTAACTTCTGTTGTTTTTTCAAATTTTGGAACGATGTAATGGTAGTTAGTATTGAACCATTTTTTCATCGGAAGGGCACGTACATCCCCTTTTTCACCTTGGTAACCACGCGCCAAAGCAAAATATTGTTCCAATTCTGTCAAATCCAAGTTTTGAACAGATGCAGGCACAACGTTGAATAAGAAAGCCGCATCAAGGAAATTATCATAGTGAGAAAAGTCATTTGAAGGAATCTCAGTAATACCTTTTCTTTGACAATATTCCAATGCTTAGCACGCAAGTCTTTAGCTGCAGCCAAAAGTTCATCTGCTGTGATTTCTTTTCTAAAGTATTTTTCTGTTGTAAATTTTAATTCGCGGAATTCACCCAAACGTGGGAAACCAATGATAGTAGTTGACATCTTGTGTCCTCCTCTTTGTTGTTGCATTAATCTTACCAAAGAAATAGCTTTCTGTATAATTGGTATTAGTTTTCTCTATATATAGTTTTTAGCTATAACCTATAAACTAAGGGATTTATCCTGTCTGTTATCTCCTTTTGCTTAGATATTATTATAGCTAATAACTATAGGTATGGTAGCAAAAAATCCCTAGACATTTGTCTAGAGATTCTTGTTGCTGTACCTGATAGCTTAAGCCTTACCTTTCTCCTTATTGCTGTATTAATAGAGAAAGCCAGAACTATAATGACTAACTCCTAATAGATTCTATCACTCTCTCTTGAATCCAAGATGATGTATAAGACATATTTTCACTATTATAACTATTCCAAATAAAATAACCAAAAACTGCTAGTACAAGTAGGAAACAAATTCCCAAAACGGCTAACCAAATGATTTGTTTCTTTAAACTGTCATATTCATTCATATAGCCATTATGAATTTTAATCAGTTCATCTCTCTTTTTGTTATTAGACTCTTTGGCAATGGCAATTTCAAGTTCATACATCTGGTGTTTCCAAGAATTGCCTTTTTTGTTTTTTATTTGAAAGGTTGCTGCTACCTTTCTCAAATTTATTTTTTTCAGTCATAATTCCCTCTAAAATCTTCTTTTACTCCTTTCATTATAACATATGTAAAACTATCTGAAAAGTTCATCTTTGGTTAAAATTTTGAGAATAAGATTTAAAACATGAAAAATAACCAGAGACAAACTTCTTATGTTATACTCTAACTATGCATAAGAAAACTGTTATTGATTTTAAAGATTTTGGGCTGAGACAAGTCTTTAAAAATCCTCTCAAAGAATTAAAAACCAAAGATATTAATGAAGTTAAACCACTTCTAGCCCAAGTAGAGGCCTATCAAAAAGAAGGCTATTATGCAGTGGGCTACCTTTCCTACGAAGCGTCTGCGGCCTTTGAACCTAAGTTTGAGGTTTTGAATGGCCCCTTAATGTCTGAATATCTCCTCTATTTCACCATTCATGAAACCGTTCAAACGGAACCTCTTCCATTATCGTATGAGCCAGTTTCTCTACCGGATTCATGGAAGGAGCTAACTTCAGCTTCTGAATATAAGGAGGCTATCCAGAAAATACATCATCATATCCGACAAGGAGATACCTACCAGGTCAACTATACTGTTCAATTGCAACAAGACCTAACTGCAGACCCTTTTGCCATCTATAACCGGCTTGTTGTCGAGCAGAATGCTCACTACAACGCCTTTATTCAACATGATGACCTTTCTATTATTTCTATAAGTCCAGAGCTTTTCTTTAAGAAAGAGGGCGATACACTAACCACACGTCCTATGAAAGGCACGACCAATCGCGGTTTAACAACTGCTACTGACCTCAAACAGGCTCAGTGGCTTGCGCATGATCAAAAAAATCGTTCAGAAAATATGATGATTGTTGATCTCCTACGCAATGATATGAACCGTATCTCAAAAATAGGTAGTGAAAAGGTCAAAAGCCTTTGTCACGTTGAACAATACTCTACAGTTTGGCAAATGACTTCTACTATTGAAACACAGCTCTTAGAAAATAAGAATCTAAGTGATGTCTTTCAAGCACTTTTCCCTTGTGGATCAATCACTGGAGCACCCAAAATAGCTACTATGTCTATTATCTCAGCGGTAGAAAAACAGGCGCGTGGTGTTTATTGTGGGACTATCGGTATTTTACCACCTCAGGGACCGACAATTTTCAATGTTGCAATCCGAACCCTTCAAATGCAGGGAACAAAAGCTATCTATGGTGTCGGGGGAGGCATTACCTGGGATAGCAATTGGGCAGATGAATATGAAGAAACCAAGCAAAAAGCAGCTGTTTTATATCGTCAGAATCCTAAATTTGATCTCATTTCAACTGGTCTGGTCCATCAAGGAAGATTACTCTTTATAGAGGAGCACCTTAATCGCTTACAAGAGGCCAGCCGCTACTTTGATTTTCCTTTTAAGAAGGAAGAAGCTCACTATCAAGTAGAATCCCTGTGTCAGTCTTTTGATGTTGACACAGACTATCGTCTTAAATTCTCTCTTTCAAAAGACGGTGAACTAAAGTTTGACCATTCTCCACTAATAGACTTGTCCGATAGTTTTTGCCAAGCAAGATTAGTGGAGCAATTGCATCCTTTGGATAGCCCCTATACCTTCTTTAAAACAAGTTACCGACCTCACCTTAGTATCGGACCTCATGAGCAAATCTACTATAACCATGAGGGGCAACTCCTAGAAACCTCTATCGGTAACCTCGTTGTCAAAATTAATAACCAACTGTACACACCTCCTGTGCAACTTGGTATCCTAAATGGGATTTACAGACAGCACCTGATAGCTCAAAAAGAAGTTAAAGAAAAGGTATTAACTTTAGTTGACCTAAAACAAGCTCAAGCTATCTATGCTTGTAATGCTGTGAGAGGATTGTATGAATTAAGTATTAGAGGTTAACCTGAGCTTTAAAGGATCACTTTGTGTTTTCTACCATTCCGTCACTGCTAGCGATTAAGTTTTATTACTATTTCTTCTATTGAATAATTAACCATTTCAGTTTAAATGCAGTATAATACTAGATAGCAGTCATTAAAGCTATGATTCCTTTAATGACAAATAATGCAATCCTGAAACTTAAAGCTCAGGAACAGTTTTAGAAAGGACAAAAACCTTAAATGAAAAATTTTAAAGGCTTGACTTCTGCTGAAGTTCAAGCTAGTAAAAACACCCATGGCGATAATAGACTCTCTAGCAAAGAAGCTAACTCGCTTCTCTCAATCTTTATCGAAGCCTTCCAAGATCAATGGATTCTTATCCTCTTGGCTGCCTTAGGATTAAAAATTATCTTCAACTTTGTTGGAATGATTTTCCCTGCTATTGGTGAAGCTAATTGGTATGAGGCTATCTCACTAATTTTCGCCATTTTGATGTCTACAGGATTTTCAGCCATTTCACAATACCGTAACGAGCAAAAATTCAATACCCTTCAGGAAGAGGCTTCAAAAACTAATGCTAAGGTTTATCGTGATGGTAAACTTAAAGAGGTTCTCGTGGATAATATTGTAAAAGGAGATCAAATCCTCCTTCAATCAGGTGACAAGGTTCCAGTGGACGGTATCATCCTGGAAGGTGAGTTAAAAGTAAACCAAGCTGTCCTTAATGGTGAGAGCGAGGATGCTAAAAAACTTCCTCTTGGTGATCAAGAAGAACCAGATTCTTCAGACCTCTTTACAGAGCTCAAAGTCTTCCGTGGAACTGTTGTGACTTCTGGTGAAGCTGTTATGGAGGCTACACAAATTGGTGACAATACAGTCTTAGGAAGTATTAATACCTCTCTTCAAGAAGACAGTAAAGATTCTCCTTCTAAAGAAAAGCTTAATCAACTTGCTGGAAACATCGGTGTCCTTGGTTATAGTGCCGGTGGTGCCTATTCCGTTATCAACCTTGTATTAGGCTTTATTGCCCTCAATAAGGCTAATAACCTCAATGGTGGTTCAATTTTCCTTCTTATCATTGAAACAATTCTCTTTGCGGTTACTATCATCATCATGGCTGTTCCAGAAGGACTTCCAATGATGTTGGCCCTTGTTTCTTCTATGAACTCAGGTCGACTTTTGGCTCAAAATATTCTGGTTCGCCATCCTGATACCATTGAAACAGCTGGATACATGAATATCCTCTTCAGTGATAAGACTGGTACTATCACTGAAGGTAAACTATCTGTAGTTGACTTTTTCCTTGCTGATGGAACACTCTATGCAGCAACTGGTGAAACTGATGCTCCAGATTTTGACACAATATCAGATAGCCTTAAAGCAGAAATGATTAATGGTATCGGTCTTAATAACGATGCTATGATAGCAGATGGCAATGCTGTTGGTAGTAATGCTACAGACCGTGCACTTCTTGACTTCCTTATTGGACGTGATAGCCTTAATTTTGATACCAACTCTATTACTGAGAAGCAACAATTCAACTCAGCAACAAAATTTGCAAGTGTGACGACTAATGACGGAAAAACCTACATCAAGGGCGCTCCAGAATTTATCCTAAATGACTGCTACTACTATCTTGATAAATATGGACATAAGCAAAACTTTACAGATGATATCAAAACTCATTTCCAAGAATTATCTTTGGAACAAGCAAACCGTTCAATGCGTTTGCTTGCTATCCTTAATACAAATGGTAATGATAAAGTCTTGATTGGTATCGTATGTATCCGTGATAATGTTCGTTCGTCAATTAAACAAACCGTTGAAACCATGAACCGTGCAGGTGTACAAGTCGTTATGGTAACTGGTGACCGTAAGGAAACTGCCGTTGCCATTGCTAAGGAGGCTGGTATTGTTACTGGAGAAAACGACCTTGTTCTAACTCATGATGAACTCACTGCCCTTTCAAATCAAGAACTTAAGCAAAAATTACCTTTCTTGAAGGTTGTTAGCCGTGCCCTTCCAATGGATAAAAAACGCCTTATTGAAGCTACTCAGGACCTTGATATGGTCGCTGGTATGACAGGAGATGGAGTTAACGACTCACCTGCCCTCAAATCAGCTGATGTCGGCTTCTCAATGGGTGACGGTACTGAAGTCGCACGAGAAGCCTCAGATATCGTTATCTTGAATAATTCATTGACTTCGATTGAAAAAGCTGTCCTCTATGGACGCACCATGAGTAAGTCAGTAAGTAAATTTATTATCTTCCAGTTAACCGTTAACGTGACGACTATTGCCATGTCACTTCTCTCACCACTTTTAGGTCTCAAAGAGCCATTTACAATTATCCAAATTCTCTGGATTAACCTTATCATGGATACACTCGCTGCCCTCGCCTTTGGTGAAGAGCCTACGCTAGATCGTTACATGAACGAAAAACCAGTCGCTAAGAAAGCAAATATTCTTACTGGCTATATGAAGTCTGCTATCGGTGTAGCTAGTGTCTTCATTACTGTCGTATGTTTGGCAATTCTCAAAAATGTTGGTGGTATTCAAGACTTTATCACAAATGGAACTGGAAACTTTGAAATGGTAACAACATTTACATTTACTGTATTTATCTATGCTGTCATTTTCAACTCGCTTAATACACGTAGTAATGGATTCAATGTGTTTGAACATATCAGTGAAAACAAGAAATTCTCAATTGTAATGATTTCTATCGCTGTTGTTCAAACCTTGATTATCCAATTCGGTGGAAAAGTATTTAGTACTGTTCCAATGGATATTCATCACTATATCGTTGCTCTTCTTATTGCTGTATTGATTATACCAGCAGATTTCATTCGAAAGGCCCTTACAAAAAAGAATTAACATAAACTATTTAGCTAAAACTCAAAAAGGATTGGACGTTTCTAATTACCTCCAATCCTTTTTATTTGTTCACTGTTCTGTCCATCGCATAGTATCAATTGATTCATTAGATAATAGCTTAGTATCAATCTAGAATAAAATCAATATATCCTTACAAACTTGCTATAGCTTAAAAATAGGATGTTTTGAAGCCTTCGTATGAAATCCAAATATGAATGTATTGCACCAGTAAAATCATTTTAAATCTGTCACTTTTTATTACTTATATGATCGTACAATGAGTTAACAGACTGTAAATTGAAGTCATAATGATTTTTACCCATAACAAAAAGGCCTTATCTAGGCCTTTTTTGTTAAACAATATTACTTGAATTCATTTGGGTTGGCTGTGTAGTTTGCCCAATCCTTGCTATAAAAACGATCATTCAAGTTATAGCTTGGGGCAGGTGTTGGATTACTTACAAAAGGATCAACAGCCTTATCAAAGGCTACCCAACCTTTCCAGCCCATATGAATGGTATCTTGCATAAAGTAAGCTTGATCTCCATCTTTTGAGAAGTCAGCAATATTGGTAAAACCTTGACTTTCCAATTGATAACGAATCTTCAAAACTGTTGCATCATACATTTCCTGGTTAAGTCCTGTATAGGCCATCCACTTACTATTGACTGGTGGAATGACAAAGATAACATTAGTTTTTAATTTAGCAAATTGATTGAGAACCAATTGTAGGTCACCGTATTCTTGTGAAACTTCATAAGAAAGGTGTTCTTGGAAGCCTTTAAGCTTGCCAATTTTTTTAGACAAGCGTTTCTTATAGAAACGATCATCAATACCAAAGCTATTTGATTTCGTATGTTCTTCCGCATCTCTTACTGCAACTTGATCAAGGGCTTCATAAGAAAATTCATCAGGCAATTCTTTTAAATAGGGAAGAACTTTTTTATCGTAATTGGCATTATTTGGTGCTGCAAATGGACTAAATAAGGCGTCTTCACGTTTATTAAGCTCAGCCAAGAATTGTACATAAGTCTTATCAAAAGCGTTTAGTTCTTGACCTTTTGCGACCTTAGTAAGTTGAGACTTCATCGCAATCTCAGGCTTCATCTCTAAGATACGCTTTGCAGCATACTCTGAATTCTCATCAGTTTCATTTTGATTCAAGAAACTACTGAGCTGATCATTACTGAAGAACTGTTGAAAGGCTGCTGAATTGTAACCCTTCTTAGTGAACCATTGAGGAGACAAGACGTAAACAGCTGTACCATTTTTGAGTTCAGGAAGCATTTGTTGCATCCCAAGATACTGGTTTAAAGAGGCAGCGCCACGTTGTCCAATAAAATATGGACGATAGTTACGATTGTATTTTTCAGCTAAAACTGCTGGATGAAGGGCATCAAAACGTAACCACTCACTAGAACCAAAGAAAGGTACAAAACGATGTTCTTTATTGGAAAGGGCATTAGTCTTATTAATACGACTCTTAAAGTTAGCTGTCGTCAGTGTCACTGCATTACGTTTATCAGTCTGATAATTATGTTTTCTGCCTTGTGGATAGCAATAAATAACCACTACTACTAAGACAAGAGCACAAATTACTGGACCAAAAATCCGCCATAAACGCTTAAGCATTGCGAAGCTCCGTTACCCCTTCAACAATCTTATTGGCAGTGTTCCAATCATCACGACCAAATTCTGAAACTGGCACACGAATATCGAAACGTGATTCCAATTCAACAATAAGTTCAACAGTCCCCATTGAATCAAGGACACCAGCGTCGAAGAGATCTTCATCCATCATGTCAGAAACATCTTCCATGAAAAGCTCATCAATAATTTCAATAACTTGAGATTTTACATCCATTTTTATATTTCCTTTACTTATTTTTAGTGAACCAAAGTTCATTCAAGAATCCTGAGAAAATCAAGAATGACAACATAACAGTGTTAAATGTGATAAAGATTCCTAAAGCCTTTGTCCATTTGTTATCAGGAAGAGGCTCAAGGCCTGCTTTTTACGTTCTTTATTAATAGTTTTCTTTTTACGGAACCAAGCATCGTTAATACCTAGACCGATACCATGGAAAATACCGTAGGCAATATAGTACCAGGTAACCCCATGCCAGAATCCCATTACCAACATATTGAGAACATAGGCCACGTTTGATGTGGTATTACGATTTTTAAAAACCTTATTCCTCATCAAAACCATAACCATACGCATAAAGACAAAGTCACGGAACCAGAAAGACAAACTCATATGCCAACGGTTCCAAAATTCTTTCAAATCACGTGAAATAAAAGGCTTGTCAAAGTTGATTGGGCTCTTAATCCCCATGAGATTAGATGCTGCGAGGGCAAACATAGAGTAGCCAGCAAAATCAAAGAAGAGATCAAACCCATAAACATACATGACACCAAGCGTTGGTAGATTAAAGATACCGCCCTGGCTCAAGGCTTGTGCTTTTAATGGTGGTAAAAGCATACTTCCAAAAATCTGAGCCAAAACAAACTTATAGAGAAAACCAAGCATAATATACTTTACAGCTTGCTCTAACATATTCAACAGCTCATCACGCTCAGGAATAGCTTGATAGTCATCATTAAAGCGTTTGAAGCGATCAATGGGACCACTTGTGAAGGTCGGCATAAAGAGCATGAATCGGAGAAATTCTCCTAGTGTGAACTCTTTAAGCACCCCATCACGCATCTCGATAATCATACCTACTGCACGGAAAGTGAGGTAAGAAATACCAAGGAAGTTAAAAAGCGACTGGTTACCATTAATAGCTGGCTCAACCTTAACAAAAACTAAAGGTAGAACCACAAGAAAGGAGTGCAGGTAAAAGACCCATTTATTATCCTTTTGACTACGGTAACGTTTGTAGGAGTATACCCAAATAATTTGCCATACGATATAGAAAAGCAAGGCTAATAGTTGACTCGCATGGGTACCCGTCAAGGCTAAAACAATGAAAGCTAAACTAACCAAACATTCGTAAATCGCAAAACGCTTTTTAAAGAAGAGTCCTACAAAAATCGGTAATAAAGCTAGTCCAAGATAGATGAAATAGAAAGGATTACCATAGGCCTCTAAATGAGGAAGCTGTTTCAAGAAGTCTATCATCGGTTGTTGACCTCACTGATAAGCCCCTTGATATCAATCTTCCCATTTGGTGTCAAAGGCAGGCTCTCACGATAGAGGAACTTAGTTGGCATCATGTAAGACATCATGATGTTTTCCAAGTCAGCCTTGATCGCCTTGGTAATATCAATATCACGTTCAAACTGCTCACGAACGCCATCCTTAAGAATGACATAAGCCAAGAGATTCTGAACCTTATGGTCCTTATTGTAACGTGGTACAGCTACTGCTGAATCGATGTACTTAGACTTGTTAAGGTTTTGTGAAACATCCTCTAACTCAATACGGAAACCATTGAACTTAATCTGGAAGTCCATACGTCCTCCGTAAAGAAGGAGACCCTCATCAGTCATAGTACCCACATCACCAGTATGGTAGGCAGGAAGTCCATTAAACTCAAAGAAAGCTTCCGCAGTCTTTTCAGGATTGTTCATGTAACCTTTTGAAACTGCTGGACCTGATACGATGATTTCACCCTGTTGACCATTTGGAAGGATATTTCCATCCTCATCGATAATATAAGTCGGTGAATCTTCCTTGGTATAACCAATTGGCAGGCGTTTAAGATTAGCTAACATTTCATCAGTTACTGCTACAGCCGACAAGGCTACGGTTGCTTCTGTTGGACCATAAGCATTGATAATACGTGCTTCTGGGAAACGTTGGCGAAGTTTTTGAGCTGTTTTAACGGTTAACTCTTCTCCATCGAAATAGAAATGCGTAATCTCTGGCATCTTCTCTGCATTGAAATCTTCAGACAACATGGCCATATCAGCAAAGGATGGTGTTGAGGTCCAAATAGCAATTGGAAGTGAGAAAATCGTTTCAAAGAGCTTTTTGAAGTCCTGAGTAATAGCTGAAGGAAGCGCATAGAGTGTACCTCCAAGTGCCAAAGTCGGCGCCCAATACATCACTGATAAGTCAAATGAGTAAGGTGGTTGGGCCAGCATTTGTGGGCGTTTTGGAGTCGCAAACTCCTTGTCCGTAATCATCCAGTTGGTGAAACTAAGGAGATTATCGTGCGAAATCTGTACGCCTTTAGGTTTACCCGTCGTTCCAGATGTAAAGATGATGTAATAAGTATCATCACCCTTAACAGGATGGGTCACTTCATAACTAGACTTGTTAGCGAAGCTTGCCTTCACTTGATCTAGAGTCACAATTGGCGCTTTAACATCCTCTAGTGGAAAATCGTTAATAGCAATAATCAGACTCGGCTCGGCCACTTCAACAATAGCTGTCACACGCTCAAGAGCTGAGTGACTATCAATTGGAATATAGGCATGACCAGATTTAGTTAGAGCAACGAAGGTTGCCAACATCTCATACTCTTGACCACCATAAACCACAACTGGTGATTTTTCTGGAATATCAAGACTATCAATCTTAGCAGCTAGGCTATCTGAATCAGCCTTTAGGTCACCGTAAGTATGGACTTCCCCAAGAATATTGTAAACAGGAAAGTCTGGTTGAGATTGAGCAAATTGCTCAATCGTTTCAAGCATATCTTTAATTTTTGTGTTCGTCATTATTCTTCCTAGAATTCGTTATAGATAAAATTACCTTGACCTTGTCCCAGGTAATTGTAGAGATATATTAGGGCCATAAAAATGATGAAATAAAGCAAGGTTTGTCCCCAAAAAACAAGGACATTTTTGTTTTTTAACATTCTAATTTTCGATACCTTCTTTTTATATAATATCCACTCTAGTTTACCATCTTATTCTTATTATTTCCAATAAAAAAGCAAAAATTATTCAATTTCATCACTAGTTATTTTTGCACAAACTAATACCCTAAATATCTTAAAAACAGAGCTAAAAAAGCTCTGTTAGTTTTAACTATTTTGTGTCTTTTGGGCTGTCTGCATTTGATAATACATACCCTTAGCTTTCATTAGTTGATGATGAGTTCCGTACTCAACAATATCCCCATTATTCATGACTAAAATAAGATCGGCATTTTCAATGGTTGAGAGTCTATGGGCAATGATGAAACTCGTTCGGCCCTTCATTAGTTTAGCGAACGCCTCCTGAATGAGAAGCTCCGTACGGGTATCAATACTTGAGGTTGCTTCATCTAAGATAAGAATCTTAGGCAAATTAACAAATATACGAGCGATAGTCAGTAGCTGACGTTGCCCTTGAGAAAGAGATTGACCCGCATCACTTAGATAAGTGTCATAGCCTTGAGGTAACTGATTAATAAAGAAGTCAGCATTTGCGGCTTTAGCTGCAGCTATAACTTCCTCTCGGCTAGCTTTGGGGTTGCCGTAGGCGATATTATCATGGATAGTCCCAACTTCAAGCCAGGTCTCTTGTAACACCATACCAATCTGTTTACGAAGACTTTCTCGAGTGTAATCTGTAATCGATCTGCCATCCAGTCGCAATTGGCCCTTGTCTAAATCATAAAAGCGCATCAAAAGATTGATAAGGGTTGATTTACCTGCTCCTGTCGGACCAACGATTGCAACAGTACTTGCAGCAGGAATATCAATGCTCAAATCCTTGATAAGAGGTTTGTTTGATAAGTAACCAAATTGAATATGGTCAAATTGAAATTGTCCCTGCACGTCTTCCTCTTTCAAAACCAAATGACCCGTTTCTGGGATTTCATTTTCATCCAAAATCATATAGAGACGATCAGCACAGGCAAGAGCACTTTGAAGCTCTGAAAGAACTGATGAAATATCATTGAAAGGTTTTGTGTATTGCGTGACATAGTTGAGAAAGGTTGTTAATTGGCCGACTGTAAAAGCACCACCTGACATGATACGGTAAGCTCCGACACCTGCAATCAGCGCATAAATAAGGCTATTGACAAAGCGAGTGGCCGGATTGACCGCTGATGAATAAAAGATTGCCCCCCTTGAATAAGCAGCATACTTACCATTGACTTCTCTAAAGTTTCGGACCATCTGACTTTGGGCATTTAGACTTTGGACCAGAGCTTCTTGGGTAAGACTTTCCTCAATCAGCTGGGTCTGCATCCCTCGCCACTTGGTCTGATGTCGATAAAGTTGATAACTTTTTCTGGCAATGAAGCGAGCGACAAGGACAGACAAAGGGGTCATCACCAGAACCAGAAGCATCATGAACCAGTCTAAGCGAGCCATGGTAATGATAATGACAAAAATGGTTAAGAGACCAACGAAAAATTGGTTAAAAACCATGAGAAGTCCATTGTTCAGTTGGTCACTATCAGTCGTCACACGACTAACCATATCTCCAGTTCCTTGACGATCAAGGTAACTGAGAGGCAGGGCATGAATTTTCATCATAACCCTCTCACGCAAACTCTCGCTGTAAGAATATATCAAACGGTTATAAATCAAAGGATTTAGCCACTGGATAGCACTATTAGCTACGATAACCGCAAGCATTTGCCATATTAAACTTGATATTAGAAGGACAGCATTCTTTTTAAGAACAGCATCCACTGCATCACCAATCAAAATAGGTAAATAAACCGTTAAAGCAACCTGAATAATAGTACCAACAGTCGCTATGACTAAGAGAGAGCGCTGACTTAAGATGTCTCGACTGAGACGTCTAAGCGTTGACTTATTATTTCTAGCTTTCATCAGCAGCCTCCTTTTGATGCTGAGAATAATGAATATCTTGATAAAGTTTGTTAGTGGCAAGCAATTCTTCATGATTACCCAGACCAAGTTGATGGCCCTTATCAAGAACCAAAATCTGATCTACAGCTTTTAAACTATTGGTTCTTTGCGAAATAATGATCAAGCTGGTTGATGTAAGATTTTCTCTTATGGCTGCTAATAGTCGACTTTCAGTCAAATAATCCAATGCTGAGGTTGAATCATCCAAAATCAAAAAAGGTGCTGGTCTCATCAAAGCACGCGCAATAGTCAGACGCTGACGTTGACCACCAGAAAAATTACGGCCAAATGACTCGACTGGCTCATCTAAACCAAGTTCCTTATCTCGAACAAAGTCAGCAGCTTGAGCCATGTCAAGCGCATGCCATAGTTCCTGGTCGCTAGGTTCATGCTTAAGTCCCAGGGTCAGATTAGAACGAATGGTTCCTCTAAATAACTCAGCTTTTTGAGGGACATAGGCCACCCAAGAACGCCATTCCTTTAGATTTTTGGTGATGCTTGATTATTAAAGATGGTTAAGCTGCCAAGCTGAGGTTGATATAAGTTCATGATTAAGTTGACCAAGGTCGATTTACCCGAACCTGTACCTCCAATAATGCCTAGAGACTCTCCTTCGGTCAGTCTAAGGTTAATCCCCTGAAGAGATGGCTGACTAGCTGTCGGATAGGTAAAGGAAATCTGGTCTATAGCAAGCACCAACGCTTCTTGATCAGCCTTCTTAATTGTTAAAGGTGCCTTAATGTCCTCATCCTCAAGATTGAAAATAGTTTCTACACGTTTAGCTGATATAAAACTTTGATTGAGATTAGTTAACATCATGGCTAATTTAAGGAGCTCCGTCAAAATTTGCAAGAGGTAATTAACCAAGGCAATCAGCATTCCTTGCGTCAAGAGTCCACCTTGAATCTGGAGATTTCCTTGCCAAAGAATGGCAATTAAGGTCATATTAACAACCAAAAAAGTCAAAGGACTAATGAGACTTGCTATAACCCCAGTTTTGAGTTGCCAGGTCTTCAAGTCTTTATTTACAGTTGTAAAGTTATCTAACTCACACTCACTCTGTCCGAAGGCTCGGATAACCCTCATTCCTTCAAGTTGCTGACGAGTACTAGTAACAATTGACTCATTAATCACCCGAATTTTAGCATATAGGGGATTGACGATACGGCTTGCCACCACAATAATAAGCGTCAACACTAGAACCATACCAAGGAACCAGAGGGTCAAGCGTGGGCTAATCCGAAATGCCATAATAATAGCACCTGTCACAATAATGGGAGCTCTCAAAAAGAGTCGTAAAAATTGATTAATCCCCGTTTGAATCTGAAAAGTGTCACCAGTTAGGCGTGTCACCAAACTCGAAGTTCCTATCTCATCACGCTTTTCCTTTGATAATCGCATGATTTTGGCATAAAGATTATTGGTCAAACCTTGCGCATAGCCAACTGCTGCTCGAGATGAAAAATACTGAGCTGAAACAGCAACAACAACGCCAACAAAGGCAAGTCCAAACAAGAGAAAAATCATCATAAACAGATGATTTTGGTCTTTATTCGGAATAGTTGTGTCGACAATTCCAGCAATCACTAGCGGAACGAGGAGTTCAAAACAGGCTTCGATTAATTTAAACACGGGTCCCAGGATACTGTCTTTGACATATCCCCTAAAATAAACTAATAATGCTTTCATTGGTCTTTCCTTAAAAATGAAGTAGCCACTCTTAGAGACGTGAGAACATACGCATCAAAAAGAGATTAAACTGTACTTCCTTAGCGTAATAAATATTTCCGCCATTTGTATAAAGCTTTCCACCACCATAGTACATGGCAACTGGTTGGTAATAGGTGTAGGTCTTTCCACTGGTATTTCCAAGACTTGGAGCAACGACATTTTTAGAATAGGCCTTTGCTAGTTCAACAGTGTTTACTCCACCATTATCAGCTACATAATCAATATAGGCCTTACCAAAATTATAGGCTTGCACTGCTGTCCAAGGATCCACCTTATGGTGGGCAGCCTCTTCCAGGTTCTCTGAAAGTACTGTCACCCCCTGACGAATACTTTCTTTTCGATTTTTGATGGAGTTAGTAACCCCTGAAGAACTTTCACTGGACTGCATCACGTCATCTGTCTTCCCCTTGGTTTCTGTGTAAATCATTGCTAGGACCAAATCTACATTGGTTGTATTATCAACATCATCCTCTGCCAACACTTCCTTAACCATGGATTCATAAGCTAAGACATGTTGTATATTGGCATGCAGACGATAGGCTTGAATTCCTAGAAAGAAGACTAGCACAAGAACCACCAGACGTCTTATCCATTTAAACATATTATTTATTGATGATATCCTCGATATTTTTGATGAGAATTGAATAGGTGCCATCAGGATTTTGAATAAACTCAACACTATTAGCATCCTGATAGACGTTATTAGGCACAATTAACTCAATTCCGTTTGATAACGATAGCTTTTGATTCTCTAATTTCTTAATTTGACGAGAATGGTCAATATCTGAGACCGAAATAGGCTCAGGAATAGCCTCTTTAAGCTCATCAACGAAGGTCAAACGAGCTGTCAAATTATTATCAAAAAGCTGGTCTGCCAATTTTTCAGGAGACAATTCCTGGTCTTCTTCCAAATTATTGAAAATAGCCGATTTCATTTTTCCTTGGAAGTTAAAGTCATCTTGATTAAAATTCTCAGCAATTTTTTGAGCCGTGTCTTCAACCATCTTAATTGACTTCTTGACAGACTGTTCAGGTTGGACCTGCAAGAGGTTTTCAGAGAAATAATTGGCAAAACTACCGTTGTGTTTGATACGCTTTTCAATCAGATAATACTGCTTACTGCTACGGTTAATTATCAAAGCTTCATCTGGTGTCTGAGCCGCAGAAGGCAGATTATTTTGTGACAATTGAATTGGATGCTGGCTATCTCCCAAAGAATGAATCAAACTGTCCTTTAGGGCAATGCGCAAGAATGCAAAATACTCTTGTCCTTCTTTGTCAAACTGAATAAAGACCAAATCATTGGTCTTTTGATCTTCAGAAATGACAAATTCTTCCTTCCAAAGTTGGGCAATTTTGACAGAACTTTCCATCAAATCATCCCCTAGATGACTGATGAAAACATTTTCTGCTTCGAAATACCCACGTTTAGCCTCATCCGAGAAAACTTTTGACAGTTTCTTCCGGAAATACTCATCCAAACGTGGTGTTATTTCAAGAGGCGCTTCTGCCAATACCAGCTCCGTATCATTTGGCGAAAACTGATGAATGATAATGTGTTTAATATATAAATCTAACATAATCCCTTAATAAAGTGGAAAGGCATCTGTAAGTGTTTTGACTTCACCACGAATGCGTTCCAAAACTTCTGGTTTGTCGTGATTTTCCAAAGCTTGGATCATCAACTCAGCAATCTTACGGCTCTCAGCTTCACCCATACCACGACTTGTAATAGCTGGGCTACCTACACGAATACCAGATGTTTTGAATGGTGACAATTGTTCATAAGGAATACCATTTTTGTTCAAGGTAATATTCACTTCTTCAAGAACATTTTGAGCAACCTTACCATTTTCAACAACCTTAGTCACATCGACCAAGAAGAGGTGATTATTTGTTCCGCCTGAAATGACACGGAAGTCTGGATGTTGATTGAAAACATCTGCCATAGCTGCGGCGTTCTTGATGACATTTTCACCGTATTCCTTAAAGGCAGGGTCAAGTGCTTCTTTAAGGGCAACAGCCTTAGCTGCAATAACGTGTTCCAAAGGACCACCTTGCAAACCAGGGAAGACGGCAGAATTGATTTTCTTAGCAATGTCTTCATCATTAGTCAAGATCAATCCACCACGAGGACCACGGAGAGTCTTGTGAGTTGTTGTGGTTGTCACATGTGCGTAAGGTACTGGACTTGGATGATGGCCTGATGCCACAAGACCAGCAATATGAGCCATATCTACCATGAGATAAGCACCTACTGCATCAGCGATTTCACGGAATTTAGCAAAATCAATGATACGTGAGTAAGCTGAAGCCCCCGCAACAATAAGTTTTGGTTTTACTTCTTTTGCTTGAGCAAGGATAGCATCATAATCAAGAAGCTCAGTTTCCTTATCAACATTGTAAGCAACGAAGTGATAAGTCTTACCAGAGAAACTAACTGGCGCACCATGTGTCAAGTGACCACCAGCTGACAAATCCATCCCCATCACAGTGTCACCTGGTTGAATCAAAGACATGTAAACAGCAGCATTGGCCTGACTACCTGAGTGAGGTTGTACATTGGCAAATTTTGCACCAAAAAGTTTCTTAGCACGTTCAATAGCAAGGGTTTCAACCACATCAATAACATCTGTACCACCGTAGTAACGCTTACCAGGATAGCCTTCAGCGTATTTGTTGGTCAAAAGTGTTCCTTGAGCCGCCATAACAGCCTTAGAAACGACATTTTCAGAAGCAATCAATTCAATATTGTTCTGCTGGCGTTCTTCTTCTTTGGCAACGGCTTCCCAAAGTTCAGGGTCAAATGCTTTGTAATCTTCTTTGTCAAAAATCATTGAAATCTCCTATTTATTGGTCTAATGGGTTTTTCTCAACTCACCCATACACAACTGAAAGTTTTCTCACACTTTCCCGGGTCACTGTTAGTCATTTATTCTATGGTCAACTCTGGTAGAGCTGCCAATAGGTCATCTTTTGTAATCTTTCCCTGTCTAAGTATTCTTGCTGGAGTAACAGACAGGTCCAAAATCGTCGAATCTAGGCCCAACAGGGCATCATCATCTTGATAGCCTGTCACCTGAAAATCAAACTGCGCTCTGATGTGGTCAAAATAACGGCCACTTGCCATTCCCGACTTGTTAGCGGATGGACCAATCAGAGGTCCTTCAGCTTGAATCAATTCTCTAGTCACAGGATGGTTTGGCAAGCGAAAGCCAACCGTCGCCAAACCCGAATTAATCCACTTAGGTACTTGGTCATTAGCTTTTAAAATGATGGTCAAAGGTCCAGGCAAAAAAGCATCGTAAAGTTTTTTGAGATAGTCGGGTTGCTCTTTTGAATAGGTCAATATATCTTCATAAGAAGCGACATTCAAATTCATAGCCTTATCCCTAGGACGATTTTTTAGCTCATAGACATGATTGACCGCCTTCTCGTCCAAAGCTCTAGCAAAAAGACCATAAACCGTCTCTGTGGGAAGGACGACTGCCCCTCCATTTGCCAAGATTGCTTTTAAATCCGTGTTAGTTTCCATCATCCATCACAACCATTCTATCCTGCCCAAATTGGTCCTTAAGGACACGCACACACTTATCTGGAAAATGTAGAGACAAGAGTTTCTTCAAATCACTGCCCTGCTTATAGCCAATCTCAAAATAGAGTTTTCCTTGAGGACTTAGATGCTTAGCAGCCCTCTCAATAATCTGTCTATAAATGGCAAGGCCATCTTCATCAGCAAACAAAGCCAACTTGGGCTCACTAGTCAAGACATTTAAACCAACTTCGTTCTTATCATTTTCAGAAATATAGGGAGGATTGGACACAATAATATCAAAACTACCAGAAATATTTTCAAAAACATCCGATTGAATAAAACTGATGTCTACTTGGTTGAGCTTGGCATTTTCTCTAGCAAGTTCTAAAGCATCCACAGACAAGTCACTGGCTGTCACTTGCCAAAGAGGACAACTCTCTTTCAGAGACACTGCAATAGCACCACTCCCAGTTCCAATATCAAGAACCTTAAGCTCTGTCTTTGGGTTTTCCACCAAAATTAGCTCCACTAATTCCTCAGTTTCAGGACGAGGAATCAAAACACGCTCATCAACTTGAAAACGTAAGCCATGAAAATCTTCAAAACCTAGGATATACTGAGCAGGTTTATGCGCTTTTAGTTGATTAAAGATACTAGAAAGAAGCTTTTCGTCTTCCTCTGAAACTTCTTGTCGTAGATGAAGAACAAATTGCGTCAAATCCCAATGTTTCAAACCACGATAGACAAAGGACAGAGCCTCTGGCTCTTCTCCAACAGCCCCAAGTTCCTTCTCATAGCCTGCTAAGGCATCTGCCAGAATCATTTGTTAAGTTCTTCCAATTTTTGTGTTTGATCGTAAAGAACCAAAGCATCAACAACTTCATCTAGTTTACCAGCTAAAATCGTATCTAGTTTTTGAAGGGTCAAACCAATACGGTGATCTGTCACACGGTTTTGTGGGAAGTTGTACGTACGGATACGCTCTGAACGATCCCCTGTACCAACAGTCGATTTACGTTCAGCATCTTGTTCATCTTGAGCAATCTGTGCGAAGTGGTCAGCCACACGGGCACGAATAATCTTCATGGCTTTATCACGGTTTTTCTGTTGCGTACGTTCTTCTTGCATTTCAACCTTAATGCCAGTTGGAATATGGACCATACGAACGGCAGTCGCAACCTTATTGACGTTCTGACCACCAGCACCAGAAGCGTGATAGATATCAACACGAAGGTCTTTAGGATCAATTTCATAATCCACTTCTTCAACTTCTGGCATGACCAAGACAGTTGCCGTTGAAGTATGGACACGTCCTTGGCTCTCAGTCACAGGGACACGTTGTACACGGTGCGCTCCCGATTCATATTTGAGTTTAGAGTAGACTGATTGTCCTGAAACCATGGCAACCACTTCTTTGATACCTCCGACACCATTATATGATGCTTCCATGACCTCAAAGCGCCAACCTTGTGTTTCAGCGTATTTTTGGTACATATTTAAGAGGTCTCCCGCAAACAAAGCTGCTTCATCACCACCTGCAGCCCCACGGATTTCAAGGATGATATTCTTGTCATCATTAGGGTCTTTTGGCAAGAGAAGAATTTTCAAACGTTCTTCGTACTCCTCTTTAGCGGCTTTGGATTCTTTGAGTTCTTCCTTAGCCATTTCTTCCAAGTCAGGATCACCGCTTGCTTCCTTAATCATCTCCTCAGCATCTGTGATGTTTTGGATAACTTGCTTGTATTCACGGTAAACTGTTACAGTTTCACGGGTATTAGCCTCCTCACGAGACAATTCCATAAAACGCTTAGTATCCGAAACAACCTCAGGGTCACTAAGTAGCTCTCCTAATTCCTCGTAACGGTCTTCAACCGCCTGCAACTGATCATAAATGTTCATTTGTTACTGTTACTCCTTGTATAACTGATAATCGTTTTTAATCCTCTTTCAAAGGAACTATTTTCTTGCGAGGTGGGTTAAACCAGTGCTTTCGACAAACGGAAATATAACTCTCATGACCTCCAATTTGAACCTGTGCCCCTTCATAAACTGGCTCTCCATTTTCCATGCGTAGAACCATAGTTGCCTTCCTAGAGCAGTAATGACAGATGGTTTTTATTTCATCAATCTTGTCAGATAAAAGCAAGAGATACTTTGATCCCTCAAACAGGTTGTTTTGAAAATCATTTTTTAAGCCAAATGCCATTACGGGAATATCCAATTCGTCAACAATACGTGCCAAATCGTAGACATTTGCCCGAGTCAGAAATTGAGCCTCATCAATCAAAACACAATAAGGACTAGGATTCATAGCAGCAATGTATCCAAAAATATCCGTGTCATTACCAATTGGATAAGCCTTACGTTTCATACCTATTCGGCTAGAAATATAACCTACACCATCTCGATTATCCAGACGACTGGTCATAAGCACAACTGGTTTTCCCTGTTCTTCATAATTATGGGCCACCTTGAGAATTTCAATAGATTTTCCCGAATTCATGGTGCCGTAGCGAAAATAAAGCTGTGCCAAACCAGACTCCTCTAAAATATATTTTGTACTTATTTTATCATAATTCGAGACGCAAAAGGGCCTGATACTGAACAATTTTTGAAAAAATTCACATTGTCTTCTTATTCTTGACTCAAATAAGAAAATCAGTACCAACCTTTTTAACAGAGCACTTAGTCATTCTGTTTGAGCTACACTCGTTTAGCTCTTACATCTACTTTATCTTAACCTTATTTCTTATGAATAAGCCTGAGTCAATTTTTCAAGAAGTTCTTCTTTCTCTTCATTACTAGCAAAGGAAGCCTCAATCGCTGTCTTATTGTGAACAAAGAAATCTTGAACAGAAGTGTTAAAATGCTTGTGATAGAGTTCGTATTCTTTGGTTAGGTTTGTATCAGAAACGGTACGATTGTCCGTATTAATCGTAATGTTTGCCCCCGCTGCTTTCATTTTTAGGTAAGGGAAATCAGCAACAGTCACAGCTGCCTTGGTCTGAAGATTACTTGTCAGACACAATTCACCTGTGACACCATTTTTACAAATTCTTCCAAAAGTTCAGGCTCTTGAGCCAGGATAGTCGCATGTCCATTACGCTTGATTCCCATTGCAATAGACTGAGCTAGGAAGGCTGGGCAGCCACATTCACCTGCGTGGAAAGTCATAGGACGGTCGTAATTCTGAACTTGTTCAATCAAAGTTTCAATAGCCTTTGGTCCATAATGATGCTCATCACCAGCAAAATCAAAGCCAACAAAATCAGTCTCTTCAACCTTATTGGCTTCATCAAGGATACGAGAAGTCAAATCTTGATCCGATTGACGCATTCCACAAACCAAAGCCTTAGCCACAATACCGAATTCGTCCTGAGCTTGACGTAATCCTTGACATACAGCTTGGATAGTTTCAACGACAGTCAGCCCCTTATCCATAGACAATTCAGGTGCAAAACGCACTTCAATATAGATGACATTCTCAAGAGCAGCCTGCTTAGCCACATCATAGGCAGCAAGGGTTAAAGCTTCCTTAGTCTGTAACAGTGGGCGAATGTAATCGAAAGCCTCCAAATAATCCAGAAGACTCTCACAGGTATGTGGAGCTGTCACATGGTGTTTGAGCTCTTCGTCATCTTCTGGCAGTTCAATCTGTGCTAATTTAGCAAGATGACGAATGGTCTCTATTGACAAAGAACCATCCAAATGGCAGTGCAATTCTGTTTTAGCCAAGTGATGAAAATCGATAGCTGTCAATTTTTTCTCTCCCAATCTTTGTTTTTGTTAATCAAATAAAATTAATTTTTACTATATTATCATTCCATAGAAAAAAGTCAAGATGCTAGAGCTAATGAGACGTAGCAGATTCTTGAAATGCCACTAGCATTTTGTTAGGATGTAACTATCAAGAATACAAGGAGAATTATCATGTCTGACTATATTTTACCCGAAGTTTGGGAAAATCCAGCTGCTATGGGAGGAGCCTGGGGTGGTATTAACCAACCGACTGCTGGTGCTTGTTTTGAACAAACCTTACCAAAAGGCGATCAACCTTTCCAACTCTATACTCTTCCGACGCCAAACGGTATCAAGGCAACTATCATGTTAGAAGAACTTAAAGAACTCGGTGTGGCTCAAGCAGGTTATGATGCTTATCGTATTAAGATTGGTGATGGTGACCAGTTTGGATCAGACTTTGTTGCTGTCAATCCAAATTCAAAGATTCCTGCCATGATGGATTATTCCGAAGACCAACCCGTTCGTGTCTTTGAATCAGCTAACATCCTCCTTTACTTGGCTGAAAAGTTTGGAAAACTTATTCCAACTGATCACGCTAAACGTACTGAAGTTCTCAACTGGCTCTTTTGGCAAACAGGCGCTGCACCTTTCCTAGGCGGTGGTTTTGGTCACTTCTTCCATTACGCTCCTGAAAAAATCAAATACGCCATCAACCGTTTTGCTATGGAAGCCAAACGTCAACTTGACTTGCTTGATAAAGAACTTGCAACCAAACCTTATATCGCTGGGGATGAGTATACTATCGCTGATATCGCAATCTGGTCTTGGTATGGCCGACTTGCTCAGGATAAGATTTGGGACAAGGCTGGTATCTTCCTTAACGTTAAAGAATACAAGCATCTTCAAGCTTGGGCTGACAAGATCAGCAACCGTCCAGCTGTTCAGCGTGGACTTGAAGTTGATTATAAAGAGATTTAATTTTTGTAACGGTTAGTCTAGGCTAATCGTTTTTGCTTCTATTCATGATATAATAGAAAAAAATCACAAGGAGATTTTCATGACTGTATTTCAAGCTATTTTAGAAAAATCAAAGCTTATGACACTATTATTATTCATCGCCACCAACGACCAGACCCTGATGCCATCGGTAGTCAGGTAGGTTTGAAGGAAATTTTGAAAACAAACTTTCCAGATAAAAAGGTCCTTGCAACGGGTATCAATGAACCGACTCTATCTTGGATTGCTGAGATGGACGAAGTAGCTGATCAGGATTATGAAAGAGCTCTTGTTATCATTACTGATACCGCCAATACTCCTCGTATTGATGATGACCGATATAGTAAGGGCGACTTTCTTATCAAAATTGACCATCATCCTAACGATGATGCCTACGGAGACCTGCTTTTAGTTGATACTACTGCTTCAAGTGCCAGCGAAATTGTGACAGACTGGGCTCTCACTGTCGGTTTAGCCCTTTCAGATGCGGCTGCACGTGTTCTCTATAATGGCATAGTTGGCGATACGGGACGCTTCCTCTTCCCATCGACAACTGCAAAAACACTTCACATTGCAGCAAAACTACGTGAATACGACTTCGATTTTTCTGCTATGGCACGTCGTATGGACAGTTTTCCCTTCAAAATCGCTAAATTGCAAGGCTATGTTTTCGATAATCTTGAAGTCGATGAAAATGGAGCAGCTCGAGTCGTCCTAACACGAAAAGTGCTTGATAACTTTAATGTCACAGATGCTGAAAGTTCAGCCATTGTTGGTACTCCTGGTCATATTGACACCGTTCAATCATGGGCTATTTTCGTAGAGCAGCCTGAAGGGCATTACCGTGTGCGCCTTCGTAGTAAGTCTATTGTCATCAACGAGATTGCTAAGCGTCATGACGGTGGTGGACACCCACTTGCCAGTGGTGCCAATTCCTACAGCTTAGAGGAAAATGACCAAATCTATCAAGAAATCAAGGATACTGTTTCCCATGCAACTCACTAATCGTCGTGTACATCTTATGGGAACTGTTATTGATGTTTCCATCTATCATAATCAACCAGAGCCTCTACTTGATCAAGTTGAGGCACTGCTTAATCTTTATAATAAGCGTTTTTCTGCCAATGATGACAGTTCCGAACTCATGCAGATTAATAAGGCTGCCGGTATACATCCTATAAACGTTCATCCAGAACTGTTCGAACTGATTTCTCTTGGAAAATGGCATAGTTGCCAAGTTGGAAGCCACCTTAATATTGCCATTGGTCCTCTCATTCAGACCTGGCGGATTGGCTTTTCTGATGCCAGACTTCCACTTTCTGAAGAAATCGCTCCACTCCTAGATATTATTAATCCCAATGCCATTGTCCTATCCGAGGAAAATCAAAGTGTCTTCCTCAAAGAGAAGGGAATGAAAATTGATCTGGGTGCCTTAGCTAAAGGTTATATCGCAGATCGGATTGCAGACTTTCTCAAAGCTGAAAAAGTAACCAGTGCCTTGATAAATCTAGGAGGCAATGTTCTAACCTTCGGACCAGCTCTCCATAATCCTGACCATAAATGGCGAATCGGTATTCAAAATCCTAAGGAGACGAGAAACACCAATCTCATGGTGCTTGCTATCAGAGACCAATCTGTCGTCACTTCTGGAATCTATGAACGTACTTTTGAAATAGACGGTAAGACCTATCATCATATTTTTGATAGTCAAACCGGCTATCCTGTTACTAGCACTCTTGAAAGCCTTACTATCATTTCTCCACTTTCAGTTGATGGTGAAATTTGGACGACTCGTTTATTTGGGTCAAGTCTTGAGCATATTTTCCAAGAAGTTAGTGCCCATGAAGACCTTGAAGCCATTATTATTGATAAAGATAACCACTGCTTTCAAACAAGCGGTGTATACAAGATACGACTTTCCTAAAAAATAGGGAAAAAGACTTGTCAAGAAGTTAAGGTTTTGATAAACTAGAATAGTTAAAAAAACTATGGTGCGAAAAGTACCATGGCAGAAAGGAAACATTTTAACATGAAAAAAGATATCCATCCAGATTACCGTCCAGTAGTATTCATGGACACAACTACTGGTTACCAATTCCTTAGTGGTTCAACTAAGTACTCAAACGAAACAGTTGAATTCGAAGGTGAAACTTACCCACTTATCCGTGTAGAAATTTCATCAGATTCTCACCCATTCTACACAGGCCGTCAAAAATTCACACAAGCAGACGGACGCGTGGATCGTTTCAACAAAAAATACGGTCTCAAATAAGCAACATCTTGTTGTTAAGCCATTCCAATTGGAATGGTTTTTTTGTATTCTCTTGGCTATAATCTCTCCTAACCCCCTCCTTTAAAATAAAAACAGCTTCCATATGGAAACCGTTTAATCCTATTAACCTGCTTTACCAATAGCCAAAGCCCAGATAAAGAAGAGTGCAAATCCGAACAAGAAAATCAAACCTGCAATGGCAAGCACTTTCAACCACATTGGAAAATCTTTCTTAGCCTTAGTGACAAGCACATAGTTCAATAGCGCAAAGAAAGGTGTCGTCAAGAATGAACCAATCATGGCGAAACGGAGCATGGTACCAACTTGACCTTGGAAGAAGATAATGATGATAAGACCAATAATTGAAGTCAAAGTCATCCATACGTTCAAAGGTGTTGCACTGGATTCTTTCTTGTTAAACAAAAGTCGTAGAGATATCTCATTTACACGTGAATAACCATCAATAACTGTGATAACGGTACCAAAGATACACAAGAAAGCAATGAAAGTAATCAAGTAGCGAGACCAAGTACCAAGCACTGATTCATACATACCGACGAATTGTGCGATATAGGCCGCTGAGGCTGCTACTACAGGTTTACCAGTTGGATACTGGATTAGAGCACCGAGTGCTACAAAGAATACTGCAAGAATAGCTGTTCCGATGTAACCAACGTTAAAGTCAAAGAGGGCATCATCAGTGTTAAAATCAACAGTTTTCTTTTTCTCAGCTGACCAAAGTGAGTTGATGGCTGAAATTTCGATTGGAGCTGGCATCCAACCAAGAAGCGACACGATAAATGGAAGGGCTGCTAACTGCCATGGTGTTTTTTCAACGAAGTCAGCACTGTACTCTGGGTGTTTGATTGCCGCAATAATAACTGCTGCTACTGTTGCGATAGTCAAGGCTGACATGATCCATTTAGCCATACCATCAAGAAGTTTGTACCCTCCAAAGAGCAACATTCCCCAAATAATAGCAACCAAGATGAACGACCAAACAGTAATAGTCAAACCTAGCATCGGAAAGGCACTTGCAATGATAGCTGCACAGAGGATTGCAACACCTGCTGTATTAACCAAAGCTGAGAAAACATTGAGGATGAAGAATACCCAAAGGTAGAACTTCCCTTTTTCAGCATACCCTTCAACTAGAGTTTTCCCAGTATCTGCTGTGTATTCCGCACCAAAACGGAAAAATGGATATTTAAAGAGATTAGCTAGAATAACCAAACCTAACAAGGCCCAGCCATACTTACCTCCGGCTTGTGTTGAAGAAACGATATGAGAACCACCTACAGCTGCTGAAGCCATTAGGATACCGGGTCCCATTGCTTTTATTTTACTACGCCAGGTAGACTGACTAGTTACAATTGTTTGTGACATAAGAAAATCTCCTAAAACAAATTTTCAGAATAATCTGAATCGATGCTTACCATTGTACACAATTGTTGGAATAATTTCAATAGCATTTCACATATTTTCTGAAAAATCGAAAAAAGCCATCCAAACGGATAGCTCTTTCACTATTTAAAAAGTCCAGTAAAGAAATCTACGATAGCTTGCCAGATTTGCGCAAAAATATTTTTGCTATTTTCAAGTGTCTTGTTAGCATCAAATTTTAAGTTGATGCTAGAGAAGGTATTTCCAGCTTTAGAAACGATAGAATCTTTCAATGAACTCAAGCTTGACTTGAAACTAGCACTATCGATGATTGAGGACTTAGATAAATTCAAAGCAAAATTAACCAAAAGATTGATTTGATTATCAGAAAGATTCAAGTTGTAGTTATTGATGGTTTGCTGAACAATTGTTTTAGCTTGATCTTCAGTCAACTTGTCGCCTTTATCTGCAACTGCAGATTTGATATCAGTCATGGCTACATTAAGCTTATCAGCATCATAGTTACTCTTACCTGAATTTTCCTCATTGATTTGAGAAAGGGTTTTAAGTTCCTCTTGGGCAAGCTCCTTGCTTTCATCTGAAACTTTGGCTCCATTTTGCTCAAGGGAATAATAAATACCAGCCAAGGCACTTTCACCAGTAACGGCAATCGGTGCTGCTACTGTAATCTTAGCATGTTCAATACCAAGTGTCGTGGCAGCATTACGGTACATATCTGGAGTGATTTTCGTGATATTTTGTGGCGTTACAATATCAACAGTCAAGGTTTCTTTAGCACCTAGCTTTGCTATTTTAACCGAAGAATATAACTGTAAACTAGAATCGTCTGCAACATTCATGATTTTTGCATATGCTGATGTCGTTAGCGTCTTAACATTGGTATCTTTATTGCTATCATAACCCAACAAATTCAAGGTCTGGTTGCGTTGGTCTTCTGACAAAGAATACCCCATGACATAGTCAGGCTGAACATAAGATTCATCAATAACCTTTTGAACGTCTGACGATGTGGCTGCTTGAGCAGCTGAAGCAAAGGTGGTCACTGAAGCTAACAGAGCAGCCCCAGTAATAAAAAGTTTTTTCAATTTCATGTGCTTTTCCTTTCGAAAATAGATTAGTATCCATAATCTCCTAAAGGGCGACTGACAAAAGGGCCAGACGTGAATCAATTATACCATGACTTGAAAAAATAAGGTCAAAAAACTACTCATGCAACTCCAAAGGAAGACCATCAGGATCGTCAAAAAAAGTCATCTTTTCGCCAGTAAACGTATCCCTTCGAATAGGTTGGCAAGAGATACCTTTTTCTTCTAAGTCTTTTACAACTTCCTCTATATGAGAAACCTTGAATGCTAAATGACGTAAGCCACAAGCTTCAGGATAGGATGGACGTTGAGGTGGCTCCACATAGGCCGGATCATTCGTTTTATTGCCAAAGATTTCAAGCTCTATGGCCCCACAACGTAAGTCTAACTTATAATCATGACGCTCGGGACGATGATTTTCCCTAATGATTTCAAAACCAAGTTTATTGACATAAAAATCTCGAGAGCGCTCATAATCAGAAACTATGATGGCAACATGGTGTACCGTATTTAAAAACACTTTTTCCTCCTTAGAAAAAGGCCTTACGGCCTTTTCTCAACTTTGAAATTGGTTATATGATTTGTTAAAGGCATCAATAATATCTGAATTAGCCTTATCATATTCTACTTGAGTTTTCAAAACTCCTTTGACAATTGTACGCTGAGTTGCTTCAGCATCTGTACAAGTCACAAGAGTAACTTCTGACTTACCAGGTGAATCATCAACCACCGCTACTTCAGTTGGTTGAACAACTGTAACCTCACTAATGACATAAGTGTAGACTTTATTTTTATCCGTAAGATAAATCTTCATGCCTTTCTTAGCCCTATCAAGAGGTGAAAAAAGCATGTCAGAAGCTCCTGCAATACCAAAAACATGGTGACTAGCCAGAGCATAATTGTTTTCCCCACCCATGACTTGAGTTTCCTTCATGGTTCCTGCACCGTAAGTCAACTCTGTATTTCCAAGGCCTTTGAAAATAGGGAGGTTGATACCGACCTCAGGAATGGCAATACCACCAATAACCGGAAGCTTTTGAGCATCCATTTGCGCTTGCAAAACGGATCCAGTACTGATTGATTGAACATTTTCAAAGTCAAAGCTAGTCTTAGCTTCTTTGTTTTTCTCAATTGTCTTTTTAGAAACATTACTAACTTGATATTTATTGGTGTTCCAGGCAATCACAGTGTTGCGGATGGACTTATTGAAAAATAGCGCTAGACCAACAACCAAAAGAACAACAATCAAGACCCAACGAAGGATTTCAAGACATTTATGACGCTTTTTAGTTGTCTTATTTTTCTTATCTCTGCTCATCAGTTATCACCACTTTCTTGGACGGCCTCGGGAGCTTTCACAACTTCTTCTGGTTCAACCAAAGCAAAAGTTACAATTCGAGCAGAATTATCCAAACGCATGACCTTAACCCCTTGAGTGGCACGTCCAGTTTGGGAAATATTGGCAACTGCTGTACGAATGATAACACCTGTATCAGTCATGACCATGATGTCCTCGTTACCAGAAACGGTAGCAATACCAGCTAAATGACCGTTCTTATCAGTGATATTAGCCGTCTTGATACCTTTACCGCCACGCCCCTTAGTTGGGTATTCAGTGGCTGAAGTACGCTTACCATAACCTTTTTCAGAGATAATCAATACTTCTTGGTCGTCCATAATGGCGGCAGCACCAACGACTTGGTCGCCATCACGAAGAGTCACTCCTTTAACACCAGCAGCCATACGACCCATGCTTCGAATCGTATTTTCCTTGAAGCGTACACTGTATCCAAACTTAGTACCAATGATAATTTCTTCATTTCCTGTAGTCAAGAAGACATTGATTAGTTCATCACCTTCTCTAAGTTTTAAGGCAATCAAACCATTTTGGCGAATGTTTTTGAACTCGGCTTCTTTAGTGCGCTTAACCAAACCTTGACGAGTCACAAAGACTAGGTGATTATTTTCAGAAGCTTCATCACTCTTAGCATTAATCACCGTTTGAATGGTCTCACCCTCGTCTAACTTCAAGAGGTTGACAATTGGTAATCCCTTGGCTGTACGACCATATTCAGGAATTTCATAGCCCTTAAGACGGTATACACGCCCTTTGTTAGTCATAAAGTAAAGGTGATCATGAGTGCTAGTTGAAACAATATCACGAACAAAGTCATCGTCATTAACACCAGTACCTTGGACCCCACGTCCACCACGTTTTTGTGAGCGGAACTCATCTTGAGCCAAACGTTTAATATAGCCTTTGTTTGAAAGCGTAATAACCACATCTTCTTCTTCGATGAGGTCTTCATCTTCAAGTGAGACAACTTCACCGACCATAAGTTCGGTACGACGAGCATCTCCGAATTTTCGCTTGCTCTCATCCAATTCTTCTTTGATAATGGCAATAACACGTCCAGGTTTCGCCAAGATATCGGCCAAGTCTGCAATCAAGGCTAACAGATCATTATATTCGTTTTGAATCTTATCACGTTCCAAACCGGTCAAACGACGCAAACGCATATCAAGAATCGCTTGACTTTGACGTTCGGTAAGTTCGAAACGAGCCATCAACTCAGCTTGCGCTTCCGAATCCGTTTGACTGTTACGAATAATTGCAATCACTTCATCCAAGTGATCGAGTGCAATTAATAAACCTTCTAAAATATGGGCACGTGCCTCAGCCTTATCCTTGTCAAACTGTGTGCGACGAACCACAACTTCTTTTTGGTGGGCAATATAATCTGCCAAGATTTGACGCAAAGAAAGGATTTTAGGAACACCCTTTTCAATGGCCAACATATTGAAGCTGAAGTTAGTCTGAAGTTGTGTCAATTTGAACAAATTGTTCAAGATAACATTGGCAGAGGCATCACGACGCACTTCGATGACAAAACGTACGCCTTCACGAGAAGACTCGTCACGGACTGCTGTAATTCCTTCCACACGTTTTTCTTGGGCCAAACGAACGATATGCTCATGAACCTTGGTCTTATTGACCATGTAAGGAAACTCAGTGACAACAATACGCTCACGACCTGATTTAGTTGTTTCAATTTCAGTACGCGAACGAAGAACAATAGAGCCCTTACCAGTCTCATAGGCACGGTGAATACCGGTTTTCCCCATGACCAGACCACCCGTTGGAAAATCAGGACCAGGGAGAACTTCCATCAACTCACGTGTTGTGACCTCAGGATTGTCCATCATCAATTTGACAGCATCAATTGTCTCAGACAGATTGTGCGGTGGGATATTGGTCGCCATACCAACGGCAATCCCTGTTGCGCCATTAACAAGTAAATTAGGAATACGTGATGGCAGAACAATTGGCTCACGTTCCGAACCATCGTAGTTATCTTGAAAATCAACAGTATTTTTGTTGAGATCACGGAGCATTTCCAAGGCGAATTTTGACATACGCGCCTCAGTGTAACGCTGAGCGGCGGCTCCGTCACCATCCATAGAACCAAAGTTACCGTGACCATCAACCAACATGTAACGGTAGCTCCACCATTGGGCCATACGAACCATAGCCTCATAGATAGATGAGTCACCATGTGGGTGATATTTACCCATGACATCCCCAGTGATACGAGCTGATTTTTTATGTGGCTTATCAGGTGTCACCCCAAGCTCATTCATTCCATAAAGGATACGACGTTGTACTGGTTTTAAACCATCACGAACATCTGGCAAAGCACGAGCAACGATTACACTCATGGCGTAATCGATAAAACTCGTTTTCATTTCAGATGTCAATTTAACGTCAATTAAATTATTATCTTGCACCTTTAAAATGCCTCTTTTCTTTCATTCAAATCATTCCAAACTCTAATAAAAGAGCATAGAAAATTTCTATATTATTATACCATAAAACGCTTTATTTTTCAGTCTCATAAAACGCTTTCATTCAATATTTACTTAATATCTCGTGACATCTGTCGCTTAAAGTGGTAGAATAAGCATTGTACGGGGTAACCCAATAAAAAATTAAGGAGATGTTTAGACCATGACTGCAACTAAACAACACAAAAAAGTCATCCTTGTTGGTGACGGTGCCGTAGGTTCATCTTACGCTTTCGCACTTGTAAACCAAGGTATCGCTCAAGAACTTGGTATCATTGAAATTCCACAATTGTTCGAAAAAGCTGTTGGTGATGCACTTGACCTTAGTCACGCCCTTGCATTCACTTCACCTAAAAAATCTATGCAGCTAAATACGAAGACTGTGCGGATGCTGACCTTGTAGTTATCACTGCTGGTGCTCCTCAAAAACCAGGTGAAACTCGTCTTGATCTTGTTGGTAAAAACCTTGCCATCAACAAATCAATCGTTACACAAGTTGTTGAATCAGGATTCAAAGGAATCTTCCTTGTAGCCGCTAACCCAGTTGACGTATTGACTTACGCAACATGGAAATTCTCAGGATTCCCTAAAGAACGCGTTGTAGGTTCAGGTACTTCACTTGACTCAGCTCGTTTCCGTCAAGCACTTGCTGAAAAACTTGACGTTGACGCACGTTCAGTTCACGCCTACATCATGGGTGAACACGGTGACTCAGAATTTGCCGTTTGGTCACACGCTAACATCGCTGGTGTAAACCTTGAAGAATTCCTTAAAGACAAAGAAAACGTTCAAGAAGCTGAATTGGTTGAATTGTTCGAAGGTGTTCGTGATGCAGCTTACACAATCATCAACAAAAAAGGTGCTACATACTATGGTATCGCAGTGGCCCTTGCTCGTATCACTAAAGCTATCCTTGACGATGAAAATGCAGTACTTCCATTGTCTGTATTCCAAGAAGGTCAATATGGTGTAAGCAACGTTTATATCGGTCAACCTGCTATCGTTGGTGCACACGGTATTGTACGTCCAGTTAACATCCCATTGAACGATGCTGAACAACAAAAGATGAAAGCTTCAGCTGATGAATTGCAAGCTATCATTGATGAAGCATGGAAAAACCCAGACTTCCAAGAAGCTTCAAAAACTAATGTGACATTAGTTAACTAGAAAAAGTCTCCGAATGTACTGACCCCAAAAAGTTAGACATTTAATTTATCCAAAGGATTTAGTTCTGTATTGCACAGGACTGAGTCCTTTTAGTTTTACCTTAATTCGTTT
>NZ_CM002133.1:468793-477838 GCF_000448665.1 Streptococcus sp. HSISS2 | reverse complement strand
CAATCATTTCTTGTTTTAATTCAGGGAAATAGTGACGATTCTTCCCCTTTTTAACGATTTCTATTCCGTAACGATCAATCAATCTCATCATGTATTTTAGACCAGAAACATTCACACCAAATCTTTTTTGAAAGTTGGTTGAAGCTTTGTCCTTGTTTTCTAAGTTCATAGATCTGAACTTTATCTTCATAACTCAATTTCATAGTAAAAACACCCCAAAAGTTAGATTTTTTCTGTCTAACTTTTGGGGTGCAGTTCAGAAAGGAGGCTTTTTTAGTAGATTAAAGAGACAAAAACAGCCAATTCAAATGAATTAGCTGTTTCATATTATTTAGCTGAGATAGCTGCTTTAGCAATATAGCTAAGTGGTTGGTTAAAGTGTGGCAAGAAGAACAAATCAAGTAATTGGAGACGATCAATAGTGACACCTTCTTGAATTGCCAATGAGAACATGTGAATACCCATTGAGATATCCATACGTGATACCATTTGAGCACCAAGAACTTTACGTGTATCTTTGTCATAAACAATCTTGATTGTGACTTCTTCATTTCCATCTTCCATAAAGGCAGCTTTTTGAAGATCCGTTGAAGCTACTACTGCAGGATTGAAGCCAAAGCGTTTTGCTTTTTCTTCAGTCAAACCAGTAGATACCATGTTCAAGCCATAGATTGAAATACCATTTGATCCTTGAACACCATTTGATTCGACATCGCCACCACCGGCATTATGACCACCAACGATACCTGAACGAACGGCATTTGAAGCCAAGGCAATGTAGTTGACATCATCAAGGGCATTGTCATAAACGGTAGCACAGTCACCAACGGCGTAAACATCCTTAACTGATGTTTCTTGTTTCTTATTAACAAGGTAAGCGCCATTACGGAATGTTTCCAACTTACCAGCACCAAGAGCTGTGTTAGGACGGAAACCAACGGCAAGAACGACCATGTCGACATCATAAGCATTTTTATCAGTGACGATACGTTCAACTTTAGTATCCCCTTCAACTGCCTTAACAGTTTCACCAAATGCCAATTTAATACCATGGTTTTCCATGTTTTTAGCCATAAGATCAGTCAAGTCATGGTCATAATAACCTGCCAAACAAGTGTCAACAACATCGATAAGAATGACTTCTTTACCGTGACGTTGGAAAGCTTCAGCCAATTCAACACCAATGTAACCAGCACCAACAACTGCTACACGTTTGATATCTTGTGATTTGTCGTTCAACTTATCGATAACTTCTTGAGCATTTTGGAAAAGTTTAACGAATTGAAGGTTTTCAAGAGTAGCTTCGAAAGTACGGCTACCTTCTTTAATTTCAGCGCCTTCGATTGGAGGCAAAATTGGTTGTGAACCAGTAGCCAAAATCAATTTGTCATATGATTCAACATGTTCTTTACCATCAACAAGAGCTGTAACGGTTTTACCATCAAAGTCAATAGACTCAACTGGTGAGTTCATATAAACCTTAGCACCCTTGCTTTCAAGTCCTTCTTTGTTGGCATAGAAAAGGCCATCAGAACCAGAAATTTGATTACCAATCCAAAGAGCCATACCACAACCCAAGAATGAAATGTTAGAGTTTTGGTCGAAAACAACAACTTCATTTTGGTCTCCGTAATTATCGAGAATAGTATTGATACTAAAAGTACCAGCGTGGTTAGCGCCAACAACTACGATTTTTGACATAAGTTTATCCAACTTTCTTTTGATAATAGTTTTACTATAATATTCTACCATATTCAGAAAACGGTTACACCTTTTATGCTCAGACTTTGTTACTTTTTGAACAAATTAAGTACTTTTGCTCTATATTCCTAATTGATTGCGTCAAATCATGCTAAAAACCGCATTGTGATGACAGATAGTATCCCTAATATGACCTCGGTAATACTTACAGTTAGCAATCAGTACTTTGCGCTTAAAAATGCAAAAAAAGAGTGAGTGACACTTACCTCCCTAGAAGAAGATGTCACCACTCTATTTTAATTAGACTAATTCATTGAAATCCCAAACATCTGTCCAACCTTCATAAAAATCAGGTTCGTGACAAACCATAAGAATACTACCTTTGAAAGCTTGAAGTGCGCGTTTTAGTTCTTCCTTAGCATCAACATCCAAGTGGTTGGTTGGTTCGTCCAAAATAAGGACATTATTTTCACGATTCATCAGGAGACAGAAGCGAACTTTAGACTGCTCTCCTCCTGAAAGCACTTGAATTTGGCTTTCGATATGCTTAGACGTTAACCCACATTTGGCTAGAGCCGCACGAACCTCAGCTTGATTTAAGGCTGGGAAAGCGTCCCAAACAGCTTCAAGGGGCGTCTGACGTGACCCTTCTGCTTCTTGCTCGAAATAACCTAGGTCAATGAAGTCACCTGTCTCAACTTCCCCTTCAAGTGGTTGGATGATACCAAGCAAACTCTTAAGCAAGGTAGTCTTACCAATACCATTGGCACCAACAATAGCTACCTTTTGATTACGTTCAAAAGTAAGGTTCAAAGGTGCCTTTGTCAAAGGACGGTCGTAACCAATAACGAGATCTTTGGTTTGGAAAATAAAGCGACCAGGTGTACGACTTTCCTTGAAATGAAATTCAGGTTTGGGTTTCTCTGCCTGCAACTCGATAATATCCATCTTATCCAATTTCTTCTGACGAGACATGGCCATGTTTCGAGTTGCAACACGCGCCTTGTTCCGGTTAACAAAATCTTGCAGGTCTGCAATTTCCTTTTGTTGACGTTCGTAGGCGGCCTCTAATTGAGCTTTTTTCATAGCATAAACGGATTGAAAATTGTCATAATCGCCTGCATAACGAACCAAGTCTTGATTTTCAACATGGTAGACAATGTTAATCACGTCGTTCAAGAATGGAATATCGTGAGAAATGAGGACAAAGGCATTTTCATACTCTTGAAGATAGCGTTTAAGCCAGGCAATATGTTCTGCATCCAAATAGTTGGTTGGCTCATCAAGAAGCAAGATATCTGGTTTTTCAAGCAATAACTTAGCCAAGAGAATCTTGGTACGTTGACCACCTGAAAGGTCCGTTACATCTGTATCCATACCAAAATCCATGACACCAAGGGCACGAGCAACCTCATCTATCTTAGCATCTAGAGTATAGAAATCACGAGTTTCCAAGCGATCTTGAAGCTCACCTACTTCTTCCATTAGAGCATCAACGTCAGCTCCTTCTTCAGCCATAGACATGTAAATTTCATTGATGCGTTCCTCGGTTTTAAAGAGTTCATCAAAAGCCGTCCGAAGAACATCACGCACGGTCATTCCCTTCTCAAGGACAGCATGCTGATCCAAATAACCCGCTGTCACATACTTAGACCATTCCACCTTACCTTCATCAGGTTGTAATTTCCCAGTAACGATAGACATGAAGGTTGATTTTCCTTCACCATTAGCACCAACTAAACCAATATGTTCTCCTTTAAGCAAACGAAAAGAGACATTTTCAAAAATAGCACGGTCACCAAATCCGTGACTAAGATTTTTGACTTCTAAAATAGACATATGACCTATGGACTAAACCAAGATTTAGTCCCTTCCTTTCTTGACATTAACTTAACCATTTTACCATTTTTAAGGTAAATTTGGACCATAAATCATCCAAAAAGCAAAGAAAAAGCAGGACAAGCCTGCTCAATCTTTAGTCTTTTTTCAAAATGCGTTTGAAGATAGGATATAAAAGAGGAACCGCAATGATTGTAACAACTGATGTCCCAAAAGTACCACCAATCTTAACCACTGAAGCCAACATTGCAGCTTTTAAAGGTAGAGATGCAACGGCAGTGTTTATAATCGTATATTTGACAAAATTAAGAATGATTTTCGTCACTGCAGCTATCACCCCAATGAGGATAATATAGCTCGTTTTGTCATTTGATTTGAGGGCTTTCTCAAAAACGAGATGAAGGACATAACAGACAATCAGAGATTCTAAAATCGTTATCCAAACCTCAGCAGCATAACCATTGAGAATATCAAACAGTCCTAATCCTACTGTTGCTACAAGGGCACCTTTTTTTGAACCAAAAATCAAAACAGCAATCACAACTAGGGCATTTCCCAAATGGACAAATTGAGGTCCAAAAGGAATACGAATAAACTGCACACTCACAATAATTAAAGCTGCATACAAACTGAGTTCGACCAATTCACGAATTTTATTATTTACCATTTGTTTCCTCCAATAATTTTTCAAATCCATTAAATAAATAGCCTATGTGGGATTCATAGAAGAGTCCATATTTTACAGGACGACCACTGGACATGGTCGATAAAAGAACCCTATCCATGAAATTCAAGGCCAAGTCACAGACTTCAAGCAAATCTAAGTGGTGAAAATATCCTGACGATAAGATAGCAGTTAGGATGTCACCACTCCCATAAAAATGTTCCGAATAACTAGGGCGCATGAGGTAGGTCGTTTGCTCATTTTCTTTATCAAAATAAGCTAATCCAATTTTTCCTTCCTCTAGTGAGACTCCGGTCAAAAAGACTTTTTTGGGGCCAAGTTTGCCTAAATCCCTTAAAAGCTTTTCGATAGTAGCTTTATCATAGTTGTCTCTTTCCAAATACGGGGACCCAGTCAAAAGGGAGGCTTCTGTCATATTAGGGATAATCACATCCGCCTGCTGACAAAAGTTTCTCATAGCTTCCACATAAGTCTTGTCAAATCCCTGATAGAGCTGGCCATTATCTCCCATTATGGGATCGACAAATAAAGGGATTTGCTTCTCTTCAGCCAATTGAGCAACTAAATCTAGCTCCTCTCTTGACTTGAAATAACCACTAACCAAGCCATCCACTTTAAAGTCCAACTGCTCCCACTGTTGGCAAAAACCTTTCATATCTTCTTTAAGATCTCGTAGATAGATATGCTCAAACTCGCCGGTATGTGAGGACAAAAGAACCGTAGGCAAAGGAAGGACTTCAATCTGACAGGACGACATGATGGGGAGACTACTGGTTAAGGCGACCTTGCCCAAACCAACCAAATCATTAGCAACTATAAGAGTCGTCATCTAGTTTCCTTCCCAAACTTTTTTAAATTGTTTAACAAAGCCCGTATGGAAATAAATGTAATAGGCTAGTCCAAGACCGATTATGGCTGCCACAATATCAAAAGGAAGTTTCATGATTGCAACTGCTGGCGTACCATAGACAAAGGCACGGCCCAGTCCGTAACCCACCAAATCAATGAGAGCTCCAAGCAAAAGACCTAAAATGGCTCTTGATTTAGACAATTTGCCTAAACGTCTGCCAACTATAAGTGCAATAGCAAGGACTTGTAGGCTATGTGTCACTAAGGTCACCCACATTGGAAGAGGGTAAAAGAGAAAGTCACCAATAAAGGAACCCACCCCTGCTATAATGACAGCTTCCGTCGGAGGAAAAATCAAACCAACCAAGAAAATAACGATACCGTTAAAATAGAAATGTCCTCCTGGGACGGGAATAGATAAGAGACTCGAGCTCAAAATAATGACAAGTGCCATAAAAAAGCAGAAAGGGTTAAGCGTTTTGTTGACATACCTAAAACTCCTTGATTAATAAATATAATTCAAGTTTATGAAAATTCTGACGATTTTACAAGAGGGCTTTTTAGAAACTGTACGGGTACAGAATTTCATTCATCAAAAAATCACCACACAAGCGTGTGATGACTCATTTTATTTATCTTTTTTATCGAAGTATTTGACTGGTGCTTTTTCTAGATTTCGTAATGATACCTTGGCCGTTGCATTTGCCTCCGTACCATAGTCTGAGAAATCAATGGTCAAGTCATGATCAAAGTCAGCAACGGTATAGTCAACCACAATCTCTTTGACTTCCTTAGGAGCAATCTTGGTCTTATTAGCAATCTTATCTCTGTCATCATCTTGAGAAAAGACCATTGTAGCAACCTTGACTTCCTTATCTTCTTGTTTAACATCAAGAACTACCTTCATCAATAGAGTGTAGGCATTCATGGTTTCTTTACTTGTGTTGCTAAGTTTATAGTGTACACGGACAGCCTTTTGTCCTTCAGGTGATTCGATTTTCTTGGCAGAAAGAACTTGTACACTAGCATCTTGGCCAGTAAATAACAATTTGTTTTTATCGTAAGTCCATGTAGGCTCCTTTTCTGTCGTACAAGCCGACAAGCCAATGATGGTCAAACAGGCCAAAGCGACAAGGCCTAAAATTTTCTTAAAAGTCATTTTATAATCTCCTTAAACTTGTTTTGAAGGGGAGTTAATATTTCCTTACAGCCTTTTTATTATGTCAAAATCTAATAATCTTGTCAAATTTTCCCAGTAACCTTGCCTAAAGCCTATATCTAAGGTACAATAAGGAAAAATCTGTAAGGGGTCAGTTATGAGTATTTATCAAGATATTTTAGAAAGCATTAAGAACGATATCCAAAATGGTAGTTTGGAAAAAGGGAGCAAGTTACCTTCCATTCGTCAACTTAGCCAGTCTTACTCCTGTAGTAAGGATACTGCCCAAAGAGCCCTCTTGGAGCTTAGATATCAAAACTATATTTACGCTGTCCCCAAAAGTGGCTACTATGTTCTTGAGGGACGCTCCGATTCAAGTGACAAAGTCCTTCTCAATCTTAATGACTATAATCAGTTGGCCTACGAAGACTTTCACCTTTGCCTAGATGAAAGTTTGGCTGGCCATCAAGACTATCTCTTCAATTACTACCATGAACAGGCTGGACTCAAAGAACTGGTTGAAGCGTTAAAAAATCGACTAGCAGCTGATGATATTTATGTGAATACGGATCAGATTGTCATCACTTCAGGAAGTCAGCAAGCCCTTTACATCCTCTCACAGATGGATTTTGGTAATGGTGGTCATAAAATTCTATTGGAACAGCCTACCTACCACCGTATGAACCAACTGGTTAACCGTCAAAAATTGACCTATGAAACCATAAACCGTGGATTTGATGGATTAGATCTTGACCTCCTTGAAAAGTACTTTAAATCTGGCCAAATTAAGTTCTTCTATACCATTAGCCGTTATTCCAATCCTCTAGGTTTGAGCTATACTGCCAAAGAAAAGGAAAAGCTAGCTCAACTAGCCAGTCAGTATAATGTTTATATCGTTGAGGATGACTATATGGGGGACTTTAGTGACAGTAAAAATCTTCCGATTCACTACTATGATACCCACGACCGCATTATTTATATCAAATCATTTTCCATGGCACTTTTCCCCGGGTTACGTTTAGGTAGTGTTGTCCTACCACAAAATCTCAGAGCTACCTTTTTGGCTCACAAAGGACTTATTGACTATGATACCAATCTTATTATGCAAAAGGCCCTCTCAGTCTACCTAGATAATGGCATGTTCCAAAAAAATATAAAAAACTGCGTGATCTTTTTCAAGAAACCATGGCTAGAAGTCAAGAAACTATTGAACGAGCTAATGTGACTTTACCCTACCAAATTTCTCCTAGACATATCACTTGGCAGCTTCCTAAAGGGCTTTCTTTAGAAAAATTTAAAGCTCAAACACAGATGCGTTTCTTAGAGTCTTCCTTTATTAGCCCTACATCTGATACCTATCTGCAAATAGGTCACGAAGAAGAATTGAAAACTTTTTTAAAACTTTTGCAAACCATAGACTGAAAACTAGTACACACAAAAAGCCATCAAACGATGGCTTTTGTTTATTTAGTCTGTTCAAAGCGAAGGTGGACAATCACCTTGTCTCCATAACCGTTACGCTCCAAATCACGTTGTAAGCGATATGAAATGTAATGTTCAGCAATATTGATAAAACCAGCTTCCATAAGACGATTTTCAACCAATGACTGAATCATGTTAATGGTTGGGCGTTCTACTTGGGCATCTTGAAGATCAAGCACTACTTTACGAGTTACTTGAGCTAGGTTTTGGCGCCAAGCATCATCAATAACATACACAGTCTGGGCTGCTTTTAAGATGGCTTGGTAGATTTTATCAGGATTAAATTCAGCAACTTGACCATTACGTTTAATAATTTGCATGGCTACCCTCTTTTCAAGTTTTTTCTTTTATTATGCAGAGAATTTACATATTTGTCAAGTGCAAATCACTGAAAGACCTTTTCTAACTGCCTACTCCCAGAATTTAGAAATATAGAGTGGCTTGCCATGTCTATCAAAGGAAAGTGTTGCAGTATAGGAATCTAACTCATGGTGTCGCATATAATTAGCGATTCTTTTATCACCGTTTATCAGGTGAATGTCATAAGTCTGCCCGTCAGAGCTTACAAAGTGAGCATTAATTCTAGCACTACTCGTTTTTGAGCCAACATGACTAATATCTATTTGTTCAACTTTGCCATCAATGGTTTTAGCTATGGGTCCTCCATAATCTTTGTAAATAGTGACGGTAGCTAAAACATCCTCAACCAAAACATAGGTCATTCCGAAAATAAACAAATAAACTATCGGTATGACAATGAAAGATAATTTACTTTGACAAAATTTTTCTTTATGCCAAGCCCAGATATCTTGAGGTGACATGATTAAAAACTTCTTAACATACTGATGAACAAGTAACCTATAGACTAACACTAAAAATGTTAATTGCCCCAAGGGATAAGCAAAACTGGGTAAGCCATCAATAAGTATATTGACTTTATCAGATTCAAAGGTGTAATGTCCCCATACCCCGTCAAAGAACTCTAAAAACAAATTATCTCCTTTATGTAATATCGTCTAATCACTTAAAAATCCATCTTCTCAGATGGATTTTCTAACTATTAACGTACTTCTGCTTTAACTTTTTCAGTGAGAGCTTTGGTAATTTTTTCCATGTATTTGGCAACTTCTTCGTCTGTAAGGTTGTCATTTGGATTTTGGAAGGTAAGGCTATAGGCCATTGATTTCATTCCTGCACCAAGTTTTTCACCTGCATAAACGTCAAAGAGTTTAATGGCAACCAAGCGTTTCACTCCAGCAGAGTTAATAGCATCAAGAACTTCTTGATGGGTGATGTCAGCCTTAAGAAGAAGGGCGATATCACGTGATAC
>NZ_CM002133.1:460140-467451 GCF_000448665.1 Streptococcus sp. HSISS2 | reverse complement strand
GTGAGAGCTTTGGTAATTTTTTCCATGTATTTGGCAACTTCTTCGTCTGTAAGGTTGTCATTTGGATTTTGGAAGGTAAGGCTATAGGCCATTGATTTCATTCCTGCACCAAGTTTTTCACCTGCATAAACGTCAAAGAGTTTAATGGCAACCAAGCGTTTCACTCCAGCAGAGTTAATAGCATCAAGAACTTCTTGATGGGTGATGTCAGCCTTAAGAAGAAGGGCGATATCACGTGATACTGCAGGGAATTTTGTGATTTCAACAAATGGTTGATCTGGTTGCAAGGCAGCTTCTACAGCGTTGAGATTAATTTCAGCTACATAAGTTTCTGGAATACCGTAGTTCTTAGCGGTTTGAGGGTGTACTTGACCAAGGAATCCAATGGTTTGACCATCAAGTAAAATAGTCGCAGTGCGACCTGGGTGCATACTTGCTAGGTCTTTTGTCGCTACATAGTCAACAGTAAGGTCAAGTTTATCAAAGAGAGCTTCTACGATACCCTTGGCATAAAAGAAATCAACTGGCGTTGCTTTGGTTTGGAAATCTTTTTCCGCAACAAGACCAGAAATGGCAAAGGCGAAGGTATTGATTTCATTTGGTAAATCTTCTTTCGGATTACCTTTTTGCTCAAAGACTTTACCAATTTCGTAGATAGCAACGTTGCTATTCTTACGGTTAACATTGTAAGCAACGGTATCAAGCATACCAGAGACCATGTTCTGACGGAGGGCTGAACGGTCGACAGTCATTGGCCACATCAACTCTGTCAAGTTAGTTGGTGTCGCAGCAAATTCAACGGCCTTTTCAGGTGTTGTCAAAGCATATGAGATGATTTCAGTCAATCCAGCACCTTCAGCAATGGTACGAACCTTACGGCGAAGCGCTTGTGTTTCAGTCAACTCACCAGCTGTTCCTGCTGCCTCTGGAAGTGTCGTAGGCAATTTTTCATAGCCGTAGATACGTGCAATTTCTTCAACCAAGTCTGCTTGGATACTGATATCCCAACGACGACGTGGTACAGATACAGTGAATTTATCAGCATCACCAGTCAATCCAAAACCAAGTTTCTCAAACACATCTTCAATATCCGCAAAAGTCAATTCTGTACCAAGGCGAACATTTACGTAGTCAAGGCTTGTAGAAACTTGGACTGGCTCTGTATCAACAGATCCCGCTTGAACACGGCCTGCAAGAACCGTTCCATTTGCCAATTCTTGCAACATAGCTGCAGCAAAATCAAGGGCTTCAAGGACAGTATCATTATTGATACCTTTTTCAAAACGTGATGATGATTCTGAACGAAGGTTGAGACGGCTACTTGTCTTACGAACTGATTTTCCATCAAAAACAGCAGCTTCGAGAACGACATTTTTAGAATTGTTGTCAATTTCAGTTGAAGCGCCACCCATAACACCTGCGAGGGCAACTGGTTTGTCAGCAACTGTAATAACAATATCTTCAGCAGTCAATTCACGTTCTTCACCATCGAGAGTGACTAATTTTTCACCATCACGGGCATCACGGGCAACGATACGTGAATCTTCAAATTTATCCAAATCGAAGGCATGCATTGGTTGTCCAAAGTAAAGAAGAACATAGTTTGTCACGTCAACCACGTTGTTGATTGGACGGATACCAGCATTCATAAGAAGGTTTTGCAACCATTGTGGACTTGGTTGAACAGTAACATTCTCAACCACACGACTAGCATAAGTAGCCACTTTATCACTTTCGATGGCTACTGAAATCTTATCAGAAGCTGGTTTACTGTCTTCAGTAACCGTTTTTTCTGGGAAGTGAACAGATTTTCCATAGATTGCAGCGACTTCATGTGCCACACCACGCATAGAAAGAGCATCCGCACGGTTAGGTGTGATTGACAATTCGATGATTTCATCATCAAGGTCAAGATATGGGAAGATGCTATCTCCAGGTACGGCATCTTCTGGCAAAATTTGGATACCATCCGCAAATTCCTTAGGAATAATGCTATCTGGAAGTCCAAGTTCTGCCAAAGAACAGATCATACCGAGAGATTCCATCCCGCGAATCTTACCTTTTTTGATCTTGTAGTTATCCGCAATGCGGGCACCAGGAATGGCAACAATTACCTTGATACCAGCAGTGACATTTGGAGCACCACAAACAATTTGACGTGGACCTTCTGCATCTCCAGTATCTACTTGACACAAGTGCAAGTGTGTGTCAGGCACATCTTCACATGACAAGACATGACCAACAACCAATTTTGACAAGCCCTCAGCAGGTGTCTCAACACCTTCCACTTCAATACCTGTCGTCGACATTTTTTCAGCGAGTTCAGCAGTGGTAACATCCACATCAACCAACTCTTTTAACCATTTATAACTAACTAGCATAATTATGATATTAAGACCGTGTCCTTGCAAAGCAAGGACCAAAGTGACAAGATTTTAGGAAGTCGCCTGAAATCCTGATTTCAGTAGCGACTTATCTAAATCTCGAACTTTGAGGTCGTATTCAAATCCTTTCTGTAAAATTATCAGTTCAACTGATAAATGAGAGAAGAGTTCAAACCTCTACTTAAGCGGGTTCAAATCCTTTCTGTAATTTAGGAATATGTATATCTGATATAAGAGGAAGACGAACTAACACGTTTAATCGCCTTTTAAACTCCTCTCTATCAACTTAATAATAGGTTTATAGTTTTAATTTAAGCAACCAGTCGCGGTCAACTTTACCATCACCAACTGGAAAATCGTGTTCTGCGAATTTTTCGAAGCCATATTTATCGTAAAATATCTGTGCTTTGAAATTCCTTTCCCAAACACCCAACCAGGCCCAATCACAACCTAGATCACGAGCTTCTTGTAAGGCAAACTCAAAGAGTTGCTTACCCAAGCCCATGCCTTGGAAGGCCTGACTGATATAAATACGTTGAATTTGAAAGGCATTATCCAAGTGCTGCTCTGTTTGAGCAGAACCTACATTAGTCTTTAGAAAACCTGCCTTTTCACCATCAACGAGAATGAAAAAGTAACGCGATTCTTCATGAGTGATTTCATCTAAGAGAACTTCCTCAGAAAGTGCGGTATCAAAGTAACCTTGCAACTGGTCTTCGGTATTATCATGAGCAAAAGTCTCTCTAAAGGTATCTTCGGAGAGAACTTTTAATTCTGCTACTTCTTCCGGAAGAACCTTACGAATAACGACTGACATGACAACCTCCTAAACCTTATTTAAACTGTTCTGAGAAGCGAACATCCCCTTGGTAGAAACCACGAATGTCGTTGATACCATAACGAAGCATGGCAATACGTTCTTGACCAAGACCAAAGGCGAAACCTGAATATTCTTCAGAATCGACACCAGACATCTCAAGCACTTGTGGGTGAACCATACCAGCACCCAGGATCTCAATCCAACCTGTCTTCTTACATACGTTACATCCTTTACCACCACACTTGAAGCATGACACGTCAACCTCAACTGAAGGCTCAGTGAATGGGAAGTAAGATGGACGCAAACGGATTTGACGTTCTGCACCAAACATTTTTGGATAATCATTTCAAGCGTTCCCTTAAGATCACCCATTGAGATGTTTTTACCAACGACCAAACCTTCGATTTGGTGGAACTGGTGACTGTGAGTCGCATCATCTGTATCACGACGGAAAACACGTCCTGGTGAGATCATCTTAAGTGGACCTTTAGAAAAATCGTGTTTATCAAGTGTACGAGCTTGGACAGGACTTGTGTGAGTACGAAGCAAAATTTCTTCAGTAATGTAGAAGGTATCTTGCATATCACGCGCTGGTGGTCCTTAGGCAAGTTCATACGTTCAAAGTTATAGTAGTCAGTCTCAACTTCAAAACCATCAACGATTTGGAAGCCCATCCCTAAGAAAATGTCTTCGATTTCTTCAGCTGTTTGGCTAAGAATATGACGGTTTCCAAGTTTGACTTGGCGTCCAGGAAGGGTTACGTCAAGACTTTCAGAGTCAAGTTGTGCTTGAATTTTAGCGGCTTCAACAATTTTAGCGGCTTCGTCAAAAGCTTCAGTAAAAACGTCACGAACTTCGTTGACCATTTTACCAACTTTAGGGCGTTCTTCATTAGGAAGGTCTTTAAGCCCCTTCAAAAGATCCGTCAAAGAGCCTTTTTTACCCAAAACTGCAACACGCAATTCTTGTAATTCTTTAGAGTGTTCACCACGCATTTCAGCCAATTTAGCCTGCGTTGATGTTTTCAACTCTTGCAATTGTGTTTGTAAATCCATGAGATTCCTTTCTGATGTAACAATTTCGAATCGCAAACAAAAAACCACATGCCAAAACTCCAACCCGGAGCGTTGACACGCGGTACCATCCGTTTTTTATCTGGTTACCCAGACCTTGATTCGTCAGTCGTTTTCATGAGTGAATTCGCCGAACTTCCCTTGAGGAGGCTTCCAGTCCATGACCTCCAATCCCTGTCAATTTCCATAAGGTTACTAGTCTCTACGACTTCTATTCAATTACTATCAATTTTACCAAAAAACAAAAAGCTTTCAAGAGCTGACAAAGAATCCTTTAGTTAATGCCAAAATGGAAAATATGTCTAAGATAATTGACACACCTATACAAATTTGCTACAATTATGTCAGATAAAGTTGACATAATTAATAAATTGCGACTTACAGCAACACATTAGCTTGTCTTTCAGAAGGAGGCCCATTATGAATCAGGTCAGGGAATTTAGAAAGAATATGGGGCTTTCGCAATTAGAACTCGCAAAATCTATTGGTGTTTCCCGACAGACCATTAATATGATTGAAAATAACAAATATAACCCAACACTGGAGCTCTGTCTAAATCTAGCTAAAGCACTAGACACAGATCTTAACAGTCTCTTTTGGGATGGAAATGGCGAATAAAGATAAAAGATAGAAAGAGGTAAATCATGGTTAAAGAAACCTTCACTGACAAACTAATCAAACGTTTTTACGGTATTACTGGTCCTTTAGATGAACAAAAGCGCCAACAGGTTGATCGAATGGGTAACATAGCTTTCATAGTTCTTTTCTTTACCTTACTTTGTGGTAATTGTATTGCCTTTCTTATAGGCTTTAAGTATCCCGAACTTGTAGCTCGTATTTATCCTATCCTCCTCTTGATTATCATTCTGTTAGTTAGCAGCATCCTTACTTATAAGTTAAAGATAAGTGCTGTTAATGCTTTTGACGAGGAAGAACTGACTGAGAAAGAGAAAAAACAACTTAAGCACGTGGGGCTTAAGTCAGGTTTATACTTTGGGATTAGCATGTTCTTAGGCATGCCCCTAGTTCACTTCTTAGTTGACAATAAAGACTATTTGACAGAATTATTCTCAATCCATAATATGCTATCAGGCATTTTTGAAGCTATCCTTTTTGGGGCTATCATGCAGGGCTTGGTCAATGCTGGTATCAAACAAGCCAAATCTCAAGCTGAGAAAGGTGACCAATAAACTAAAAAGACAAAGAAAAATCCAGGTTTCCCAGCCTGGATTTTTCGCTCGAAAGAAGACTTCTTAGACTTGTATACGCGAAGCCTAAATGTGTCCAGAAAATCGTATCTTAACACATACACTATAACTAACTTCAAAAAACACCATATCCCCATATGACATTTCCTTAAATATTGTAACATGTCAGTGGGAAATGACAAGTCGCCCTCTCTCTCATAAACCCTAAAATCCTAATCATAGCCTTTGTTAAGCCATTTTACGCAATCGATTGCGTAATTTTGAAAGCGCAAACTTAATGTTTTTCTGAAAGTCCTTACAAATTTTTTGAGACTATGAAAAAAGATAGTGATAAAGCTATCAACTATCTTTCATGAAAATATAATCTATTTTTAGTCTAAATCAAGGTCTTTTAGTTTGACCGAAACGATTTTCGAGACACCTGATTCCTGCATAGTTACCCCATAAATAGAGTCTGCTGCAGACATGGTTCCCTTACGGTGGGTAACTACAATAAATTGACTGGACTTGTCAAAACGATTAAGGTAGTCACCGAAGCGTTTAACATTGGCTTCATCCAAAGCCGCTTCTACTTCATCAAGGATAACAAATGGAATGGTTTTAACACGAATGATGGCAAAGAGAAGGGCAAGAGCTGACAAGGCCTTCTCACCACCAGACATAAGGTTAAGTGATTGAATTTTCTTACCTGGTGGCTGCACAGAAATTTCTACCCCAGCCTCTAGGAGATTGTCTGAGGTCAAAATCAAGTCTGCTGAACCTCCACCAAACATCTGGGTAAAGGTCTGTTTAAAGCTTTCTCGGATAGCCTCAAAGGTTGCTTTAAAGCGTGATTTCACTTCATCATCCATGTCATTTATGGTATTCAGAAGGAGACTCTTAGCTTCGAGCAAATCATCCTTTTGTCCGTTCAAGAAATCAAGACGTTGCTTAACCTCTTCAAATTGGGCAATAGCATCTACATTGACCGGACCTAAAGCTTTGATTGAACGCTCAAGACCTTGCAGGTTCTGGCGTGTTTGTTCGACATTGTCAAGAGGGCTAGCCTGACCTTTGGCGACTTCAAGTGTCATCTGGTAATCTTCAGCCAACTGGGTCGCAAACTTACGAAGCGATTGACTAATCTGACTTTCACGTTCTTCCAAGCGAGTCTGCTGACGAATCAAGTCCTCGTTACGATTGCCAGCTTTAGCCAAACGCTCCTCCAAGTCTTCCAACTGACCTTCGTAATCTTGCACCTGAATCTTGGCACGGACAAGAGCTTGTTCCAAATCTTCCTTACGTTGGACAGCTTCTTTATGCTGTGCTTGCAAATGCGGAAGGCGGTCAGTTTGGTCATCATTGACCTGATTATTAAGAAGCGATTTAAGACTATCCGATTCCTTCATTAATTCAGACAAGTCGGCTTGAAGACGATTACTTTCTGTCTTAGCAAAACGCAATTCTGCTTGCAAATCACGTTCCTTCAACTGAAGTTTAGATTGCTTGTCTAAGAGAACCTGTTTTTGTTGGCCAAGTGCATCTTTGTCTTCCTTAATAGCTTCAATACGGTCGTTAATGGTCTCACGCTTGGATGCAATTTGTGCTAACTCTGCTTTAAGTTGTTCAGCCTTATCTTGAAGATTTACCCCTTCAGTTCTCTGAGAATCCTGTTTGAAACTATCCACTAGGGTTTGATTTTTCTCCACCTCTGACAAGGCTTGTTGGTGTTCCAAGCCCAATTTTTGCTCCTGAAGACGAGCATTTTCACCATCTACCTTAAGGCCTTCTAACTCTTTCTGTAGAGCCTTACGTTTGATTTTAAGGGCTTCAACTTTGGCCTCACT
>NZ_CM002133.1:456614-458582 GCF_000448665.1 Streptococcus sp. HSISS2 | reverse complement strand
TAGCTATTTTCACCATCTACCTTAAGGCCTTCTAACTCTTTCTGTAGAGCCTTACGTTGTATTTAAGGGCTTCAACTTTGGCCTCACTATCACTTAATTGAGCCTTAATCTGGTTAATTCAGCAGTCAATACATCCAGTTCAGGCTTGATGAAGAGATTATTGTTTTGTTTGTTGGTACCACCAGCAAAGGCACCACCGGGACGAATCTCAGACCCGTCAAGAGTAACCATACGCACTTGGAAACGAACCGCTCGAGCCGCCTTATTGGCATTGTCAATGGTATCAAAGATTGCTGTCACCCCTAGGAGGTTTTGGAAAATATTAGATAAGCGGTCCTCATAGGTAACCAAATCGGAAGCCATACCTATAAAACCTGGTGCATTGGCAAGACTTTGAGCAAATTGTCCATTTAGTTGACGTGGCTTAATAGTGGTCAAAGGCAAGAAGGTCGCACGTCCTTGACGATTTCGTTTCAAGTAGTCAATCGAACGCTTAGCGGCCGCTTCGTCCTCAACAATAATATTTTGACCGCTAGCTCCCATAGCAATCTCAAGAGCCGTCTGATAACGCGTGTCAAAGGTTAAGTGTTCACTGACTGCGCCAATAATTCCCTGAATGGATTGGGCATTTTGAAGGACAGCCTTCACCCCTGCATAGAAATTAGAATGATTTTTCTGGATAGATTCTAGACTTTGACGACGGGCATCTTTACTTTTAAGATAATCCATGAGGTCAAACATCTGCTTTTGAGCTTCTTGGTAGTCCTTATCAAGAGCTTGATAAGCCTGAGCCTTTTCTTTGTAGCTAGCCAAAAAGGTTTTGAAGACTCTCTTGGGCTGCTTGATAAGCTTTTTGGGCTTCGCTAGCCACTTCCTGAGCGGAAAGTAAATCCGCTTGAGCTTGTTTATATTCTTCAGCTTGTGCCTCGAGCGCTTGTATCTGACTGTCCATGTCGTGGGTGACCTGAGTCAAACTGTTGGAAACTTTGGCTTCCTCCTGCATCAGACCAACATAGTCCTCACGTAAACGTTCAATAAGTGTATCTGGATCATCAGAAAATTGCTCTAGTTCTTTTTGAATAGCAATCAGCTCTTGTGCAAGGCTATCCAACTCAGCATTCAATTCAACTTGGCCTTGATTAACCTTATCAAGGGATGCTCTTGCCTCTGCTTTCAAATGCCCTAGCTCACTGAGACGAGCTTCAGTTTCTTCTTTTTTCTCTGAACGCTGCTGACTCTCCATGGTATAAAGATCAATTTGACGCTCAAAGTCGCTAATGAGACGTGTGACATCCACCAAGGTTTGTTGATCTGAAGAAATTTGTTCTGAAATTTGATGACGTTTTTGCTTAAGTTCTTGGTTTTCAGTCTCTAGACGATGACGTTTCTCATAATAGCTGGTTAATTTGTCCTTGACCTCTGCCAAATCCTCTTGCGTTTTGGACAAATCTTTTTACCAACTTCAATATCGTGGACTAAAAGATTAAGCTGTGTCTGTCTACGCTCTTCATCTAATTCCAAGTAACGTTTGGCTGTGGCTGCTTGTTTTTCAAGGGGGTTAATCTGACCATCTAGCTCGTAGATGATATCTTCCAAACGATCAAGATTATCTTGGGTTTGATTAAGCTTGCTTTCCGTTTCTTTCTTACGTGTTTTATATTTGAGAACACCTGCGGCTTCTTCGAAAATAGCACGGCGCTCTTCAGGCTTGGCATTAAAAATTGCCTCAACACGACCTTGAGAAATAATGGAAAAAGAATCACGGCCGAGACCTGTATCCATGAAGAGGTCATGAATATCACGTAGACGAACCTTACGACCATCAATCAAGTAATCATTGTCACCGTTTCGATAAATATGTCGCTCCACACGAATTGTTTCACCAGCACCCGCGATAAAGCCATCACTGTTATCAAGTGTGACCGCTACTTCCGCATAGTTGAGAGCCTTACGAACCTCTGTTCCTGC
>NZ_CM002133.1:441941-455009 GCF_000448665.1 Streptococcus sp. HSISS2 | reverse complement strand
GAGAGTCTTACGAACCTCTGTTCCTGCAAAAATAACGTCAGGCATCTTGCCCCCACGCAAGCTCTTGGCAGATGATTCACCCAGTGCCCAGCGCAGACTCTCTGTAATATTTGATTTTCCCGATCCATTTGGACCTACAACGGCTGTTACTCCCTTATCAAAGATGACCTGCGTCTTGTCCGCAAAGGATTTAAAGCCCTGCATTTCAATTGATTTCAAATACATGCTTAATTTCCTAGTTGTTCAAGGGCAGCCTTGGCAGCCGCCTGTTCAGCTAATTTCTTCGATTTTCCGAGACCTGTGCTAAGTTCCTTACCATCAACAGCTACCTGCATGGTAAATTCCTTAGCATGAGCAGGCCCAGATTCTTCAATAACGGTATAGGTAATATCAACCGTACCATTGACTTGAAGACGTTCCTGGAGTTCCGTCTTGTAATCCGTTACTCGGTCAAAGTTGCCTTCTTCGACTTTAGGAATCATCACTTTATTCAAGAATTTTTCAACAGCAGGTAATCCTTGGTCCAAATAAAGGGCACCGAGAAAGGCCTCCCAAAGGTCACCGAGAATAGTGGCACGTTCACGACCACCAGATTTTTCCTCACCCTTACCGAGACGAATAAACTGCTCAAAGCCACAAGCTTTCGTAAAGCCAGCCAGACTCTCTTCACGAACAATGGTACTACGCATCTTAGACATCTCCCCTTCTGGCTTGTTAGGGTAGCGATTGTAAAGGTAACGGAAATGACTAATTGCAGAGCCGCGTCTCCTAAAAATTCCAAACGTTCATTATGTGAAATGTTTAGGAGGCGGTGCTCATTGGCATATGAGGTGTGGGTAAATGCCGTTTCTAAGAGGTCTTTTTGGCTAAAAACAATACCAAAATCCTGTTCAAGTTTTTGTTCAAGTTGATTCATAGGACATCCTTTCTTTTTAAAGCATACTAGTTATGATTATATCAAAAAAAGCAGATTTTCACGATGGAAAACTGCTTTTAGGAGACATATCTACTGATTTTGTTTGCTTGGTCCCACTAAACTAAAAGAGTTGAGCACGATACTCAACTCCACTTTCTTAATAGTCTGGACGAACGACACCTGTAACCGTTTTACGTGTTGTTTCAATATCTTCCTCAAGGACAACCTTGATAATACGCTTAGTTTCTTCAGGAGTACATGCTACCAATGGTAAACGAAGTGGACCAACTTCGAAACCAAGATGGTTGAGGACCGCTTTGACAGGAGCAGGACTTGATACTGAGAAGAGAGCATTAACTTTCGGAATGAATTTGCGTTGGATGGCTGCAGCAGTCTTGATATCGTTATTTTCAATAGCCTCGAGCATGGCATGCATTTCATCACCATTTGTATGAGAAGCTACTGAGATAACTCCATTAGCACCAAGGTTCATCGCATGGAAGGCATCACCATCTTCACCGGTATAAACCAAGAAGTCTTTCGGTTTATGTTCGATAAGGTAGGCCATATTGGCAAGGCTAGTACATTCTTTGACACCGATAATATTTGGATGTTCAGCTAAACGAAGCATAGTATCTGGAGCCATTTCAACAACAACACGACCAGGGATGTTGTAGATGATAATTGGCAATTCAGAAGCATCCGCAATCGCTTTGAAATGTTGGTACATTCCCTCTTGTGATGGCTTGTTGTAGTAAGGCACGATAGCCAAACCTGCTGCGAAACCACCAAATTTAGCAACTTCTTTAGCAAACTCAATGGAGTCACGTGTATCATTGGTCCCGACACCAGCAATTAGTGGTACACGACCATTGACAATTTTTTGAACCTCTGCAAAAAGTTCCAACTCTTCATCGTGAGTGAGTGTTGGACTTTCAGCCGTTGTTCCTGCCAATAGAAGGGCTTCCGTATGGTGAGCCAAAAGGTGCTCAATCAAGCCTGGAAGAGCATCGTAATTGATAGAGCCATCTTCGTGGAAAGGCGTAATAAGTGCTGTGATCAGTCTAACATCTCTTAATTGATCAATTGACATAATATTCTCCTTCAACCGTTTTCTAATCCATTCCATTTTACCATAATTTTGACCAGACAGACAGCTAAGTTAACAATTTTCTGAAAACATGATGTAGCATTGTTTCCAATTTATGGCAATTCACAAAAAAACAGAGAGACAGAGCTCTCTGTTTGATTGAAATTGATTCAAAAATAGTATTTAAATACAGCACCAAATCCTTACTGATTTCTGAATCATGGCGCAGCGGTTGATTGCTCAAAGCAATGCTTTGAGGTGGCAGATAAGACTTACGAAGTAAGTTCTTCCTTTCATGTTTACAACAGTCGTACTTCCTAATCAACTGTGCGGGGGGAGTATAAAAGTCCTGTGGACTTTTATAGCCTGAGCCTTAAATCATAAAAGCGAAGGAGAAATCAAACTCTTCGAGTTACTGATTTCTGAATCATAACGCAGTGGTTGATTGGAACTACTCATGTTTGCAACATTCGTACTTCCTAATCAACTGTGCGGGGGCGAAACTACGAAATCAAACTCTTCGAGTTACTGATTTCTGTTTCGCTCCCTATTTCAATTCAAATTTCAATTCTGATGTTGGGTGAACCAAACCACGTTCGTGAAGGGTTTCTGCGATTTGGACTGAGTTCCAAGCAGCACCTTTAAGGAGGTTATCTGAAACAACCCACATGTGGATACCTTTTTCAGCATCCAAATCTTTACGGATACGTCCAACGAATGTATCACGTGAACCTACAGCGTTAACAGCTTGTGGGTAGACTTGGTTAGCAACGTCGTCTTCAAGAACTGCACCTGGGAAGGCTGCAATTGCAGCCTTCACTTCGTCAATTGGTGCCACTTCTTTTGTTTCAATATAGACTGACTCTGAGTGAGCTGACAAAACTGGAATACGTACACATGTTGCTGATACAGCAATGCTGTCGTCTTCCATGATTTTCTTAGTTTCGTTTGTCATCTTCATTTCTTCATAAGTATAGTCATTTTCAGTGAAGACGTCGATTTGAGCCAAGGCGTTGAAGGCGATTGGGTAGTGTTTCTTATCGCCACCACATGGCAAGATGTTGGCTTGGACATCACGTGGATTAACGCCATCATTCAATACTTCTTTCAACTCACGTTGGGTCTCAAGAATAGCTCCCATACCTGCACCTGAAACAGCTTGATAAGTTGACACGATGACACGGTCCAAGCCCCATTTTTGACGAACTGGTTCAAGGGCAACCATCATTTGAATGGTTGAACAGTTAGGGCAGGCGATAATTCCGTTGTGGGCATCAAGCGCATGTGCATTGACTTCAGGCACAACCAATGGTACGTCTGGATTTTGACGGAAGTAAGATGTGTTATCAACAACTACTGCACCTGCTTTAACAGCGTAAGGTGCATATTTGGCAGAGGTTGACCCACCAGCTGAGAAGAGGGCAATATCAACGCCTTCAAACACGTCTTCAGTCGTTTCCTCAATAGTCACATCTTGACCTTTGAACTGCAAAACTTTTCCTGCAGAACGTGCAGACGCAAGATAGCGAACCTTATCAATTGGAAGTGTTGATTCTTCCAACATTTTGATCATTTGAGCACCTACGGCACCTGTAGCACCGACAACAGCAACTGTGTATCCCATAGTTAAACCTCTTTCGGAATTTTCTATCAATTTAGTTTAGTGAATCTATTATACTACGTTTAAGTCCAGTTGAAAAGGGTAAAAAATCCAAGAATAAAGAAAAATCCCCTACCAAACGGCAAGGGATAAGAGGCATCTTTCGATGAGAGTAGCAGGTTCACACAACTACTCAAGGTCCGCTCCTGCGTTACAATCTAATGTAGACCTCCTCAGCGCAAAAGGCTCCTAAGAGCCAATCGACTCATCGCATGTTTCTATTCTAGCATAATGGGCGACAGAGTCAAGCCATGAATTCCATTAAGGTATCGTATCTTAACCATCTGCCTTATTTGCCATCATCATGACCATCTTTGTAGCCACGAAGGTAGGCTGTTTTCTCTGAAGTTGTTGTGAACTTACCAAGAAGAGTTGATTCCTTTGAATATGAATCATAATTATCGATGCCCTTTTCGGCATCCGCAAAGCCATCCTGGTAGCCCTTGGTATAAGCGTTACTATTGACTTTTGAATGGTAGGAATTTCCATAGCGATGATAAGAGCGTCGACTCATATACATCCAGAACCATGGATTACGGATGACATCTTGTCGGTAATAACGGTCACGGGTTTGATAGTCGTCATTATTGTCAAAAATACTTTTGGCCTGTTCATCCGAAAAATCATCATTTTGTTTGGAATACTTTTTGAGTGTCTCATCATCACTTACTTTCGCACCCGATTGAAAGTTAGAGCGTTCAGATTCATTTAGCTCAGGGGAAGACATCTGAGGCTTTGTGTAGCCTGAATTTGTATCCGATTTTGACTTGCTAGAACTGTTACCAGAAGAAGACTGGCTTTCTGAATGGCTCTGACTGCTATCTGATTTAGAGCTAGTATCACTGTCCGCACCCGAACTATGCGATCTACTAGAACTAGCGTAATTATCATGGCCACTACTTGACTTGTAGCTCTTACTGGCCCCACTATCAGACTTAAAGCCTTTTCCTGAATCACTATCAGAATGATGTCCTTTACTAGAACCAAAGCCTGATTTGGATCCGCTTCTGCTACCCCTGTTTGAAGAACGAGAGCCACCTCGTCTGCTACGTAGAGAAACGATATTCCCAGACGTTTCTTGAGCTTGAATGTCTTGTGCTGTTGTCAAAATTAGGCCTGACACCAAGGTCACACCTAAGAAAACCATTACTTTTTCATTAAAAAATCCCCTTATTCATCTTATGGCCTTATTATACCACAGAAGAAAAATCGGGGAAATCCGTAAAATTACATTAAAGGTCCTATCAGAGAAAAGAGATAGCCACCTAAACGATGGGACATAGGTATTTTAGACAAAGTTTCCAAAGTTACTTCCTCTGAGAGAACCTGGGTTTCTTCAAAATCTTGTTCAATCTTAAACACTTCTAGATTTTTATAAAGATAAACCCCATTTTCAAAATTTTGATAGAGGCTACGGTAGTCTGTGTTAATGGTCCCAACCACAGCCTGTTTGGCATCCGAAACATAAATTTTAGCGTGAACAAAGCCTGGTGTATAGCGAAAAATACGGACGCCAGCATCCAAGAGCACTTTAAAATAGGTAGTCGCAATATCAAAGGCATACTGTTTATCAGGAATCCCCGGCATAATAATACGTACATCTACACCTCGTCTAGCCGCAAAGGTCATGGCTCTTACAAGTTCGTCGTCCAAAATCAGGTAAGGTGTCATAATATAAACATAATCAGTGGATGTATTGAGAAGATGGAGGTAAACATTCTCGGCGACTTTGTGATAAGTCAGTGGTGAATTAGCATAAGGGAGAACTAAACCTTCACTTTTCTTCTTTTGAGGCTTTTCTTGTAAATAGCGGTCCATATCAACTGGGTCATCAACTCCAGTCACTGACCACATGGTGAGAAAAAGAGCTTTCAGAGTTTGAACCGCAGACCCATCTAAGCGAAGAGCAGTGTCCTTCCAATGACCAAAACGTTGACGTTTATTGACATACTCATCGGCGATATTAACGCCACCAGTATAAGCAACTTGACCATCAATCACAGTAATCTTCCGATGGTCTCGGTAATTGTAATAGGTTGATAGAACGGGTTTGACTGGTGAGAAGGCCTGGGCTTTAATACCAACCTTGTGTAGTCGCTCAATATAATCGTAGGACAAGGTAGTCATCTCATTCATCCCATCAAACATGACACGAACGTCCAGACCTGCCTTGGCCTTCTCCTCTAAAATTGTTAAAATCTCGCCCCACATGATTCCTTCGTCAATGATGAAATATTCCATGAAGATATAACTCTCCGCCTTTTTCAAATCCTCCAACAAGGCTGGGAGCATGTCATCTCCAAATGGAAAATAGGTAACCTCTGTGTTTCTATAGATAGGAAACTGTGCTGGACTATGCTCCAAAAAATAAGCTAATTTCTGTAATTGGCGATCACTTTGGGATAAATAATCAGCAACTTCTGGATCGGTGCTTAGATAGTCGGATACCTGCACTGTAGCATCCTCAAGCCGTTTCTTCAAGCGTCTCACACCCAAATCAGCCAGTGAAAAGTAAAGCAGAGCCGTCCCAAAAATTGGAAAGAGGGCAATGATAATCATCCAAGACAGTTTGGAACGAGAATCCATGGAACGATTGAGCAAGTAAAAGAAGGTAAAGACACTCAACAAGTGTTCCCATAAGATAATGGATGGGAAATGCTCTTGTAGGCTGAGATATGAAAAGACAAGAAAGGCCAATTCCAGTAAGAAGAACAGGAGAATGGGAACCTTTCGGTTAAGTAGAATTTTGGCCCATCTGGAGGGCTTTTGGGGTAACAGTCTAGCACTTTGTTCTTGAGTCATATAGGCTCCTTTCATGTAGGAGAGACCATCACAACTTTCCGGTCTCTTTCAGTAATTTTATTAGTATCATTTTAGCCTATGAAAAAGGCAGGGATAATTAGCCATTATGATTAGGATTGGCATGGTTTCTACCGTATTTTCCTGACAGGGCCATCTATGGTCTTTTGCATCCAGACGATATCGTGCCATTTGTTAAACTTATAGCCAATCTTTGGGAAATGAGCCACTTGGACATAGCCCCGTTTTTCATGCATGACAATGCTGGCCTCGTTAGGAACTGCAATGCAGGCTAGGAAACGCAAGAAGCCACGCTTCTCAAGTTCCTTCTCTAGGGCATCATAGAGCTGGCTTCCCAAACCTCGACCACGTGCATCTTCATGAAGATAAATAGACAGTTCTGTCGTCCAATCATAGGCTGTGCGAGCATAATAGGTTGAGGCATAAGCATAGCCTAGCACTTGGCCATTCTCTTCTGCTACTAAATAGGGGTATTTTTCAAGCGTCTTGCTAATGCGTTTTTCAAACTCTTGAACACTGGGAACCTCATATTCAAAGGTAATAGCTGTCTTCTCGACATAGGGTGCGTAGATGGTCTGGATAGCTTGTGCATCTGACAAGCTGGCTAGACGAATGGTTAACATCATTTTCTCCTCCGACTTCATTATCTTTATTTTAAACTATAAAAAAAGAGGGCTCAACCCTCTTCTTACAGATAGTGATATTACATCAATGGTGCAACTAGTTTGATCAATAAACCTAGGGCCTTTTGATGGAATGGAAGATTTTTAACATCAGTCGTGCTGACTCGGTGACACTTAGCTTTTGTCGCTTGAAAATCTTCTTCAATTTCTAGTACCGAGTCAGTCCTATAGAGATAGGTCGCACACTCAAAATGATGGTATAGACTTCGGTAATCTAAATTAATGGTTCCTACAACAGCCCTACTATTATCACTTACAAAGACCTTGGCATGAATAAATCCAGGTGTGTACTCATAGATTTTAACGCCAGAGGCTAGCAGTGTTGGGTAGTAGGTCTTAGCTAGGTAGTAAACTGACTTTTTATCAGGAATGCCAGGCATAATGATACTGACGTCTACCCCACGCTCAGCCGCAAATTTCAAAGCATGCAGTAACTCACCATCTAAAATAAGATAAGGGGTCATGATATGAACAAAATCACGAGCATGGTTAAGAATATCAATATAGACATTTTCACCGACCTTATCCTTATCAAGTGGATTGTCCCCGTAAGGTACGACAAAACCAGGAGTGTCAAAGCCCTCATGTTCAACCATATAGGATGTCACATCTAGCAGTTCATGAGAGTAGGTCCACATCTGAAGAAAGAGGACTAAGAAAGTATCAACCGCTGGCCCCTCCAGCATGAGTGCAGTATCTTTCCAATGACCGAAACGCTCAATCTTGTTAATATACTCGTCAGCTAAATTAATCCCGCCTGTAAAAGCAACCTTACCATCAATCAGCAAGATTTTTCTATGGTCACGATAATTATAATAGGTAGACAAGAAAGGCGTCACTGAGGCAAAAACACGAGATTGAATGCCTATATTTTGCAAACGTTTCTTATAGTCGAAACTTAAGGTTGAAAATTCATTCATACCGTCATACAGAACTCGAACTTCCACCCCTTCTTGAACCTTCTGTTTCAAGATTGCTAGGATTTCACCCCACATTTCACCTTCACCAATGATGAAATATTCCAAGAAAATGTACTTCTCTGCTTTAAGGAGCTGTTTCTTCATTTCCTCAAACTTAGCTTCCCCACTTGGGAAATAGGTTGTCTTCGTGTGACGATATACCGGAAAATGCCCATTCACATTTTCGAGATATTGGACCAAGTTATAGTTACTTGTGTGACGCTGTTTAAGCTCTTCGAGGGCCTGATCATCTTGTTTCAAAATACCAGAACTGCGGTCAATATTGCTCTGAATAGCACGCTTCATCCCTGTGTAACCTAGATCAAGTTTCGTATAAGCCAAGAGCAAGGTTCCGATAATAGGAAAAGGCAATACAAGCAGGAGCCAAGTATTGACGGCTGTTGATTCCATATCACTCTGGAAGAGATAAATAATGGCCAAAATACGAAGGACTACTTCTGTCACCTGAAGATGGACCCTATATTGTTGCAACCATAAGTAAGACATGGCCACAACAACAAGCTGCAGTAAGATGATTAAGAAGATAATCGTAGCACGACTAAAGATTCCACGAAGAAAGCCGCGACGACTCTTATCATAAAGACGTTCAATTTTAGTTTCGTTTTTGATAGCATGACTCCTTATCTTTTTTTGTTAATCTTATTATAACAAAATTTGTAAAATTAAGCTAGACAGAAAAAGCCATCTAGGCTAGTCTCAGATAAACACCACATTTATCTGAAAGGAACTAACATATAGGACGAAATGGATTACCGAAACAAATGGATTTTACGAATGTTTCTCAAAATTATGAGGCTGGGACAAAAGTCCTAGCCTCTCAATTTGTCTTTGGATTGTCGAGAAAGACGCAGTGGTTGAGTGGGCTCTACTACGCTGATTTCATCAGCTTTTACAGCCCTACTCAACTGTGCGGAGGTGGGACGACGAAATCGAATTCTAACGAATTACCGATTTCTGTCCCACTCTCAAGAAATAGAATTCCTAGGAAATCATTGAATTATCAATCACCCTACCAAGTTTTTCTGAGTTACTTGAAAAGTCTAACTTAATTTGACAATTTAGGTTCTTAAACGTCTCTAGTTAATCAACTAAAAATTATAACTAGCTGGGTGTTATCTAATCTCCCCTCATTTTTAAGTTATTATCATTTTTGATATAATGGTAGAGAATGAAAGGAGATTTTATGTCAACTAAAAATTTAACGCCGGTCTTAAAAACCTCTTTTGTGCTACTGGCTATCCTGGTCCTTCTTGGTATTGTTATGCCTGACGGCTACCAAGTTTGGTCAGAACAACTAAGGGAAGTTATTTCAGATAAACTTGGCTGGTTTTACTTATTACTGGTCACGTCAATCGTTCTACTTTGTGGCTTTTTCCTGGTTAGTCCCGTTGGGCAAATCAAACTGGGGGAACCCAATTCGGTGCCTGAACACTCTACTATCTCTTGGATTGCCATGATATTTTCTGCTGGAATGGGAATCGGCCTTGTCTTCTACGGTGCCGCAGAGCCCTTATCCCATTATGCCATTTCAACGGTACGAGCTACCCCAGGGTCGCAGGAAGCCTTAGCCGATGCTTTCCGTTACACTTTCTTTCACTGGGGCATCCATGCCTGGGCAATATATGCTTTAATCGCCCTGGCCCTCGCCTACTTTGGTTTCCGAAAAAAGAGAAATATCTTTTATCGGTTACCTTAAAGCCCTTGTTTGGTAAAAAACAAACGGTAGCCTTGGTAAGATTGTAGATACGATTACAGTGGTCGCTACTGTTATCGGGGTGGCAACCACTCTTGGTTTTGGGGCAGCCCAAATCAATGGGGGACTCAACTACCTCTTTGGTATTCCAAACAATGCCCTTGTGCAAGTTATTATCATAATTATCACAACCATCCTCTTTACCATTTCAGCCCTTTCTGGTCTTGGAAAAGGGGTAAAAATCTTATCAAACACCAATCTTATTTTAGCGGTTGGACTACTCGCCATCACCATAATCATCGGTCCCACAGTCCAGATTTTTAATACCTTGACCGATAGTATCGGACTGTATATTTCCAATTTCTTCCGTATGAGTTTCAGTGCTGGTTCCTTTGGTCAATACAATCGTGACTGGATCAATACTTGGACGATTTTCTATTGGGCTTGGTGGATTTCTTGGTCACCATTCGTGGGAGTTTTTATTGCCAGAATTTCTAAAGGACGTAGTATCAGACAATTTCTATCCATCGTCTTATTAGCACCGACTGTATTAAGCTTTTTATGGTTTTCTACCTTTGGAACACTTTCAACGCATGTTCAATCACTTGGAAATGTAGATTTAACACAGTTTCCAAGTGAGCAGACCTTGTTTGCAACCTTCAGTCAACTGCCATTTGGTTTTATTGCCTCCGTTGTTGCCATCATCCTGATCATTACCTTCTTTATCACGTCAGCAGACTCTGCGACCTATGTGCTAGCTATGCTCTCTGATGATGGGAATCTCAAACCAAAGAATAACCTTAAAATCTTCTGGGGCGTACTCCTTGCGACTATTGCCATCGTCTTACTTCTTTCAGGGGGCTTAGTAGCCTTGCAAAATACGCTGATTATCGTAGCCTTTCCATTTTCACTCATCATGGTACTGATTATGGTTTCCCTAGTCATTGAATTGCTACACGAAAAAGACAAGATGGGACTGTCAATCACACCGACACGATACCCTAAAAAAGATCAACCCTTCAAATCTTATGAAGAATAAATAACCCAATTTGTAAAATTAAGCTAGACAGAAAAAGCCATCTATGTTAGGCTCAGATAAACACCACATTTGTCTGAAAGGAACTAAGATAAATGACCTATACTCATCTTACCACAAACGAGCTTGTAACGATAGAGGCTTACTATCAAGAAAACATAATAAAAATTAATATAAAAAGTTTCTAAAATACATATTTAGACACTTTTTGTATGCTATAATTTTCATTAACACTATAACAAAGGAGAACCAAATGAAACGTTTAAATACTCTATTTCATATTATAAAAGTTACAGGTTTTAATCAATTTTTGACAAGTTTTGTAAGTTTTATTTTTATTTCAGGAGGAATACTTTTATTAGTTGAACCTCAAATAAGTAATTACTGGGATGGACTATGGTATGCTTTTGTCACATCAACAACAGTAGGTTACGGAGATATACTAGCTACTACTCTAATCGGACGTATTACTAGCGTCTTTTTAACTGTATATGGACTTATTTTTTTGGATGCTTATCAGCCGTAATTGTCAATTACTACAGCAAATTAAATACACCTAATAATAAAACTGACTAACATATTTCTTAGTAACTGTAAAAATAATTCTTTCTCTGCCAATTCCAAACGGCTACAATTTCCTGACCTCGCGATACTTCTTGACTATCCTCTCCAGTCTGAACAAGATTACCATCTTCGACATCATCTAAGTCTAATTCTTTCTTGATAGTCTTGAAGAGTTTTCCAAATCCAATCTGTCGTTTCCGATAAAGTCCCTCAAACAAATCACCCGTTATCCGTTCCTTCGTCTCTTCAGGCAAGACAATCACTTGTTTGTCATTCTCTTTCTCGACATCAAATGGATTTTACTAATATTTCTCAAAATTATGAGGCTGGGACAAAAGTCCTAGCCTCTTTATTGTTTTTGGATTGTCGAGCAAGACGCAGTGGTTGAGTGGGCTCTACTACGCTGATTTCATCAGCTTTTACTGCCCTACTCAACTGTGCGGAGGTGGGACGACGAAATCGAATTCTAACGAATTACTGATTTCTGTCCCACTCTCAAGAAATAGAATTCCTAGGAAATCATTGAATTATCAATCACCCTACCAAGTTTTTCTGAGTTACTTGAAAAGTCTAACTTAATTGTTATCATTTAATTTATCTAACAGAGCCTCTGCTACTTTTTCTGGAATGCCAAGGGAATGGATATCCTCAACAGTAGCTTTTTGGATAGCTGTCATAGACTTGAAGTGTTTGAGGAGTTTTTGTTTGCGCTTAGGTCCTAACCCCTCCACGCCATCAAGTTTAGAACTGAAACTATTCTTACTACGGACTTGACGATGGAAGGTGATGGCAAAGCGGTGAACTTCATCCTGAATACGGTGAAGGAGGAAAAATTCCTCGGATTGACGTGGCAAATCAATGACTCGCAAAGGATCTCCAAAAAGCAATTCATTGGTTTGGTGCTTGTCATTTTTCTGAAGACCTGCAACTGGGATAGATAGATTCAACTCATTACGAAGGACGTCCTTGGCGACATTGACTTGACCTTGACCACCATCCATGATAATGAGGTCTGGTGGCGTTAAACCATCTCGTTTGACACGACTATAGCGACGACGAATGACCTCACGCATACTGGCATAATCGTCAGGGCCTTCAACTGTCTTAATCTTATATTTGCGGTACTCTTTTTTATTAGGTTTACCATTTTCAAAGACAACCATGGCAGAGACAGGACTAGTTCCCATGATGTTAGAGTTATCAAAAGACTCGATACGGACTGGTGTCGGAATCCCCATGAGTTTACCTAGATTTTCAATAGCTCCTTGGGTCTTAGCTAAGTCTTTTTCGAGGAGATCAAATTTTTGGGTCAAACTGACACGAGCATTTTTCGTCGCCAGATTAATCAACTGCTTTTTCTCGCCTCTTTGCGGTTTAAAAACCTTGACTTCATCTCCGACCAAAACTTCGACAGACTCTTGATCAATGTCTCCAGGAATAAAAATTTCTCTAGGCTTGAGATGACGACTATCCAGGTAAAACTGTCCCATATAGGTCAGAAAATCCTCTTCGGCTTCATTGTAATATGGGAACATATTGACATCACGCTGGATGAGTTTCCCCTGACGGACAAAGAAAACCTGAACACACATCCAGCCCTTGTCCACGTAGTAACCGAAAATATCA
>NZ_CM002133.1:425457-440380 GCF_000448665.1 Streptococcus sp. HSISS2 | reverse complement strand
ATCCAGCCCTTGTCCACGTAGTAACCGAAAATATCACGGTCCTGCATATCTTGACGGATAACCCTTTGTTTGGTCCTCAGCGTCGACACTGCCTCAATCAGATCTCGATACTCCGCTGCCCGCTCAAACTCCATCTGATCAGACATGTCCTTCATCTTGGCCTTGAGTTGGTTAACGATTTTATCATCATGACCGTTTAGGAAATTCTTGACATCCTCAACCAAACCTTGCCAATAGTCCTCAGTAGTGTGACAGATGGTGTGGGCATTACATTGACCAATATGGTAATAGAAACAGACCTTGTTGGCGGGATTTTTACATTTCTTAAAGGGGAAAATACGGTCCAAAAGCTTCTTAATTTCATTAGCTGCACCAGAGTCTGGGTAAGGACCAAAATAGAGACCTCCATCCTTCTTAACCTGACGAGTAATCAAGAGCCTTGGATAGAGTTCCTTAGTAATCTTGATAAAAGGGTAAGACTTGTCGTCCTTAAGGCGAATGTTGAATTTGGGCATATTCTCTTGGATGAGGTTAATTTCCAAAAGCAGGGCCTCAATATTAGACTCGGTTACGATAAATTCAAAGTCTGCAATCTCAGATACCAGAAGTTCTGTCTTGGTATCATGGCTTCCACGAAAATAGCTACGCACACGATTTTTGAGATTTTTAGCCTTACCGACATAAATAATATTGCCGAATTTGTCCTTGTGGAGATAGCACCCCGGGTTGCTTGGGAGCAGTTCCAACTTATGTTTAATCAGATCATTCATGCTTTCATTGTAGCAAAAAAGAGCTAAAAAGCTCTTCGGAATCATGGCTATCATAGCTTTACTTGGACAAAATCTTCAGGATTTCCTCATAACTTTTGACTTGATAGGTTGGAACAGCTGGAGTCTCATTGACTAGGTTACTTGGATTGAACCAGACACTATCAATACCCGCATTATTACCACCCTGGATATCAGCAGTTAGACTATCACCAATCATGAGAGCTGAGCTTGGGTGAAAATCATGGACCTGATTGGCAATTTTATCAAAAAAGTCTGTAGACGGTTTATGGGCACCCACCTCATCAGAGATGAAAACATCGTCGAAGAAAGGTAAAATACTCGAAGCCTGCAGACGACCACGTTGAATATAGCTAACACCGTTAGTCGCTGCATAAATCTTGTGGCCACGGTCTTTAACGTTTGATAAGAAAGCATGGGCCTGAGGCAACTCCTGCCCCTGTTGACTCAAGAAATGTTGGTAACGGCCTGCTAAGTGACTACCATCAACCTCCTGTCCAAAATGGTCAAAAAGACGCGAAAAGCGCGTGCGAAGCAACTCAGGCTTAGTGATTAAACCATGATTAAGATCTTCCCACATGGAACGGTTCATGGGAATATAGTGATCCTTGTAAACTTTAAGATCTCGTGAAGCCACCCCAGCCTCTTCAAGAAGGTAGGTCAAAGCCAAATCTTCAGCACGGTCAAAATCTAGGAGGGTGTGGTCAAGGTCGAAAAGTAAATGGGTGTAGGTCATGGTATATCCTTTCTAACTGGAAAATCTTTAGGCTCTATTTTACCACAATCCAGCTACATATAAAGAAAGAAACACAAAAGGGCGACCCGCAGGCCGTCCTCTCTGATTTATGAAAAATAAGTATTGCTTACTTAATAGACTATCATTATATCTATTAAAGCTTAAAGAAACCTTAAAATAGGATATTTTTTATTTTACTCTTGTAAAGTAGCTATGTTTTGAATTGGAAGTGTGATAGTGGTTTGAAAGTATTTTCCCTGCTGACTTGTGATGACAAATTGTCCTTTATGTAAATTAATGATTTGTTGAGAAATTTTTAACCCCATACCACTTCTTCTAACGCCAGATATATCAAAGTTAAACCCTTCAATATTTTGATTACTAATATTTTTCAGTCGTTCAGGTGAAACTCCAATTCCATCATCTCGAATAATTATTGTAAAGTTATTATTTGTAAGAGTGCCAATAATTATACTAATTTTACAGCCTGATTGATTATGAAGAACTGAGTTATAAATTAAGTTATGGATAACTCGAGAGATAAGTGCTTTTTCGACGTACATCGTTTTTCCTAATAGGTTGGAATCATGAGTGAATTCAAAATTAAATTCGTCCCAAATTTCTTGATTAATAATTTGAATAATAATTTCCTTAAAAAAAGGAACAATTTCGACAAGCTCTAAATTTAATTTTAAATTACCATTCGTTAATCGTGCAAAAATATTGAGGTCGTTTAATAAGTTTTGGATGTAATTACTCTCAATTAAGGTCGGTTTTAGATGCTTGAGAAGATTTTCATCATTTGTCTTTTCAATAGCTAAAGAGGTATTAGATACGATGACTGCTAGTGGTGTTTTTATATCATGAGCAATTCCAGAAATCCAATTCTCTTTGAATTCTTCATTTTTACGTAGTTTTTTGTTAGCAGAGTTAACCGCTGAAGTTAATCTATCTAATTCTTGAACAGAGTTTACCTGTTTGTTTAAACCGACAGGTAATTTACCTATTGCGTTAATAATTGGCTGGATGTTGCGATTTAAGAAAGTAACACTATAAAGGTATAGGAATAGGTAAAATAGGCAGTTAACAAATATGATAACTAAAATTAAAATCGGAAAAATTTGAATTCTCTTTAGATCAAAGTAATTATTTCCATATCTAAAGATACTTTCTTTTGGAAATGCAATTATATAAATATCTTTTTGTTCTTTTTTATTTGAGTGAATATTGGATAGTCATCTAAATAATAACGTGAAAACTTAATGACATCGGCATAATCAAATTGTGTTTTTATATTTTTAGGTTTTTTGATATTAAACTTTTCATTTCCACTTTTTTGATCAAGAATCATAACCCATAAGTTGTGCTTTTTAATCAGTTTTTTTGCAGTTTGATTAACTTTATATGTTCCATTTGATGGGGTGATGTTCGAAGATACACCTTGTATGATATCTATAGGAGATTGTTGCCTAAGGATAAAGTTGGTTGTAGCTACTAATAGAACAAAATCGATTAACATTATGGTAAGAAAGGCGAGAATAAATTTTAATATACCTTTTTTGAAAATATTCATAGAGGACTCCGTAAATTCAGATAACTAACTTATAACCCAGCCCTTTGACTGTAATGAGATGATGTGGTTTTGATGGGGATAATTCTATCTTCTCTCTTATATTACGAATATGTACCATTAAGGATTTTTCATATCCGAAACTATCTATTCCCCAAATAGTATCGCAGATTGCTTCTGTTGACACAATATAGTTTTTATTGGTATATAGTTTTCTTATAATCTGTATTTCAGTTGGAGTTAGTGATAAATGCTGTTCCTCTTTTTTACACTAGCATTATTTAAATCAATGATACAAGAAGTTAAAGTTATTAATTCTGATTCTCCTTTATATGCTCTCCTCAGTAAAGCAATTATACGATAGATTAAAGTTTTAGGAAGAAATGGTTTTGTGACAAAGTCATCACCACCTGAATCTAATCCTTTAACTTCATCATCTGGATTATTTTTGGCTGTTAAAAATAAAATTGGTATATCAGAAGTTTCTCTGATGTACTGAGCAAGTAGATAGCCTTCTCCATCAGGCAACATTACGTCTAGGATAATGAGATCTATTTTAGAAATAGAAAAAATATCTATTCCTTCGCTAATACTGTAAGCATTACTAATATTCTTAAATCCCCTGCTCACCAAAACTTCTTTAATTGATTTACTAAGTGAAACATCATCGTCTACTATTAATATCCGTTTGTTTAATAGCTGCGCTTCGAAATTCATATATGCACCTCCCATAAAATTTGTTTTAATTATACCATAGAGTTATCTATATAGACGATGAGACAGATAAAGTCTATATAGATACTCATAGTAATCTAATAAAAACCAATGAAAGTTACTTCAACTTTATTAATTCAAAAGTATAGAAAATATCCTGTTCTATCTTAATGTTATCTTTAGGATGATAAAGTAGAATTACATTATAAAGAAAGGAGCAATCCTGGCTAAAAGGATTACAAGGTAAATAATGAGATGAATAATATTATTGAATTGAAAAATCTTAGAAAGGTCTATAAAGACACTACTACAGTGGATCTTAAGAAACTGACAGTCAGAGAAGGGGAAATCTATGGTTTCTTAGGTCCCAACGGCGCAGGGAAAACAACTACGATGAAAATGATCTTATCTTTAGTGGAGCCTACTTTAGGAGAGATTTTAGTCAATGGTCAAAATATCAAAGAGAATAAAGATTACTTAAATCAAATTGGATCGATGATTGAGGAACCATCTTATTATCCAAATTTAACGGGATATGAAAACTTATTAGTATTTCAAAAAATGGTAGGTTTTGATGAGGACAATATTTGGCCAACTTTGAAATTAGTTGGATTGGCAGAGGACAAAAATCGTAAGAAATTAGTGAAAGCCTATTCCCTAGGGATGAAGCAACGTTTAGCCTTAGCTTTTGCTTTAGTTAAAAAGCCCCAAATTTTATTATTAGATGAACCGACTAATGGTCTTGATCCAGCAGGGATTCATGAAATTCGTGAGTTGATTGTTAAATTAGCAAAAGAAGAAGGCTTAACAGTCTTTATCTCCAGCCACATCTTATCAGAGATAGAACAAATTGCTGATCGGGTTGGTATTATAAATCATGGTTGTTTAGTTTATGAAGGAGAGATTCGAGAGATCAAATCAAATACTTGGATTGAGATTGGTGGCGATTTTTCGCAAAATAATATTGTTCAACACTTAGTTGATTTCGGTTCAGTCAGAGTACGGGAAGCATCGGCGAGGGAGGTTAAATTAGACGATATGAGTAACGATCGTCTTGCGGATATTATCACCTATATAACAGACCTTGGCTTTAGAATTTTTCGTGTCACTAGAGAAAGTGAGACATTAGAAGATATTTTTCTGGAACTAACAAAGGAGGTATAAGATGAAAGGTGTGTACATTGAATGGTTAAAAAGTAGACGAACAAAATCTTTTTCAATTGTTACTCTTTTGATGATTGTAGCGACATTGTGGAATATTGTAACATTTATGTCTTCTTTTTCGCATCCAGAGTTAAAAAATGTCAGAACTTTATTTAGTAATCAGAATGTGAACCTTCTCATGCTTCCTATTGCTGTTTCTGTATTTGTGAGTCGAATTGTGGGTAATGAACGTGAAGGACAGACCTTTAAATTACAAGCTACAAATGGCTTAGGTTTGATGACTATTTTTAGACATAAATTTTTATTTACAATGGTCTTCTTCTTTGTCATGTCTTTTGCAGAAATTGTAGCTATCTGTTGCTTTGGAAAACAATCTGGTATCTCAATTCCTATGGACATTGTAGGAGTTCAATTTTTAGGACAATTACTATCTATTTTCGCTCTAGTTTCTATCTATTTAACATTAGCAATGGTTCTAGAAAAACAAGGCGTATTACTGGCTTTAGGATTGTTAGGAGGTTTTTTAGGAATCATCTTAAATCCAAGAAGTTATGGTTTTGCTAGTTTGCTTAATCCGTTGACCGGAGCAGGCAGTTTAGCACCTTATAAGTATCACTTTCTTGGGGATGGGGCATATACCTACCTCTTGGATCAACAGTTACCTTGGAAACTAGTATTCTTTATGATTTATTGTTTGATGTTATACGGTTTAGCTAATATTCTTTTGAGAAAGAGAGGAAGTTGAAATGAGAGCTTATGTTTTTGCTGAGTGGAAAAAGACTCGCAAATTACAATTGTTCATGATTGGAATGGCATTTTTGATTTTTTCTAGCTTTATCGGTTTAGGAATTTATTTTGCTAATAGGGCTGTCTTAATTGATAAGACACAATCCCTTGTTTTATGGGGACAATTAACATTTTATAACAGTACACTTCTCTATCCTCCTATGTTAGCCATTATTGTGGGACAGTTACTGATGCCAGAATTTGAGAGAAAAAACATTGAGATGTTAAAAGCTAATCAAGTTTCAATGGATAAATTGTACTTTGGAAAACTATTAAGTGGCTTCTTTCTGATTCTTTCCGTCCAACTTTTTTTAATACTTATTTTTGTTGTAGCTGCCAAAGTTGACGGGATTTCGTTTGACCTCAGTTTAGCAGTTCATATTAAATGGCTTCTGTTATCAGTGGTGGCCTCTTTTCCGATAATGACGCTTCAATCCTTCGTAATCGCAAAGACTCGTAATTTTAGTAAAGCTGTTGGAGTTGCTACAATTGGTAGCATGTTAAACTTTGTGCTGATTTTTATTAACGAGAATCTTACAAAGTTTTTCCCTTATTCTCAACCAATGATTGCCCTACGCAGTCGTTCTTTAACAGATATGTCCTTAATAGATTTGACGATTTTTCTAGTTGTTAATAGTCTATATAGTTTACTTTTCTATAAATTAACAGTGGCAGCTTTGAAGAAAAATAAATAATGTTTAAAATACAATTTTACTTAGGGACCTAATATCACTAATTCATGGTATACTGGGAATACAAGATTAATCAGACGAGGCATGCTATGAAAAATTTAAAATTTCAATCCGTTTTTGACATCATCGGTCCTGTCATGGTAGGCCCTTCCTCAAGCCATACTGCAGGAGCTGTTCGTATCGGAAAAATTGTTTCGGCCATCTTTGGTGATACACCCACTGAAGTAGAATTTCAACTTTTTAATTCCTTTGCAAAAACCTATCGGGGGCATGGGACAGATATGGCTCTTGTGGCTGGTATTTTAGGTATGGAAACTGATGACTCCGATATTCCGCATGCGCTTGATATTGCACACGAAAAAGGTATTAAGGTCTACTGGAAAATCAACAAAGATAGCAATGCACCGCATCCTAACACCACTCGTATTACTCTAAAAAATGCTAAAAACTATCTCTGCCACTGGTGTTTCCATCGGTGGAGGGAATATCCAAGTGACTGAGCTCAATGGTTTTGCGGTCAATCTGAAGATGAATACACCTACACTCATCATTGTTCACCAAGATGTGCCAGGAATGATTGCCCTTGTAACTGATATTCTGTCTCGCTACGGTATCAATATCGCTCATATGACTGTGACTGTTACTCGGGAAAATGCAGGTGAGAAAGCCATCATGATTATCGAAATTGACTCTCACCAGTGTGATGAGGCTGTCACTGAGATTGCAAGAATTCCACATTTACACAACGTAAACTTTTTCAGCTAAGAGGAGGCTTCCATGTTTTACACTATTGAAGAATTAGTTCAACAAGCTGACCGTGATTACCAAGGTAATATCGCTGAACTCATGATTGCCACAGAAATCGAACTATCTGGACGTGACCGTTCTGAAATCCTATCTCTTATGACTCGAAATCTCGAAGTGATGAAAGATTCTGTTCAGGCTGGTTTGTCCCCAGAGAAATCACCGACAGGCTTAACTGGAGGGGACGCTGCCAAACTGGATGCCTACATCAAAAAGGAAAGACCTTGGCTGATTCAGCAGTTCTTGGAGCTGCCCGCAATGCCATGGCCGTCAATGAATCTAACGCTAAGATGGGGCTAGTTTGTGCTACTCCAACGGCTGGTTCAGCAGGTTGTTTGCCAGCTGTTCTCACAGTTGCTATCGAAAAACTAGGCTTGAGCGAGTCGCAGCAACTGGATTTTCTCTTCACGGCTGGAGCATTTGGGCTCGTTATCGCTAATAACGCCTCTATTTCTGGTGCAGAAGGGGGCTGCCAAGCCGAAGTTGGCTCTGCCTCTGCTATGGCTGCGGCGGCTATTACAATGGCTGCTGGCGGCACACCATTCCAAGCCAGTCAAGCCATTTGCTTTGTCCTTAAGAATATGTTGGGACTCATTTGCGACCCTGTAGCCGGATTGGTCGAAGTTCCTTGTGTCAAACGTAATGCTATGGGAGCAAGCTTTGCCCTAGTAGCTGCCGATATGGCCTTGGCAGGTATCACATCTGCCATTCCAGTCGACCAGGTAGTTGACGCTATGTATCAGGTCGGTTCAGCCATGCCAACTGCCTTCCGTGAAACTGCTGAAGGTGGCTTAGCAGCAACTCCAAAAGGAAAAGCACTAGCAAAAGAAATCTTTGGTTGATTTTTTAGAATAATCACAAAAAAACTTAGAAGTATGAATGCTTCTAAGTTTTTTCTTCTTATACAGCCTTTTCAACGTTTTGATCTTAGTTGAATAACCATTTTGTCAAAAAGTGCCATGTTTCTTTGGCAATACTTGCAAGGAAGGTTGATAGACTAAATTTGTTAAATGTTTTTAGGAGATTGTCAACTATTGGAGCAATAGTCTTAGGTGTTTCCACTGGAGTCTTACTTTCTTCTTCCTTACCAGTATTATCCTGAGATGGATTTGGTACTGTACTTGTATTGTCATGGCTATTATTTTGTCCAGTTGGTTCAGGCTCTGGAGCAACCTCAGGTTGATGCTCAGGTTCATCTAGTTTATTTTCCGGACTTGGTTCTGGACTAGGTTGTGGTTGAGGATCAGGTTTGATCGGTTCGTCAGTGGTGTCACTGCTTGTGTTTGTCATTTTTTCAGTAACGAAGAAGTTTTTGAATTCTACTGCTCCATCCCAAAGACCGACACCTACATGGGCTTGATTGAAGTAATTATCCACGGCATCAAATTGATGATGGAGCACTTCCTTACCATCGACATAGACTGTCATGGTGTCCTTGCCCTTTTCAACCTTGACGTGGTGGTACTGACCATCATTGATTGCTTTATCCAGATGAGCTTCAGCGATGGTTTCAGCACCAAAACGGAAGAGACGTACAGTATCGTTGTCAGCAAATTGGACAGAGTAGGCACGACCTGGTTCTTCACGTTCCGCAGCTACAAAAAGGTTGACCAAACCATGTTGGTATTTGACATCGATATCATAGTCAAATTGCTTGAAGCCATTACTTTCATAGGCCATGAAGAAGTCATTGGCACTGACATTGCTGTCGTAAAGGGTATCGTCATCAATATACCAATTACCAGTGACAGCTTTCAAGCCTTTAAGGTTGGTCGCAAAATTATTGAGAGTGATGGCAATCTTAAAGGTCTTACTCAATGAAGGATTTTCAACTGAGGTTGCTGTAACAGTGAGATGACCTTTATGAAGAGCTTTGAGAGAAAGTTTATTGTCATGTTCAGTATATGACACCAAACTTGGATCACTGACCGTCCATGTCACATCTTGCTCTTCAGAAGCGGGTGCGAGGTAAACCTGCAAATCCTTACTTTGACCAACTTCGAGGGTCAAATCACCTGCAACTGTGGTGTTCATAGCAACAGCCTTTGTAACTTCCTTCTTGTCAGTCCAAGTACTCTTAATTGGGTAGATAGCAATATTTGCTTTGGCTGGACCACCTTCAACCAAGACACTTGCTCCAACGGCTCTTGGGCTTGGGAAAATCTGATTAGCACCAGCTACCGTATTTCCCTTAGCAAAGACTTCTACACTCGCACGGTCCACATAAAGATGCAAATCAATAGAACCATCTTCATTGCGAGTCACTTGTTGACTATTAACCTTAGCAAAAGCATCAGAAAGGATAGTACCAGATTGGCTACGGTCAATAGACAAAGTTTCCTTAGTTAAATCGTAAATGACCTTAGTAGCTTGACCATCACCAACGCGAAGATTAAATCCAACTGCTGTCGTGTCCTTACCTGGTACAAAGTGAGAAACCACTTCATAAGTATCGCCTTTGAAATCTTTAAGCAATTCATTGTCAGAAGCCACTGTGACATTTTCAAAATACTGGGCATTTTCTGTGTCACGAAGGCTTTCGTAGGCCTTAACAGGGGTTTGGGTCAAGAGGTAACGGTCGCCTGATTTAACCAAACCAAGGTCAAGGTTAAGGTTAAAGGTACCATTAAATTTTTGACCTACAGTATCTGCAACCAGATTACAATAATCTTCCCAAGTGTTCATCCAGTTGATTTCAGTCAATTGTGGGATGTTGGGATGGTCAGCTGTTCCAAAATCATGAACATAATAAGTCATAGCAGCATAGGAATCCTTACCAAAATTCATGATTTCGTCATGGTCTTGGTAAACATCATCAGCTACAAAGGCCCACTTGCCATCCACTTGTTTAAAATCACCAACCTTGTAAGAACGACCGCCACGTGAGAGGACCCACTTGAGTGCACCATCATTGGCTACAATCGGATAAAGGTCAGGACATTCCGTATGCAAATCCTTGTAGGTTGTTTCAACTTGCCAGTTCTTCAAGTCTTGTGAAGAATAAATGCGGAGTGGACCACCAGCAAGGACCATAAACCATTGGTTATCCCAGCGGAAGACCTTAGGGTCACGGAAATCTTGGTTTTGAAGGGGGTCCTGAGACCAGTCGGCAACTACCTTGTCATATTTTTGCCAAGTTCTACCCTCGTCCTCACTATAGGCAATCTTAATCCGTTGCCCATTACCATTTGAAGTGATAATAGCTACTAGGCCACCTTCCGGAGATTTGAAGAGGCCTGAGCTATTGGTACTATCAACCACGACAGAGCCTGAGAACATGTGACCTGTTGCATCTGGATAGAAGGCTATCGGCTCTTCATCCCAATGTAGCAAGTCTCGGCTTGTCGCATGGGCCCAGTGCATTGGACCCCATTTGGTATCATCGTAAAATTGATAGAAGAGATGGTAACGTCCCTTGTAGAAGACCAAGCCATTAGGGTCATTAGCCCAGCCATCCTTGACAGAATAATGATACTGATTACGATAAAGCTCGTTGTAATACACATCATCACTTTGTCTACGGTGGATATTAACACGATAAGTCAAGGTCACAGGACGACCAAGCGAATCGGTCACACTACTTTCAATAATAAAGTAATTAGCACCTACAGCCACTGGCAATTGTGAAATATCTGTGTAGACATTTCCCTTGGCATCCTCTACCTTGATAACAGCATTGGGATTATGCTTAGTGATGTCAAAGCCTACTGTCTCAGCATTGTGTCCCACATATTGGATATGGAGTGGTTCTTCAGAGAAGAATTGGGCTTGTTTTTCAACAGAACCTGTCTTTGAGGTCACCACAAGATTGTCAATCAAAGGAAGACTGGCATCATCAAGATTAACATAGCGGGTGTTTTTGAAAATGACATTGGCATTCCAATTAAGAAGTCCAAAGTACCCTTCTGGAAGGACTTGAGGTTGACCCTTGTCACTTTTTTGAAGGACAGCATCACCTGTACTTGCGACAAGCACATCATTGACATAGTAAGAAAGCCACTGATTAGCCGCAACTACTCTAAGATTGTAGGTTTCATCGGCAGTCGGTGTTACATCTTTTTCGTCTACAAGTTGAATATCATGATTATTGACCCAACGCCAAAACTTAACCTTATGGTTACCAGAGTCTACGTTGACCCCGTACATATTTTTATCGCTACTATCATTGTTACCACGGAAAATGAGGGCAGCTGCACCACCAGCTTCCTTGAAGGTTACATCCGTTGAATAGATAAAATTCTTGCCCTCGGATTGAGAATAAAGGAAAGAGTCTCCCTTGTCTTTGGCTTCTGAATGAATACCATCAGCCTGCATTTCCCAGTGGCCATTTTGGTCTGCGGTCATCCCTTCTAGATTGGTAACCGCTTCATTATTAGGCAAATCCGTTTTTTCTGCTGTCACATGAACAGGACTGGTGCTATTCGTTACAACTGGAGATTGTTCTTGACTGGTCTGATTCAAATCGGCTTCTTGCGCTTGGTTAGTCACTTTCTCAGCCTCACTAGCCTGTGTTTGTACTTCTTTTGACTGGTCAGGGCTAGGCTGAGTAGGATTCTCTTGAGCTGTTTTAGCAGATTCGGAAACAAGGGACGGGCTAGGCTCTACCACTTGGGGGACTTCCTTGGTCGTGCTAGGAGCAAGCTCTGCTTGAGGGTAACTTGATGGTCAGTTTGAGCTACCACTTCTTGAGATACTTGGCTCACAGTTGCCTGTTCCACTTGGTCCGCATAGACAGGACCAGCCAGGGCCAAACCTGCAAAACTTACCAAGGCACAGCCGTAGACCCAAGTCTTCCCACTTTTGCGCATAAACCAATTTTTACAAACAGTATCATTCATGACTCTTCTCCTTCTTTAGAGCAACATTAAATGTTAACTCAGTTTTCATGAAAATTCAAAGTCAATACATTCGCCTTTATTAATAAGCCTATCAAAGTTTCCGGAAATATCTTTAGGGGTTTACATTAAAACGGTAAACGCTTACTTTTAATATCATTATATCACTATAATCTGAAAATACCATCTTTTTCTGTAATATTTTTCATATAAATAAAAAACTTCCGAATTTTCCATTCGAAAGTCTCATACTTATGCTTAATCTGAGCCTGTTAGCAGGCTATTTCCAATAATACCAATGGTTACAATAGCAATCCCAAGGAATCCCAAAAGGCTAGGTAGACTATCTCCGAGGAAGAGGCAACCACCCAAGAGGGTAAAGAGAACTTCACCAGCCTGAGTAGCCTCAACTACTGCCAGTTGCTTATGGTTATGCTTAACCAGATTAGTCGCCTCGAAGAAAAGCAAGGTTGCGACAACTCCAGAAAAGACAGCTACAATTAAAGATTGTAAAATCTGTCCCCCTGATGGAAGTCCAGAATCCGTTACAGCAAAAACTGATAAGATCACCCAAAAAGGCGTACTCATCAAGGTCATCCCAAACACGCGCTGCGTCGTTGAAAGCTGATCCTCTTTACAGTGGACCATCATCTTACGATTGCCCAAAGGATAGGCAAAAGCAGCCAGTAAAATCAAGAGACTGGCACGAACCACACCGCTACCAAGACCACTACCAAAGTAAGGAATCTGGATGAGAATAATACCTAAAAGGATAACCAATGTCATAAGCAGTTGCTTACCAGGTACCCTCTGACCAAAGAGAGGTGTCAAGAGCAGACCAGCTAGAATGGTAATCTGCCAAGTGGCTGCCACAAACCAGGACTCACCATAAATGGAGGCTAGAGACAGTGGCCCATAGAAAAGCCCAAAACCAACCGTACTCCAAATCAACCAAGTCAGGGGTGCTTTCTTAATGGCAGACAGAACACCTACCAGCTCACCCTTACGCCAGGCCAAAACAGCCAGCATAGGCAAGCTAAACAAATAGCGTAGACTAGCACTCCACATCCAGGACCCACCTGAAAGGTTCATACTACGGTTGAAAATAAAAGTAAAAGCAAAAAAGAGAGCACCAAGAATACCATACCAAATCGCCCTCGCAAATTGAGATTGTTTCATAATTGTAAACTCCTGTAGATTCTATTATACAGTAATTGAAGCAATAGAAAAAGGAGGTCATTATGATGACTTCCTTAGTTTCGTTTCAATTTTTACTTATGGACCAAGTAAACAATCTATATTTTATTCACCTTTTAGTTGCACTTGCGTATGGGCTAGCAGGTCGCCAAGATGCCTCTTATCTTTTCTAAACATCGTCATTGCCAGTAAGGAAACTGCGAGGAGAGTCGCCGAAATAGAGAGGATAATGGACAATACATCAAAATTACTATAGAAACCATGAATCGTGCCCATATGACCGAGTTGCCAAGGTAAAAATTTAATGGTATTTCTGATCAAGCTAGCCTGAACTGTTTTTTCTGGTAGACCAGTTGAAGTCCTGCTTTTGTCTTCCCAAAACTCCCATTTTTTGCATAATCCAAGAATGTGAAAAGGAGCATGATTGGCAAAACAGAGGTGAAAAATACAAGCCACTGCGACTGAATTTCTGTAAACTCTGGGACGCCATTAAAAAAATAATGTATATAAGCATAGAACCTAAAAACAGAAGAGCTAAATAAGCTATAATAAAAAGATAATCGAATAGAAATTCAATCATTCTTTTTTTAAACGAAATAGGATTGATTGCTATAATTTTCATCATCGACTCCCCCTTTCTCATCTCCTATTATAACATTTTTAATATTCTAAATAATATTTGAAAAGAAAATCTGCTGGCTAGCACCCTCGCAAATTGAGATTGTTTCATGACTGTAGACACCTATTATTGCTCTATTGTACAGTATTTGGAGCAATAAAAAAGGAGGCCATTATAATGACTTCCTTGGGTTAAGTTTTCACTTAAACTTGCCCTTATGCTTCTTCCCATACCATTTTTCTGCTGACTTGCCTTCCCAGTCACGGTATTCTTCAGGATATTTCCATTTGTAGTAGGCTTGCAACATATAGGGAAACATGAAATAAATTTCAAAGGCAGCAATTAGTATATTGCACACTAGGAATAAAAATAGAACGCTTAATCCTCCAATCAGACTATCTGCATTTCTTATTGAATCCGAAAATATCGTACGAAAAATTATCCAGAGTGCTACGACTATTCCACCATACTTGACAATGAACCTAAATACTCTATTAAACACTCTATCGGTCGGACTCTCTATTTCAGTACCACCGTATAATAAATTTAGCAATGAGGTAGACTTATCACGTATCATATAAATGATTGTGAAAAGAATTAGTCCTTCAAAAACAAACATTCCCACATAGCCAACAAGACCATAAAGTAAATTCATCAAGAAAAGATTAAGTTCAATTAGCAGCCATATTATAAAAGAAACCATAAAATGAAACTGACCTCTATAGATCAAAATGAACTGTTGGTTGAATCGCTTTCCTAATATAATCAGTAAAAGCCATATTGCCAACCCCATCCAAAACACCCAGTAGGGAAGAAAATTAACCTCGGATAGGCCTACTGTTAAATCTTTAGGATTAGCATGATAAAATAAATAATTATTTAAAGCAACAATCAACCAATTGGGACCCATTATAAATAAGATTGTCAAAATCACTAACCAAACATACGACTTAAAGGTCCCTCTATATTTTTTCTTTTTTTAGAGCATCCTGATAATTTTCCTGTGCAAATTTTTCCT
>NZ_CM002133.1:414487-423948 GCF_000448665.1 Streptococcus sp. HSISS2 | reverse complement strand
TCACTAACCAAACATACGACTTAAAGGTCCCTCTATATTTTTCTTTTTTTAGAGCATCCTGATAATTTTCCTGTGCAAATTTTCCTGAGACACTATCATCTAATAGATTTAAACTCTCTTCAAAACTTGCTTTAAAGATTGATTTTTTCATTTTTACCTTATCAATAATTCCTTGTGCTTTTTAGGCACTTCCAATTAATCTTTATTTCGATTGGTTAAATCATAAAGAGCGAGACAGACCTTTTTAGTTTTCTCAGCTAGTGTAGAGTCTGTGGTTAACTGAGCCTCTAGCTATTCTCTGGACAAATCAGGATCTATCTGCACGATTGAAAGAATGAGATAACTCTCAAAAAGTTCTTATATTTCTGCTTTAATTCCGTCTGACTGATTGCTTCTCTAGCATCCTTTATGACAGCATCAAAATCTCCTGACCTAAGCTTTACGAGTGCCTTGCTCTACCAACTGAGCTAAATTGGCTAACACTTTTATAGTATAGCACTCTCAATTTTTTGTCAGGAAGTTTTAAACGATTTTCTTTATCAAAATCTGGCAAAGATTTTGGGGATCCCATAGTTGAGGAAAAATCTCTAATTTTTTAAAACCAACACTTCGATAAAAGACATTTGTTCGGTCATAATCTTTATTTGAACCTTCTGCCACTGTTTTTACCTGTAGGTAGTCCACTTGTTTGCCTGCTTCTCTTTCTATAGTCGTAATTAATTTCCTTCCAATTCCTTGACCTTGATAAGCTTTTTTTACGCCGAGACAATCAATCTCTGCACACTCTTCACTAGAATAGGACAAGCTTACAAATCCAGTCAAATCACTCTCCTGATAGGCTGCCCAAACTTGCAAATCTTTGGCTCCTTCGATGTAGGCTTGCGTGCTTTCAGGTATTCCAAACCATTCTGGCAAATCCTTTAAAACCTCATCAACAACTGCCATTTTTTGATCTTCATCCTTGACTTCTTCAATTGTAAACATCATAAGTTCCTTTCTTGATTTTAGTCTTACTTTCCCCCTTATGATCCAGCACTTTCGTAGGCATCCAAGCCCCTATCCCAGAGTTTGAGGGAAATGAAAAAGAAGACAAGGGAAATCAGAATCAAACCACCGATATTAAAGAGCCCATTCTTACCCTGCAAGAAATAACTGGCAGGATAGTAAGCCGTAAAGGCAAATGGCACGATAAAACTGATCAACCAACGAAGGAGCGAATTGTAAATGGAAATCGGGTACTTGGCAAAATCATTGAACATATAAAAAATATAAATCATGGCGCCTGACTGTTTAGTCCAAAAAGCGATACTGGCTGTCGCTATTTTCAAGGAAGTATAAATCAAGGTAGCAAATGGAATACAGACTAGGAAAATCAGGAATTTGGGAATCGTCCAAGCAATGCTTGATACTGTTGTTCCCAATAGAATGCAACCGACCAAAAGTTCCCCCAAGGCATCAATCTGAAAGGTCTCAACCAGAATATGAAAGAGAGGGTTGATAGGACGAGTCAAATACTTGTCAAATTCCCCTTTTCGGACTAGTCGTTGACCTAAGGCCCAGAGATTGTCAAAAAAGAGATGGTCCAATCCCTTGGGAATCAAGGAAAATCCGTAGATAAAGGCAATCTCTTGAAAAGTCCAACCTTCTAGGGATGGGATATGTTGAAAGATAACATTGAGAAACAAGAGGTTCAGACCTTGAGTCAGAAAGACTCCCAAGACACCTACCACAAAATCCACCTTGTATTCCATGATTTGCTTGATGTATTGTCTGATAAAAATCAGATGCATGCGTTGATATTTTTTCATACTAACCTCCTTGAATAGTGATAAATGACTGGACTCGTTTCCAAATCAACTGAGACAAGCCCACCATCACTATAAGCCAGAAGATCTGGAGCAAAAGCGCTTGAAGAATCTGACTGGCATCGTATTTCCCAACAATGATCATAACCGGAGTGTAAATCAAGGATGAAAAAGGCAAGAAGGAGAGAATAGCTGAAACCACCTTTGGAAAGAAAGCCAAGGGAATCAAACTTCCAGACATAAAGGCCACTATGGAAGTCTTGAGTAGATTGGAACCCCAAAGATTTTTAAAGACAAATGCTGAAAATCCAAAGCAGATGTTAAAGAAAAAGTTAATTAGATAGGCGAGCGTTAAGCTAAAAAGATATAGAACAGTTAATCCCAGCACTTCTACAATCCCTTGCCCAGACAGGATTTTCATCAAAATAATGACACTTAAAAATGGCAGTCCAACAGAGATAAAAATCAACCACTTGGAGCCAAGTTCGGTGAAAAGGTAAGAGGCCGCAAAATGCACTGGTCTCAGCAAGCGCATGATAATGGAGCCATCCTTGACCTCCTCCCCAATCATAAAGGAGCTATCAGACCTGGTCAAGAGATTGGTCACAAAACTCATGATGATGTAGAAGGTGATATCTGCCATACTGAAGCCCTGAATCAAAGGCTCCTGGGAGGAGTCAAACACAGCCTTCCAGAGATAAAAGGCCACAAAAGCTCCCATGACATCGCCAATCCGATAGAGAATAAAGTTGACTCGATAGGTAATCAACTCCTGAATCCCTGCATTGATAAAGGGTTTATACCGTCTCCACAATTTGACCATCTTAGAGCTCCTTTCGATAGAAGCGACGGATAATATCTTCAATATCCGTATCTACCATCTTCAAATCACGGACTTCAAAATCAGATAAGGTTTGCTTGATAATATCGGCCGACTGGTAGCGGGAACTATCGAATTCAATATTGAGAGTATTTCCTTGTCTATCGATGGTCATATCAGGCAAGCCTTCATAATGAGAGATGAGATGACTTTGACCTGGTATCAGATCGAAAGAGAGAGTCTTCATCTTGCCAAAGGTTTCCTTGAGCTGGCTAACCGTTCCATCAAAAATCTCTTGCCCCTTATCAATCATAAAAATCCGATCACAGAGTTGCTCAATGTCACTCAGATCGTGAGTGGTCAAGAGAATAGTTGTTTCTTCCTCTTGATTGATTTGAGTAATAGCCCGGCGAATGTTATCCTTGACCGACACATCCAAACCAATGGTCGGCTCATCTAAAAAGAGAACCTTGGGATTGTGAAGCAAGGAAGCCGCAATATCCGCCCGCATCCGTTGACCTAGTGAAAGAGTCCTCACAGGATCCTTGATAAATTCCTTCAAATCCAAAACTTCATTCAAAAAGTCCATGCGCTTATGGAAAAGCGAGTCCGGTACATCATAGATTTCTTTCAAAACCGTGTAGGTCTCTTGCAGTGCCAAGTCCCACCATAGCTGAGTTCGTTGTCCAAAAACAACCCCAATATCCTTGACATAATCCTGGCGATTATCCTGTGGAATCTTGCCATTAATCCGACAAAAACCAGATGTCGGTTTCAAAATTCCTGTCAGCATTTTAATGGTGGTCGACTTCCCAGCACCATTTGCCCCGATAAAACCTAGAATCTGCCCCTTGGGCACCTCAAAGGTCAAATCCTTGACCGCTTCAAAGGTCTGCTTTTCAGGATGAATAAAGGAACGCAAAGCCCCCTTCAACCCCGGTTCCTTGACTGTCTTCACAAAATTTTTCTGAAGATGTTTCACTTCTATCATTGCCATATCTATCTCCTACAGTAAAAAATCAACAAACCGTGTCCTCTAAACACAAAAAGCCAATTTCTCATCTCCTAAAATCTGACTTCTTTATCACAGCAGAAGACCTCCGTATTACTCTATTATAAAGCAGTTAAAAAAGGAAACCAAGTGTTATTCTCGAAAAAGAGAAAATAGTTTTGATACTTGAAAAAATCAAAACCACCCGTCTAATTCACTAAACAAAATGACACAATTCAATAATTCATCAAAGCCTCTACATATTCCTGTAGAGGCTCATTTCAGCTTCTCTCATTCTTGCTTGTAAATGTTTAGATAGATTATAAGCCACAAAAAAGCCACCATATGGTGACTTAATTCTTATCTATTTCTCCTCATCCCAACCAGTCTTTTTCTTTGGCAATGCGGACGGCGTCTGTTCGATTACCTGCATCGAGTTTAGTTAGGATGGCTGTCATGTAATTTCGGACGGTTCCATTTGAAAGAAAGAGACTTTCAGCAATTTCTTGGTTGGTTGACCCTTGAGCCACCATGGCCAAGACTTCTTGTTCACGTTGGCTGAGTGGGTTATTGTCAAAGGCGACACCTTCAACCAGCTCTGGTGAGTACTCCTTGTGACCTGCTAGGACGGTATGGATGGTCGCCATGAGATCACTGATGGAACGTTCTTTGAGCACGTAGGCATCCACGTGGGCTGCGAGGGCTCGTTTGAAATAGCCTTTACGTTTGAAAGTAGTCACAATGACGACCTTTATTTCTCTTTGATTGGCACGGATCCACTCCAGAACATCAAGTCCTGTCTTTATTGGCATTTCAATGTCTAAAATGGCCACGTCTACCTCTTCTTTTTCCAAGAGAGCAATGGCTTCTTGGCCATCACTGGTCGAATGGACCTCCTCGACATCGTCCTCCAGCATGAGGAGTTGGCAGAGGGCATCCCTCAACATTGACTGGTCTTCAGCGACTAATAATTTCATGCTTTTCCTCCCTCTTTCAAATGTACACGAATAATGGTTGGATGCGATTGAGACAGGATTTCCAAATCTCCATCTACCAAACTAAGGCGTTCTCTGATACTTTGTAGCTCTTGTCCTGTGACTTCCTTAAACCCGCAACCATCATCTTCAAACTCAAGAATAATACCACGATTACGGCTAAGACGAATCTGACAGCTATCAGCCTTGCTATGTTTAATGACATTATTGGCCAGTTCACGAAGTACCATAGATAAGGTAGACTGAGTAACTGGCGACAGGCTATCTAAGTCAAGACTGCTATCCACGGTCAAGAGGATATCTGATAGATAGGTCAAAGAGACGCTCAAGTTCTAGCAACTCCTCAGCTACAGTTCGATACTTGAGCTGATTGACAATCTCACGCACCTCGTACATGGAGTCACGGCTAATCTGGTTCAATTCTTCCAGATTTTTTCTAGCAGCGTCATACTGCTCCTTGTCCATCTGTTTCAGTGCCAACTCTGTTTTGAGACTCATCATGGCAAAGGTATGCCCTAAGGTATCGTGCAAATCACGACCGATACGGTTGCGTTCATTTTCAGCCGACAGGATATTGATGGTACGATTCTGCTCTGCAAGGGCTCCTTCCATCTTTCTCTCCTGACGTATACGGTTTTGAAAATAGTACATTCCCAACGAAAAGAGGAGAATAGCCATAGACATGAGCTGGGTACTCAAATCATCTGTCAATAGGAAGGATGATGACGTCAAAATCAAGAGGGTCGCTAGAAAGGATAAGAATCGATAAGATGATATGCTATCCTCAAAGCGCCAAACGAGAAGATTGACGTTGAAAAAACAAACCACATCATGCCACCTTGAAAACAAATGGACATAAAGATAATGTAAGCTAGAGTGTAAAACCACAGAAAGGGAATCCACTTGCTATAGGCTTTTTCAAATACACCATAAGGAGATAAGCGATGGTAAACAGTCCTGTCAAAACTAAGGTCCAAACTGGATAATACCCACCAAAGACTCCCAATACTGGGAAGACTAGGAAAATCAGACTAACAAAATAATCGAAATCATTTTTCTGGTAAGTTCTAAACATGGTCACTTTCTCTGTAAGATTTGATAAAAAGGGCTAAGCCTGTAGCTATTGTAGCATAGACCAAGATAAAAATGAGTGATTTCCATGAAAATTCACCTTTTTTCGCAAAATTGACTACCAATTGATTGATATGATAGATGGGTGTCCACTCAGAAATGTGCTGAACCCATTTTGGAAACAAGGTTACTGGCATCCAAGAGCCACCAATAATAGCTAGCCCAAGAAAGACGATATTTCCGACGATAGCCATGATTTGTTGAGATTTAATTTGGGATAGGAGCAAGCCAAAGGATAAGAAGACTAGGCTTGACAAGAGTAATAGAGCACCTGAACCGAGCCAATGTGAGAATGGCATCTCAACATCACGCACAAAAGCTCCCACACAGAAAGTCACTAGGATAGCTACCATAAAGTTCATAAGAACACGGAAGATTTTAGAGAGATAATAGGCCTGAATACTGATTTTTGAATGTTCAATATAGGTTAGCCAATGCTCCGTTTGGTCCTCTTTAAGCATGTAGGGAAAGGTAAAGAAGCCAAAGCTGGACATAGAGAATCCTGTCATGGTCAACATATAAGACAAGATAAAGGCTTTTTGTGACTCTGGGTCAGGACTCATTTCCATACCTGAGTACAAGAGGAAAAATCCGACGGGCATTCCGATAGACATGATAAAGACAGGCCAACTGCGCCATGTTTTTATCCATTCGATTTTAAGTAGTGCTTTCATGACTTGTCCTCCCTTGTGCTATCAAATAGGCTATCTAAAAGTGTCTTATTTTGAATTTCAATGTCAGAAATGCGACATCCTTGAGCTTGTAAACTACTCCAAATATTTTCAATATCTTTAGTCATAAAGGTTACAATATCACGTTTTTCAGTTACTTCATAAATTGCTGCCAGTTTGTCAAGACTTGGCGCAAAGCGACTTGGTAAAGTAACTAGTTTTCCTTTTCCTCGCTACGCATGGCATGTGGCGTAGTATCCCTGATAAGTTTTCCCTGATGAAGGACCAAGATACGATCAGCTGTGTGTTCTACTTCTTCAATATAGTGGGACGAATAGAGGATGGTGACACCTGACTTTTTCAGATCATTGATGATTTCCCAAAAGCGTCGGCGTGTTGTAGTATCCATCCCTGCTGTCGGCTCATCTAAAAAGAGAATGTCAGGCTTGCCAATTAGACAGAGGACAAAGGCAAGAAGACGTTTCTGTCCCCCTGAAAGTTTGCCCGCAAACTGCTGATACTGGTCGTCCTTGAATTGTAAGAGTGCTTGAATCTCTTCTTCAGATAATCCATTTTCAGAAATATCTTGGAAAAAAGCAATCAGTTCCCTGACTCTTAATTGTGAGGGAATGGTATTTTCTTGGAGAAGAACCGCAATTTGATCTTGCGCCTTCCCCTTTTTGCCCTTGATAAAGACTTGACCACTACTGGCTTTCTTATCACCAAGAATACAGGACATTAAGGTCGTTTTACCGGCACCGTTGGGCCCAATTAAGGCAAGACAGTCGCCTTGTCCCACCTCAAAGCTAATATGGTCTAAAATCGTTTTTCCTTTGATCTTTTTGACAAGATTTGTGACTTGAAGGACTGCTTCACTCATGTTTGTGATTTCCTTTCTTTTGGTAGAAGGCTAAAAAGACATAACAGGCTGCAACTGAGACGCCCATAACACTGTAGAGAACATCACTGCTGCCATGAAGTAGGTCATAGGCAAAGAGAATGGTCCAAATTGCCGCTAGGAGCATAATGCTCAATATTTTCAATAGTTTCATGCTGGATCTCCTAGTTTTTCAATTCATTAATGACAAGGTCGATAAAACTTTTAGCCATAGTGATGAGAATGTAGGCTGAGATAGACAAGCCAATAAGCATTCCCAGATGTGAGAAGATAGCTTCAAAGTTGCCCTTTTCAAAAATATCTGTAAACATGCTCAGTCCAGCAAATATAGTTCCGATAACTGCGTAGATAAGGTAAGATGTTTTGATTTTCATGAGATGACCTCTTTCGTTTTTATTATTTCTAAGTTATGACTAAAGTATATCTTTTTGGTCACTCTCTTTTTAGCACCAGATGTCATGACATGGCATGACATTTGTCATGTGACATGTGACATAAAAAAAGCCGACCTAAGTGTCAGCTTTTCATTTATCCTAATGACTATTTTTTGAATGGTTCTTCCACCATGATGAAAGGATAGAACCTGATATATTGTGCCAAATACTAAAGATAGTTGATGGGATAGCAGCTTGTGGCACAAAATATTTCATGGCAAGCGTTGCCCCCAAACTTGAGTCTTGCATACCCACTTCGAAAGTAATGGCTTTTTGTTGAGGTTCTTTCAAACCAAGGAGTTTTGAAAATCCAAAACCAAGGGCATAACCACAAAGATTGTGGAGCATGACAACTGGAATAACAAGAGCTGTCGCTGCTGTGAAAATATTGGCATGGTTGGCAGAAACAACTGCCCCAACAATCAATAGGATGGCAACCTGTGAAATCAAAGGCATAATCTTAATAATGGCATCGATTTTCTTACCAAAAATAGAGTGGATAACCACACCCAAGATAATAGGAACAACAACGATACGCAAGGTACTAAGGAAAAGGTTTTGTGCAGGCACACTGACATAATGACCAGCCAAGAAGGACAAGAGCGTTGGAATCATGAGTGGTGCCAAAAGAGTTGAAAGGGTTTCGATAGAAACATCCAAGGCGACATCCCCTCCTGAAAGAAAGGCCATTACACTAGATGAAGTTCCGCTCGGACAAGACCCAACTAGGATAACACCTGCTGCTGTCGCACCCTTAAGATGGAAAATCATACAGAGCAGCCAAGCCAAACCAGGCATGATGACATAGTGGGCAACAGTCCCCAGGATAACAGGGATTGGACGCTTAGCAATACGCTTGAAATCCTCAGTGGTCAAAGTAAGCCCCATACCAAAGAGAATCAAACCAAGCAAGTAGGCCGTATTGGGAATGACCCAACTACTTGTTGCTGGAAGGGCGTAATTAAAGATCGCCCAGAGAATAACAGCTACAGTAAACCATTTGCTGAGCCATTTACTAAAAGATACTAGTGCTTCCATAATGAAACCTTCTTTCTATTTTCACGATATAGTATAGCACTTTCATTTTGAATTTTAAGGCGTGTTTGGAATTTTCTGAAATTTACTTCAAAAAATAAACCCTTGCAATTGAATTACGAGAGTTTAGAGATTTCTATCACACTTAATCCTTGCCTTCCGACTCCTCTTCAAATTGCTGAGCCCTTTCTTCACCCCACCACAGTGGTAACAATTCCCCCAGAGTGATGGTTTGACGTGTCTCGTAATCAACCATAAACTCCAAGTTACGATTATCGGGATGGAGCTCCATTAGGAATTCCCGACAGGCTCCACAAGGCATACCAGACGGTCCACCATGAGGTGGCTGGTCGCGAAAGGCGATAATACGCTTTACCTTGGTCTGACCAGTCTCTTGATACATATTGAAAAGGGCCGCCCTTTCGGCACAAAGATGGAAAACACCACAAGTTCCTTCCATACAAAAGCCAGTGAAGATTTGTCCATCTTCAGCCTCCACCGCAGCCACCACAAATTGTACCACAAAACAACCCTATTGCCACCTCTCAGAGGTAGAACGAGGAAAAATTGAGGCTTTCCTATCAGAAGGGTTGAAACCAGCTGAGATTGCTAGACGTTTGGGAAGAAGTCGCTCCACCATTTCACGTGAAATCAAGCGTGGGACGACAAACAAGTCAAGCA
>NZ_CM002133.1:403684-412630 GCF_000448665.1 Streptococcus sp. HSISS2 | reverse complement strand
GGCCATTGATTTACCTAAAGCTGTACGGCTTCGTAAAAAGACTAAGAAGCGCTCTTCAACGCGAAACACCTTGGTGTCTCCATTGAAGAGAGGCCAGAAACCATCAATGACCGCTCTGTATTTGGACATTGGGAAATTGACTCCGTATTAGGGGCTCAGAAAGCTGGAGAACCTTCCATCTTGACTTTAGTTGAGCGGAAAACCCGCTACGCTATTACAGCTTACCTGGCTGGTAAGACAGCTGCGACTGTCAATGAGGCTGTTAAAGAGTTGATGGGACTTTACCCTATTAAGTCTATCACGGCTGATAACGGTTCAGAATTTGCCGCCTTGAATGAGCTAGAAGGTGTTCAAATCTATTATGCCCATGCTTACTCCTCATACGAACGTGGGACAAATGAGAACTTCAATGGCTTACTTAGAGAGTTCGTTCCTAAAGGTAAGTCGCTCAAGACTCTCACAGCTGAGGATTTAGCTAAGGCGACCTTAGCTATCAACCAAAGACCAAGAAGACTACTCAACTATCAAACGGCGAAAACCCTGTTTGGGCTAGCCCAAACAGTCTAGCCCCTCTTCAACTTGGTATCGGATAACAACTGGTGCACTTAACTTGACAATTCGGGGAAATTAACTAGCTAAAAATGGTATAATAAAATAAATCAATTCAAAAAAAGAAAGAGCGGAGGCAAAACATGAAAGAAAGCGAAGTTATCCTAAAGCGGCAGTCAACTAAATTATTTTTTAAAAATGGTGATACAGATTTTTTCTTTAATTGGTTACTAGGAATTGGCGAAGTGTTTGGTTTTTCACATGGGGAGCTTTATTACCTCGCACAACGGCTGGGGAAATCTCCAAAACCGAGTACTTGGAAAAAGGTATTTCTATCTCATGCAGACTACCTTGCACAAAAGCTAAGTAATCCAGATTTAAGCAAACAAAGTAAAGCCCAATATTACCTAGCACAAACCTATTCTATTCGTTCGGCTATCCAATTTATTAATCCCTTTTCCGAGGAGTATCTTCCCACTGTTCAACGGATGGAAGAATCTTTTAAGAAAGCAACTTATTCATTAAAAGCACCTATTGAGGAGTTAACTATTCACTATCAAGAATCCTACTTACCCGGTTATTACCTCCATAGTGGTGATGATTGTCCAACACTAATTATGATTGGTGGTGGGGATACGTATCGGGAAGATCTGTTTTATTTTGCAGGATACCCTGGATGGAAACGAGGCTATAATGTTTTAATGATTGATCTCCCAGGTCAAGGCTCTAATCCAAGTAGAGAACTCACTTTTGATGTGAATGCTGCTACTCCAATTTCACTATGTATTGATTGGTTAGAAAACAAAAATCCTAAGTTGAATCATTTAGCTATTTATGGTGTTAGCGGAGGTGGATATTTCACTGCACAAGCTGTTGAACAGGATACAAGAATTCAGGCATGGATTGCTAGCACCCCAATTTATGATATTGCCGAAATATTTAAAAAAGAATTTGGATCCAGTTTAAAAACTCCTAGTTGGTTAATGAATGCTATTTTAAGACTGGTTGGAAATTTAAATGAGGCCGCTGATTTAAATCTTCAAAAATATGCGTGGCAATTTGGAACTACTGATTTTAAAAAGCTATTGATGAGGTTTTTAAGAGGGCAAAGGTTGTAAATTATCAAAAAGTTCAGTGCCCCTGTTTATTTATCATGGGAGAAGGAGAGGGTGCAGAATTACAACGTCAAGCAAAGGTAGTTTACGAAGCCGTTAAATCCAAAAATTCCCATACTAGACTTCAGATATTTGAAGCGGAAAGTGGAGCGGATGCCCATTGCCAAGTCAACAATTTGAGACTTGTCCATAATGTAGTTTTTGACTGGTTAGACACTATATTTGAATAAAGTAATAAAGTAAATATACTCGTGGTGCCAGTTAATCTCAAAATACAATAAAGAGCCCAAAAAGTGTACTGACCCCAAAAAGAACGAAGACGCTCGATGATCACTTTTTCAGTAGAGCTTGATCAATCTCTTTCATACACTACTCCTTCAACTTATCCTTACTATGTAACACTTGATTCACCTTAGTATTCCAAGCCTGTAACCCTTCTCCCTCATAGTCTAGGTAAATCACTCTATCTTGTAATTGACTAGGAATCAAACCTTCAAAACAAGCCTTATCTTTCGAAGGAATAATACACAAATAAAGAAAGGTATCCAAATCTAAACTATCTCTTACCTTCGCAACGTGATAGCCATCAAAAATATATCCTGGTGCTTGAATTAATTCTTCATACAGGAAATGAAAACTAACGCCAGGAATGAACTTTTCTTGCAATTCCTCCTCAGAAGGTGCCCGTCCTAATAAACGCTCCATAGCGAGTCGATAACCCGAAGTCGTATTAGACCATCCAAACATGATATAGTCAAAATAGTCTGCAGGATCAGAAGCTGCATTACGACTATCTGTAACTAGCTCAGCCCCACTTTTACCAAATACTTTAACCGCTGACATGAGTTTGCCTGTCTGAAAAATAGCCTGAGCCACCTCAACTGTACAAGTATGACTACAATAATTTGAAGTAACCAATTTCCTCTGAATATCATAGGTAGAAGCTACAAGCCGATGACTTGGTCTGTATGGAGGAAAATAGGTATGCTCTTGCAAGTAATCATGAATTAGTATAGTTAATTCAAGATCCTCACATTCCACAATGGTCTGACGATGATGGTCCTGTTCATAAGCAATAAACTTTGCTAGCTTTTCCAATTCCCATTCTTGAATCTGAGGATAATCTTCAAGAGCAAATTGATACGTCCCATCCCACTGGAGACTATAATCTGCATTACATACTTTTATAATCACGGTCCTTCTCCTTAAATTCTCTTACTTTTATTATACACCTCACTACCCAATTAAAAAGGAGAAGACTATGCTGTCTTCTCCTTTTTTATAATGATCAGCATTTTAAGAATGATAAGTTATGAATCATAATTCTTCCTTACGCTTGGAATTCTGTCAATATTTTGGACACATTTTTAAGAAGTTTATTTCTTGATCTCGTTGGCTTGATTGGTGACTTTTAAAGGAGTAGTAGCTAGACCATGAAACTTGGAATAAGCGACACATCACCTTGATAGAAAACTGATGACTAGCATAAAGATGATCGATCATTTGGAAGATAGTAGAATATTCTATTTCTTCGCAAAGATCGTCAAGGCTTTTTTTAAGATTTCATTTTCCTCCTTCATTTTAACCATCTCTTTGCGCATTTGTTGGAGTTCATGAAGGAAACATTGTTTCCGCCACCATAGGTCATCTTTGAAATTTGAAAAGCGAACAAATACTTAGGAAACTTGCTTCGCAAGTCCTATCCACCACCTCAAAGCAGTGTTTTTTGAGCAATCAACCACTGCGTTAAACATTTATTTTTACAAACATTGAAGGCTGGACAGTTTTGCCCAGCTTTTTTAGTTTAGATGTTGAAAATGAACTCAATCAGTCGCAAGACTTGTGAAAAGAGCAAAGGAAGAAATAGAAAAGCTAAGAAAGCAGTGTGCCATTTCCAATAGAGAGAGACTAGCCCAACCGTTTCTCGGATCCAAGCCGATGGGAGATAGTAAAAGGCTGTTTTTGATCCGATACTGCGTCCAGGGATTTTTAATCGTCTCATAAAAATGCCAGCACGAAGAGCGTGAAAAGAATTGGTCACGACTAAAACGTGTTTTCCTAGCCCCTCTTCCTCAAGGATAGCCTTACTAAAGGTTAGATTTTCAAATGTTGTACGTGAACGATTCTCAATCAAAATGTCTGCCTCTGGGACTCCATGTTCCATCAGGTAGTTTGCCATAGCAGTAGCTTCAGAAGTCAATTCATCTGTCCCTTGACCACCAGAAACGATAATAGTGGGCCGGCCTTGAAATTGATCGTAGATAGTCTTTCCTTTAGTTAGACGCTGGGCCAAAAGTGGTGGTACTTTATCCCCAATTAGACCAGAGCCAAGGACGATGATTGCATCTGGCTCTTTACGAATGGGGAAGCAATTACAAAAAGTTCCATATAAAACATAAGAAAGATAAAGAAAAGTCGAGTAAAAGAGGGCAAAGTCTGTTGGATAAATCAAGAGATCTTTTCCTGGAAAATCAGGGAGGAAACGAAGCGCCAAGGCGCCGATAATAAAGATACCATAGAGAAGGGAGAGGAGATTAGCCAACCTTTTTCCTTCAAAAGACATCATTTGAAGGCCATTAAAAAAGAGAAAAACGGTTGAGAAAAGAATACTGAGTAAAACAAGGATAGCAAGTACGGAAAAAATAATGATAGCAAGCTGTTGGTTAAAACCAGAGCTTTGTCCGTACGACCAGTATAAGTGCAGAAATCAGGAGGAAAAGGCCTAAATTTATTGAAAAGAGATAAGCATTGAGAAGTCTTCTGCGGTCGCTGATAAAGAAGACTAGAAAAATGGTAGCTGGAACCAACCAGAATAAATATAGATACATGATGACTCCTAGATGTATTAGTGGTTCAATTGTATCATAATTGGAACAAAAGAGCTAATTCATCTAGAACGGAGCTGATGATGTAGAAGAGTTGAATGTTACTTGATAAATCCTATAAATCCGGTAAAAATGAATTGCCGTGGTGGATAAAAGCTGTTATACTAGATAAGATTGAAAAATGTAAAGGAGAACATATGTTACGAAAAGGTTCCTTAACAGGTTTGCTGTTATTTGGTATTTTCTTCGGTGCAGGGAATTTGATTTTTCCACCTACGCTAGGTGCCCAGTCGGGTAGCCATTTTTGGCCAGCTATTGGTGGCTTTGTCTTATCACATGAAACTTGGAATAAGCGACACATCACCTTGATAGAAAACTGATGACTAGCATAAAGATGATCGATCACTTGGAAGATAATAGAATCTTTTATTTCTTCGCAAAGATCGTCAAGGCTTTTTTAAGATTTCATTTTCCTCCCTCATTTTAACCATCTCTTTGCGCATTTGTTGGTGTTCATAAAGGGATACATTTTGATCTTTAGATTTCCCGTATAGTTGAAGCCAATTGTATATGGTTTGGTTGACAACTCCGTACTCTTTGACTAGATCTGAAACAGGCTGACCTGCTTCATGTTATTGGACAAGTAAAGTTCCGTAACAGATTGGCCCTAATCCTCTACTGTCAACTCGGTACATAAGAGACTTCCGTTCAGATGAAGCCTTGTTTCTGCCTGATTTAGATTAGATTCAAAACGATTCACCCTTACAGATGATAGGGGATGTGAGATTCCAGTAGTATCCATGACACAACCTTGAAGAAGTCGGATATGGATTTCACCAAACTTAGCATCAATATCTACAGCCACTCGGTCTGACGCAAACTTAGCCTTACTCAAATCCAGCCAAAGTTCGCCAAAAGCCAGATTTATATCCACCGTTTCGACTTCTTGAGAATAGATACGATACCTATCCTTAGCCATAAAGGTCTTAACAGAAATATGAGGTCCTTCTTGATCGTTTATATTAACCTTATAGTCTTTAGTGAGACCTTTCTTTTGATGACTACCAAAGAGAAACTCTAAGACCAAACCTATTAAAATGATACCGCTAAAGAGATTCCATTGTGCAAAATCAAGATTTAACAAGTCATGAACATAGGGTGATAAGAAGGCTAGACCAAGAAAAACGATGAGAGGTCGCTTATTCAAGATACCAAAACTAAAGAAAGCTAAGAAGAAAATAAGATTATAATTAACCATAATCCAAAAATCTGGAATAAAGGCACTAGCGATAAAACAAGCCGCCAGTATAAGCAAGACGAAAGTCCAAGCATTAAACCGTTTCATAAGAAAACTCCTCTCTAGTCAATGATTGCAATTTTCTAATCATTTTCGCTATCAGTATAGCATTTTTTGTAAATGCATTCAATATCTCTTACAAGTTCGTGGTAATAAAAAAGAGCTTTCGCTCTTTCATCATTTTCAATGTTTGACAGTTACTTGTCCAAAGGATACTGAGCCTGTTAGAGAAACTGTAGTGCTTGATAACTCTCGCTCTCCTAGACTATCGTAGCCTTTCACTCCTGCTAGGCTTGTATGAAGCCCGTGTGTATCCACTTGCCAATCCTTGGGCACTCGAATGATAACCTGAGAAAAATTTGCCTGAACCACAATCTGAGGTCGGTCCGTCATAAACTGAGCCTGACGCAAATCCAAGGTCAAACGCCCAAAATCAGCATTGGCATAGACAGTTTCGAGGTTTTGAGAAGTCACCACTTGCACAGACTCTGAAAATAAGGTCTTAGCGAAAATCTCTCGCTCATGTTCTTTAGAAACCTTGTAAGAAAAGTTCTTCTTATAACTTGGCTTGCTCAAACGGTCCACCGCAATTCCCAAGATAAGAATCCCTACAAAGAGGGTCCATTCTGAATAGTCCAATCTAAAGAGGTCATGAATATAGGTCGATAGAAAAGCCATCCCCAAGAAAAAGAGAAATTTCCCCTTAGATTGCCAGCTCAAAAGCACAAAAAGCAAGGCCAAAATCAGCTTATAATTAAAGGCCAAATAAAGATCTGGAATAAAGGCTGTCGCGATAAAATAGGCAGCAATGATAAGTAGGGTGATAACACCTGCATTAAAGCGTCTCATAACAGTTCCTTTCTAAATCCTGTCCTTGAGTTTTTCCACAAAAAGGTAGGCTGCTGGACAGAAAAGCGTATTTTTAATAGTCAGATGATTGATCTGATAGATTTTCTTACGATCCGTGTGAGGAAAGGCGGCACAAGCCTTAGGACGGACATCATAGATGTCACAGAGATTATCAGGCCCTAAGAATGGACAAGGCATAGACTTGAAGACCTTGTCACCATCCTCATCTACCTGCAGGTACATCTCCTCGAAAGCAGGTAACTTCATGCGAAAATGCTTAGCAATACGAGTGATATCCTGCTCTGTAAAGTCTGGTCCTAACGTCTTACAACAATTAGCACACTGGACACAATCAATTTCTTGAAAGACTTCATTGTGTACCTGCTGAACAATCTTATCTAAATTTTTAGGGGCTTTCTTCTTGAGTTGTGCTAGAAATTTACGGTGCTCCCCCTGCTTTTGACGTGCCAATTCCTCGTAACGTTTGACATCAATGGTCTGTGACATGTGTTTTCTCCGATGATTTATAATTCTGTCATCTATTATAGCATAAAAAAATAGAGCCTAGTTTGAAGCTAGACTCTAGGTCAGTTACATTGATACGATTCTACGATATGAACGTGAAGTAAGGGCAAAAACCAAGATATAGGCTAGGAAGAATACGCCACAAACAATGATAGTAACCACTAACATAAGACTTGGATTAAGAACTCCAATGATACGCACAATCAAACTGATCATATGATAGGCAAAGGCCAAGTGAATAAAGGCAAAAATCAAGGGGAGGAAGAAGACAGTAAGGACTTGCTTTCCAATGGTTTGCTTGACTTGGAGGTCGTCCAAGCCAATCTTTTGAAGAATAACAAAGCGCTCACGATCCTCATAACCCTCGGAAATCTGTTTATAGTAAATCACGAGAACTGTGCCAAGCATGAAGATGATGGATAGGAAAATGCCGATAAAGAAGGTTCCACCAACAAAGCCATTTACCATGCCTTCTGCATCATATCGGCTATTTGCAGTGAAGTAAGACTTAGGGAGGCCAGTAGTTTGTCCAGCTAACTGTTGCGTTTCTTTATCCGTGAGTTTGTCTAGCAAATCTGAATTTTTCTTGGCATCATGTGAAGGGTCTTTGACATTAACACCAACATAGGTAGCTTGGGTGGTTGCTGTTCCTTTGATACTTTCTTGAAAATCATCCATATCAGGAACAACAAGGTAGCTATAATCAGAAACTATGATTGTGAAGAGGTTGGGTACTTTACCTTTAAGAAAGTCATTAAGGCTATCATGGATCTGGTAAGTTTGACTGTTGACAGACAAACTCTTTTGATCTTGTAATGTTTTATTTTTAGTAAATAAGCCAACTTGATTTGAAGTCAGATTGAGGTCTTTACCTGTTAATTGTTTATAAGTAGATTGTGAGAAGACAAGAAAAATTGACTTTGGAACAACTTTTCTTTCATTCTCAGAAAAGATGGTTAGCTTGTTTTTATCTTGTTCTTTGATACCAAAGTAGAGGTAACTTGCTTCCACTTTTCTATTTACCTGATTTCCCGTCTGTACTAAGAAATCATCCATAGCTTTCCGTGTACTTGTTAAATCTACATTCGTCCCTGTAACTGAGTAATCATGCGGAGCAGAACTCGCCAGATAGTCTTTTTTCCAGCATAAATACTTGCAGCACCTACAAGTGTCACCAAAACCATACTTGAGAGAATGGCAATGGTCGCCAGCCCAACTGCGTTTTTCTTCATTCGAAAGACAAGGTTGGAAATGGAAATCATATTATTAGGCTTGTAATAGTAGCTTTTCTTCTTTTTCAAGAGTTGCAGAACAACTGTTGTCCCAGCGTTAAAGAGAAGATAAGTCCCTAAAATGACCAGTAAAACAGCTAGGAAAAAACTGATAATAGCCGTTACTGGATTCTGAACAGAAAGAGCAAGATAGTAACCATATCCCATAGTCCCAAGTCCTAAAAGGGTTTGAATAACTAGGAAGCGTCCTTTTTCTCACCCTTAAGGCCATCTTTAGTTAATTGTAAAGGATTAAGCCGTAGTAATCGGAAACCATTTACCAAAACCAACAAACTAAAAATACAAGCAAAGATGACAAGAACAATAGGAATTGTCATTACTTGAAAGGTCGAAACCAAACCAGTACTTTCTCCGATAATCCTTTGAAGAAAAGCATAAATGAGTTTATCGAATAGCGCCCCTACACCTATACCTAGAAGCAAAGTCACAAAACCCATAATCATCGTTTCTTTTAAAATCATGCTAAAGAGGTGACGTTTCTCTAAGCCTAGCAC
>NZ_CM002133.1:391856-402385 GCF_000448665.1 Streptococcus sp. HSISS2 | reverse complement strand
CTTTAGTTAATTGTAAAGGATTAAGCCGTAGTAATCGGAAACCATTTACCAAAACCAACAAACTAAAAATACAAGCAAAGATGACAAGAACAATAGGAATTGTCATTACTTGAAAGGTCGAAACCAAACCAGTACTTTCTCCGATAATCCTTTGAAGAAAAGCATAAATGAGTTTATCGAATAGCGCCCCTACACCTATACCTAGAAGCAAAGTCACAAAACCCATAATCATCGTTTCTTTTAAAATCATGCTAAAGAGGTGACGTTTCTCTAAGCCTAGCACACTATAGAGACCAAGCTCCTTTGAACGATTTTTCATGACAAAGCTGTTGGCATAAAGAACAATAATCCCAGAGGATAGGGGCGAGAATCCCAAGTCCCAACCCCAAAACCATCTTGATAGCATCTGCCCCAGGTAAGTCATCCAGATGCGAATTAAGCGTTAAAGATGTAAAAATATAGGTAATGGCAATAACCAGAATAGTTGCCAATGTATACGGATAGTAAAGCTTACGATTTTATGAGATTGGACAAAGCCAGTCTATTGGTTAGACGAAACATATTAGTTCACCTCACTTGCCATTGTAGTTAGTGTATCGGAAATTTCTTGGAACATTTGATGTTCAGACTTATCCCCTTTGAAGATTTGATTATAAAGAATACCATCCTTAATAAACAAAACACGCTGCGCACGACTGGCGGCCGCTGTTGAGTGAGTTACCATAAGAATGGTCTGACCACTGGCATTGATTGCATCAAAGACATCCAAGAGAGCTGCTGAAGATTTGGAATCCAGGGCACCTGTTGGCTCATCTGCTAAGAGTATTTCTGGTTTAGTGATGATTGCACGCGCAACCGCAACCCTTTGCTTTTGTCCACCTGAAATTTCATAAGGGTACTTCTCTAGCAAGGGATGAATCCCCAATTGACGACTGATAGCTTCTACTTGTGTCATCATTTGCTTAAGTGGGCGTCGAGAAAGGACCAAAGGTAGTAAGATATTATCTTTAACAGATAGGGTATCCAAAAGGTTGAAATCTTGGAAAACAAACCCTAATTTTTCACGACGAAAACTGGAAGCATCCTTATTTTTAATGGTTGCTGTGTCCGTACCATTAAGATAGACACGCCCTGCTGTTGGTTTATCAAGCATGGCAAGGATGTTGAGCAAGGTTGATTTTCCTGAGCCGGATTCACCCATGATTGCAACATAGTCACCCTTTTCAACTGTGAAATGGATATCTTTAAGGGCTTCAACCTGATTTCCTTTGAAACGTGTTTTATAGATTTTTTTAACATGTTGAACATCTAGTAACGCCATAATAAGCTCCTTTATTTAATAAATTTGGAAGAGATTTTTGGAACCTCTTACTTAACTTCTGATACCATTTTATAGAAAAAGCAAGGTCTCAACCATAACCCTTGCTTTCATTTGTGGTCATATTTCTTACACTTTTGTAAGTTATTAATCAATCGCCAACTTCTGCTTTTGAAAATGAATGGAAACTGTGGTTCCTTGACCTACTTGGGAGCTAATACTAATCTCATGTCCAAGCTGATCAGCAATTTTCTTAGAAAGATAGAGACCTAACCCAGACGACTGCTGAGTCAGTCGGCCATTATAACCTGAAAAGCCACGCTCAAAAACCCGTAGAATATCACTATTTTTAATACCAATCCCAGAATCTTTAAGATGAAGCCCGTTATCTTTAAAGTAAATTTCAATACCACCGCTTTTTGTGTACTTCAAACTATTTGACAAGACCTGCTCTATGATAACCAAGAGCCATTTTTCATCTGAAACGACCTTAACATCCAAGTCATGTAGATTAATAGTCAATCCTTTTTGAATAAAGAATAGACTATGCTTTTTAACAACTGCTTTAACCAAGGGTTCTAATGTAACCTGCCTCAACTGCAAATCATCATGAAAATTCTCTAAACGTAAATACTGCAAAACCAAATTGGTGTAAGAATCAATCTTGAATACCTCTTGCTCCAAGAGAGCCCTCGTTTTACTATCCGTAACATCCTGAAGCAATAATTGACTGGCTGCTATTGGTGTCTTGATTTGATGTACCCAAAGCGTATAGTAGTCCATCAAATCTGTATAGCGCTTGCTCTCCTCCTCAGTCTGAGACATCTGGCTCTCCCTAGCACTTTCCAAAGTTTGGGTTAGGTAAAATTCTAAAGGACTTGATGGTGTGATTTCCTCATAGAGATAGGCTAAGTTATAAGAGTGATAGGACCTAACCAAGTCCCAAATAACCATGATGATAGTCACAAAGGTCATTATGGTCAAGGCATAATAAAGAATATCTGCCGCCTCTTCAAATAAAAAGGCAAACAAGATCAAGATGATTGCATTAAAGACAAATAAAAGATAGAAAGTCAGACGAGACCTAATATGGTATTTGATAAATTGTCTTTTATCCATCATGACGCAACCCGTAGCCAACACCTTTCTTGGTTTCAATAAAATCCTTCAAACCCACTGCCTCTAACTTCTTACGTAAACGTGCTACATTGACAGATAAGGTATTATCATCAATAAAGAAGTCACTGTTCCAAAGCTCCTTCATGAGGTCTTCCCGACTAACGATATTTCCAGCATGGTCGAAGAGAACTTGTAAAATCTGAAACTCGTTCTTAGTCAAAGAAACGACCTCCCCCTGATAAACCAAATCCATGGCCTTAAGGTTCAGAATCACACCTAAATGTTCCAAAAGACTCTGATCCTTTCCAAACTCATAAGATCGGCGCAAAAGCCCTTGAATTTTTGCCAAGAGAACATTTTGGTCAAAGGGTTTAGTCACAAAGTCGTCCCCACCCATATTGATTGCCATAACGATATCCATGGCCTGATCTCTGGAAGACAAGAACATAATAGGCACCTTGGAGACCTTACGAATTTCCTGACACCAATGATAACCATTAAATAGAGGTAAACCAATGTCCATAAGAACCAAGTGGGGCTCTACTTTTACAAAAATAGATAATACTTCCATGAAATCTTCAACAAGAACAACTTCGTAACCCCACTGTTCTAGCATTTTTTTGACTTGTTGACGGATAACCTCGTCGTCCTCCACTAATAAAATCTTATGCATAACTCAACCTCTTTCATTTCCCACTATTATAACAATAAATACCCCAAGAAACGACCTTTCTCAGCAAATCTTACAATAATGTTAGATTAAATTTTCCGACTTTTAAAATAGTGCGTTTTCATAGGAAAAATCCTTTGAGTCTTCAAAGAAAATATAGTATTATAATAGAGTTGATGTTGGTTTATCATCAACCAACGACAGCTTCATCGAACAATGAGAAGATTACTTATTTATGTCACGAATTGGCGTGACGTTTCTACAAGGTGCCGTAACACCTAACAATAAGTAAGTCATAAAGTCATCAAAAGATTTTACCGTCTTTTTGTGATTTTAAAGGCTTGCTTTGCAGGCCTTTTTCTGTTATTCGATTGGTTTGATCTTTGTCAGAGTCTCAATGGAATCTGAGAAAATCAAAATACACTTTAGTTTTATTTTTTATAGGAGGTAATATGAAATTACTGGAAGACCGCATTCTCAAAGATGGGAATGTCCTTGGGGAGAACATCCTCAAAGTTGACTCTTTCCTTACTCACCAAGTGGACTTTGATCTCATGCGTGAGATTGGAAAGGTCTTTGCTGACAAGTTCAAGGATGCTGGCATCACCAAGGTGGTGACTATCGAGGCATCTGGTATTGCTCCAGCCCTCTATGCTGCTGAGGCTTTGGATGTCCCTATGATTTTTGCTAAGAAGGCTAAAAATATCACCATGAATGAAGGGATCCTCACTGCTGAGGTTTACTCCTTCACTAAACAGGTGACTAGTACTGTCTCTATCGCAAGCAAGTTCCTCACTCCTGAAGATAAGGTTCTCATCGTTGATGACTTCTTAGCTAACGGCCAAGCTGCCAAAGGCTTGATTCAAATCATCGAAGAAGCTGGCGCACACATCGAAGCGGTCGGTATCGTTATTGAGAAATCTTTCCAAGATGGTCGTGCCCTTCTGGAAGAAGCTGGCTACCCAGTTGTTTCACTTGCTCGTTTGGATCGTTTTGAAAATGGTCAGGTCGTATTTAAGGAGGCAGACATCTAATGCAAAATAAAGAAAAACATTCGCAGGCGGCAGTCCTAGGACTGCAACACCTACTTGCCATGTACTCGGGATCAATCCTGGTTCCAATCATGATTGCTGGTGCCTTGGGCTACTCAGCTCATGAATTAACCTACTTGATTTCAACCGACATTTTCATGTGTGGTGTAGCAACCTTCCTCCAACTTCAACTTAATAAATACTTCGGTATCGGTCTTCCAATTGTTCTTGGGGTTGCCTTCCAGTCAGTAGCACCACTTATTATGATTGGTGAGAAACACGGTAGTGGTGCTATGTTTGGTGCCCTTATCGTTTCAGGGATTTATGTTATCCTCGTTTCTGGCGTCTTTTCAAAAGTGGCCAATCTCTTCCCTTCTATCGTTACGGGATCTGTCATCACTACTATTGGTTTGACCCTCATCCCTGTGGCTATCGGAAATATGGGAAATAATGCTGATAAGCCTACTGGTCAAAGCCTCTTCCTTGCAGCTATCACTGTTCTTATCATCCTCTTGGTTAACATCTTCACTAAAGGATTTATCAAATCCATCTCAATCTTGATTGGTTTGATTGTCGGTACTGCCATCGCAGCAAGCATGGGCTTGGTTGACTTCTCTCCAGTAGCTGCGGCACCTGTTGTCCATGTACCAACACCATTCTACTTTGGAATGCCAAAGTTTGAGTTATCATCAATCATCATGATGTGTATCATCGCTACCGTGTCTATGGTTGAATCAACTGGGGTTTACTTGGCCCTCTCTGATATCACTAAAGACCCAATCGATAGCACTCGACTCCGTAACGGTTACCGTGCTGAAGGTATGGCTGTCCTCCTTGGTGGACTCTTCAACACCTTCCCATACACTGGTTTTTCACAAAACGTTGGTCTTGTGAAATTGTCCGGTATCAAGACTCGCTTGCCAATCTACTATGCAGCTGGTTTCCTTGTTCTTCTTGGACTCCTTCCTAAGTTTGGTGCCTTGGCTCAAATCATCCCAAGTCCAGTCCTTGGTGGCGCTATGCTTGTTATGTTCGGTTTTGTTTCTATCCAAGGGATGCAAATCTTGGCACGTGTTGATTTCGCCAACAACGAACACAACTTCTTGATTGCTGCGGTATCAATCGCTGCAGGGGTTGGTCTTAACGGCAGCAACCTTTTCAACAGCCTACCAAATGCTTTCCAAATGTTCTTCTCAAACGGTATCGTCGTTGCAAGCTTGCTTGCCATTGTCCTCAATGCCATTTTGAACCATAACAAAAAGAAAAATAAAAACGAATAAACTCCCCTTATAGATTTACTGATCTGAACTGCACCCCAAAAGTTAGACAGAAAAAATCTAACTTTTGAGGTGTTTTTATTATGAAATTAACTTATGAGGACAAGATTCAGATATATATACTGAGAAAACAGGGGAGAAGCTTCAAAGAGCTTTCAAAAAGATTTGGTGTGGATGTTTCTGGACTAAAATATATGGTGAGGTTGATTGAACGTTACGGAATAGAAATCGTCAAAAAAGGGAAGAATCGTTACTATTCTCCCGAATTAAAGGAAGAAATAATTAATAAAGTTTTGCTTAAAGGTCGTTCACGAAAAAGTGTATCTTTAGATTATGCTCTACCCAATCCTTCTCTGTTGAAAAATTGGATAGCACAATACAAGAAAAATGGGTATACTATTGTTGAAAAAACAAGAGAGAGAGTACCTAAAATGGGACGTAAACGTAAGAAAACTTGGGAAGAAATGACAGAACTAGAACGACTCCAAGAGGAGAATGAACGCTTACGTACCGAGGTGTCTTACCTAAAAAAGTTAAAAGAACTAGAAGACAGGGACGAAGCCTTACAGCGAGAAAGGCAGAGACAATTAGAGAAATGGTCACAGGAGGATTTCGACTAGATTTACTTCTTGAAACGGCTGGTTTAGCTCGCTCAACTTACTACTATCAGTTGAAACAACTAGATGGATTTGACAAAGATAAAGAGCTTAAAGCTGAAATTCAATCAATTTATTGTGAGCATAAAGGAAATTACGGCTATCGTCGAATGACTCTTGAATTGAGAAATCGTGGCTTCATGGTAAATCATAAGAAAGTGCAACGTCTGATGAAGGTTCTTGGTTTAAGTGCTCGAATTCGTCGTAAACGGAAGTATTCTTCTTACCAAGGAGAGATTGGCAAGAAAGCAGAAAATCTCATTCAACGCCAATTTGAAGCAACCAAACCAATGGAAAAGTGCTATACAGATGTGACAGAATTTGCCATTCCAGCAAGCAGTCAAAAACTTTACTTATCACCAGTTTTAGATGGCTTTAATAGTGAAATTATCGCCTATAATCTTTCAACTTCACCAAACTTAGAACAAGTGAAAGCTATGTTAAACCAGGCCTTCACAGAGGAGCATTATAAAAATACAATTCTCCATAGTGACCAGGGATGGCAATATCAACATCAGTATTATCATCGATTTTTAGAGGATAAAGGGATCCAACCGTCCATGTCACGTAAGGGTAACAGCCCAGACAACGGCATGATGGAATCTTTCTTTGGCATTTTGAAATCGGAAATGTTTTATGGTTACGAGAAGACGTTTAAATCACTTAATCAATTAGAACGAGCTATTGTAGACTATATTGATTATTACAACAACAAACGCATTAAGGTAAAATTAAAAGGATTTAGCCCTGTGCAATACAGAACTAAATCCTTTGGATAAATTAATTGTCTAACTTTTTGGGGTCAGTACAATCCATAAGGGGAGTTTTTATTATAGTCTTAACGTACTGATGGTAGCAAGATCTTTGGTAACAATAGCGGTATCAAATCTCACCTCAAATAGAATCAGCGATTCTCACATTAGGAACGTTATTCACAGAAGTTGCCAAGGCTATTTCTGTTTGTTCTGCCATTATTCTCAAAAATTCTGTTTTCGTGTTCATTTTCAAAGCCTCATTTCCTTAGATTAATTATATAGGTCTGTTCCAAGTTTGTAAATCGAAAGAAAAGACTAAGCAACTACTCTGTCTAACTTCTACTGAAAGTATCTGGTGTTATTTAATTCTTACGATTGACTTATTTTCAATTCTATAGACAGCATCGTAATCTTCCAGATCGTAATGATGGGCAATTTCAATAATACTATTAGGCAACTGTTTCAAGACATTACTTATTTCTTTTGAACTTGCTGCATCTAAAGAAGCCATCATCTCATCCGCAAGTAAAACCTGCTTTTCCCTCAAAATAGCACGTGCAATCTCAAGTTTTATGATTTGTCCACCTGAAAAGTTATCTCCAGTTAATTCATAGTCCAATTGATGACAACAAGCCTCCCATAGTCCAACTTTTTTAGTGTTGAAATGAGCAATGAGTCAGAATAATCTTGATAAAGAGTTAGATTATGTCGCACACTTGTATGAAAGACATAGGGATTTTGATGAATAATTGCAATGTTATCTAAATTTGGAGTCAGCTCCCTTCCATCAATGCTTTTAAAAATGATTTTCCCACTATATGCCTTATCTTGCCCTGATATTAACCTAAAAAGTGTTGTTTTTCCAATACCACTATCACCAACCATAAGATTATGCTGAGACAATGAAAAAGTAACCGTAACATCTCGAAAAATCTCTTGATTATCATAAGATTTAGTGACGTTTTTTAACTGAATTTCTTCTAAAGTATGTATGTGAAGCCCTTTTGAAGGAATTTCTGACTCACTTCCAAATGTCAATAATTTATCTTTTATCACTTGACTTGATTGAATACTTGCAATAGCCTCCAGAATCTGTTGTAAGGGGTTAATAAGATATGTTGAAGCAGACATCATAGCAATAAGTGTAGTAATTGAATTTTGTTTCATGACAAGACCAATCACAAATGGTCCAATCAAGCCGACAGCTTTCAGAGGTCCTGTCCAAAACATAACTAAATTCTGAAGTGTATAATACTTAAATTGTGTCGTCTCCATCTCACTAAGGGTTATGAGAGTTTGCTTTACATTCTCTTTTTCTGCTTGGTTGCAAATAATCGTTTCAATCCCTTTACCAAAGTCTGTAATAGCTCTTAAATTTTTCTCTTTTGAGCTACTTAGTAATTCTCCTGACTCTTTCAATTTTCTCTTAAAAATAAACTGAGGCAAAATCATCAGAAAGGCACCTACAGTAAAAAGACTACCCACAATAAGATTTTGTTTGACCAGATAAATTACAGATACTAGGACAGAGGCGCCCCACACAGGCGAGATAAGAAAAGATTGAAGGAACTCCTGGTCTACAATTCCAAGATCTTGTGTCAAGAGTGAGCAAAGTTCAGAATCCGAGATGTTTTTAGGAAAGACAGCATGATTCTTTAAAATATTTTCTGATAGGCTCACATTAAACGCTCTAATAATAGAACGAAGCAGAATATTCTCTATATACATAAAAGCGTACACTGCCACCCAAAGAGAAATGCTCGACAATGTAAAAACTATTAAATCCCGACTATCACTACTATCTATATGACCTGCCATCTGGATAATTACAGGTATTACAATGCCTTGACAGGAATAAAGAAGCGCAAAAATGATATAAAGTACCATTTTCTTCTTGGGAAGTAGCTTAATAAATGTAACCATCATTGTGACACAGCAACTGATTTATTTTTTCAATAATCATTGCTTTTACCTCCTTCAATTTGATACTATTATTTTAGTTTATTAATAGCAAAAACTATTGAAATTTCGGAAATCCGATAAGGAAGTTTTATATGGAACTAGGCCAAAAATTTAAGCAGATTCGAAAACAGAGAAAATATACTATTCAGAGACTCGCTCAAGTGGCTGGATCTGTAGCGAGTATTTCAGACTTTGAAAATGACAAAACATCACTCTCAAATGATACTCTTTTCAAACTTTTAAGACACCTAAAAGTCGAATATAATGAATTTTTCGGACAAGAATATCTTGTGGACGAAACCTACATAAAACTTGCTAATCAATACAATCAAGCCTCAAATAATTTAGATTTTGAAGCACTAAAACAAGTCACAGAAAGATTTCGCTTTTTAGGAGAAACTAATTATAGTGATTATCTGATTAGTCTTTGTATTACCTGTCAGGTTTCAAAACTTCAAAACCAGTCAGTTAACCAAGATATTGCTACAGAACTTCAAAACTATTTCTTTTCGATTGATATTTGGACACTTCTGGATATTGATTTACTGGATATGGTAAAGGATATCTTCACAGAAGATGCACTAAAAATCTACATTAAGGAACTCCTGTCAATTCTAGGTACAAATCCTAGAAATAATTTAGATAGAATCACTTTAGATGTTATTAGTCGTTGTATTTTCCAAATCATTCTTTACGGAAATCAAGAAGATAGTAATTACTATCTAAACGAACTAAAAACTATTCAATTACCAGATTATTTCATGTTACAAAAAATCTATCTTAAAGAACTAGAAGCCGCATTCCTTTATAAATTTATCGATAAGAACATGGGAAAGACTATACATAAAGAGGTTCTCCACTACTTGGCTTTTATGGGAGATGACGATAATTTGAGAGAATGGGACCAAACTTTCCGTCAATTATAGACTTTATTGGATAACAGTTGTACAATGAATTATATAATTTGAAAAATTTAGAAAGGAAAACAGAATGCACGAAACACATTCTCTCCGTGAGCGATTCCTTGTTTTCTTCAAGATTTTTGTGCCCATACTGATTTATCAGTTTGCCAACTTTTCAGCAGCTTTTGTGGACACTACCATGACTGGTCAATACGATCCCCTACACTTAGCGGGGGTAGCCATGGCAACGAGTTTATGGAGTCCTTTTTTCACCTTCTTAACAGGTATCGTATCTGCCCTAGTCCCTATTATCGGACACCATCTAGGGGCAGGTCGCAAGGACCGAGTGGCACCTGATTTCTATCAATTTCTTTATATGGCTTTGGGCCTATCACTGATCCTTTTTGCCCTCGTTTTTCTAGGAGCACCCTTGGTTTTGAACTATCTAGGTCTGGAGCCTTTGGTCAGAAAGGTCGCCCTTGGTTATCTACGATTTTTGAGTCTTGGGATTATTCCCCTTCTACTCTTTAGCGTGGTTCGCTCCTTCCTTGATGCACTTGGCCTCACGCGCCTTTCCATGTACCTCATGCTTCTGCTCCTACCTCTCAATGGTTTCTTCAATTTCCTCCTCATCTATGGCATTGCTGGTCTTCCAGAGTTGGGAGGAGCCGGAGCAGGTTTGGGAACTTCATTAGCTTACTGGGCCCTTCTCCTTATTTCCATAACGGTTATCAAAAAACATCAGAAGGTTAAACCCTACCACATCGAAAAGATTCAACCTCTTGATAAAGCAGCTCTGCTTGACGCCCTTAAACTAGGTCTCCCCATTGGTGGAACGG
>NZ_CM002133.1:372613-390288 GCF_000448665.1 Streptococcus sp. HSISS2 | reverse complement strand
TAACTAGGTCTCCCCATTGGTGGAACGGTTTTTGCAGAGGTCGCCATCTTCTCAGGTGTTGGTCTGATTATGGCCAAGTATCCATCTTTAGTCATTGCCAGTCACCAGGCAGCCATGAACTTCTCAAACCTCATGTATGCCTTTCCTCTCAGCATTTCCAGTGCCATGGCTATCATTATTTCCTACGAATTTGGGGCCAGACGCATGGATTCGGTCAAGAGCTACAGCAAGCTGGGACGGTTAACAGCCCTTAGGATTTTCTATCTTTACCTTGATTTTCCTCTACTTCTTGCGTTATGATTTGGCTGAACTTTATGGGCATGAGCCTGACTTTTTGAGAATGACGGCCATTTTCATGACCTATAGCCTCTTCTTCCAAGTGGCAGATGTCTTTGCGGCTCCGCTTCAAGGAATCCTGCGTGGCTATAAAGATACCAAAGTACCTTTTTATCTCGGTGTCCTAACCTACTGGGGCATCACCCTCCCAGTTGGCTTCCTGCTTGAAAAAGCCACTGGCCTTGGTCCCTATAGTTACTGGATTGGTCTGATTGCCAGTCTTATCGTCAGTGGTCTCTGTTACCAATGGCGTTTAAATAAGATCGTTAAGCGTTACGAATTTCATCGTTGATATACCTTAAGCAGTCTCATCAGACTGCTTTTTATCTGCTCAAATCTTGATAACAAAGAAAAAGCCTCCTGCATATTGAAAACAGATGAACTGTTATCAATACACAGAAAACTTTTTTATGAGTGATTCTTTAGATTCAGATTTTCCTACAGCATTACCCAGATGAACTTATTAATGAAAACAAAGTTGTTTGATATGAAAAAAAGTGTCACAAAGTCCAGCCGGATCAACTAGGGCACTATAGAACATGACTAAACCACATAGTGCTAAGAAATGATAAAAATAAACGACCTTCTCTCCTGTTTTAGGGAGTAAGAGAAAAGACCAAAACCATAAGCCACAAATCGTTACTAATATGATTATTTTATCAACGCATTCCATAACAATTTCTCCATCATAGAAGATTTAGCACAATAAAATAGCCCAAAGGACTATCTGAATATTATCATAAAAACCTAACAAGTGCTGTCATATTCCCTAAGGGAAATCTCGGGGATTTTGTCGCTAGTTTTGTTTGAGTAAGTTTAGACATATAATATCATAATTGGGAGGTTGGGGAAGACTATTATTACACAAAGTACAATAATGTTTACAGACACCAAAACTAGTAATTAAAGGGAAAATCAATTCTTTACACTTGTTAGATTTCTCACTACTATAGTGTACTACTTTTTTGGTTTGATGTGTAAAACAATTTGTATAAAATTGTAAAAAAATGTAATGAAATGTCACTTTTTTGTCCTGAATGGTCATATCACATGACATGTTAGTTCTTGTAGCACATGGATTTTCCAATATTGAAACGCTCATTATTAAAGAGGCTGGCTCAAAAGAAACCAACCTCCTAAATAAAGTGTTAAAAAGCACTTAAACATGATGATTCGATTGTCAGATAGAGCCCCAAGAGCAAGCCAAACTAGAACTTTTGCAATTTCAATGCTTTTGTCCTGTATATCAGTTTATGCAACTCTCATCAGTCCACCTGATCAAGCAAGTAAGCATAACCTTCTTTTTCCATATCTGCCTTAGGAACAAATCGTGTTGCGGCACCATTGATACAATAGCGCAAACCACCTTTATCGCTTGGACCATCTGGAAAGACATGCCCTAGATGGGAGTCCCCCGCACGACTACGGACCTCGATACGTTCCATATTGTGAGAATAATCTTCCTTGTAGTTGGCTACCTCAGGACTAATCGGATGGGAAAAACTGGGCCAACCACAGGCAGAATCAAACTTGTCCTTGGATGAAAAGAGAGGTTCACCAGTCACCACATCCACATAGATGCCAGGTTCAAACTGATTCCAAAGGGGACTCGTAAAGGCACGTTCCGTCCCATTTTCCTGAGTAACCGCATAGGCTTCTGGGCTCAAACTTTTCTTAAGATCCTCCTGATTTGGCTTGTGATAGGCACTGGCATCAATGACTGGAGTTGAGGCTTGATTGACATTGATATGGCAGTAGCCCTTAGGATGCTTCTTGAGATAATCCTGATGGTACTCCTCAGCAGGAATAAAGTGTTGCAAAGGCAACAACTCAACCGCCAAAGGCTGACCGTATTGTTCGGACATCTCTTGGAAAACTTGCTTGATGACTGGTAGGTCATTGTCATCTGTGTAATAAACACCCGTGCGGTACTGACTGCCCACATCATTGCCCTGTTTATTTTTGCTTAGAGGGTTGATGATACGGAAGTAATGTAGCAAAATCTCTCGCAATGACACTTGGCTGGCATCATAAGTCACCTGAACAGTCTCAGCATGACCCGTCTGACCGATGAGCTCATAGCGAGTGGTCTCACTACGTCCATTAGCATAACCCGAAACAGCATCTAACACACCAGGAACACGTGAAAAGTATTCCTCCACGCCCCAGAAACAGCCACCAGCAAGATAAATAGTATGATTATTAGGATTTGACATTTTTAACACTCCCTTCAATAAATACTTGCATCTCCACGCCTTAAGTGTAACGCTTTTGAGAAGATTTCGCACTTATGGCGACTTGGGGAGAGAAAAAAAATCCCACCACAATTGTGATAGGATATTATTTTTATTCCATTTCAAAGCTTTCGCTCTTGATCTTATCAGGTAAGATGAGAGACAAAAGGATACACAAGATGGCTGGTATCAACCATGGCAATGATGCTCTCGACAATGGGAGGAAGTTAATAAGGGCATTGAGTCCCGCAAGTTTAAACTGGCTTCCAATTACACTAAGCAAGGCAATCAGCGTGACTACTGCAACTGTCACTTGCATACCAGGTTTAGACAAGGCCACGAACTTGTTGGCAATCACAATCATGACAATCGCGATGGTAATTGGGTAGAGAATCAAAAGCACTGGTACTGAGAAAGCAATGATATTATTAAGTCCCAAGTTGGCAATCGCAAACCCAATCAAGGTAAAGATAATGGTGTAAGCCTTGTAAGATACTTTCGGAAATGCCTTGTGGAAGAATTCTCCTGTCGCAACGATAAGTCCTGCGGTTGTTGTGAAACAAGTCACTGTCACCATGATAGCTAGGAAAATCTGAGCAGCTGGTCCAAAGATAGCTTGTGTGGCTTGTGACAAGACGCTAGCACCAATATTGGCATCTTTTGGTAGTCCGGCCACTTGAAGTGGGAAATGATTTCCCAAAAAGGCTAATCCCAAATACAGAGCACCAAAGAGAATAGTCACTACAAAACCAACGACCCAAATCGTTGAGATATACTCTTTTTTAGACTTAAAGCCTAATTGGTTGAGTGTGACTACTGCTACTACACTAAAGGCCACAGAGGCTAAGGCATCCAAGGTGTTATAGCCTTCCAAGAAGCCTTTACCAAAAGCAGAAGCCTGATAGGCCTGACTAGCAGCCTGAGGACTATGACCACCGTATTTAAGTGCTCCTGCCACAATCACCATAACAATCATGATAGCAAAGACAGGTGTTAAGATGCGTCCAATACTATCTAGAATTTTAGATGGATTCATGGCAATCCAAAGTGCTAGAGCAAAGTAGATTACGGTAAAGACAAAGAGCCAAAGGCTAGTATGTCCACTTCCAATCAAAGGAGAGAAGCCAATTGAAAAGGCGGCGGCGGCCGTTCTAGGAATGGCAAAGAAAGGACCAATGGATAGATAAAGTACTGCCAAATAGACTAGGGCAAACTTAGGCGAGATTTTTTGAGAAATCTCATGAATGTAACCCTTAGGATTTAAAGTCCCGATAACCAGTGTCAGGATGGCAATACCAACACCTGATAGGACAAAGCCGGCAATGGCTGGCCAAAAATGACCTCCAGATTCAAAGCCTAACTGAGGAGGAAAGGTCAGATTTCCCGCTCCAAAGAACATACCAAACAACAATAAAGCTGTAAGGCTTCCCTTTTTTAACATAAGTTTCTCCAATCTAAAACAAACAAGATCTTATGCCCTAAATAGACACAACTTGTTTATTATCATTTTAGTCAACTTGTTTAGTATGACATGATTAGTTTGGAACTTCAAGCTATTGAAACGTATTTACAAAGGTTTTTAAAATTGCAAATTTTCTGTATCCTTGTACGAAAAAACTAGACAAGATTCTCATCTCGTCTAGTTTGATATTTTGATTATGGGTGACTGACAATCAATTCAAGCTCTCCCTTAATTTGCCATGTTTCAACATCGCTAGGAAGAATAAAGTGGCTGCCTTTTGCAATGTCATAATCTTGCCCATCTACTTTAAGGCTTCCTTGACCGTCAAGTACACTAAACAAACTGTAATCAGCAGTCTTTTCAAAATCAGCCTTACCTGAGATTTCCCATTTGTAAACGGCGAAGAAATCACTTGCTACTAAGAGCGTTGATTTGAGGTCATCTACTTTTGTTGTGACTGGTCGACTGTTGGCTGGCTCACCGATAGTAAGGACATCGATAGATTTTTCAAGATGGAGTTCACGCAGGTTACCTTGATCATCTTTACGGTCAAAATCATAGACACGGTAGGTCGTATCACTAGATTGTTGCGTTTCAAGAACCATGATACCTGCACCAATAGCATGCATGGTACCACTTGGCACATAGAAGAAATCACCTGCTTTAACTGGAACCTTAGTCAAAAGATTTTCCCAATCCTTACTTTCAATTTGCTGACGCAGTTCTTCTTTTGATTTGGCATTGTGGCCATAAATAATTTCAGCACCTGGTTCAGCAGCAATGATATACCAACACTCTGTTTTACCAAGTTCACCTTCATGTTCAAGTCCATAAGCATCATCTGGATGGACCTGCACACTAAGCCAATCATTGGCATCCAAAATCTTAGTCAAAAGTGGGAAGACAGGTTCTTGACGATTGCCAAATAATTCACGATGCTCTGCATAAAGAACATCTATAGTTTGACCGGCATAACGACCATTCTTAATAGTAGAAACACCATTTGGGTGAGCAGAAATAGCCCAGTACTCTCCGACATGGTCGCTTGGAATGTCGTAGCCAAAGACATCACGCAAATGCGTGCCACCCCAAATTTTCTCCTGCATAACAGATTGTAAAAATAATGGTTCAGACATAATAACTCCTTATATAAGAATGAATAGACTCAAAATCTATGTCTTAACATAGATGATTACCCACATCATGATAAATGAATCAGTTCCACTTTAAAGCGGATGCTCCAAAAATCACCTATAGCCAGTAAGCTCCATCATCAGCAAATCACAAACAGATTTTGACGAGTAATTACCTCAATTATAAGCATAATTTGTGAAAATATCAACAAAGTCCTTAAAGAAATCATAAGATTTTGGCTTAATGGCTGCAAGTCATTTCAATAGCAAATTTCCTTTAAGAATCCTACTCATTCCTTCATTTTTCGGATAGATTAATTGAATTTAAAGACTTTTTAATCTATAATGTTAGTGATACTATGAAAGGAAATCTTCTCAATGAAATTCTATTCCTACGACTATGTGCTAAGTCAGATTAGCCAACAAAACTGGGTTATGGTTGCCATTACTGCAGGACTTATTTTAGTGACCGGCGTATTTGCTTTTAAGGCCTTTAAAGAACGCCATGATACTAAGTTTCGTGAACTCTCTATTATTTCTATTTTAACCTTAGTTGCCGTGGTTCTAATTGCTATCAGTAATTTCCAAAGCAATCAATCAAACGATAACCAATTTAGAGCATCTCTTCACTTTATCGAGGTTGTCTCTAAAAATCTCGACGTTGATAAGAGCAAGGTTTATGTTAATACTTCTACCACTACAGATGGTGCTATTCTCAAAGTTGGAAACAAGTACTATCGTGCCATCTCAGGTTCAGAACCTGACAGCTACTTGCTAGAACAAATAAAACTTTACAAGTCTGATGTTGAACTCGTGGAGGTTAAAAAATGACATCTTTTTATCTTGCTGTTGCAATTAAACTAGCTTTGGGGCTTATTTCACTCGTCTTTGTTATCAATTTAACAGGTAAAGGAAACCTAGCACCTAGCTCAGCTACTGACCAAGTACAGAACTTTGTTCTTGGTGCAATCCTCGGTGGTACAATTTATAGTAGTACCGTTTCCATCCTTCAGTACATTGTTATCCTGATTATTTGGACTATTTTGATCTTACTTCTTAAATGGCTCATCACCAATATTCACTTTATCAAACATTTGATTGACGGTAAACCAACCGTCATCATCAAACAGGGTCAACTAGATCCTGAAGCTTGTCGCTCTATAGGACTTTCAGCTTCTGATGTCGCTTTAAAATTACGTTCTCAAGGAATTTTTCAACTCAAAGAGGTTAAACGTGCAGTTATTGAACAGAACGGCCAATTGATTGTGGTCCGTTCTGGCGATGAAAATCCAAAATATCCAATCATTACTGATGGGGTCATTCAAACAGAAATTCTTGATACTATTGGTAAAACGGAAGATTGGTTAAATGAAGAGCTTCAAAAATTAGGATATGAAAACGTTTCGGATATCTTTATAGCTGAATACGATAAAGGAAACATTAATGTCGTTACTTATTAAACAAATCACTTGCATTATCGTTTAATATTGTCTACAATGGTCTCATCATAAAAAGGAGGTTCTACTATGGGAATCGAAGATAAATTGAATCAAGCTAAAGGCGCTCTTAAAGAGGGTGCTGGCAAACTTTCTGGTGATAAAAAACTCAAGCCGAAGGTGCTGTCGAAAAAGTGGTAGCAAAAGCAAAAGACGGTATCGAAGATGTTAAAGAAGGCGTTGAAGGTGCTGTTGAAGGCCTTAAAAATGCTTTTTCTAAAAAATAATAATAAATAAACAGAAGCTCTTTTCCTTTTTTGAAGAGGGCTTCTGTTTTTCTTTATGTTCTTAACTAGAATTACTTACGAGAATGCTTGCTTCCTTTTAAGGCAAATGAGGTTGTCATCATAACTGCTCCTAATGCGCCTAGTCCCAAACTGCTCACATCACCAGTATTTGGTAGACTTGATTTACTTGTTTGATTGCTTTGTGAACTTTTAGATGACTGATTAGCCTTAGAACTTGTTTGGGTATTTTGTTTCTGAGCAAGATTAGTTTGTACGACTGAGCTTACATTTTCCTTTTGACTCACGCCTACATGACCTTTTGATGCTTCAGAAGTTTGTTTTTGAGTAAGAATATTATCCAATTTCTCAGCAGTCTCTTGAGCTTGTTGTTGGGCACTGCTTGTCGCATTAGTCATTGTTTGTGTCGGTTGCTCTTTTGTAGGCTGGTTAGCAAGAGAGGTATTTGATTTAAGAGACGCTCCTTCAGAGCTTGAAGAATTTGATGTTGGCGTATTTTGATTTGATAAAGCTGTGTTTGTCGCTGTCATTGCTGGAGCATTGGTAGCTGAACTTGTACTACTTGTGCTAGTTGTATTCTCAGAACTTGTCGAAGCAGATTGGCCCCACGGTGTGTTTACGCTTCCGGTATTGGTAGAGCTTCCCCCATAGCTAGTCGGTCCACCGTAGCCTCCGAAGTTATCAGACATTGAGCTATTGCCAAAGCCACCGCCTGGGAAGCCGCCCATGCCACCAGCACCAGGACCATTGTTTGTGCCTTCTTCAGTAGCTGTTGCAGTCACACTAGCACCACTTGATGTCGTAATGGTATAGGTTTCACCCGAAGTTAGACTCTCGGTACTAAAGACCACATTTCCAAATGAAGTTGTTGCTGTTGTGGTCGCTACAACATTTCCAGAACTATCTGTAACTGTGATGGTATCTCCAGCACTACCAGAGATGTTGGCCATGATATAAGACTGGCTTGAACCCGTTGTAAAGGCCTGAGCCATTCCTTGGTTACCTATGGCCCAAACGGTACCGCCAGAAATAATACCTGTTCCATCGTAGTCGATAGCAGCATTATCTGCACTTGTCTGAGCGACGTAGAGAGAACCACTTTTCACTGTCACATTGCCGTTACTGTCGATACCATCACCGTCTGCCAGAATAGTTACCGTTGCACCGTCAATATTGATGCCCACTTCATTTTCCAAGTCAGAAGTCGAATTGGTTAAGCTTGAAGTATCAGCGCTGTCCTTGGTCGTCCACTCAGTGGCGTTAATACCATCATCACCAGCAGTGATATCAACGGTTCCACCTGTCAAATTGATATAACGCCCTTCAAGGCCTTCGTCACCTGCTACAACTGTTACTTTAGAATTGCCTTCGACAGTCAATTCATCTGTAACCGTGATACCTTTATCAGTTGCATTAATGGTTACCGTTGAGTCGGTAATCGTCAAATCACCACTGTTCACATCTGTTTCGTCTTCGACCTGAATACCGTCATCAGTTGCCGTGATGTTGACTGTGGCATTTTTAATAGTTACAGCTGTCGTCGCATTGATACCATCCTTTGCCTCAGAAGTCAAATCAAGTGTTACAGAGTCAACCGTTACACTGTCAGCCTTGATGGCGTGCTTTTCAGTGCTTGAAAGGGTCAAGTTACTTCCAGTACCACTGGTAATGGTCAAGGCTCCCGCTGCTTCAATCGCATTAGCAGACGTCGAAGAAATAGAACTGTCTGAAAGGACATTAACAGTCAATTCTGCTGAAGAATTGGAAGTAATAGACGAATCCGTTAAGGTCACACCATCCAAGTAGATTGTAACTGGATCTGTCACGCTACCTGACACAATAATGGTATAGCTTGAACCATTTCCGGTCAAAGTGTATGATCCTGCTTGATTGATGGTAATTGTCGTTCCATCAACTGTGACAGTACCGCTATCACTTGTTACCACGGTTGTTCCATTGAAAGTAATCGTTGTCGTTGAGCTTTCTGAATCACTATCTTCAGACTCAGTTGTCGTCGTTTCAGTAGCTGAATCTGAGGCGCTGTTGGTTAACACTGAAGCTGTTTCAGATGCAGTGGCTTCAGTGGTGCTTGAGCTTGTATTAGAGCTAGTGTTTTCGTCTGCATTGTTCGTTTCAGATGCTGAGGTTTCACTAGTTGTGCTTTCAGCAGTTTCAGAAGAACTTGCTTCTGGAGTTGCGGAAGTACTTGAATGATCAGATGTTTCACTGCTTGTTGATGTAGCAGTCGTGTCCTCTGTCGTACTTGTTGTACTTATTGTACTTATTGTTGACAAATCAGTGTCTGAAGTTGAAGTCGCAGTTGAAGTACTTTTAGCCGATTCTGTGCTTGTTTCAGTAGTGTCTGATGTATTGTCGGTCTGAGTACTTTCTTCAATTAAATCAGCAGTGGTTTCACCTGTTGAAACCGTTGAGAGTGTTGATTCAGTGTTTGTCTCGTCTGCTGAAACCTTGCTGTCATTTAAGACAACTGAGCTAGCAAAGATTAAGCTCGCTACCAGGACTGAACCAGCAGTTTTCCATTTTGATGATTTCTTAATGGCATAACGTTCTTGTGTTTGTTTAGTTTGTTTGTATGTCATTTTTTGTTCCTCTTACTTTTGTGATGACTCTATTAAACACAAGAAACCTAAGATAAGACTTAAAGAAAAGTTAACCTTTCCTTAATGTAAAAAAATCCCCAAGATATTGGGAACTTTCATACTATAGGATAAACCACTCTAACTTCTACCGAAACAATTAACCTTTCATCACTGAAAGTCATTCCTGTCTCATGCAGGCATTTGCTAAAGAGATTCTCATGAAGCTCTTGCCAATAGGATAAGCTTCAGTCTATAAGGTCTTCCTTGTAGGATTACCACATTTGGTAAGCTTTCATATTTGTACTCCTATACTTCCTCTCTCTTCATTTTACCAAAAACGCTAGGTCAGCAGAAGTAAAATAAGGTTTCATTACATTTCAGTACATGCTAGGAATCTTGATTTCATGCGATTTTTGAAATTTTGAATTCCAGCAGATTGGAGCACTAATTAATGAAATCTCTACTTTTTTCTCTACCTTTTTAGGCTTGAAAAATTGAATCGGATAACCAAATAAAAGATGCTCTAGTTAATCATAAAACTAGAGCGTCTTTTATTAATTAAATCAATAATAAGTTATTAGTACAACACACAACCAATAGTTTCAAGCAAAAATTTGATAGTAATTTACTTATAAAAACCCTTCATTAAGTTATTTAAGTCAGTTTTTAGAATAATCTGCCTATCTTGAGTTAATTGACATTTTTCGTCATGGATTAGCTTTTCTAATATCTTTTCTCCTAATATTCCACCAATATGAAACTTTCTTTCAGAAAAATCTAAACATAATTTGATATTAGGATTAGACTGATAACCCAACCATTGCTGTATGGCATTACTTCCTGCTTGAGTTAAAGAGTAGCTGATAGGGGATTCCTGTTCCATTAATTTATTTTGAATAAACCACTCAAATATTGAAACTCCTGCTTTCCCTGCTAAATGGTGCAAACATGTCCGTGCTTCACCAAGCTTAATTGCTTGAGGACGTCTAGACAGTTTTGCAATAGCTTGTCTTCCTTGCTCCGTGGTGAGAGTACTATCATTATTTAATTTATAGTAAATTCGGCCGTAAAAGTTAAATAAAACTATTTTAGGACTAGCCTTTAAAAAAGCAATTTCACTTTTCGATAAAGAATACCCTAAAGTTCTTTCAATCTCATTTTGGGTGAGAAAACGGTTAGCTGATAAAACCGAGATAATTTGTGACGTTGACATAGTAGTTCACTACCTTTTTAATGATTAAAGCCTCAATTTTTAAAGAAATGGTAGAAATTCGGCATAAGTTGTGTAATGAGCTGTGTTGGCTCATAAAGAACGAATTTTTTAGCTTTGGTTGTCGTTAATAAATTAGCATCCTTTAAAATTTGTAAATGTCTGGATATACTTGAATTACTCATTAATAAAATTTGAGCCAAAGATTGTGTCGTACTTGGTTTATCAATAACATAATTCATAATTTGTAAACGGACAGGGTCACTCAAAGCTTTAAAAATAGTAATCAAATTTTCCGGTGTGGAGTTATAGTAACTTGGCTGATCTGTAATATCATAGGTAATAGCAATTCCTTGGTTGAAAGATTCAACAAACAGATGAGGCCAAATAAAATAACTTGGTAATAACATAATAGAATCACTATCTTGCAGTTGGATTTCTTGGTCAAAAGGTTTAATGATGGCCAGCCTGTCCTTTCTCCAATGAATGCGGTCAATTTGCAAATGATTAAACATTTCTTCAAAACCATTTTCCCTTAAAAAAGAAGCTTGATGTTGGATTTCTGTTAAGAGCTTTCGTTGAATACCTTTACTTTTCCAAGTTTCATCAAATATTTCTTGGCGGTACCAATCAATAAAAGAGAAAAGATGTTGATAAACACCAGAGGCATTCTTCCTCAAGTCTATAAGTAACTGATTATCCTCATTCAAAGAAAAATCCTTCCATTCTAATCCTTTTGCTAATGTTGGAATGAAGGAGTTTTCTCTGTCACTGGACACTTTCTCTAAATGCTCAATTAATTGAATAGTTGGGAGCCCATCAAGAAATTTCTTTAAATTTTGTATCTCTTCTTCAATCGTTGTCGCATGATAGCGAAAATTACAAAGTAAAATAGGAGAAACACCAAGTTCATAAAAAAGTTGAAAATAGTGAAGCTTCTCATAGAAATCATCTGTCAATCTATCTTGTATCTCAATGACCCAATCAATATTTGTACCATGATGACGCGGGTTCAATAAGACATGTAAGCTTCTAAAAAGTTCATTTAAGGGTGAGTACACAAATTGTATCCTTTGTGTTAATGTTTCATCCGTTTTCAGAGCATAGTTACTAAATTGAACTGTAATAGTCATGTGCATGCTCCTTCTAAACGATTCGATATTTTTAGAATCGATTGATTAAAATTTTATTTCATTGTATCATATTTATAATTTTTAGAAAAGAGGTTATATTTATGATACACGATACTAAACATTTAATTTACACAGCTAAACCCAAGGAGGAAATTTTATGAGTAGACGGTTGCAGGATTTACTAATAACAGTTATCGCAGGTATGGGAATGTTATTGTCAACTTTAGATACTGGTATTATCAATGTAGCACTATCTTTCCTAAAAGAGCAATTCCATACAACAGCTAATACTGCAGCTTTTACAATAACTGGATATGCACTGGCATTGGCAATATTCATACTTCCTTTAGGCATTTTTAGTGACAAATTCGGCAAACTAAAAATTTCTTACTTAGGATTCGTTCTTTTTGGACTTAGCTCGCTTTTTTGTGGGTTTGCTAATAGTATTGGTTGGCTTATCGCTGGACGAGTAATTCAAGGAATTGGGGCAGCTGCCTTACAAGCTACTTCTGCAGCTTTGATTACAACATTAGTATCAGAAGAACAAAAAATAGCTCTATTAGTATTTTAGGAGTTATGATAGGTTTAGGTCCTGTATTAGGTCCCTCTTTAGGTGGCATATTGCTATCTTTAAATGTTTGGCGATTTATTTTTTGGATAAATGTCCCTTTCGTAATTATTGGTATTATTTGCAATCACTATCTTCTTAACAAAGTTTCTGAGCAGACTAACAATCAAAAATTAGACACATCTGGAACAATTGTTAATGCAATAATGTTAATTTGCCTATTGTTAGGACTATCATTATTAAGTAAGAGTCATTTACAAATAATCAGTCTTTTTCTAATAATAATTAGTTTATTGATTGGTATTTTATTTTATCGAATTGAATTTATCCAAAAAATCCACTTGTCAGTGTTAAGGGACTTAAGGAGAATCCTAAAGTAATTTCTCACTTTTTACAGACGATTGCTTTTGGTTTTGCCTCTGCCATGATATTTTTACTACCTCCATTTATTTTTGAACAGTTATATCATTTAGGAGTAGGAGTTACTGGATTTCTTGTTTTGGGAGCTCCAGTTGGATTAGTTATCTTTTCACGAGTATCAGGAAAATTGAACGATGGGAGTAAAAACATAACTTTTAGTCGCTTAGGTTTGGGTATTATTTGCCTGTCTTTAATTTTCTTAGTATTTCTTAATCCCAAATGGTCTTATCTGTTTCTAACTTTTGGACTTTTTATTTATGGTGTTGGTGGTGGCTATTTTCAGCCTGCAAATATCGCCAGTATTATGCAAGCCAGTCCCATGGAAATGCAAGGAAGCACGGGAGCTTTACAACGAATGGTACAAAATATTGCCATTTCGGCTGGTTCAGCAGTTGGTTCAACCTGTCTAAATCTTTGGCCAAACAATCTATTATTAGCTACTCGGATTGGATGGGGAATTACATTAGTGTTAGTTATTATGAGTTTAAAGGGCATGATTTTTTCAAAACACAATAATTAACTATAAAAAGGATTTCAGTGACTACTGAAATCTTTTCTCTCTTCATTTTACCAAAAAACGCTAGGTCATCAGATCCAGCGTTTTAATCTTAATACTTAGAATGTTTGTAACCATAAAAGGCATAAATAGCTGAACCGATTAGCACTGCTATGCCAAAGGCTAACCAGGTCTGCCAACTATACTGACTCATAAAGGAGAGACAGACGATAATTGAGATAATTGGCAAGACCGGAACAAATGGGACCTTAAATTCATCCTTCTGCGGCAAGCCCTTGTCCTTACGAAGAATGATGAGGGCAATAGCCAAGAGAACCAGGTAAGCCAAGGTCGCAATGTTAACCAAAGATGCCATATTAGCCAAAGAGAAGAGTCCTGCTGAGATGGCTGAAAGGATACCAGTCAAAAGTGTCGCATGATGTGGAACCTTATGGGTCTTTGAAACCTTTTGGAAGGTTTGTGGAAGGAAACCATCACGCGCCAAGCTATAAACCATACGGCTAAGGGCATAGGCCATGGAAATACATACGGTAATCAAGGTCATAATGGCAACCACCGATACATAATTGGCAGCCCAAGGCACACCAATATAACGAAGGGCATAAGCTACAGCATCGTCAACATTTAGCTTAGTATAGTGAACCGCTCCCGTCAAGACTAGCGAAACCACTGCATAAAGTGCAGCGACGATAATCAAGGCGAGAACAATGCCTCGAGGAACATTCTTTTGGGGTTCCTTAATCTCATCTACTGTCATAGAGATAGATTCAAAACCAAGAAAACCAAAGAACATGAGAGAAGCCCCCGCCATAATCCCCGTCTTACCACCATAGATTTGGCCAAAGCCAAATGGTGCGAAGTTAGCCCAGTTGCTTGGATTCAGATGGAAGAGACCAACTAGGATAAAGACCGCCAAAGCAGAAAACTTAAGCACCACTAAGAGCGAGTTCAAACGAAGGGCTTGTTTGGAATCCAATAGGAGGAGAGCCGTCACTAGCACCAAAACCAAGACTGGCAAGAGGTCAATATAAGTCCCTTGACTCGGATTAAAAGGGCCACTGATAGCTTGAGGAAGCTGTAGACCAAAGCTTGCCAGGAGTCCCTTGAGGTAGGCTCCCCAACCAGAGGCAACACTAGACACGGCATTCATGAAAACGATCATTGTAAGCCACCCCCCCATCCAAGCAGGGTACTCACCCCAAGAGGCGTAGAGATAACCGTAAACACCACCAGCCGATGGGTAACGTGAGGCAAACTCAGCAAAGAAAATAGCTGACATACCCACACAAACGGCTGAAATCAAAACCGAAATAATCAGGGCAGGACCTGCCAAGGTTGATGCTGCGGTACCAGTAATCGTAAAGATTCCTGTTCCCACCATGGCACCAATTCCCAAGAGGACGACATCCCTGAGGGTCAGATGACGTTTCATCTCGGTTTGAGCGAGACCGACATCCTTTTTACGAAAAATACTCATTTTTATACTCCAATTTTTGAGAAATACCGCACTATTATACCATATTCCAGGCCAAAAAAGACCTATTTCTGTATTTTTATACTCCTATTATTAAAAAGCATGTTCAAGATTAGGATTTCGTAAAAATGATTTTCTAATGTATTGCCTATACCTATCAAAAACCACCTGCTCAAAATCTTGATCTAGTCGCCCATTTCTTCTACTGTTTTAGCAGATTTCTAAATATTTAAAATATTTAGAAAAGGCTATAAAAAGGATGCCAATTGCGTTTGATTCTTCTAATGAAAGATGTTAGAATGAGGTCATAAAAATGGAAAAGGGGAACTTTTATGGAAAATAAAGTTCATTTTAAACTTCATAAAGTGAAGAAACAATGGGTTACCATTGCCGTGTCTGGTTTGGCACTTGGTGCCTCATTGATTGGAGTTGGCGTCTCTGCCGACGAACAAGCTACGAATCAAGCCACCTCATCAAGCACACCTGAAAGCGTCAGCCAAGATCCCGATCTTGTCATCACAGAGACAACTACAACTACGACTAAATCTGAAGACGCAGCAACTGCTAAACCAAGCAATACAAATCCCACTGTCACGGCTGACAAACAGCCAGTCCTTAAAGAAGACCAAGCAAGTAGTTCTTACAATTTGTCCAGTGGCGAAACGAGAACTGCTCCTTCAACTTCAGAAGTCGCTAGCACAGCTACTGACGTAAACAGTCAAGCACCAGAATCTGTTGAAACTACTATCGTTTCTGGCGGTCAATTCAAGAGTGATGCTGAAGGCAACTGGTACTACCTTAAAGACGGGAAAAATCTGACAGGTGCTCAAAACGTTGACCATTTCGACCTTTATTTCCACGAGGATGGAAAGCAAGCTAAGGGCGAGATCATCACTGAAAATGGACAATCTTTCTACTATGACAAGGCCAATGGACGTAAGGTAACCAACACCTCTATCAATATCAACGGTCAAGCCTATACTGCTGATGCCCAAGGACGCCTGACAGTGGTTCTGCCTGAAACTAACAAACGCAACCAGTTTATCGAAGACAACAACCACAACTGGTATTACCTTGGTAAAGATGGCAAGCCCGTCACTGGTGCTCAGACCATTGATGGCTTTAACCTCTACTTCCACGAAGACGGTCGACAAGCTAAAAACGAAATCGTTACTATTAATGGTGATAGCTACTATTTCGATAAAGACAATGGTCGTCGTGCAACAGGTCACCAGGCTCTTGACAACGTCAACCATAAATACTTTGGTTTTTACTACTTCGACAAAGATGGCAAGATGGTCAAAGATGACTTCGTCACCGAGAATGGCGATCTTTACTACTTTGATGCTACTGGCAATCAACCTAATTTTGTCTTTGTTTCAGATAAAGCTGGTCATTGGTATTACATGAGTGACTTCAAGGCAACTAAAGGTTTCTCAGCCCCATTTGGTTTCGATACCGAATTCCTAGACCGTAGCCAATCCGACTATAAGACAAGCGTGCAAAACCTGAACGGCCAACAGTATTACTTTGATCCCAAGACTGGTATTATGGTAACCAACCGTTATGTTTCTGACGATCAGGGGAATTGGTATTACTTTGGCAAAGATGGTAAAGCGCTTCATGGTTTTCAAACAGTGGACGGTAACCTTCATTACTTCAATGATAGTGGCCAACAAGTCAAAGGTGACTTACTTTACTACAATAACGATATCTACTATTTCGATAAGGGGCTTCCAGAAGTTTTAAATAATAAAAATAAAACTATAAACACGCTAAAACTAAGTGTTTATAGTTTTTTTTATTTTTATTCTTGTCCACGTTTTTTCCGAAAAAAGTGGACATAATTGTGGACAAAGTTCTCCTTTCATCGAATATCCCCCAAATGTCCTTCAATCCATTCTAGTCGATTCTTGCGCCCGGCTGGGATATCCTCTCTCGAATAGTTCTTAAATCGCATTTCCAACATGTAAGAACCCCCACCAAGTGAACTTGACTCCAGCGCTACCTCTAAATAAGCATTAGCTATCATGTTCCCACTGGCTGTATACATTCGTCCAGTCCCGCCGATAATGTCATCATGGCTGTTTTCAAGCCATTTTAGAAGCTGTTGCTTCTTAAACTGATCATAATAAGCGTAGAATGTCATGTTGGTTTTAAGATGATTACTTAAATAATATTCATCTTGAGCCTTCCCAATCATAGCAAGCTCAAAATCATCAAATAGACAATCGAGCATTGCGTTCACTCTGCCAGCTCCCATTTTTTCGATGGAAGTGTCACCGTTCTTGAATTTTTGCCAATTGGCATCGGTAAACTTGATTCCAGGGAGTTTGTAGAAATCGTTTTCGAATTTAAAATAACGTCCCATGTATTCCAAGATTAACTCTTTGATGTCGTTATTGATAATCATTTTATTTCTCCTTTTCATTAAGCAATTACACTTTTTGGGTACCATTTAGCAGAAACTCCGTAAGGTGTCACGATTTCAAGTTTAACCGCTTTATCAGTTTCTTCAACCAATCCTTTTACGCTGATCGCACTTACTGACATAAACGCCAAGTCTTTTTTGTTGCGTCCACGAAATTCTTTTTCAGCAAACCATTTTTTAACACCTTGGAATTTAATGTTTGAAGAACGGAAGAAATAGAAATCATCCGCCATGTTTTGACGTTTAACGGCTTTCCAAGCTACTTTCAATGCTTCAGAGAAAGTCACGTCGTTTTTTTCGTTTTGAAGATTTTCCATGCTAGGCTCATTACTTGTGATTTCATTTTGTTTACTTCCTTTCTTTATCTTACATGTATATTATATATCATATATGATAGTTTGTCAACACTTTTTGGT
>NZ_CM002133.1:369664-371277 GCF_000448665.1 Streptococcus sp. HSISS2 | reverse complement strand
ACGCTGATCGCACTTACTGACATAAACGCCAAGTCTTTTTTGTTGCGTCCACGAAATTCTTTTTCAGCAAACCATTTTTTAACACCTTGGAATTTTAATGTTTGAAGAACGGAAGAAATAGAAATCATCCGCCATGTTTTGACGTTTAACGGCTTTCCAAGCTACTTTCAATGCTTCAGAGAAAGTCACGTCGTTTTTTCGTTTTTGAAGATTTTCCATGCTAGGCTCATTACTTGTGATTTCATTTTGTTTACTTCCTTTCTTTATCTTACATGTATATTATATATCATATATGATAGTTTGTCAACACTTTTGGTAAAGAAATTTAGTTTTTTTGCAAAATAAAAAACACCTCCTAACAAGAGATGCTTTCCGCAAATGGGTCCCGTAAGATTATCCACAGCTATTCCTATTAATTATAGCACAAAAAACCCCTGCTCAGAACGTATCTGTCCATAATGGATGCAGAGGGATTGATGTAAGTATATTATAGCACAAAAATAAAAAAACGCACCAGACCCCGTAGAGTTACTGGCGCTTTCCTAAATATATTATAGCACATAAAAAAAGCCCCAGCAAACGCTGAGGCTTCGACCACTACCACCATGATATCCGAACTGTGGTCTGTCGGGAGGTGATACACTCCTTTTCGTTTTTTAGTTTGCGTGGCTCTTTTATTTAATTATACACCAGTTTGGCCTTGTGTAGCTTGCGCACGTTCTTCAATAGCTTTAACCACTGAGGCACTAGCTTCATTGATTGCTTTAGAAACCGCTTCGGCGTCGTTTGATTGACTGTATAGGAAGCGTTCAAAGTCCGCATCTTCTAATTGCAGACGCTTAGCTCCAGTGGCTTCGAGGGCGTCCACTGTTCCCATTGAGCCGATGCCAAACACACGACCATTAACGACTGCTACCCAACCTTCTTTACCGCTTTCGCTGCGTACTACATAATTCATATTTTCTTCTTCCTCTTTCTTATTTACTAGGCTATCACCGTCATTGATGATAACTACATTCTTATCCAATCCACCAGCTAAGCCGGTTGATGTAAACTGCCACCAGCGTGTATGTTCCATGTTTGGATATACGCCCCAATATGGCTCCGGACGTACCTCGTAATCTGGGTACGCTGCAATCCATAAGCTGTTTGGATAGCGTGCAGTGATTTGATCTACATACACGTTAGCCAATGTATAAGGCTTGTAACTGTAATAGATAGGCTCGAAGCCGTTTGCCTTACAAACATCCATAAATGCTAGGACTGCATTAGTATTCGCTTGCTTATCACCACTAGCACCATCTTCATAATCACATACAAGATAACGTGGATGTGATGGCAAGTTACTGATAAAGTAATTCGCTTCAGCTTGTGCCGTTGCGACATCACCGCCAAAACGGGCAAAGTGGTAGTAACCAATACAGTTACTTGTGTTGGTTTGCTGAGTGGCCACTGGGCTAACCCAACCAGTGCCTTCAGTAACCTTAATAACTGTGTTGTTAGTTCCAACTGCTTGACAGATACTTGTAAGGTCTCCCGGTTGGTAAGCTGACACGTCGATAAAGTAATTATCCTGTGTCATCCCGTCAAACGGCAATTCGAACCATCCAACC
>NZ_CM002133.1:365238-366516 GCF_000448665.1 Streptococcus sp. HSISS2 | reverse complement strand
CTCTGATTAAGCTGAGAGTTACTACGTTCGACTGGCGCACAAGGTTCGCTTTCACCCGCCAACCAATATCAACCTCTGTTTAACCATCGCTGGCTTAGGCGTGTACTCAATCCATGAGCCATTAGAATTACTAGTGACAGTGCGTTTAAACATCCGACCGGACACAGTTGTTAGCGTTTGGTGATACCCAGAAATGCTTTCCACGACTTCTAAACAAGCATCCTCGCCCGATGCGGGATGGTTTTTGTAGTTCCCTAGGATTGAATAAAAACCAGTGGTTCTATAGTCGTTTAGGTTATCTACCTTGTTATCAATCGCTGCACCGTTCGGTTCTGTAAGCTTGTGGTGTTGGATTAGTTTTGAGCCTGAATAAATCAATCCATCGACATCAAGTGCTCCATTTTCACGATACTTACCAATACCAACGCCTTGTTGGTCATAGGACATAATAATTTTATCGGTCGTTACTGTATCTTGAAATTTTGAGTCTGAAAATCTGTCCTCTAGCTTTCCTGTAACTATGAATGAGGTATCTGCGGGGTATTCCTTGCCTAAATTTGCGTTAGATGCCTTGAATTCAGAAATGCTTGACCATTCACCGCCAGCCGACCCATTATCTGCTACAGCATTGCTCGTTCCAACTTTTGTTGCTGTAAAAGTCAGCTTCATGGTATTTTTTTGGACCCCATTAACACTAAGAGGTGCTATCTTAGCAAATCTCTTAATGGTTAGCGTGTCTGACTTTGAGCCACTTCTGGTAACTTCAAATTTTAGCGTTGGACTGAAATAGAATAGAAATGTTATTTTCATCTCTTTCCAATCAGACCAAATCCCACGAGAGTCTTGAACTCTACCTCTTAAGGTCATTTGGGTATCTTTGTTTACAGCAACCTCACGGAATACCCCGCCGTTCGTTGAAACAGAATTGCTGGCCCCAACGATTTCAGCGTAGTACCCAGCTATTGTAGCTCCGTTTTTGCTTGCGCTCCGTTGAAGGCGACTTTCACAAGCGACATTATGGACACGAAATGTGTTGGCTCTGGAATTATCCTTTGAGTCGTTGCATTTGCGTCCGTTAAAGTAATCCAGTGAACGACGGCTTCGCGTTGTTTGTGACAATCCTTGCCGTTAGTGCCGTTGACTGTGTTTGAATCAATTTGCCGTCAACATAAGTATCGACGTATATAGTACCTCGGCCAGTTGTTGCATCCGGTATGTCGTTTGCGAAATCCGCTGGGATTGTCCACTTTAACGATGTCCCAACGTTGTCAGCAATCT
>NZ_CM002133.1:297080-365226 GCF_000448665.1 Streptococcus sp. HSISS2 | reverse complement strand
TAATAATCGTTCGAGCGTTAACTCATTTCCGTCTTCTGACGTTTTTTTCTTGTAAATTGACAGGTTATAATTTCTTCTATCATAACCCTGCACTTGGTTTCTTATTCAGTTCTCAAAGGTCTTTGTCTCTCTTAAGACAACTCCTATATTCTAGCAAATCTAGAATATCTTGTCAACACTTTTTGAAAAGTTTTTTCCAGACTTCCTCGTGTCTCTGCTTCATCCTCCGATGTAGCCTATTCATATTATCATCTCTTGCTTACCTTGTCAATAACTTTTTATTATTAAGTTAACTTATGTTTTACTTTTTCGATTAGTGATTTTTTGCCAAAATAAATAAGCAGGACATACATATATCCCGCCTAATTATTCTATTTGGCTTCGATCAAGCCGTAATTACCATCTTCACGTTTGTAAAGTACATTTGTTGTATGATCTTCGCTATCAGCATAGATAAAGAAGTCATGGCTTAACAATTCCATCTGAAGAATAGCTTCCTCAACATCCATTGGTTTCAACTCAATGTTTTTGTTCTCACAACTTCAATAGATGGTGCTTCTTCAACTTCTTCCTTGTTAAAGTCAACTGAGAATACCTCACCTGTGGATACTTTTCACGATGTTTACGAGCAATTTTTGTTTTGTTTTTACGGATTTGTCTTTCAATCTTATCAACTACCAAGTCAATTGAACCATACATATCCTGTGAAATATCTTCTGCACGTAAAATAACAGATCCTGTTGGTATGGTAACTTCCACTTTAGCAGTTTTTCCACGATAAATCTTAAGATTTACACGTGCATTCAATTCTTGGTCTTGGTTGAAATATTTTTCAATTTTGCTAAGTTTATTTTCAACATAGTCACGAAGAGCTTCCGTTACTTCGATGTTTTCACCACGGATACTATATTTAATCATAAAAGACCTCTTTCTCGCTTGTTAGCGTTTTCTTTATTTTTATTATATCCTTTTCATGAAAATTTGCAAGGATTTTTATTATCTGGCTAGGGAAAAGGTCACAATTTCCTCAACATGTGTTTTTTGCAATAATTGAACCATTTTATAAATCGTCGAGCCCGTTGTATAGATATCATCTACTATAACAATTTTTCTTGATAACTCTACGTTTTGTTTTATAAAAAATGGGTTTTCTTGATTTAAACGTTCTTTCCTTGTTTTAGAAGATTGCTTTTCAATATCCTTTTTCCCAAAAATGTTTTGATAGGGGAGTCCCTCTAGCAATCCTTCAACCTGGTTGAAGCCCCTTTCGGCAAATCGTTCTTCCGAGAGTGGCACTGGGACTAATGTGTATCCTTTCTTTAATAAGGGGTTCAGTGCATCCGCAATATCTTCTTGAAAAATTTTCCTTAGGTAATAGTCGCCCATAAATTTATAATGACTAAAGTACTCTTTCATAAACCCTTCATAGCGAAAGATTGCAATGTGATTTGGAGTGTAACCTTTTTTCTTCCAAATTTGACAATCAACACATTCATTTCCGTGCATTTCTTTGTAACAATTTGGACACCTTACTTTTGAGAGTTTCTTAAAATGACTCTTACATTCTGTGCAGCAATATTCCTTACTTTCCGTAAACGTGAGCAAATAGCGTAATCTGGGAATCACTTCGATACTTTCATTGCACATTAAACATCTCATCATCAAATCCTCCTTTTCTATTCATTGCTTTTATTTCTTGTCGACATTGCAATATCGATTTAGATAGTCCTTCATGAAAGAAATAGAGTTTTCCTGTAGGTCTCTCGGGCGAGCGCCCCACCCTACCACCAATCTGAAGAAGACTCGAACTTGTAAATAAGTGGTGATTTGCCATGCACACAAAAACATCTACTTTAGGAAAGGTCACCCCACGCTCAAGAATGGTAGTCGTCACAAGAATAGTCAGATCTTGTTTCCTAAATTTCTTTACCATTTCTGAACGCTCTTTACTTTTTGAGGAAACAAATGCTATTTTTTCTTCTGGGAAATAGTTTTGAAGAATTTTGGTAAATCTCTCACCCATTGCTATATTGGGAAAAAAGATTAATAAAGGAAACTTTGATTTTCTTTGCTTCTTGAGTTGTCTAAGGAGGGGTCTTGGAAGTTTTTGCTTAGATAAAGATTGTTGTAATTTCCCTTGCCAAAAGAATTGAGGAATCACTAAAGGGTTACCATGAAAGCGTCTGGCAAGGTGGTATTTTTCTAGTACACCGACTCGTACTTGCTCTTCCAGAGATACTGTAGAAGTTGCTGTTAGGTAAATAAGCTGTCCGGTTTTTTCTTTGCTTGCTTAACAGCATGATTTAACATAGGATTTCCTACAAAGGGGAAAGCATCTACTTCGTCAACGATAATTAAGTCAAAACTCTGATAAAATTTTAGCAATTGATGTGTGGTGGCTATGACAAACGGACTCCCGTCGTATGGCTCGCTTTCAGCATGAAGTAAGGAAATACTACACGTAAAATCTCTTTGAAGACGTATATGCAATTCTCGGCAAACATCAACCCGAGGACTGGCAATAGCAACTCGGCCTTTAGTTTCAAGAACATAGGCAACGATTTTATAAATCATTTCCGTCTTACCAGCACCAGTTACAGCATGTACAAGACTGTTTTTCTGTTGTTGATAAGTTTTCAACAGTTTCTCTGAGACCTCAGCTTGATAAGAAGTTAATTTCCCCGACCACTTTAGAACAGGAAAGTTGATGTCAGCTTCTTTTGAAGCAAAGTAATAAAGTTGCTTCCCTTCTTGGTTTCTACCAAAGACTATACAAGCTCTGCAGTAATGTTTGCCATTTGGTAATTGCCATTCTTCCTCTATTGGACTAAAACATCTTTTGCACCTGAGTTGATTATCTATCTTTACCATGCTTTCTAATGTTAAAGCCTCAGAATAATAGTCTGTTGGCAATTGATCTTCTGTAAATAGTCGTCCATAATATTCTTTAGGTACCATACCTTTCTATTCGAAAATATGTTTGAATTCACGTTTTTATGATAAAATTTTTTTATGGATTACAAAACTATTACCAACGATGGAATCGTTGAAGAAGAAATCAAAAAATCTCGTTTTATTTGTCACTTGAAACGCATTAGCAGTGAAGAAGAAGGAAGAGAATATATTGCTCAGATTAAAAAAGAGCATCACAAGGCCAATCACTCTTGCTCAGCAATGATTGTCGGAGAAGATGGGCAAATTAAGCGTTCTAGTGATGATGGTGAACCTTCTGGGACGGCTGGTGTTCCCATGCTTACTGTCCTAGAAAAACAAGGACTAACTAATGTCGTGGCAGTAGTAACCCGTTATTTTGGTGGAATCAAGCTTGGAGCTGGTGGCCTTATCCGTGCTTACTCTGGTAGCGTTGCTCATGCCATTGAAGAAATTGGTCGAGTTGAAGTCAAGGAATTAACTGGGCTAACCATAGAGTTAACCTACTCTCAATACCAAGTCTTCTCCAATTTTCTTGAAAAAGAAGGGCTCCAAGAATTTGATACAACTTTCTTATCTGATGTTTCTACAACTTTGTTTGTTGAAGAGTCTGAAATTGAAAGGCTTGGACAAGAGCTTACTAACTTCTATCAAGGAAAAGTAAGTTATCAAAAGTCTGGCAAAAAATCGTTGAAATTCCCCTTTGATAGTTAAACGTTATCACAGTGATAAAGAAGATGTATTTTACAAGTTAGGCCTACCGTCGTATACTTAAAACCATCAACCAAAGATTAAGAGGATTTTAAATATGACAATTTACAACTCAATTACCGAACTTGTTGGAAAAACACCAGCTATTAAACTTAACTCTATTGTTCCAGAAGGTTCAGCAGATGTTTATGTTAAACTTGAAGCATTTAACCCTGGTTCTTCAGTTAAAGACCGTATTGCTCTTCGTATGATTGAAGATGCTGAAAAAGCCGGTACAATTAAACCTGGAGATACTATCGTTGAACCAACTTCAGGTAACACTGGTATTGGTCTAGCTTGGGTTGGCGCTGCCAAAGGCTACAAGATCGTTATCGTAATGCCTGACACAATGAGTGTTGAACGTCGTAAAATCATCCAAGCTTATGGTGCTGAACTTGTTTTGACACCTGGTAGCGAAGGAATGAAGGGTGCTATCGCTAAAGCTAAGGAAGTTGCGGCTGAACGCAATGGTTGGGTGCCACTTCAATTTGCTAACCCTTCAAATCCAGCTGTTCATGCTGATACAACTGGCCAAGAGATTCTTGAAGATTTTGGTGCAGATGGTTTGGATGCCTTTGTCGCAGGTATCGGTACTGGTGGTACTATTTCAGGTGTTTCTAAAACTCTGAAAGCTGCTAACCCAAATATCAAAGTTTATGGTATTGAAGCTGATGAATCTGCTGTATTGAATGGTGACAAACCAGGGCCACACAAAATTCAAGGTATTTCAACTGGATTTATTCCTGACACATTGGATACAAAATCATATGACAGTGTTGTGCGTATTCCTTCTGATGAAGCTATCGCAACATCACGTACATTGGGTAGCGAGGAAGGTTTCCTAGCTGGTATCTCATCAGGTGCTGCTATTGCTGCTGCTCTTAAAGTTGCCGCTGAACTCGGCGAAGGTAAAAAAGTATTGACACTATTGCCTGATAATGGTGAACGTTACCTTTCTACAACACTTTATGATTTCCAAGACTAACAAAAAAGAAGCTAGAACATTAAATGTTCAGCTTCTTTTTTTACTGTCAAAAACTTATAGCCGGCAACTAGTCGTTCAAATAGAAGAACCTGTTGCTAAGCTACTAACCTATGGGAGTGAGATTCAGAGATAAATTCGTTAAGCTCTGACTCCCTTTTCTTATTAGTCTAACTCTTTTGATTCTGTTTCAGCAATTTCGGTAACTGTAAACCCTGCTTCTACAAAAACTTTTTTAAGGTGTTCTGGTTCCACATCCCCTTCAACTTGAAGTTCAACACGAAGAACAGTATCATTTTTAGGTGCAACAATTGTACGTTCAATGTTGAGATTTTCACTAGAAATGAGGTTGGCAATTTTTTCCAGGACACGTGGCGTATCTAAGACTTCAAGCCCAATACGGATTCCGGCTTGACCATAGCCAGAGATTTCCAAAAAGGCACGAAAAACATCCTTGTCTGTAATAATTCCAGAAATTTGGTCATTGTCCACAACGGGAAGAACACCAACTTTATTTTGAAGCATGATATAGATAGCATCCTCAAGACTAGCATATTTGGAAACAGTAAGGACATTCTTGATCATAATGTCTCCTACCTTTGTCTTATTAAGAAGATAGTTCATCTCATAGATTGATAAGCTAGTTGCTTTAGATGGTGAGGCATCAGCCATTGTCCCTTCTGTGATAAGACCAACCAGCTTGTCGTTCTCAATTACTGGTAAGCGGCGCAAACCTTTTTCACGCATAATGTCTGCAGCTGCTGCAACAGTTGTTTGTGGTGAAACGTAGACCACACGCTTCGCCATAAAATCTTTTACTGCCATTTTCATTTTCCTCCGAATAATTTCTTACTTGTATTATACCACACTAATTGTAAACGATTGCACTATTTTACTGAAAAATTAGCAAATTACAATCACGATAAGACTATAGAAAAACGCCCTTGGGCGCTTTTTCTTATCCTCCAAGATAGGCTTTACGAACTTCGTCTGACGCAAGAAGCTCTTTACCAGTACCTGAAAGAACGACTTTACCAGTTTCAAGAACATAACCACGATCCGCAATTGACAAAGCCTTATTGGCATTTTGTTCAATCAAAAGAACGGTAGTCCCTTGTGCCTTGATATCTTCGATAATGTCGAAAATTTCTTGAATAAAGATTGGGGCAAGTCCCATTGAAGGTTCATCCAAAAGCAAGAGTTTTGGACGGCTCATAAGGGCACGGCCCATTGCAAGCATTTGTTGCTCACCACCAGAAAGTGTGGCTGCATCTTGATTTTTACGTTCTTCTAGACGTGGAAAACGTTGGAAGACTTTCTTCAAGAGAGCTGCATTTTCCTCTTTATTTGTATGAAGGAAGGCTCCCATTTCAAGATTTTCCAAGACAGTTAATCCTGGGAAAACATGGCGCCCTTCTGGGACCTGAGCCAATCCTTCTGCGACAATCTTACGAGCTGGTGTTTTGTGAATATCTTTTCCAAGGTACGAAATAGTTCCAGCAGTTGGACGAACAAGACCAGAAATGGTACGAAGAATAGATGTCTTACCGGCACCATTAGCACCGATAAGTGTTACAACTTCACCTTCATTAACCTCAAAGCTAACATTTTTAACAGCTTCAATTGATCCGTATTTAATTGAGAGATTTTCAACTTTTAACATAGCCATTATGCTTCACCTCCCAAGTAAGCTTCAATAACACGTTTGTTATTCTTAATTTCATCAGGTGTTCCTTCTGCAATCAAGCGTCCATATTCCAAAACATAGATACGCTCAGTAACATCCATGACCAGACTCATATCGTGCTCAATCAAGATAATTGTGATACCAAAGTCTTTTTGAATTTGACGAATATGAGCCGTCAACTCAGCTGTTTCTTGTGGGTTCATACCTGCAGCTGGTTCATCAAGGAAAAGAATTTTAGGTTCCGTTGCTAATGCACGTACAATTTCCAAGTGACGTTGTTGTCCATATGCCAAGTTCTTCGCAAGTGTTTCTGCTTCATCATCCAAGTTGAAGATAGCCAATAATTTCATAGCTTTTTCTTTCAACTCTTCTTCACCTGAATAGTACTTAGGCAAACGCAAGAGTGATGCAAAGAAGTTTGAAGGTTGTTTATTTGACAAACCAACAAGAACATTTTCAAGTACAGTCATATCTTTGAAAAGGCGGATATTTTGGAAGGTACGTGACAAACCAAGAGAAGCAATCTTATAAGGTGCCTTACCATTTAGAACTGTACCATCGAGGGTAACGGTTCCTTCACTTGGTTCATAAACACCTGTCAACAAGTTGAACAAGGTTGTCTTACCAGCACCGTTTGGTCCGATAAGTCCGACCAATTCACCCTCGTTGAGTTCCATTGAAACATCACCAACGGCAGTCAGACCACCAAAGTTTTTAGTCAATTTTTTAACTTCAAGAAGTGCCATTTTTATTTGCCCTCCTTAGATTTATTGAAGAATTTTGAGAGATAGAGTTCTTTCGTTCCAAGAAGTCCACTTGGGCGGAAAAGCATGACAAGAATCAAAGCCAATGCGTAAATAATCATACGGAGGTTTGAAACGTTTTGAAGGAACATATTGATAATACCAAGAACAATAGCGGCAATGACAGTACCTGTAATTGATCCGAGACCACCAAGAACGGCAATGATAAGGTAATCAATTGATTTCATAATGGTGAAATCTTTTGGCACGACAGTACCGATGTAGCTAACATAAAGTGAACCGGCAATCGCTGAAATCATGGCACCGATAACAAAGATAAGTACCTTCATTTTTGTGACGTTAACACCCATTGACTCTGCAGCAATTTCATCTTCACGAAGTGTAATAGCTTGACGACCAGTCGCTGAACGCAAGAAGTTTAGCACTAAAATTGTGATGATGACTACAAAGAAATAAATGACAGGCCAACTTGTATAAGGAAGAATTCCTGTCAAACCAGCGGCACCATTGGTCAATTCACCACCATTAACAATAATGATACGGATAATTTCCGCCATACCAAGAGTGGCAATGGCAAGGTAATCTCCCTTCAAACGAAGAGTAGGTAGACCAAAGATAAGGGCAACGACAGCTGCAATGATAACACCAACAACCATAGAGAGGTAGAAACCATCATAAGTTGGCATCATGCCAGTAATAATAGCAGATGAGTAAGCACCAATTGCCATGAAACCGGCTTGTCCAAGTGTAAATTGTCCTGAGAAACCAAGGACCAAGTTAGTACCAAGTCCCATAAGAATTGAAATACCAATTCCCATTAAGATTTGGATGTAGTAAAGGTTCATGATACCTGAAAGTTCAAGGCCTTTCAAGATAAGGAAGAGCCCAATGATAAGACCAAACCAAATAAGGTTTACTTTTAGATTTTTCTTCATGTCTTACACCTTCTCTTTCACATTTTTACCGAGGATACCCGCTGGACGAACCAAGAGGATAACAATCAAGACACCATAAACAATGGCATCACGGTAACTTGACAAACCAATTGCAGTTGATAGAGTCTCCAAAATACCGATAACAAATCCACCAAGGGCTGCGCCTGGGATAATACCGATACCACCAAGAACAGCGGCAACAAAGGCTTTAATACCTGGTGTCATACCCATAAGAGGTTCAATTGAGTTGTAGTAAAGTCCAATAAGGACACCGGCAGCACCCGCAAGTGAAGAGCCAAGAGCAAATGTAAAGCTGATAGTATTGTTAACATTAATACCCATCAATTCAGCTGCATCGCTATCTACAGATACCGCACGCATGGCTTTACCCATTTTAGTTTTCTTAACAATCAATTGCAGAGCAACCATGAGAACAAGGGCAACCACCAAAATCAGCAATTGCACATTCGTCACAGAGATTGATCCAAGATGATAGGTATGCATTTTAATTGATTGTGGGAATGAACGTGTGTCTGCTCCGACGAAGTAAACCATGATGTATTCAAGGAAGAATGACACACCAATGGCCGTAATCAAGGCAGAAATACGTGTTGAATTACGGAGTGGGCGATAAGCCAAGAACTCGATAACAACCCCTAAAATGGCACATACAATCATGGAGAACACAAGGGCAATCCAGAAATTCATCTTCAAGCTGTTAATCGCATAGTAACCAACGAAGGCACCTATCATGTAGATGTCTCCATGGGCAAAGTTAATCAATTTGATAATCCCATAAACCATAGTATAACCAAGGGCAAGTAGGGCATAGATACTACCCAAGATGATACCATTGACTAGTTGTTGGGGAAGTTGTTCAAAAAACATATATAACCAAACTTTCTAGTTCATTTTCAGTAAAGATAAGAGCTTATTTTTCAATTTCAACGGCTTCTGCTGAAACTTCTTCACCATTATCTCTTTTAACCATAAGAGCTGCTTTAATCGGGTTATGCTCCTTGTCAATTGTCATTTTACCGGTAACCCCAACAAAGTTTTTCATTTTTGCAAGATTATTGGTAATATCAACTGATGTTTTCGCACCCTTAGAGGCTTCTGCAACCATATAAACAGAGTCGTAGGCTAACGCAGCAAACATATTTGGTTCAGTCTTGTAAGTTTTCTTATATGCTTCGATGAAGCCTGATGCTTTATCAGAAAGAGAAACTTTTGTTGAATATCCTGATACGTAGTAAACGTTTGAGGCATTCTTTTTACCTGCAAGCTCTGTAAATTTCGCATCACTAAATCCGTCAGGTCCAAGGATTGGTTTATCAATTCCAAGGTCACGTGCTTGTTTAGTGATAATACCTGTTTCAGTATAATAACCAGGCATTACAATAGCATCATAATCAAGGTCTTTGAATTTAGTCAAAGCTGATTGATAGTCCTTATCCCCTGAAGCGAAAGTTGCTTCAGTAACGATTTGGCCTTTGTATTCACGCTTGAATTCATCCGCAATCCCCTTAGCATAATCAGAAGCATTATCGTAGTAAAGAACGACCTTCTTAGCATGCAAGTTATTAAAGGAATAAGCTGCCAAAACTTTACCTTGGTAACTATCTTTAAAGGTTGTACGGAAAACGAATTTCTTCGTTCCTTTAGCATCTACCGTAAGGTCATCCTGTGTACCAGATGGAGTCATCAAAGGAACCCCTGTTTTTTGAGATACAAGGCTGGCAGCAGCAACTGCACCAGATGTTGCCGGACCAACGATAGCATTTACATTATTCTGGATAGCCAAGTTAGTTGAAGATGTTGAAGCTTCAGCATTTTCAGATTTATTATCTTTAGTGACGAGTTCTAGCTTTTTACCATCAACACCGCCAGCTTTATTGATTTCTTCAACAGCCAACTTAATACCATTTTGCTCGGCTTTACCATAGGCCGCAACAGGACCTGTCAACTCCATGTTGACACCGATCTTAATCGTATCCCCAATCTTGGTACCAGTGGCTTTAGCAGTCACGTCTGGTGACTTACCACAAGCAACCAAGAAAATGGATGCAAAAAAGGCTAACACAATAAGTGTGATCTTTTTAGACATAAGATTTCTCCTTAATATTTTCTTAAAAAAGTCCACCTTATAGCTTACAGAATTATCAGACAATTGTCAATAACCACACACTTAAAATCTCTTTCTAGCAATCGTTTCCATTGCTTTAGGGATAGCTCTTGCCAAAAGAAAAAACTTTTCTCCTACTTAAAGAGAAAAGTTCTTAAATGGTTCAGGAACAGAGGTGTCATAGCGCTCCAGACTACCTACAAAGTCCATATCAATGTCTGAATAGTAAGAAGGAAGAACTTTTTTTACCGCCTTCATTCCTTCTAGTTCTGCCAATACATCCTCAACCTTATCCTCATCTACATAAAGGTGTACATAACGCATCTTATAAGAATGGTAGACAACATCCCCAAACTTGGCAATCTTACGTAAGTCTCTATTATAGTATAAATAGACAATAATGCCCTGACGTTTAATCATTACTCATTTTCTCCTTTATGTTAGTGGCACCTTTTTTATGATGGGGCTTGTGGGGGGCAAGAGGTAGCCCTGTATCAATGAAAATTTGATCTGATACAGCTTGCGCAATGTCTTGACTAAGTGAAGCCATAATCGCCTGCAAATCAAGCTCAGCCTGTCGATAAGCTATAACTACTTCATTTAAATCAATTTGGCGCTTCATTCTCAAGACTTGTCGCTTTAAGTCACGAACGTCTGATCTATAGGCTTCATATTTTTTGGCTTCTTCATAGCTTTCCCTTAATTTCTGAAATTCCAGAAGTTGTTGCTGGAGTGCTCTATCTCCTTCGAATTTCTGACGTTTTAAGCGATAAACTTCTACCTCTGGCAATCCTAAAAAGTGTAAAACAAGACTATCTATGGCTTGATCAATAGCAAGCAACTCCTCATTGATTATTAACATGTTTCTTATTATAACACAAAAAGTCAGATGAATCGGCCCTTATTAGACCGATTAACATCCGACTCTTATCTAAGATAAGCTAAGCTTATTTTAATTGGTTGTTAGCCATAATTTCGTCGATAAAACCATATTCGAGCGTTTCTTGAGCACTCATCCAATTATCACGTTCGGCATCAATATGAACCTTTTCAATGGATTGACCGGAATTATCAGCCAAGATTTGCTCCAAGTTATTACGCGTCTTGAGCAAGTGTTCTGCTGCGATGGCCATATCTGTTTGTTGCGTACCGCCACCAGTACCACCCATTGGTTGGTGAATCATGTATTCTGCATTTGGCAACATAAAACGTTTCCCTTTAGTACCACTTGAAGCGATAATAGTACCCATTGATGCTGCCATCCCCATAACGATAGTTTGAACATCGGACTTGATGAAATTCATGGTGTCAACAATGGCAAGACCTGCTGAAACTGATCCACCAGGCGTATTAACATAAAGATAAATATCTTTCGTATTGTCTTGAGCATCCAAGAACAAGAGTTGGGCGATAATTGAATTTGCCATATTATCTTCAACAGGACCTGTTAACATGATGATACGATCCTTGAGCAAACGTGAGTAAATGTCATAAGAACGCTCACCACGTGATGTCTGTTCAATAACTACAGGAATCATACGAATCCTCCTTTTAATAATGTCTTGATGTTATTATATGATTTTAGTCAAATTAGGTCAAATAAAAACATTTTTATTGGCACTCTTTTTCATAGAGTGCTAATTCAAAAGAGATTTCCACTACTTCAAATTTTCTAAGCGATTATTTTCTGCACAATATAAGCAAAACAAAAAGGGAAAACTCCCTTTTTGAACCTATTTGGTACCAAATAAACGGTCGCCTGCATCTCCGAGGCCTGGAACAATATAGCCATGTTCATTAAGTTTCTCATCTAGTGATGCTGTATAGATATCAATATCTGGATGAGCCTCTTGCAATTTTTTAACACCTTCTGGTGCTGCAACCAAACAAACAAACTTGATATTAGCAGCGCCACGCTTTTTAAGTGAATCTACCGCTAAGATAGCTGAACCACCAGTCGCAAGCATTGGATCAACTACAAAAATCTGACGTTGATCAATATCTTCTGGTAATTTAACGAGGTACTCAACCGGCTCCAGAGTTTCTTCATCACGGTACATACCAATATGACCAACTTTAGCAGCAGGCACAAGGCTTAGGAGACCATCTACCATACCGATACCTGCACGAAGGATTGGAACAATGGCCAATTTCTTACCAGATAGTTGTTTTTGGGTTGTTTTTGTGATTGGCGTTTGAATTTCAACTTCTTCAAGAGGAAGGTCACGTGATACTTCGTAACCCATAAGCATAGCGATTTCGTTAACTAACTCACGAAAATCCTTAGTAGAGGTATCCTCACGACGTAGGATTGAGAGTTTATGTTGAATCAATGGATGTGAAATAACTTGAAATTTACCCATAATAGTTTCTTCCTTTGCTATATATTCACTCCATTATATCAAAAACATGACAAAAACGCTTGCTTTACTAGCAAACGTTTTGAAAAGGGGTTAATGCTTATTTTTTAGGCAACTGAATTTTACCCGTAACCAATCCATAACCAAAAAGAGATAGACTCGCAATCGCTGCAAAGATCGTTGCTAAAATTGTAAGTATATTGGCATTTGGTCCTTCAGAGACACTCGGTGTCTTATGTGTAATGGCAAGTTTAGCAGCAACTTTAGTATTGTTGTCTTTACTTGACTCATCAGACTTAGTTACTTCATCGGCTTTAGCTACTCCGTGAGACTGAACTTCCTCTTCAGACTTAGCTGGTTTTGGAGCTTCTGTTTCAGTCACAGACTCTTCTTTAACAGGAGTCGTTAAAACAGTTGGTCCAGTTGCTACAATAGCCTCTGGTACTGGTGACGCAATCTCTGTGGCTTGAGCTACTGGACGACGGTCCCCCACAGAACCCTCTGTTGAAGGTTTCTCAGGAACCGCTACATGGTGATCATTCGAAGAATGGTTATCATTAGCAGCGCGGTCTGGGAAATATGGGAATGGTGTAGGAACTGGAGAATCTGAATTCGTAGGATTTGTTGGTTTATCTTCTTTATCAGCTGATGGTTTATTATTGTCCGCTGGTTTAGAAGTGTCTGGTTTATTAGTCTTATCATCAACAGAATGATTACCTTCTGTTGGACTTACTGGTGTTTCTGGCTTATCTGCCTTCTTATCTTCACCATCTTTAACTGTTACAGTCAAGACACCGTGAGCTTCAGAAACGCCTGTTGAACCATCAACTGTAGGATAAGTATGTGGTTTAAGACCATAACCCGATACCGCATAATAATCTACATTAAAGTCCTCGTTTGGCAATTTAGCACTGTTTTGATCGGCTACGTGTACCAAGCTTTCACTAGATTTATCCCAAATCCAGTCACCTTGATTCGTCATCTTAGGAAGAACTTCTGTAGTATCATCTGCATTCATCTTGATAAGGAAGCTTGGAGCCCATGTTGATTTATTCTCAGCACCAGCAATACCACCACGGTTAGTCATGTAAGAAGTAACCAAGAGGGTATCTGATGATCCTTCAACAGGAACAGCATAGTAAGAATAAGTAGATGTACGCCAGTCGGCTGGTACAGAGGCTGTCAAAACCACGCCTGAGCCATTAAGTGGACGGTATTCTCCACGAAGGCTATCTGATACGAATCCAAGCATGACAACGTCATCACCGACAGCTTCACGAGCTGCTACAGTACCTTCAGCATCCGTAGATTTATTGATACGTGAAGCAGTGAAGAGGTAATACTTGTTACCCATCTTAACAACACTTGGACGTTCTACTTCATCAGTAACCATGTGGCTAGTAACAAGTGGTGTGTAAAGTTCAGCTACAGATGGATTTTTCTCATTGTCATCAAGTTTCAAGATACCAATAGAACCATTTGCCCATGAAGCAAGGTTATAAAGGTGTTTATTATTGACAATATTGAGGAATGACTTAAGGTTAAAGGCGTCATCTCCTCCATAGTTTGACCAGTTGTAGATTTGTTTTTCGCCTTGGTAGTTTTCGTCACCTGTATTTGATTCGAAAATTAAGTAGCGGCTACCGTTATCTTCAATGATGTGTGGGTCACGAAGACAGTAGTTATCTGTACGGTCTGGATTTCCATCGTGGTTGTGGTCATCGTTGAAAGTACTCATGAATTTTGGATAACTTTGATAATGATAGTTATCCCCACCAAAGAGAATGTGGTCATTTTCAACTGACTTAATAACAACTTCGTCGTTTTCAACAGCTAGGTTAAGTGTAGCACTAGCCAATTGTTGCCAGTTCAATTTACCGCCGCTAGTATCATTCTTAGTGTAGTAAAGTTGGATACTACCGTCAGAGTTTACCGTCGCTGAACCTGACCATTGTTGGTCATCTTCAAGGGCATTATAACCAAAGATTGGACCCGCATTTTTCCAATGTGTAAAGTCATTATCTCCGTATTTACTATAGAGCAAGTAAATGTGGTTTGAGTTTTTATTTGGTGCACCGGCCATTGAGATAACCAACTGATAACCGTTCCAGTTGCTTACTACACCTGACTCAGCATCTTGGACTGGCCAAGAATCCCAAACGTCGATTTCTTCTTTTTTCATCGTTTGGGCATCAACAGTGTTGAAAGCAGGCATATTGATGATTGTATCTGCTTTAAAGTAAGGAACTGCCAATTTGCTGTCTTGCTTCAAGAAGCTAGCAACGATATCTTTCAAGTTACGGTAAGTCAAGCTAGTACCTGTACCCTTGATAGCATCATCGCTAAAGTCAACTTTATTAAGTGCTTTAATTTCTTCCTCAGTCAAGGCAACGATTTGATCTGAGGTCATATTATCTTCAACAATAGACTTGATACGACCGTTAAGTTTGCTAAGGTTTGCATTAGCAGCGCTGTTTTCAGTAGGTTTAAGGGCTACTTCAGTGTTGTGTATCAGCTGTTTCTGAGCTTGCTGTTGAAGTTGGTGCCTCTACTGCAGCCTCTGATGTATGTGCTGGAGCAGAAACCGCAGCAACAGTTGCTGAAGGTGTTGTTGCATCTGATGAAGATGTCACTACTGTGCTAGACACCTTTTCTTCGACTACTGATGGAGTTGTGTTGCTTGGTTGTGTCTCTGTAACTGGTGTAGTTGCAACCTCTGAATGTGCAACTGAAGATTCAACTGCTTCTGAAGTTGCCACACTTGTTGCTGCTTCACTGGCTACCGTTAGAGATGCTGTGCTTGTTTCTGGTGTTGCTGTCGCAGTAGCTACAGCTGGTGCTGTTTCTGTAACTTGATCAGCTTTTACCTGAGTGGCACCCAAAAATGCCAAGGTACCAACGAGTGCTGATGTTGCCCCTACTGTGGCTACCTTACGGATGCTATAACGCATCTTTTTGCACTCTGCTTGCTTAGGTGCTACTGTATTTGACTGTGAATTAACTGTACTATCCATATAAACTCTCCTTTTAGGTTTTCACATGTTTTATTCTATCATTTTTTAATCTAAATTCCAATCTTTTTTAATGACAAATTGATATTTTTTGTAAAAAACTATTTTTTGTTAAAATAATAACTATATAAAAAAGCAATTTAATCAGGAATTATCACTATATGGAATCAAAATATCCGACTCTAATCTTTATTCTCATTTTTTTAATTTTATTTTTTGTTTTTATAATGAAAAATGAGAACGTTAACAATTCTTCCCAAAAAACAAATAAGGCTTCTGTGAGTCAAACCTTTCATCTAGCATCTCATAAAGGATGGTCTAACGACCTACAGACTATTGTGTGGAATCAAGAAGGAAACTACTATGATATCTATTTTCTACATTCTGTAGATGGGGCTACTGATCCTTTTGGACCTAGCGGTCAAGATTGGACACATACAACTACCAAAGATTTTATCACCTATAGTAAGCAAGAGACTGCTATACCAGCAAAGGGTGGTGACTCTAAAGAAGGATGGCATTCTGCTTGGACAGGGAGTGTAGTCACAGATAGTCAGGGGATTTCTGGTATCCAAAACGAAGAACCTGTCGCCTATTTTACAGGGCTCATGGATGATGGAAGCCAGGCAATCTATGCTAGTGAGTCAAACGACAAGGGAGCTAGCTTTACTAAAGCCTTAAAAGATGGTAAACCTTTATTGACAAAGGAACAATCCTATAACGGTAAAGATTTCCGCGATCCTTATGTCTTCCACTTCAAAGACAAATTACTCATGTATATCGCTGAAGGTGACGCCTTAGGTGTTTATCAATCTCAAGATGGTATCAACTGGACCAAAGCAGATAGCAAGGGAGACTCCAAAATTCTACCCGAAACATTTTTTAAGGGGCATAACTGGCAGGACAACGCTCCTATCGAGTGTCCCGTTCTCAAAACAATGACAACAACTGACGGTCAGGACAAGCAAGTTCTCTTTTTTGGAGCTAAGGATACAGCTTCAGGCGAAACAACTGGAACCTACTATACTGTAGGGCATTTAGATGGTAACGGCTTATTTATTGCAGATACAGAAACAAAACGCTTAGATCAAGGCTCTGACTATTATGGCGCTAACTTCACTGGAAGCAATCGAATCGAAGAAAGCAATCATAACCTTATCAGTCTTGGCTGGGTTGGTAATTGGAACTACTTCACGTCAGGCATTCACAGTGACCAAGAGGCCAAGAGTGATTTTCTAAAAACTATCGGATTTTACGCTACACCCAGAAAGCTACAACTGGATAAGGACGGTATTATTCAGTCCGCCCCCCTCTATAAAAATGAACAATTAACCCTCAAAAATCAAAATGGCAACATTTCAAGTCAAAGACCACTCACCAGTGACAATAGAAAACCTTGGATTGATAAAAGTCACAATCAAAATGCTAATGGACTTCTTGATCTTGCCGGAAAAAATAGTGCAGGGTATTACCAACTGCATTTTTCAAATATTAAAAAGAAGGAGGCTATATCTACATTGATATCTGGCAAGGCTCTGATTACGTTAAAATCGCCTACCAAATAACAAGTGGTACCTATCAGGTCTCTGCCTATGCTGCCGAACTGAATAACAGCATGGATGGTAGTCAAACTGCCTCTTCTTACTATTACGATGGTCTCTTGGGTAACGGTCAAGGTTATAAAGCTGACAGTCTCTATAAGGAAACTGATAATATTACTATAACGCTTATTACAGACAATCGTAGCTTGGAATTTTTCTTCCCCAATGGCCAAACCTACACTCTAGCCAGATTTAATACCTCTGGCAGGCAGGATGTCAAGGTCTTCTCCACTCAGGAAGATCTTCTACTCAACTTGAAAATCTACGATGTACACTCATAACAATAATAAAAGTGATGCTGTTCGCATCACTTTTATTATTTTCCAAAGACAGAAACGAGACGTTTAACTCCTTCTGCAACAACTGTAGTTGGCGTAGCTACGTTAAAGCGGAAATGTTTTCTCCTTCAGAACCAAAAGTAATACCGTCATTTAGCACTACCTTGGCTTCTTCTTTAAGCAAACGTCCAAGCTCATTATGGTCTTGATCATAGGCTGAAAAATCAAGCCATACCAAGTAAGTTCCCTCAGGTTTCATGACCTTGATATTAGTCTTTTCACTAAGTTCCTTGGTTAAAAGGTCAATATTAGTTTCAAAGACAGTTTTCAATTCCTCTAACCAAGGTTTCCCATAGGTCAGAGCTGCTTGGGTTGTAATCAAACCAATGGTTGGAATTTCATGTTGATTATTTGCCAATTGCTTTTGTTTAAAGGCTTTACGTAAGTCTTCATTTTCGATAATGGTAAAACTGTTTTTGGTACCAGCAATATTAAAGGTTTTAGTAGCCGAACTAAGCACCAAGGTAAAGTCCTTGTAAGCATCTGAAATGGTATTCATAGAGATGTGCTTATTCCCATATAGGGCTAAGTCTTGGTGGATTTCATCAGATACCAAGAGGACACCATGTTTCTGGCACAAATCTGCTACCTTAGTCAATTCTTCTTTAGTCCAGACACGCCCACCTGGGTTATGTGGGCTACAGAAAACATAAAGTTTAACATCATTCTCAACGATATCACGTTCCAATTGTTCAAAATCAATTTCGAAATGCCCATTAACCTTAACAAGACTATTTTCAATCAACCGACGATTATTCAAACGGACCGAACGAGCAAAAGGTGGATAAACTGGTGTGTTGATGAGAACAGCATCACCTTCTTTGGTAAAGGCTTGAATAGCCGTTGAAATGGCTGGAACAACACCTTCAATGAGAACAATACTCTCTTTATCAACGACGTAACCGTGTTGATTTTTTTCCCAATTAATGATTGACTGGTAAAGCTCTTCACTTGGATAAGGATAACCAAAAATATGTGTCTCAGCATAGTTGATAACTGCATCCCTAATCTCAGGAACAGGTAGGAAGTCCATATCAGCAACCCAAAGCTCAAGCAGTCCTGGATTACTTTCGGCTTCGTGCCATTTCATGGTATTTTGATCCAAGCGATTTGGTTGTGTTGTAAAATCATAACGTGTCATAGATAACTCCTTAAAGACTAAGGGCATTTTCCAAGTCAGCAATCAAATCTTGTGCTGCTTCAATACCAATTGAAAGACGAAGCAAGTCGTCTGTCAAACCATAGGAAGCACGCACATCACCTGGAATATCTGCGTGGGTTTGTGTCGTTGGGTAGGTAATCAAGCTTTCGACACCACCTAGACTCTCCGCAAAGGTAAAGACCTTAAGAGCATTGATAATAGTTGGAATCTTATCTTGGTTAGCCACTTTGAAGGAAATCATCCCACCCTTACCTGGGTAGAGAACTTCTTTAACAGCAGATGATTTTTCCAAAAAAGCCACAACTGCTTGAGCATTAGCCGTCGAAGCCTCCATACGAAGTTTTAGGGTCTTAAGTCCACGCATGAGCATATAGCTATCAAATGGAGACAAATTTGGACCAGTAGTGTTGAGGTTGTAACTGAGCTTATCATAAAATTCCTGGTTGCTAGTAACAACAACACCTGCCAAGACATCATTATGACCAGAAAGATACTTAGTCGCCGAATGAACAACAATATCAGCACCTAGTGGAATCGGGGTTTGGTAGATTGGGCTATAGAAAGTATTATCAACAATAACCACCGCACCCTTTTCATGGGCAATCCGAGCTACTTTCTCAATATCAAACTCAATCATAAGTGGGTTTGTCGGTGTTTCAATATAGACAATATCAGTGTCTTCGTTGATAGCCGCAATCATTTCATCTTCTGTGTTAGTGTATTCAAAGAAGAAACGTCCTTCTTTTTCTTTGTCGTTGAACCAACGGAAAGAACCTCCGTAAAGGTCACGCGCAGCGACAACCTTGCTACCTACAGGGAAAATTTCAAAGGCTAAAACAATAGCACTCATTCCTGAACTTGTCGCAATAGCATAGTCTGCCTTTTCAATAGCAGCTAATGTTTTTTCCACCGTTGCACGGGTTGGATTCTTCGTTCGTGTATAGTCAAAACCAGTAGAATGCCCAAACTCTGGGTGTTGGTATGTTGTTGAAAAATGAATAGGGGAAGCCAAGGCTCCTGTTGCTTCATCCGAATTGATTCCAGCATGTGCCAGAATAGTTTCTAATTGATATTCTTGTGTCATAATTTGTCCTTTCTACTTGGTAAAGTGAATATACTCCATATCTATGTCCTCTATTTTATCACTATTTTCTGAAAAATAATGGGAAGTCCATCATACGGATTCTTGATAGTTAGCTATAGTTAACACCTATAACCTTTTAGGCATACTCTATATGTATTAGTAATAACTAAAAAGTAAGCCGTCGGCTTACTTTTAATCAAACAGTCGGTGCCTTATTTCCTCTAGAGCCATAATGATAAATGGACAGAGGAGTAAATAAAGCCAGTCATCAAGACCAATCGGAGCTGTATTAAAGAGAGTGTGGAAAAGAGGCACATAAGACAGGAGAATAAAGAGAATGATTTCTAAGACAATCCCCAGACTAATAATTCTATTAGCAAATGGTTTGATTTGGAAAATAGATCCTCTACCCTTGCGACTATTCATAGCCATACCAATCTGTGTGAAGATGATGGCTCCCAAGGTCATGGTTGTTGCCTCTCGGTAAAGAGGTCCTGAACTAGTTAGATAATTCAGGTGCCCTTGATTAACCCAATAATTAAGGAAGAAGGCCCCCATAGCCAAGATAGACTCAATCATACCATACCAAGCAAAGGCTTTTAATAGTAATTGTCGATTCAGCAAACGATCTGATAGACGTCTTGGTGGTCTGTTCATAACGCCTTCTTCAGGTGGCTCAACCCCCAGTCCCAAAGCTGGCATCATATCCGTTCCAAGATCAATAGCTAGGATTTGCATAACTGTTAAGGGAAGAGGAATACGCCCCAAGGAGAACAAGAAGAAAGCAGAGGGAATAGCTTCTGGAGTATTAGAATTAAAAATATAGGTCAAAAATTTTTGAATATTTCGGTAAACGGCACGTCCTTCTTCAACAGCATGGACAATAGAAGCAAAGTGGTCATCCGTTAAAATCATATCGGCAGATTCCTTGGCAACATCAGTTCCTGATACCCCCATAGCTACACCGATATCAGCTTTTTTAAGGGCAGGGGCGTCATTAACACCATCACCAGTAACAGCGACAACTTCACCAAGCTCTTGAAGGGCATTGACCACACGGTATTTTTGTTCAGGAGCCACACGAGCAAAAACGATTTCGCCTTTAAGAGCTTCTTTAAGCTGATTGTCATCCATACCAGCTAGTTCAAGGCCTGAAACAACACGCGCATCGTCTCCTTGTACAATTCCGATTTTCTTAGCAATGCTAAGAGCTGTCAAACCATAATCACCTGTCACCATGATAATACGAATACTAGCTCTATGGCATTTTTCAATGGCTTCACGCACACCCTGACGTGGCGGATCACTCATGGCAACGAGTCCCACAAAGACCATATCTTCTTCGAGGGTCCGCATATCCCACTCGTCTTCTTTGATATGTTGGCTTTCCAAAGGACGATAAGCGACAGCTAAAACACGCAAGCCGTCACGAGCAAATTGATCGTTAGCAGCAAGAATAGCTTGACGTTCTGTAGTGGTCATAGATTTGATTGCTCCTTGACCATCATAATAGTCTGAGCAAAGTTCCATCACTTCTTTAGGCGCACCCTTAGTGATGGAAATATGGTGACTGCCATCCAGACCTTTTTCGAGACTATGTACTGTTGTCATCCGTTTACGGTCAGAATCAAAGGGAATTTCTTTAATCCGAGGAGCCCAGATGTGGTTGTCATTTAAATCAAGGCCTGCTTTTTCTGCAAGAACATTAAGACAAGCTTCAGTCGGGTCTCCCAAGACCGTATAGTTAGGATTGTCAGCACTTGGCGCAACCACTTGAGCATTACTAGCCAAATGAGAAAAGCGGACCAGACGATTCAGGAGGTCATTTTCTTTAAGAGAAACAGGGTGACCATCCTGCTCAATGTGTCCTTCTGGTGCGTAACCTAGTCCAGTCACCTCATAATTACCTGACAAGGTCCATAAATGATTAACTGTCATGGCATTTTGAGTCAGGGTCCCTGTTTTATCTGAGCAAATAACAGAGGTTGCTCCGAGTGTCTCAACAGAAGACAATTTTTTCACTAAAGCATGTTCTTTAGCCATGCGCTGTACAGCCATAGCTAGAGATAGAGTAACTGTAGGAAGTAGCCCCTCAGGGATAAAGGCAACAATCATACCCAAGGCAAAGATGAAGGCTTGAGACAAAGGTTGGTGGACAAATAGTGTTGCTGCAATCATAAAGAAGAGACCTACAGATACTGCGATGACCGAAATCTGTTTGGTCAAATGGTCTAGTTCCTTTTGCAGTGGACTTTTTTCCTGAGCTAGGTTTTGCGTCAAGTCTGCAATTTGTCCGAACTCAGTTTTCATACCGATGGCTGATACTATAAAATGTCCAGAACCAGAGGAAACTGTGGTACCTGCAAACACCATATTATCATATTCCAAATCAGTCTTATCAGGAGCCAAATCTGCTTGGTCTGATTTATAAATGGGATTAGACTCACCAGTGAGGGCAGACTGATTTACTTGCAAGTCTGTCACAGCAATCAACCGTCCATCTGCAGAAATACGGTCGCCTTCTTCAATGAAAACCAAATCACCTGGCACCAAGTTCTGTGCAAGGATTTTATCTTCCTTTCCATCACGAAGAACTCGGGTGTAGGATGGAAGAAGCTTATTCAGTGCTTCCGTGGCTTGACTTGCCCTATATTCTTGAATAAAGCTAAAAAGACCGTTAATGATATTGACCAACCAAATCGCAATCCCCAGCTCCAAGCTATGAGAAATCACAGCAATACAGCCACCGACCCACAATAAGAGGGCCATGAGACTGGTAAAATGCCTGAAAAAGGTCAACCAAATAGGTTCTTTCTTGCTTTCTTTCAACTGATTAGGACCATAAGTTGCTTGTCTCTTTTTTACTTCTTGTGTTCTTAACCCTTGAGGGCTTGTTCGCAACACCTGATAAACCTGATCAGGGGTACAGGTTCCTAATTTAGTATCTCTCTGTCTAGAACTACCCATAATCCTTTCCTCGATTCTAAATCATAAAAGCGATTTCATATTTACGCCCTCATTATACTCCTTTTTCAGAAAATGTTGAAAGAAAAAACCAAGCTACAAGACTTGGTTTCAAATACTATTTAATATGTAATTTAGCTCGTAATCTAGCTGCTCGAGCACCAAGCAATTGGTCAGCCATACGCGTCACAAGAGCAAGCACACCATAAACCAGAATACCCAGGCCACCTCCTAATACTAGATGAATGATACTTCCCATACGGCTTGTTGGAGATAGGATAAATTGGAACAACCAGTAGAAGACAGCAACTGGAATCGCCATGAGGACTGTAAGAATACAAATAAGTAGAGATTTTCTAAAAACTGTCTTACGACTAAAATGCGTAACTGTGTGAAGGCGCTTATACATGAGAGCAATGGGAACACCTAAGCCGATAGCTGTTGAAATAACCGGGCCGAGAGCTCCTAGGAAAATAATCAATGGTAGCTGAAGAATTGCCTTAACCAACACCCCAATCGCAAAATAATTGATAGCTTTACGGGTCTCAAAGATGGCCTGAAGCATTGGTGCTAAAACACTATACAGGGCCAGGAAAATCACTTGAATCAAACTAGCAGCAAAAAGCAAATGAGCCTGACTGTCTGGTGCTCCATAAAAGACTGTGTAGAGTGGTTTGGCTAAAATCACTGAACCCGCAATAGCAGGTACAATAAAGAGCAAGAGTAACTGTAGATTATTAATAATGAGTTTGGCCGCCCCTCGAAGGTCCTTTTTAACCATATTTTCCGTTAAGAGTGGAATCCCAACCCCAGCAATAGAAATAGCAACGGCAATCAAAATCATAGTAATTTTACTTGGGTTTGAAGACAAATAAGCATAGAGAACCTGAAGCTGACTGTTACTATAGCTTGTAAACTTCTCCATAGTACGGATGAAGGTCCATTGGTCAATCAACTGGAAAAGTTGAACCGCTGACCCAGTGATAATGAAGGGGATGGCTTCCTTAAATGTCTCAATAACAATTGCAGTTGGATTGATATCAGGATGAACGGCCTGCTTACCAAAAAGACTCTTGAGCTTACCTTCCTTCCAAAGGTAGAAGAAAAGCACCCCGTAACTAGCCAACATACCGATGAAAGCGGCAAACGTCGATTGAACAACGGCAGTCACGTAGTCACCTGTCCCAATCCTCATAATGAAGAAAGTTGCCAACAGCATCCAAATGACACGAATAATCTGCTCCGCAATCTGACTCAAGGCGTATGGCTTCATGTTATTGAAGCCCTGGAAAAAGCCTCGTAAAACAGACATAGATGGAAAAATAACAACCGCCCAAGAAAGACTACGCATCACTCGAACCAAGTCTCCATCTCCCCCTGAAAGATAAGACATCCAAGGCGAAGCGAAGTACATGAAAACCCCAAAAATAACGCCCAAACCGACCATGTAATACAAGATACGCTTGAGTAGAAAGAAGCTCGTTTCCATTTTGCCGAGAGTATTGTATTTAGACACCTGCTTGGCAATGGCGACTGGAATCCCTGCTGTCGAAATCAAAAGGAAAAGGGCATAAATATTATACCCCTGACCAAAGAGGGCATTGGCTTGGTCTCCTTGTTTGCCCATCCAAGCATACCAAGGAATAATGTAGAGTGCCCCTAAGAGACGACTGATAATATTGGATGCTGTCATCCATGCCGTCCCTCTTAGCATCTGCTGCTGCTGTGTGTCAGTTTTAGTTTCAGTCATAACTTTCTTTCTAGAGAATAAAATATAATCTAGTTTATTATAAACTTTTGGCTGTGACTTGTAAAACAAGAACATTAAGGCTAAAATAGGAACTATGATTACTATTGAACAAGTTCTAGAGGTTCTTAAAAAGGACCGTAATTTTAGAGATATTATTGACCAAGACCACTACTACTATTCATGGACTGGGGTGACTTTTGAGCATCTTTCTTACGACAGTCGTGATGTCACACCATCTTCCCTCTTCTTTGCCAAGGGAGCTGCCTTCAAGCGTGAATTTTTAGAGAATGCTGTCAAAACTGGCTTGAGCTTCTACGTAACCGAAAAGATTACCAAGTGGGAATCCCTGCCATTATTGTTTCAGATATCAAGCAAGCTATGAGCCTCGTTGCTCAGGCCTTCTACCAATACCCTCAAGACAAGCTGAAATTGCTGGCTTTTACTGGGACAAAAGGGAAAACAACGGCGGCCTACTTTGCCTATAACATTCTTAAGCAAAGTCATAAACCTGCTATGCTTTCAACCATGAACACGACACTAGACGGAAAAACCTTCTTCAAGTCTATCTTAACAACACCTGAGAGTTTGGATCTTTTCCGTATGATGTCCGAAGCTGTTGATAATGGCATGACCCATCTGATTATGGAGGTTTCAAGTCAGGCCTATCTAACCAAACGTGTCTATGGGTTAACCTTTGATGTAGGCGTCTTTCTTAACATCAGTCCAGACCACATCGGGCCTATTGAACACCCAACCTTTGAAGACTACTTCTACCACAAGCGTCTGCTCTTGGAAAATAGTCGATCAGTCATCGTCAATAGTGGTATGGATCACTTCGATTTTGTTGCGGAGGAAGTCGCTGATAAAGACCACGACTTCTATGGTAAGGACTCTGAAAATACCGTTCAACATAGCTCAGGATTTAGCTTTAAAGCAAAAGGTAAACTAGCTGGTGATTACGATATCCAACTCATCGGTGACTTTAATCAGGATAATGCTATGGCTGCTGGTTTAGCCTGCTTACGTCTTGGAGCCAGTCTTGAAGACATTAAAAAAGGGATTGCTCAAACCTCTGTTCCAGGTCGTATGGAAATTCTCACTCAGGCAAATGGTGCTAAGGTATTTGTCGACTATGCTCACAACGGTGACAGCCTAGACAAGCTCTTGCAAGTCGTAACTGACCACCAAAAAGGTAAGATTGCTTTGATACTAGGAGCTCCTGGAAATAAGGGGGAAAGCCGTCGTAAAGACTTTGGTAATGTCCTCAACACTTACCCCGAGGTAGATGTCATCTTGTCTGCTGATGACCCTAACAAGGAAGACCCCCTTACCATCTGCCAAGAGATTGCTAGTCATATCAATCGTGAGGTGCGTATCATTGTTAATCGTGAGGAGGCCATCAAAACTGCCATGTCTGAAACTACAGGCTCAAAAGATGCCCTTGTTATTGCAGGTAAGGGAGCTGATGCCTTTCAAATTGTAAATGGTAAACGCACTGATTATGCTGGTGATATTGAAGCCGCTAAGAAATATTTGTAAACAACAAAAAGTCAATTGAGGTATTACAATTAGCCTCAATTGACTTTTTTCTATATGGAAACTAGTCCTTACCTAGTGTCTTCTTAAAAATATCGTAGAAAGGGTTTAGGGTCTTATCAAATGAGCCAACAAGCGTCTCTAATTGTCCGCCAAACTGACGCTTAAAGTTAAAGTTTCCTTTGCCAGAACTAGCTGCCTCAGTTTCAATAGTACCGTAAAAGTTAAAACGCTTTTTAGCCTTACTTTTAGCATATTTTATCATCTCCCAATGAAGCAAAACCGCCCCACCAAAATTAAGGTAGGCTTCATCATTACCTCCGTAAAAGCTGACAATTTCCGGACCATAATTCATGAAGAGATAAGCTGAAAGCGGTAATTTGTCAGTCTTGATTTGGTAAGACTTGAATTGCTCTAAGCGCTTATAGTAGCTTCTCAGCTGATCCTCCGCATCTGCTATTTGACCCTTGGTACGTTTTTTCTGAGGACCTTCTTTTAAAGCCTGAATCTTGGCTTCAAAAGACTGAATATTCTCGTCAAGATAAGCTAGATAGGCTGGACAATCCAAATAAGCCAACATAAACTTGGCAGATTTGCCAAAACATTTTTTTAGATTTTGAAAATAAACCAGCGGATGAACAGAAAATCCCTTTCTCTCCGCCGTTCGACTTAAAATATCGTAGAACTGGTCAAGTTGATGCTCATCCAACTCTTCAATCTTGACATTCAGAGCAGTGAATTTTTTGAGGTCTCGCTTCAATGATGGAGAAAAGGCAGCAAGAATCTCATCAGAACTAGCAAAATTTTCAATTGGCTTGACAAACATCTGGTTAACTACTAAAGATTGCTCCGAATCCAAAGAGTGCTCAAAACCTAATGTTTCAAATACCTTTAGCACATCACTGGCCTTATCTACTTCGATATTTTCAAGCTTTTCATTTCTAATAAGATTTGTCAGATAAGGGTGTATGGAAAGTGTGGCAATATTTTCTTTCTTAAATAGAGTATTAAAGCCTCAAGTAGCTCTGTCAAACTATCAAGAGAGTGGTAATTTAACAGGGGACCATGCAACAAGAGGGCCTTTTTAAATATACGAAAGCTCTTCTTATAAACGACTATTGTTTGGCCTACCCTTAAGCCATCTCTTTCGAAAACCAGGGCTTCTACTTTTTCTATATGGTCTTGACCTTCCTGAAGTTTGGACATCTCAGCAGACTGCAGAAAATTGGCACACTTTGCGGTTACCTGTGTGTTTTGATAATCCTCAAAACTAACACTTTTAACCCTAATAGACATTACTATCATCCCTTCCGTTTCATCCTATATCCCACATTTCCCTAAAATCATTAAATGCTTTTAATGATTGGCAAAGTTTTCCAAACCAAGAGGGGTATTTAGCGATTATGAATGTTACTCACAGATGATGAGGAAAATTAATTAAATTATTAAAATTACAAACATCATTATATACAAAATTATTGTTTTTGTTAAGCCTTTTGGGTGATTTTCTGAAACTTACATGAATGTTCATCTGATTATAAAAAGTCCTTCCACTTAAATGCAGAAGAACCTTTCTTCACCGATACTTACCTATAACGTCGCAATTGAGGTGGGGTATAAGACTGAACAAAGGCCTCAATTTCAGCAAAATCATCTGTAAAGAGGAATTTTGTAGCCGTTTCAGCCTCTAAAAAATCATGAGCAACCATGGTATCTAACATGGCCTTCATGGCATCATAATAGCCGTTTAGGTTAAAGAAAACACAGGGTTTGTCCAGCTTACCCACACGAGCAGCAGCAATGGCTTCTGAGATTTCTTCAAGTGTTCCGAGACCTCCTGGAAGGGCGATAAAGAGCTCACCCTGCTCTAACATAGCTGTCTTGCGCTCTGCCATCGTTTCTACTATCGTCATTGAGGTCAATCCCTCATAAGCAATTTCTCTATCCTTAAGAAATTGCGGCATAATCCCATGAACCTGTCCACCATTTTCCAAAACAGTATCACCAAGAACCCCCATAAGACCCATCTTACTACCACCATAGACTAGGGTATGTCCATTTTTAGCAATCCAGCGACCTAAGGCAATTGTTGCCTCCTTAAAGCTTGGACTATCTCCCATATTAGCACCCAAATAGACTGTAACTTTCATCGTAGTCCTCCTTTTTATTCTATTATAAGGCAAAATTCCTGCCATAATTGACAGGAATGTTATCTTAATCTTTACGCTCCAAACTACGAAGCATTTCATCAATTTTATTACCGTATTCGATAGATTCATCCTTGATAAAGGTCAAATCTGGGATCTTATACATGGTCAAATTTTTACCAAGTTCACGTTTGATGGTACCAGTCGCCTTTTCAAGTCCCGTTTGGGCCTTTTGACTATCTGATGCCAAGTTTGAATGAATGGTATAAAATACCTTTGCAGCTGACAAATCGCCAAGCATTTGCACATCGGTAATGGTTACATCTTGAACACGTGGATCACGAACCTTCTTTTGAAGAATTTCGTTGACTTCACGTTTAATTTCCATCCCAACACGGTCTATACGAAATGAATTTCCCATAGTCTCATCCTTTCATTTTTTATAATGGAACAAAAGCCAGGCCTGATGACCTAGCTTTGTCTCCTAAGTCAGCTCTTTCTGAGAAATCTGACAAAAATTAACGTTTGATTTCTTCCATGATGTAAGCTTCAATAACGTCGTCAACTTTAATATCGTTATAGTTTTCAATCATCAAACCACCCTCTTGAGCGTTTCCGACTTCTTTAACATCATCTTTAAAGTGTTTCAAACTTGCCAATTTACCATCGAAAATAACAACACCATCACGGATGACACGGGCACTTGATTCACGAGTAATTTTACCGCTAGTAACCATGAATCCACCGATTGTTCCGACTTTAGAAACTTTGAAGGTTTCACGAATGATTGCTTCACCAAGGATTTTTTCTTCAAATTCTGGATCAAGCATCCCTTTCATAGCATCTTCGATTTCTTCAATAACCTTATAGATAATGCTATGAAGACGAATTTCAACTTCATCAGTTTCTGCTTGTTGGCGAGCTTGAGGGGTAGGGCGAACGTTAAATCCGATAACCACAGCGTCTGAAGCTTCCGCAAGTGTAATATCAGATTCATTGATAGCACCTACCGCTGAGTGAACAACGTTCACACGAACGCCTTCAACATCAATCTTAAGAAGTGATGCTGCCAAGGCTTCAACAGAACCTTGTACATCGGCCTTGATGATAACATTAACAGTCTTCATTTCACCAGCTTTAAGGGTATCAAAGAGGTTATCCAGACTAACACGGTGTGTTTGTTGACGTTGCTTCATAAGAGCACGTTTTGCACGTTCTTCACCAGCCGCACGGGCCGCTTTTTCATCTTCATATACGGCAAAATGGTCACCCGCCATAGGAGCTTCATTCAAACCAGTAATGGAAACTGGTGTTGATGGCGCTGCAGTCTTAATACGACGACCAAGGTCATTAGTCATAGCACGGACACGTCCGAAGGTGTTACCAACAACGATTGGGTCTTGAACATGCAAGGTACCTTGTTGAACAAGGAGGGTTGCAACCGCACCTTTACCTTTATCCAAACGCGCTTCAATAACGGTACCGATGGCACGAACTGTTGGGTCAGCTTTAAGTTCTTCCACTTCAGCCACAAGAAGAACTGTTTCAAGCAATTCTTCAATATTTTGACCAAACTTCGCTGAAATTTCAACGAATTCGCTATCCCCACCCCATGCAGTTGAGATAACGCCATGCTCTGCCAATTCACCGATTACACGCTCTGGGTTAGCACCTGGTTTATCAATCTTGTTAATCGCAACAATGATTGGAACACCAGCAGCCTTAGAGTGGTTGATGGCTTCAATAGTTTGTGGCATAACACCGTCATCCGCAGCGACAATCAAGATAGTAATATCTGTAACAGAAGCACCACGGGCACGCATAGATGTAAAGGCCGCGTGTCCTGGAGTATCAAGGAAGGTGATTTTCTTACCACCCTCTTCAATTTGGTAGGCACCAATATGCTGTGTGATACCACCAGCTTCTCCAGTCGCAACACGTGAGTTACGAAGGGTATCAAGAAGGGTTGTTTTACCATGGTCAACGTGTCCCATGATAGTAACAACTGGTGCACGTTCTACCATAGCATCTTTATTGAGGTAGTCTTCGTCAACAAAGAAACGTTCGATATCAGCATTATCGACTTCTTCTTTCTTGGTTGCTTCAATACCGTAGTCAACCATCAACAACTCAATAGTATCCCCATCAAGAGATTGGTTCTGAGTTGCCATAACACCCATCATGAAGAGTTTCTTAACGATTTCAGCTGGCTCACGTTTAATACGTTTTGCGATTTCTGCAACCGTCATGCCTTCAGTGTATTCAAATTCTTTTGGTAATTCATGGAATTTACGCTCTGTTACTGGTTTTGGAGCTGAATTACCACGGTTATTTTTACCTTTTTATTTTTGTTTTTATTCCAGTTACTATTTCGTTGATTTCTCACTTGGTTTTGATTATTCCACTTATTATTTCTTGTTTGCTTAGGTCCATCTTCATTCTCGCGACGATTATCACGTGATTTATCTGGACGTGCCTTTTTACGACGTGTATCTTGTGCTTGCGCAGCTGGAGCTGGTTGAGCAGCCGGTGCTGGCTTGGGAGCTGGCTTAGCTTCAGCAACTGCTTTTTGAGCAGCGACTTCAGCCTGTTGTTTTCTTTTCTTGCCTTTTCTTGCTCTTTCGCACGGCGTTGCTCTGCAGCTTTTTCTTCACGGAAGCGTGTTTCACTTTGACGTGAATATTCTGCATTTTGCTCTGCTTTCAAGGCTGCTGCACGCGCTTTAAAGTCAATACGTGGACCTGCCTGATTGTTGCGGGCAGCATCGTTACGTTTATTTCGACCTTGATCATTGCGCTGTTTAGCTTGGAAATTACGGTCACGATTATTTTTGTTATCACGGTTTCCGTTATTACGGTTTCCTTGACCATTTCCATTTTGGTTACGACGGTCATTATTGTGACGTTTACCTTGATCGTTACCTTGTTTATTGCGATTACGGTTACGGTTGTCACGACCACCACCATTTTGGCGACGCTCTGCTTCTGCCTTAGCACGTGCTTCACGTTCTGCCTTAAAGTTACGACTTTGTGGCTTTTTCGGCGTCACAGGAGCTTCTTTAGCTTCAGCCTTTACGGTTTCCTTAGCAGGAGCCGGTTTGGACGTCGAAGCCTTTTCAGCTTTTGGCGTAACCTTCTCTTTCTTAGGAGCTGGTGCTACTTTTGGAGCAGGCTTACTCTCTGCCTTAGCTGTGCCTCCTTTTAAACTTGAAGTGATACGATTAGCATCAGCTTCTTCAACTGATGAGGAATGGCTTTTAACAGAAAGCCCTAGTTCTTGCGCCTTTGCGACAACAACCTTACTTTCTACACCAACCTCTTTTGCGATTTCATATAATCGTTTCTTTGACACGTGATGCCCTCCTATTCTTTAGTCCATAAGAGTCCTCATTTTCTTTGAAAATCCAGCATCAACCACAGCAACCGTTTTTCTCGGTTTACCAATAGCCATGCTTAATTCCAGTGCGTTAAACACTGTGGAGAATTCTATATTATAGTAGTTACATTTATCAGTCATCTTTTTAGTCACATTACTACCAGCGTCATTGGCAAGAAAGACTAATCTTGCCTTTCCTGATTGAACTGCCTTGATGACAAGTTCTTCGCCAGAAATAAGTTTTCCAGCCCTTTGCGCTAGTCCCAGTAAATTGGACAATTTTTCTGTGTTATTCAAGACCTAACTCTCTTCTTTTGACCTTGTGATCCACATAGGCGATAAGTTCATCGTAAAAACTTTCAGGAACTTCCATTGAAAAACTATGATTAAAAGCTCGTTTCTTTTTAGCTTGGAGAGCTTCCTCATTATCTAATTTAATATAAGCTCCTCGGCCATTTTTCTTTCCTGTTGGATCAATGAAAATTTCACCATCTTTAGTTTTCACAATACGGAGCAAATCACGTTTATCAATGATTTCTCCTGAGACAACTGATTTTCGTAAAGGTATTTTTCGTGTTTTAGCCATCAAACACCTCTATGTTCTTCTTATTCTGCTTCTGTTGTTTCAGTTACTTCTTCTGTTGTGACTTCAACAGGTGTAGTTTCTTCTGCAACAACCTCGTCTACAACTTCTTCTGTAGCAGCCTCAGCTTTTTCAGCTTCAAGAGCTTCATATTCAGTAGCTGACTTGATATCAATACGATAGCCAGTCAAGTGAGCCGCTAAACGAACGTTTTGTCCACGACGACCAATCGCAAGTGACAATTTATTATCTGGAACAACAACTGTCGCACGCTTGCTATCATTTTCGTCAAAGAGGACATAGTCCACTTCAGCAGGTGCAATAGCGTTGTAGATAAACTCAGCTGGATCTTCAACCCATTGAATAACATCAATGTTTTCTTCAACAGGAACTTCAATACCTGTCTTAGCATCCAAACGTGTTGGATGGAAGCGGCTGACCACCTTTTTGATATTATTTCCACCACGCCCAACAATGGTACCAATGGCATCAACGTTAGGGTTATGGCTACGAACAGCAACCTTAGTACGATCACCAGCTTCACGAGACACACTCATAATTTCTACAGTTCCATCAAATACCTCAGGAATCTCTTGTTCCATGATACGTTTGATGAATTCTGGATGGCTACGGCTTACAAAGACGTTAACACCCTTAGGGTTGTTTTCAACTTTATAAACATAAACATCGATGACGTCGTGTGACTTAAAGCTTTCGCCAGGAATTTGGTCTTGGCGTGACAATTGAGCTTCGAGCGTTCCAAGATTGACATAAATGAAACGTTGGTCAAAGCGTTCAACTGTTCCTTGCATGATTTCACCTTCATGTTGCTTATAGTCATTATAAGTGATTTCACGCATCTGCTTGCGCATCTTTTCCATAATGGTTTGTTTGGCAGATTGCGCTGCAACACGGCCAAATTCATCAACTGACTCTTCAAAACGAATCTTATCGCCAAGTTCGTAAGCAGAGCTGATAGCAAGGGCATCTTTCAAGCTAATTTCCAAACGACTATCAAAGACTTCGTCTACAACTTCACGAACGGTATAAACTTGAAAATCACCTGTTTTTTCATTGAATTCAACTACAGCTGATTCTGACTGACCATAACGACGCTTGTAGGCTGACTTAAGCGATTCAACCACGGCATCAATGATGTCTTCCTTGTTAATGTGTTTTTCTTCTTCCAAGACACGGAAGGCTTCTAGCATTTCTTTGCTCATATTCTTTGTTGTTTTAACCTCTAAAGGCCAAAACTGGCATCCTTTCTTTATTTACACTAATAGTTTTAGAGTTTGACTGCCAAACGAGCTTTAGCAACTGTTTGATAGGGAATCTCAACAGTTTTATGGCGAGTCTTATCAAGGTAATCAATTGTTAGGGTTTCCCCATCAAAGGCCACCAAGTCACCTTGGAAAATCTTGATCTTATCAATAGCCTTGTAAAGACTAACATTGATATACTGACCAACAGCATTTGTCAAAGCTTCTTTGGTTTTTAAGGGACGCTCTAACCCTGGACTAGAAACTTCCAGCATGTATTGATCCGGGAAAGGATCAGGCTGAATAGTATCCAAGAGGGGACTGATAATTTCAGTCAAGTCTGCAGTATCTTCTACAGTAATACCTCCTGGCTTATCAATCAAAACTGACAAGACATAGTCACCGCCAAGCTTTTCGTACTCGATATCGACCAGTTCGTATGGCTCAGGAATAGCTGGAGCTACGACTGCCGTCACGAGATCAATAATTTTTTGCGACATTATGACCTCCTTACACACACAAGAGACGAAGTTTCTACTCCGCCTCTCTTTCATTATTTTCCTATATTATAGCATAGCTCATAAACCATTGCAAGGAATAACCATATCACAAGATAGACATAAGAAAAAGGATGGGAATTCCCAATCCTTCTATTGCGTCGCCGGAGCAGAACTATAAGTAGTCACACCAGAACCACCATTATTGTAAGTGGCACTTGCCGTACCTTGATCCTGAACATAGCTACCTGTTGTACCACTATAATTACTGCTATAAGTGGTGTTCCCACCATAAGTATTTACTGAAGCACTACCCGCTCCCTCTACAGTGGCACCCTCATACACTCCAGAGGATTCATTAGAGGCTGCATTTGATTTCGAATTAACGAAACTATCAGAGCCATAACTTGATGCTCCTGAGCCAGAGAGAACCAAGGATGTCTTAAGATTAGACTCAGAAACCTTTTTCTTACCGACTTCTTTTCTAATACGGTTCTGTACTTTCAGGATATCTTCAGTTGAAGCCATTTGGTAGCTTCCACCATTAATCATGGCATCCGAACCAGCCAACTGATAAGACTTAATATTTTTAAGGGCATCACTATAACCCATCAAACTACGGAGAGTATCTGTATCACCAAGTTCAATACTTGTTTGCACATTTGAGCTCACAGCTGATAAGATTTTTTGTAGGAACCAATAGAGTCCATCTTCAAAATCTTGGCAACAACCTTCTGAATAACCTCACGTTGACGTTTTTGACGACCATAGTCACCATCAGGGTCATCATAACGCATACGCGAATAAACCAAGGCTTGTTCACCATTAATTTTGTGGGTTCCTGGCTCAACTTTTGCCTGAAATTCTGGTTCATTCTCTGCAATTGAAATTGGAAAATCGAAATGATTGGTTACTTCAATACCACCTACGGCATTAACCAGATCTATCATCCCTTGCATATTAATCAGTGCATAATAGTCAATATCAATGTCTAAAACCTTTTGAATCGTCGAGATAGCCAAGTCGGCGCCTCCCTCAGCATAGGCTGCATTCAGTTTGGCTTGTCCCGACCCCTCTATATCCGTTAACAGGTCACGTTCTAGACTGGTCATGGTTGTCTTCTTAGTCTCAGGATTCACCGTCACCAAAATCATGGTATCAGAGTTCCCTTCCCAGGTTTCCTTACGTTCTTTAGACCCCGTATCTACCCCCATTAACAAGATAGTTATCGGTTTAGTCTGCTGAATCGCCTTGCTATTACCTGTGGTTGCCTTAGACATCCTAAATGTCTTTGATAATTCACCAGTCGCATAGTTGTAGGTTGTTGTTAGATAAATACCCGCAGCTACTACAGTAGTGGCAAAAATCGCCAACAACATTAATAAAATTTTTCGTCCAAGTTTCATATTTTTCCTAATCTATAAGTTTAGCCATAAGGTAAACGTCTAGAAATTCTCCATTTTTAGTTCTGGCACCACGTTTCTTAGTGCCTTCGATGTCAAATCCAAATTTACGATAGAGGTGAACTGCCCGTTCATTACGTGCTTGAACCGTCAACTCTAAACGACGAATAGCTGGTGTATGATTGGCCCAATCAATCATTAATTCCATAAGAGACTGACCAACGCCATGTCCCCAATAGAGCTTAGAGACCGCAATAAAGACATCACCGATATGACTGGTTTTAGTGTCTTGGTCAGCAGTAACATTGCAAACACCAATGACCTCATGGCCTAATTTCGCCACTAAACAAATTTCGTTAGTCACATTTTGGCGACTATCAATATAAGATGCTAGCTGTTCAGCACTCAGGACAGAACTCCTATCATCCTGGGCTAGAAAGTCTGACTCCAAGGCCACCGTCTCAAGTAATAAGGCCAACGAAGTTGCATCTTCTCTTTGGGCTTCTTCAATGACTAATTCTTGCTCAGCCATTTAATATAGCCTCCTGAATTTCTTGGCTTCTCGGTCCAAAAGCTTCGAACGTCAACTGTCGTCCATCATCATGATGAGCTATCGAAATCAAGAGATAATCCCCTAAGAGATCCTCATCCAAGAGCTCACCCCACTCTATAATCGTCACACCGTCGCCATATAGAAAATCATCCAAGTCAATAGAGTCTGGATCATCGCCTATACGATATACATCTAAATGATATAGTGGCAAACGTCCTTCATACTCCCTAACGATAGTGTAGGTCGGACTTTTAATCATCTGTGAAATATTTAAACCTTTGGCAATCCCTTTCGTTAAAGTGGTTTTGCCCGCTCCCAGATCACCTGAGAGAACAATTATATCACCAGAATTGAGCAGGCTACCAATGTTTTGGCCAATACTTATCAATTCCTCTTCATTTCGACTGTAAATCATGTTTTCATTATATCAAAAAATAAAAATATGGACTAGAATCCGCTGTAAATTTCCAGTAAAATCATGCAAATAATGACTCCTCTCAACCGCAAGTGCAGAGACGATACACTAATTAAAAACTTATCTTAGCTTTATTTAGTACTCATAAAATTAAATCTCAAACATCTATTTGTCTTGATTTCAATTTCCTTTAAAAAACAGCCTTAAAAATAGGAAAATCGTACTTCACAAGAGAACTAAAAAAGCCCGACACAAGTGCCAGACTTTTGTATGATTCAAACTTTAGAGCACAGCCATACTGATAAAATTAAGGATAAATAGGATATCCAAAATCCACATAATGAGGTGAACATCCTTAGCTTGACCTTTAACAATTTTCACCAAAGTATAAGTAAGGAAACCAGCTGCGATACCATAGGTAATACTATATGAGAATCCCATGAAAATAGAAGTGAAGAAGGCAGGAATAGCTTCAGACAAGTCTTCCCAATCGACACTCTTAAGGTTAGAGAGCATCATAACACCTACAATAATAAGAATAGGCGCTGTTGCCGCATTTGGAACGATTGACACCACTGGACTAAAGAAACTAGAAATGGCAAAGAGTACAGCAACCACAAGAGCTGTCAAACCAGTACGTCCACCAGCACCAATACCTGCTGCAGATTCAACGTAAGTTGTAACGTTTGAAGTCCCTGCAATGGCACCAATACTTGTACCAACAAGGTCAGAGTAAAGAGCACGGTCAAGAGCTTTTGATTCGTTGTTATCACCTGTTGAAGCAATGATACCAACCTTCTCACCAGTACCGATTAAGGTACCGATAGTATCGAAGATATCAGTCAATGAGAAGGCAAGGATAGCCATAAAGACACCAGACAAACGAGAAACGTCTGCAAAGAGTGATCCCAATCCCTTAGATCCAAGCGCTGCACCAAAGACCTGACCAAGATCTTTAATAGATGATGTCAAGCTAGCTGCGTGCCAATCGATGCTTCCAAGATCAACGACACCAGCAAAAATAGCAATGATAGTCGTTACGAGGATTGAAAGAAGAACTCCACCACGAATACCTTTAACAATAAAGAAAATCGCAATCGCAAGACCAATCAAACCTACAATTACAGTTGGATTATTGAAGGCAACCAAACCTGGTGTAGCTGACGATGAAGCTGTAATTGACGCCTTGGCCATGTCAGCACCTTTACCTGCTACAGTGTAGGTATGTGGATTAATTGAGAATTTCAAGAAACCAGCATTTTTAATCCCAACATAGGCAAGGAAAACACCGATACCTGCTGAAATAGCAGATTTGAGAGCTGTTGGAATAGACTCAATAATCATCTTACGTACTTTAGTTACCGTGATGATCAATGAAATAACACCACATAGAAAGACCATTGCTAAGGCCTCTTGCCAAGTGTAACCCAAAGAAAAGACCACTGTGTAGGTGAAGAAGGCATTAAGCCCCATACCAGGCGCTTGAGCGTATGGTAGGTTAGCATAAAATGCCATCATCAATGTCCCTGCAACCGCACCAATAATTGTTGCTAAGAAAACACCTTGTGCAGGCATTCCTGTTTGGGCCAACATCGCTGGGTTAACAAAGAGGATGTAAGACATGGCAAAGAAAGTTGTCAATCCGGCAGTCACTTCTGTGCGGACATCAGTACCATGTTCTTTCAATTTGAAAAACTTTTCCATGAAAGTTTAGACTCCTTAATAAAAAATATTGTCAAAATCCGAATAATTTCGGAACATTCTCATGTAGAATGCAACATTACTATTCTACATGAAATCATTTGACGGTGCAAGGTTTATTTCCTGAGACTTTTCTTATGAAAAACCGAACGTTCTTAGAAAGCTCTTTCTTAATCACCAACAAAGGACAGATTTTTGCTATAATAGGAACATGACAAAAAATTGATTGCACTAGATCTTGATGGAACGTTATTACGCCCAGATGGAACTATTTCAGAATTTACACAAAAAACGATTAAAGACGTACAAAACAAAGGACACCAAGTCGTTATTGCTACAGGTCGTCCTTATCGTATGGCTATTGACCATTACAAAACACTAGGGTTAGAAACACCACTCATCACCTTCAACGGCTCTTTGACCAATCTTCCAGACCAAGACTGGGCTTATGAGCATTCGGTTAAATTAGATAAGAAATATCTGATTAGCCTCTTACAACGCCATGATGAATTAGAGATGGATTTTCTGGCTAGTGAATATCGAAAACACTTCTATATCACTATGAATCACCCAGAGCGTATTCAACCACAACTCTTTGGTGTTGATAAAATTATTGAGGCTATGCGTTTAGAACCAACTAAAATCACGCGCAACCCAAATGCTCTTCTTATGCAAACTCGTCACGAAGATAAGTACCAGCTAGCCGATGATATCAAGAAAGACTTCAAGGAAGAAATTGAAGTTGATTCTTGGGGTGGCCCGCTTAATATTTTGGAATTTTCGCCTAAAGGTATTAACAAGGCCTACGCCCTGAACTACTTACTTAAGGCCATGCGTAAATCAACGGATGATTTGATTGCTTTTGGTGACGAACACAATGACACAGAGATGTTGGAACTTGCTAAAACTGGTTATGCCATGAAGAATGCTAGCTCTGTCCTTCTTCCCCACGCTAACGAACAAATTGAGTGGACTAATGAAGAGGATGGCGTTGCTCGCAAACTTCAAGAACTCTTTTTATAAACAAGAAAAGACACTGAAAATTTCTTCGGTGTCTTTTGTTCTGATTAAGGTAAAATAGCCACTGCACGCACTGGGGAACCTGTCGCCTTGTCCCAGTGAGGAAATGCAATTGAAATCAAAGCACCAACGGCTGGAACTTGATCCAATTGGTTCAAGACTTCTACCTGATAAATGTTTTGTTCCAAGAGGTAGTATTCGTTAACCAAGCCATGTTCTGCTGCTGGAATACCAGCATCTGTATCAAAAGTCTCATGACCGACAGCCTTAACATGGCGTTCATGAATCAAGAATTCTAGAGCTTCGCGGCTCCAACCTGGACTTTGCTGAACCCCATTTTCATCAAGGTTGCGCATAGCATCTTGATCTGGCCAACGCTTCGACCAATCATTACGAAAAGCGACAAAGGCCCCTTCAACAATTCGTCCATGTTCTGCTTCAAAGTCTAAGATATCTTGTTTGCTCAAGACAAAGTTTGGACTCGCAGCAACTTCTTTAGACTTGTCGATAACATAGAGTGGTAAAAGAAGATCTTTGAGGGCAATCTCATCCAACCAACGACCACCTTCTACAAAGTGAATCGGTGCATCAATATGCGTTCCGTATTGACCAACCACTGTAAATTTTTGAACATGGAAACCATCTTTTAATGTGAAAAGATCTTCTTGTTTCAAAGCAGGAAGGGCTGGGAAATGTGGACTTTCCGCATTAATTTTGTGGGTCAAGTCAACCCATTTCTTAGATTGCAATTCATTATAAATACTTAGTAAATCTGACATAAGGAGGCCCTCTTTTCTTATAGATTTAACCTTAAATAGTTAATTGAAGAAATTATAGCAGCCAACACCAGCTATTACAAGCTTTTATCTCATTTTTTCTTAATCCTATTTCCTCTAGTTAAATATAGCTTAAAACTATATTTAACACTTATTGTCTAAAAAAAAGTATATTTGCAATAATTTGATGTTTTTTTCAATTATATGACACTTTTGTTACGAAAACCATTGACAAATTCATGGTAACGTCCTATAATTAGAGTGTTCTAATTTTCGAGGGACTAAAAAAATATTGTTGTCATTTCATACTGATCGATGCTAATACCAATAATCATTTTTCTATTCCTAAGAAACAATATATAAAAGGAGGAAGAACACTAATGGGTATCGGTATTATTATTGCTAGCCATGGTAAATTCGCTGAAGGTATTCACCAATCAGGTTCTATGATTTTTGGTGAACAAGAGAAAGTTCAAGTGGTTACTTTCATGCCAAATGAAGGTCCTGACGACTTGTACGCTCACTTCAAAGATGCCATTGCTCAATTTGACGCTGACGACGAAATTCTAGTCCTTGCAGACCTTTGGTCTGGATCACCATTTAACCAGGCAAGCCGAATTAAGGAAGAAAATCCTGATCGCAAGATGGTTATCGTGACAGGACTCAACTTACCAATGCTTATCCAAGCATATACGGAACGTATGGTAGCTCCTGATGCTGGGGTTGAAGAGATTGTCGCTAACATTTATAAGGAAACAAAAGAAGGCGTTAAAGTCCTTCCAGAAGGCCTTATTCCTGAAGAAGACACTAAACCAGCAGACGCTAAACCTTCTATTCCTAAGGGTACCATTCCTGAAGGAACAGTACTTGGTGATGGAAAAATCAAATACGTTTTGGCTCGTGTTGACACACGTCTCCTCCACGGTCAGGTTGCGACTGGTTGGACTCACTCAACTCACCCAGACCGTATCATCGTTGTTTCAGACACTGTTTGTCATGATAAACTTCGTACAAACATGATTAAACAAGCCGCTCCATCTGGTGTTCAAGTTCACGTTATCCCAATTAAAAACATGGTTAAAGCAAACAATGACCCACGTTTTGGTGATACACGTGCTATGCTTCTCTTTGAATCTGTTGAAGAGGCTCTTGCTGCTGTTAAAGCAGGTGTTGATATTAAAGAAATCAACCTTGGTTCTTCAGCTTATAAAGAAGGAAAAGTCAACGTTACTAAAGCTCTTTCATTTGACCAAACAGATGTGGATGCTATCAAAGAGTTGCAATCATTGGGTGTCAAATTTGACGTTCGTGGGGTACCAAGTGATAGCCCAGCAAACGTTGATGCCTTGATTAAGTCAGCTGAAACTAAATTAGCAGAGAAGAAATAATTTTGGAGGATGCATAAATGAGTTTAGTACAAATTATTTTAGTCGTAATTGTTGCTTTCATCATCGGTTGTAGCTCAGTTAACGACCAAATCGAAACATACCAGCCAGTTGTGGCTTGTTCCCTTATCGGTCTTGTTACTGGTCATCTCGAACTCGGCGTAATGTTGGGTGGTAGCTTACAATTGATCACTATGGGATGGGCAAACGTTGGTGCTGCCATGGCACCAGATGCCTCACTTGCCGCTGTAGCTTCTACAATCATCCTTATCTTGGGTGGTCAAGGAGCTAAAGGAATTGGTCCAGCCATCGCCCTTGCGGTTCCTTTGGCTGTTGCCGGTCTTGCCTTGACAATGTTTGTCCGTACTGCAACTGTCTTCATCGCTCACATTATGGATAGTCGTGCTGAAGATGCTGATATCGCTGGTATTGAAAGATGGCACTTTATCGGTATGTCCCTCCAAGGTCTCCGTGTTGCTATCCCTGCCCTCCTCTTGCTATTGATTCCTGCACACCTTGTACAATCTGGTCTTGAATCTATGCCTGAATGGTTAACATCAGGTATGACAATCGGTGGTGGTATGGTTGTAGCCGTTGGTTATGCCATGGTTATCAACATGATGTCTAGTCGCGAAGTTTGGCCATTCTTCTTCCTTGGTTTTGCTTTGGCTGCCCTCAAAGAATTGACCTTGATTAGCTTGGGTATCATCGGCCTCTGTCTTGCCGTTATGTACCTTGCACTTGAAGCTAGTGGTTCAAATGGTTCTTCAAATGATGGAGGATCAGGTGATCCCCTCGGTGAAATTCTGGAAGACTTTTAATTAGGAGGAAAGAAAATGGCTGATTCAAAAATTAAATTAACAAAAGCAGATCGTTTCAAAGCTTTCTTGCGCTCATACTTCCTTTTAGCTTCATTCAACTATGAACGTATGCAAAATGGTGGTGTGGCTTACACCCTTATTCCTGCAATCAAAAAACTTTATCAAACAAAAGAAGAACGTGTAGCTGCTCTTAAACGTCACTTGGAATTCTTCAATACACAACCATTCATGGCTAACCCAATCTTTGGGGTTACACTTGCCTTGGAAGAAGAACGTGCTAACGGGGCGGACATCGATGATGCCGCTATCTCAGGGGTTAAGGTTGGTATGATGGGGCCTCTTGCAGGTGCCGGTGACCCTCTCTTCTGGTTTACCCTTCGCCCAATCTTCCTTTCATTAGGAGCAGGTTTGGCTGTTTCAGGTAACATCTTGGGACCTATCGTCTTCTTCGTACTTTGGAATGCTATGGTCGCTGCCGTTAAATGGTACACTCAAGAGTTTGGTTATAGAGCTGGTGCTGCGATTACAGACGACGTATCTGGTAACCTTCTTCAACAAGTAACTCGTGGCGCATCAATGATGGGGATGTTCGTTATCGGTTCTCTTATCCAACGTTGGGTAAGCATTACCTTCACACCAGTTGTCTCTACTGTTAAACAACAAGAAGGAGCTTATATCGATTGGGATAAACTTCCAAAAGGTATTGCCGGTGTTAAAGAAGCCTTCCATCAACAAGCTGCCGGTCGCTCTCTTGACGTTAACAAAGTGACAACCTTGCAAGATAACTTGAACCAATTGATTCCTGGTCTTGCTGCCCTTGGTTTGACTTTCCTCTGCATGTACCTTCTTAAGAGAAAAGTTTCTCCAATTGTTATCATCTTGGGTATCTTTGTTCTAGCTATTGTACTCCACATTATTGGTCTACTCTAATCGGAGCAAGGTATGGTTAAATCGCTCAATACCGAAATGGCTCACACATCTAAGGGAACTTGGTTCCGTGAAGGGCCTATTTACGGAAATATCATGGTCGGTGATAAGGCCTTCGAATTTTACAATGATACGAAGTTACAAGACTACGTTCAAATTCCTTGGGATGAAATCACTTATGTGATTGCCGATGTCTACTTCGGTGGTAAGTTCATCCCACGTTTTGAAATCCGTACTAAGCAAAATGGACGTTTCCGTTTTGCCAGTCGAAAAAGCCGAATAACTTTGAAAGAAATTCAAAAAAGAATTCCTCGAGAAAGTTTAAGAAAAGCACCTAGCTTCATCGTTGTTCTCAAACAAGGCTTTAAGAATCTTTTCCGACTCATTGTCAAGAAGAAATAATCTCCGAGTATTATAAAAAGATTGTCCAATCTAATGGTTGGGCAATCTTTTTATAATGTTTTGCTCATTTTTGAAAGAAATTGACTTCTTTTGAAATTTTTTCTCACTAGCTATTGACATCTGCGTGAAAGCGTTTTACAATATGATTGTTCTTGATTTCTTATGTTTAAAAAGATTGAGAGACGCTTTTTTAGCGTCTTGATAAAAATCGGAGATAGTCTTTTTAAGCCTAGGAAAAAATAATTTATAAGGAGGAGAACACGAATGGGTATCGGTATTATTATTGCCAGCCATGGTAAGTTCGCTGAAGGGATCCACCAATCAGGCTCTATGATTTTTGGAGACCAAGAGAAAGTTCAAGTCGTAACTTTCATGCCAAGTGAAGGTCCTGATGACTTGTACGCTCACTTCAACGACGCCATTGCACAATTCGATGCTGATGATGAAATTCTTGTTTTGGCTGACCTTTGGTCTGGTTCACCATTTAACCAAGCTAGCCGAATTGCTGGAGAAAATCCAGATCGCAAGATTGCTATCATCACAGGACTTAACTTGCCAATGCTAATCCAAGCATACACTGAACGTATGATGGATGCTAACGCTACTGCAGAGCAAGTTGCTGCTAATATCATCAAGGAAGCTAAGGGTGGTATCAAGGCACTTCCAGAGGAGCTTAATCCAGCTGAGGAAACAACAGCAGCTCCTGTAGAAGCTGCTGCACCTCAAGGAGCTATCCCAGAAGGGACAGTTATCGGAGATGGTAAACTCAAGATTAACTTGGCACGTTTGGACACACGTCTCTTGCATGGTCAGGTAGCAACTAACTGGACACCTGCTTCTAAAGCAGACCGTATCATTGTTGCTTCAGATGACGTTGCTAAAGATGAGCTTCGTAAAGAATTGATCAAACAAGCAGCACCAAATGGGGTTAAAGCAAACGTTGTTCCAATTCAAAAATTGATTGATGCTTCTAAGGACCCTCGCTTTGGTAACACACACGCGCTTATCTTGTTCGAAACTGTTCAAGACGCACTTCGTGCTATCGAAGGTGGCGTGCCAATCAAAGAACTTAACGTTGGTTCTATGGCTCACTCAACTGGTAAAACAATGGTTAACAACGTTTTGTCTATGGACAAAGACGATGTTGCTTGCTTCGAAAAATTGCGTGACCTTGGCGTTGAATTCGACGTCCGTAAGGTACCAAATGATTCTAAGAAAGATTTGTTCGACCTTATCAAAAAAGCTAACGTTCAATAACCTTCATTCAGATAAATTAGTTGATAATCTCAGCTAACCACAACTCAATAGAAAAGGAATTATTACCATGTCAGATATGTCAATTATTTCTGCAATTTTGGTCGTAGTTGTTGCCTTCCTTGCTGGTCTTGAAGGTATCCTTGACCAATTCCAATTCCACCAACCACTTGTTGCATGTACCCTCATCGGTGCTGCTACAGGTAACCTCACTGCAGGTATCATGCTTGGTGGTTCTCTTCAAATGATCGCCCTTGCTTGGGCTAATATCGGTGCCGCTGTCGCTCCTGACGCTGCCCTTGCCTCTGTTGCTGCTGCCATTATTTTGGTTAAAGGTGGTAACTTCACAACTGAAGGTATCGGTGTTGCGACTGCAACAGCTATCCCACTTGCGGTTGCCGGTCTCTTCCTAACTATGCTTGTTCGTACAGCATCTGTTGCCCTTGTTCATGCCGCAGATAAAGCTGCAGAAAACGGAAACATCGCTGGTGTTGAACGCGCACACTACCTCGCCCTCCTTCTTCAAGGTTTGCGTATTGCTGTGCCAGCTGCCCTTCTTCTTGCTATCCCAGCAGAATCTGTTCAACATGCTCTTGGATTGATGCCTGACTGGCTCAACCACGGTATGGTTGTCGGTGGTGGTATGGTCGTAGCCGTTGGTTACGCCATGGTTATCAACATGATGGCAACTCGTGAAGTTTGGCCATTCTTCGCCATCGGTTTTGCTTTTGCTGCTATTAGCCAATTGACACTTATCGCTCTTGGTGCTATCGGTGTCGCTATTGCCTTCATCTACCTCAACCTTTCTAAACAAGGTGGCGGAAATGGTGGCGGAACTTCAACTGGTTCAGGCGACCCAATCGGCGATATCTTGGAAGACTACTAGGAAGGGGTGCTCTCATGGCTGAAAAAATTCAATTATCTCAAGCGGATCGTAAAAGGTTTGGTGGCGCTCACAATTCTTGCAAGGTTCATGGAACTACGAACGTATGCAAAACTTGGGTTGGGCTTACTCACTCATTCCTGCTATCAAAAAACTCTACACTAACAAAGAAGACCAAGCCGCAGCTCTTAAACGTCACTTGGAATTCTTCAATACCCACCCTTACGTAGCTGCTCCTATCATGGGTGTTACCTTGGCTCTTGAAGAAGAAAAAGCTAACGGTACTGACATCGAAGATGCTGCTATCCAAGGGGTTAAAATCGGTATGATGGGACCTCTTGCCGGTATCGGTGACCCTGTTTTCTGGTTCACAGTTCGTCCTATCCTTGGTGCCCTTGGTGCATCATTGGCACAAGCTGGTAACATCGCTGGTCCACTTATCTTCTTCATCGGTTGGAACCTTATCCGTATGGCATTCTTGTGGTACACTCAAGAACTTGGTTACAAAGCAGGTTCAGAAATCACTAAAGACATGTCTGGTGGTATCTTGAAAGATATTACTAAAGGGGCATCAATCCTTGGTATGTTCATCTTGGCTGTCCTTGTTGAACGTTGGGTATCTATCGTCTTCACTGTAAACCTTCCAGGTAAAGTTTTGTCTAAAGGTGCCTATATCGAATGGCCTAAAGGCAATGTTAGCGGTGACCAACTTAAGACTATCCTCGGCCAAGTTAATGACAAACTTAGCTTCGATAAGATTCAAGTGGATACCCTTCAAAAACAATTGGATTCATTGATTCCAGGTTTGATGGGACTTCTCCTTACTTTTGCATGTATGTGGTTGCTTAAGAAGAAAGTTTCACCAATCACAATCATCATCGGACTCTTTGTAGTTGGTATTGTTGCAAGCTTCTTCGGAATCATGTAAAAAGAGTAAGAGTTTAGCAAAGCTAAACTCTTTTCTTATGCTATAATAAAAGTACTACAATCAAAAAGCGAGATAGATATGGCACAATCACTAAACAAAACAGTTGAATTGCATACAACAGGCGTTTCCTACATGGCTATCGGGGGGAAAGTCGGCAAATTTCTAATCGGGGATGTGGCTCTTGAATTCTACCCAGATGTCAATGTCGAGCAATACATTCAAATCCCATGGACTAGCATTACTCAAATCGGTGCGAATGTATCAGGAAAGAAAATTAGCCGTCACTTTGAAGTGTTGACAGACAAGAGCAAATTCCTCTTTGCTTCTAAAGATTCTGGGAAGATTCTAAAAATTGCTAGGGAACACCTTGGCAATGAAAAAGTCGTCAAGCTACCAACTCTCATTCAAACTATTGGGGCTCGACTCAAAGGTTTATTTGCCAAAAAATCATAATTTTTGTATAATATAACAGACGGATAAGTACTAGCTAGACCCTTACAGAAAGCCTGCGGTTGCTGCGAGCAGGTAGGGTTGACCTACGAAATTCTACCGTTTCTAATAATTAAAAACATAAACAAGTGCACTCCTGTGAAGTTGGATGGAACCGTGGCCTATGTCACTCCAACACTTTCACTGGAGTGTTTTACTTTTTGGAGGAACTTATGTTAGATGTAAAACGTATTCGTAACGACTTCGATGCCCTTGCCGAAAAATTGGCTACACGTGGTGTCGCTGCTGAAACTTTAAATGAACTTAAAGAGCTTGATGTTAAACGTCGCGAACTTCTTATCAAATCTGAAGAACTCAAAGCTCAACGTAACATTGCTTCAGATGGTATCGCTCAAGCTAAGCGTAACAAAGAAGATGCTTCTGAACAAATCGCAGCAATGCAAAAAGTCTCTGCAGCAATTAAGGAAATTGATGCAGAACTTGCTACTATCGATGAAAAGCTTAATGCCATCGTTGTGACACTTCCAAACACACCAAATGACTCTGTTCCTGTAGGCGCTGACGAAGATGAAAACGTAGAAGTTCGTCGTTGGGGAACACCTCGTGAATTTGATTTTGAAGTTAAAGCACACTGGGATCTTGGGGAAGACCTTGGTATCCTAGATTGGGAACGTGGTGCTAAAGTCACTGGTTCTCGTTTCCTTTTCTACAAAGGCCTTGGAGCAAAATTGGAACGTGCAATCTACAACTTCATGTTGGATGAGCACGCTAAAGAAGGTTACACTGAGATGATCACACCTTACATGGTTAACCACGACTCAATGTTCGGTACTGGTCAATATCCAAAATTCAAGGAAGATACTTTCGAGCTTGACGGTACTGACTACGTCCTTATCCCAACAGCTGAAGTTCCTTTGACAAACTACTACCGCGGTGAAATCCTTGACGGTAAAGAATTGCCAATCTACTTCACAGCTATGAGCCCTTCATTCCGTTCAGAAGCTGGTTCAGCTGGTCGTGATACACGTGGTTTGATTCGTCTTCACCAATTCCACAAGGTTGAAATGGTCAAATTCTCAAAACCTGAGGACTCATATGATGAGTTGGAAAAATGGTAGTTAACGCTGAAAACATCCTTCAAAAACTTAACTTGCCATACCGTGTCATCACTTTGTGTACTGGCGATATGGGATTCTCAGCTGCGAAAACTTACGACTTGGAAGTTTGGATTCCAGCACAAAACACTTACCGCGAAATTTCTTCATGTTCAAACACAGAAGATTTCCAAGCCCGTCGTGCACAAATCCGTTACCGTGACGAAGCTGATGGTAAGGTAAAACTTCTTCACACTCTTAACGGTTCAGGACTTGCTGTTGGACGTACAGTAGCCGCTATCCTTGAAAACTACCAAAACGAAGATGGTTCAGTAACTATCCCTGAAGTTCTTCGTCCTTACATGGGCGGTGCTGAAGTGATTGCACCAAAATAAATAAACGAATAAACGAGGCTGGAACAATCGTTCCAACCTCGTTTTTATTTTACTTTAAACCAATGATGCAGCTGTGAACTGAGCTTTTCGTCCACTTTCCGACTCGGGAGAACCCAAGTCAATCTTGTGGGGCTGATATTAAGAAAGCAATACCTTTGGGGGCTAATTTAAAATTCTCATTCAAAGCAGTAAGCCTTGTGTATGTATTCTCTTCGATTACACTATTACTACAATAAATCATTTGTGTCATGACAACTATCATAATAGGGCATTAATAGTTGAAAGCCTTCCATTAGTTGATCTATCAAGTCAGCCTCAGTCAAGCTACTCGTCACAGGTACATCATATTTAACCAATACCTTACGAACACGACCATCTCTAACTGCTGCTTTAAGCATCTGACGATTCTCTTCAGTTCCTTCTACACGATGACTGACACCATCTTCCTGGGCAAAATAGTATAGAGAGGGGGCAATAGGTAAGTCTAGGACCTTATGTTGCTTAGCTAGAGTGGTGTCTGATTTTTTCCGTTCGACAAAGCTAACTTCAACTGAAATCCCCCATTTTTTAGGCTGACCATAAAGTCGAATCGCCATGGCAACATCGTCTAAACTGTCCTCAGGGGCCCTATAATAGCACCAAAAGTGTGGGCGACATATTTGTGCCTGATTGGCCCAATTACTGACACGATCCATCTTAAAGGGTGCCAAACGCTCCTCTAAAACTTTTGATAAGACCTGCATTTCCTTACGAGCTGCTTGGCCAAGTGCCTTGAGCACTTCCATTTCTTCTTGATGTTGACCCGCTTTTTCAGGTTTGATATACTTAACCCCTTGTTTAGATAAATAAGCTTTAATATTTTCTAACATCATTTTCTCCTTAAAATACTAAAAGACCAACCCATAACGATTCTATTCTGGTTGGTCTCTTTTTATTTACGTTTACGAGCAATCAAGTGGATTGGTGTTCCTTCAAAACCAAAGGCCTGACGAATTTGATTTTCCAAGAAACGCATATAAGAGAAGTGCATCAGTTCTTCTTCATTGACAAAGATAACAAATGTTGGTGGTTTAACCGAAACTTGTGTGCCGTAGAAAATCTTAAGGCGTTTTCCTTTGTCAGTTGGTGTTGGGTTGATGGCAATGGCATCCATGATAACATCATTCAAGACAGCCGATGAAATACGACGGTTTTGACTTTCACTGATGCGTTTAACCATCTCTGGCAACTTGTTAAGACGTTGTTTGGTCTCAGCCGATACAAAGATAATTGGTGCATAGCTCAAGAATTGGAACTGGTCACGGATATCTGCTTCCCAGTTAGCAACGGTATGATTGTCTTTCTTAATAGTATCCCATTTGTTAACTACGATGATAATCCCTTTACCAGCTTCATGGGCGAAACCAGCAATGCGCTTGTCATACTCACGGATACCTTCTTCTGCATTGATAACCATAAGAACAATATCAGAACGGTCAATGGCACGCATAGAACGCATGACAGAGTATTTCTCTGTATTTTCATAAACCTTACCAGATTTACGCATACCAGCGGTGTCAATCATGGTATACTCTTGACCTTCACTGTCCACAAAGTTTGTATCAATGGCATCGCGAGTCGTACCAGCAATTGGGCTGGCAATCACACGGTCCTCGCCCAAAATGGCGTTAATCAAACTTGATTTTCCGACATTTGGACGCCCAATCAAACTGAAACGAATGATGTCTGGATTTTCTTCTTCAATCTCTGTTGGGAGATTTTCAACGATAGCGTCGAGAACGTCCCCCGTTCCGATACCATGAACAGATGAAACAGGATAGGGATCGCCAAGCCCCAAAGAATAGAAATCATAGATATCTGCACGCATTTCAGGGTTATCCACTTTATTGACGGCTAGGATAACTGGCTTATGAGTCTTATAGAGAATACGAGCAACGTATTCATCCGCATCTGTTACGCCTTCCTTGCCTGAAACAACAAAGACAATAACGTCTGCTTCGGTCATGGCAATATCAGCTTGGTGCTTGATTTGCTCCATGAATGGGGCATCAACATCATCAATACCACCCGTATCAATCAAGCTAAACTGACGGTTAAGCCATTCAGCAGAAGTATAAATACGGTCACGTGTTACCCCCTCGACGTCTTCGACGATAGAGATACGTTCACCCGCAATTCGGTTAAATAGGGTCGACTTCCCAACATTGGGGCGACCCACGATAGCAACTGTAGGTAATGTCATATGTTTAAGTCCCTAGTTAAAACAGGGATTCCTTTCTTCGTTTAGCAACCTTACCTTCCACAAGGAAAGCAAAATCAATCATTTTTTATCATTTATTGGGGCCAACTTAACGACGGTTAACGCCTCTCAAGTGAACCTCTTTGGCTAGAAAACGGATTCGCTCCATGACACGTTTAGCCTGCCATGTTTCGTCTCCCTGACGTCCATTGGATAGCTTAGCTTCTAAGTCCGCAAAGCTATAGTTAGACGTGAAGAAGGTCGGTAGCTCCTCAATCATGCGGTACTGGAGGATGACCTGCAAAACATCGTCTCTAATCCAAGAAGAGAACTGCTCTGCACCAATATCATCTAAAACCAAGACTTCTGCTTCTTTTACAGCATCAATTTGTTCCTTAACAGAACCATCTTTAATACCATTCTTAACATCAATGGTAAAGGATGGGTAGTGGATAATGGTCGTAGCAACCTTCTTGGTCTCTGAAAGTTCATGAGCCATGGCAGCCAACATAAAGGACTTTCCAACTCCCATGTCACCATAGAGGTAGAGACCCTTTTGATCTGGACTTGGATAATCAGCCACAAACTCTACAAGACTCTCATAGGTATCAACACGAGCCACATCGTCTAAAGCGATATCCGCAAAAGTAATCTTACGATAAGATTGAGGGAGACTTACCAAGTTAATCCGATTGGCAATAGCCTGTTGCTCCTGCTGCTCTTTGAGCTGACGTGTCTCCTTATAAGTCACATCGGCGTAGCCCTCATTCATGGTTAGAATTGGCTCATACCCCTTGGCAATGTAGGAGACATCACCTTCTTTGACCTTACGGCATTCCACCAAGAATTGATTAAACTTAGGGAGACTACGTTTGATTTCATCCTGACTTAAGCCATGCTCTTGAATAAAACGTGCCACTCTTGGATCTGCCAAGATTTGCTTGGTTAAATCTATTGCATCAACAGACCCATAATGACCCGTTCGGTTGAGGGTTTGTCCAACTCTTTCCATGGGCTACTCCTTTCCTTTTTCTAGTTTAGCCAAAGCACGACGTCTAATTTCGTCCAATTTGGCTTGATCAGCCTGGCTGGTCTGGTTGTCATAATTAGGATCACTCCAGCTCGGCACATTTGTTTTTTCTTAGCATCAGCCTTAGTTTGCTTTGATTTCTTATCGTAACCACTACGCAAAGCTAAAAGCCCTTGTTCAGCACTGATGATTTTCTTAAAGGCAAAATCATTAGCAAGTTTAGAAATATACTCTCTATTCACATTGGTTGAATGTGTCCTACCCAAACTATAGGCAACCATGAGATTGATGACCTCATCCATAAAGCCTCTTTGTGCCAAGTCTGTGAGAATCTTCTTCTCAGAATTAGTCACAGCACCACCAGGACCCTTGGCACCTTGTAGATAATCTATAGGTTTTTCAGACCTAACCGCCTTAAGAACCTTTTCTTCAGTCTCCGTCAAAGCAGAGTCACCACCCAATTTTTGAGCTTGTGCCTGCTCTAATTGCACCTGCATACGCTTGACAATAATCTGATGGTTTACAGCTGTTTTTTTAGCCAAGAGATAGGTATCATACCAATTCATATGATGAATCTCAGACAATTTATAGATTTCGGTCACATCTGTCTTTTCATCTGTAAAGACAAGACCATCGGCCTGCATCCGATTTCTGAAGCTAGTTAAATCAAACGAATTCTTAGGCTTGATGTCTGACACGGTCTTCTGAGCCAAACGCTCATCTGTAAAGACATCTGAAAAACGTTTGGATAAATCTTGCAAACCGTGTAGACTTGCTGGTTTTAAAGCATTTACTGATGGTTCGCTAATTTTTGTTCCAAAAGCGAGCTGTAAACCGCATGCTTGAGGAATTGCTCAATGGATAAAGGAGACTTAAGCTCAACAACATAAATTCCTTGGGGTGATTGGTAGAAGGCTAAAAGATCCACCGCTGTCAGGACGGCCAGAGCCTCCTTGAGGGGCTGCATGCCAAAATTGAGGTGATTCAAAATAGCCGCAAACTTATGACGGTGATTTCCATTGTCATAGAAAGCCACAAAATACTGGTAAAGAGCGTAACCCTCACTCCCAATAATGGGGTAGTAGCAACGCATTAAACTTGCCTGATCGGGAACGATAACCTGATTGCCAACATAGACAAATTCTTCAATAGGTCTCATTTTTTAGACTCTTTTTTCGCACGTACTGTCTTGGTGATTTCTTGAAGTAACTCTTCAATTTCATCAACATCTTTGAAAGAACGGTAAACACTGGCAAAACGGACATAGGTAATTTCATCAAGGTCAGCGAGTTCTTTCATGACTAAATTCCCAATAACCTCGCTATCAACCTCTCCATCATGGTTGCGGCGAATGTTTTGCTCAATCCGAGTGATAGCATTTTCAATATCCTCACTAGAAACTGGGCGTTTTTGTGCACTCATCAGGATACCATTGAAAATCTTATCACGAGAGAATTGTTCACGCGTACCGTCTTTTTTGACAACTAAAAGTGGAACTTCCTCCACACGCTCAAATGTTGTAAAACGAGTGTGACACGTATCACACTCCCGACGACGACGAATGGTATTTCCATCCTCTGCCTGACGGCTATCGATAACACTAGATTTATTATGTTGACATTTTGGACAACGCATGCATTTCACCACCAATCTTCGAAATTCGGTACTCTATTTTACCATAAAAGCACGTAAAAAGCACGCCCTAAGCTAGGACATGCTTATGAAGAGAGTCGCTATAGCACTCATTTTTTCTTACTTAAAGTTCAAGTTGTGGTGACGTAGTTTCTGCCCCTGCAAAAGGAATATAGAGGTCGAAACGTGTACCGACACCCAATTCAGAACTAACTTCAATACGGCATCGGTAAGCTTCCACAATTTGGTAAAGGATTGATAAACCAATACCCACACCAGATTGAGTTGTAGTACGATTACGTGCCTTGTCTGAACGGTAGAAGCGCTCAAAGATATGTTCGATGTCCTCTTTAGAAATTCCTTCACCATTATCTTGTACCTGTACCAACATTTCATTTTCCAGAGCTTTAATTGTTACCTGGATTTCCTTGTCAACAGGTGAATACTTGACGGCATTATCAATCAAAATTGTGATAGCCTGTTCAAAGTGTTGGCTGTAAATCTGTGCTGGACGCTCAGAACTTTCAAAATCATTGAGATAGAATTGGTAATCTTCATGCAAAACACGGAAGTTCCCAATAACCGTACGAATTGAAGAATTCAAATCACAAGTGTCATTTCTGTGATTCTCAAAGGATCCCTTAACTCGGATAGAATCCAACATATCATTGATCATAATGGTCATACGGTTGGCCTCATGGCTTGCAGCCTCCAGACTTTCTTCCAAAATCTCAGGGTCATTTTTACCCCAACGTTGCAAGAGGTCCATATGTCCCTTGATAACGGCAATCGGAGTACGCAACTCGTGACTCACGTCACTCAAGAAGCGCATCTGCATCTGATTATTCTCTTGGATTTTATCCATCATACGGTTAAAGTTAACCGCCAGATCACCAATTTCATCATGACTTTCAATCTTAGAACGGAGCTCCAAATCACTTGGTGAATCGGTAATAACCCCCATAGTCTCGTGCAACTGTCTCATCGGACGAAGAATAGATGTCAAGACAACGACAGTCGCTGCGATGACCAAGACCGTCATCCCTACTTCAAGGAAAATCAATAAGAAAATCAGACGCTCTTTGAGGGCATAATAGAATTCCAAATCATGGAAGATTTGGGCATAACCAACTATTGTCTTTTTATCTTTACCATAAATCGGAACCTCTAGCAAGAAGCCACGTTTTCCCTTATAAGACACTGACTTTAGTTTGTTAACCTCAGACATGCCTGGTGGAGAATCTGTATTCTCCTCAGAGGTAAAGATAAACGTTCCTTTTTTGTCATAAACAAAGACTGACTGATTTGAATAGAGTTTATTAGAAATCGCAACTTGGCCATCTAGAGAATGCTTTTCAGAAAGCACGCCATTAATAATTGATGCATAGATATTTTTAGGCGAATAAAGGGCAGCTAAGAGCGGTTCTGGACTTAATTCTTCATCAGAATCCCAGTCTTTTTCAATGTATGTAACAACCTTTGAGATGGTAGCATTTACATTTTGACGTTCACGTTGTAAAAGAAGCGTATTTGCTGAAAAAACAACAACGAGGGTGAACATCGATAATACAAGAAAGAAGACCACAGCAGTTGTCATGGTCAACTTTTTTCTAATGGTTACTTTACCGAATAATTTATCTTGTAATTTACTCATTTTTCACGAATAACATAACCCATGCCTCGTACCGTTTGAATATATGATTCTTTGCCTGGAACATCAATTTTTCCACGCAAGTAACGAATATAAACGTCTACAACGTTTGTTTCGATAGCATCATCATATTTCCAAACTTGAAGTAAAAGTTCTTCACGGGTCATCACTTGGTTCATATTGCTCAAAAGTGTGTTCAACAAATCAAACTCACGTTTTGTCAATGGGATAGCTTCATCACCACGTACAACTGTACGGTTTTGAACATCTAATTTCAAGTCACGGTAAGTTGACGCTTTAGCTGGTGCATTCTTAGCAGCTTCAATATCTTGACGACGGAAGGTCGCACGAATACGTGCCAAAAGTTCTTCAATCGCAAATGGTTTTACAATATAGTCATCAGCACCACGATCCAATCCGGCAACGATGTCCATGATTGAGTCGCGAGCTGTCATCATCATAATATAAGTATCTTTTTCCTGTTGGAGACGACGAGTTACTTCAAAACCGTCCATCTCAGGTAACATAAGATCCAAGAGAATAAGATCGAAATCTTTCTCAAGTGCCATTTCTAGTCCTTCACGTCCGTTGTCTGCTGTCACAACGTCGTATCCTTCGTGTTGAAGTTCTAACGAGACAAAACGAGCAAGGTTTTTCTCATCTTCAACAATCAAAATGCGTTTGCTCATAATAAGTATTTACCACTTTCTTAAATTTTTTTGACTTCTATTTTCCTTTAAAAGTCTGTCGATTTATTTAGCAAATAAATCTGAAAATTAACTTCTAATGATATAATAATATACAGTTTTAAAATTGTCAAACATTTTTAGTTTATTTTTTGAATTAATTTTCATCAAATAGACCATTCAATTGGGCAAAAGGATTACTTGCCTCTTTTTTCTCTTGTTGGAGGGCTGCATATTCCTCTTCCGACAGGACTTCCCAGTCATTTCCTGAAAGAGAAATTTGACCTTTCTCTTCTTCTGGTGTTAAGACTTTCATAGGAATATTAAGAAGAATATTGTCCAATATACTCTCATCTAGATTAATGGCATCACCATCCAAGATAAGAACCAAGTTTTCTTCGACTAATTCCTTTTGTAGAAGGGCATCTGCCTCTTGAATAAAGGTCTCCGAGACTGGATAGTTAAAACTAAGCGTTACAGGCTCAAGAGAACGGCTAGATGGTAATGTAATATTATAAGCTAATTGATAATCCAAAAGGTACAAACCATTATCATAGACTACCTGTCCACTTGCTTGAATCTGTTCAAGATTTAAAACCTGATTATAGCGTTCTTTAATAGACTCCAAAAGTAAAGGTGCTTCGTTAAAAGCAAGCCCTTCTGGAGACTTTCTAACTTCTGAAAGATAAATCATTGTCAATCCTCAAACTAAATTTCCCCACGGGGAGTGATTTTTAATCCACAAGACCATAATCCCCCACAACCGCCTTTCATTAAAGCAACTATATTGTAACTTTCTTTTAAGCGAGTAATTATGATTTTAGACTTAATTAGTATTATATCAGATTTTTAAGAAAAATAACACCTTAAATATTACATATTTCTTAAACTTAGAACTTCTTTAAAAGATAATGAAAAATACGTTCGCTCCTAATGTTCGCTCATTTTTGGTGTTAGATGAAAGGCCTTAATTATGGTAAAATAAGAGCATTGAAACTATTTAAAAGGAATATAAAAATGACACCTGAAGATTTTTACAAAGCTCTACAAGAAGAGGGATTCAATCTGAGTCAGCAGCAAAAAGACCAATTTCAACGCTATTTTGAGCTATTGGTAGAATGGAACGAAAAAATCAATCTTACGGCAATCACTGATAAAAACGATGTTTACCTTAAGCATTTCTATGATTCGTTGGCTCCCGTTCTGCAAGGACATATCAAAAATCAAGATATTCGACTCTTAGATATTGGGGCTGGAGCTGGTTTTCCAAGTCTCCCTATGAAGATTCTTTGTCCTAAGCTTGAAGTGACCATCATTGATTCTCTCAATAAACGCATCAATTTTCTCAATCTCTTGGCAGATGAGCTGCAACTTAGCGGTGTTCACTTCTATCATGGACGTGCCGAGGATTTTGGTCAAGATAAGTCCTTCCGTGCTCAATTTGATGTGGTGACTGCCCGTGCTGTTGCACGTCTGCAGATTCTCTCAGAATTGACCATTCCTTTCTTGAAGGTTGGTGGACAACTCATTGCACTTAAGGCTGCAGCTGCCGATGAAGAATTGGCTGAAGCTAAGAATGCTTTGAACCTCCTTTTTGCCAAACCTATTCTCAACGATAACTACCATTTACCAAATGGTGATGGGCGTCATATTACCATTGTCGAGAAGAAAAAAGAAACTCCAAACAAGTACCCTCGTCGTGCTGGAATGCCTAATAAGAAGCCACTATAACGTTCATCCAAGGATGTTTTTGATTCCTTGGATTATTGTTTCCCCTTATGGTAAATTTGGAGGTTTTCATTGATTAATCGTTTTTCTGTCACTCAAAGACTTGTGCTTAGTTTTGTCTTTGTCATTCTGGTGGGAAGTATCTTACTTAGTCTTCCCATTAGTCACTATGCTAATAGTCCAGAAACAAACTATCTAGACCATCTTTTCAACACGGTATCAATGGTCTGTGTGACTGGACTTTCTGTGGTTCCTGTTAGTAAAGCTTACAATGGTTTTGGTCAAATTGTCTCCATGCTTCTCATGCAGACCGGGGGTCTTGGGCTAGTCTCTTTGATTGCTATCAGTACCTATAGCCTTAAAAATAAATTGGGCTTGAGCGATCAAGATCTCCTTCAATCTGCACTCAGCAGGGACAATCAAAAAGATTTAAAATCCTATCTTTTCAAGGTATATAAAATAACTTTTTCCATTGAAGCTTTAGCGGCACTAGTGATTATGACTGATTTTATCCCTCGCTTTGGACTTGGTCACGGCATTTTTCAGTCTATTTCTAGCGGTCTCAGCTTTTTGTAACGCTGGTTTTGATAACTTAGGAGCTAACAGTCTACAAGACTATGCGACCAATCCAACAATAAACCTTGCTGTCGCAGGTCTCATCATGTCTGGAAGTTTGGGTTTTGCAGTCTGGATTGATTTGATTCAACTATTGCGACGTTATATTAAAGATCGTCCAAGGAATTGGAAATTAGCTTGTAGACCCCTTAGTAATCAAAGCCGTCTTGTGCTTATTAGTACAACTTGTATCCTCTTGGTGGGAACCTTGTTAGCTTGGCTACTGGAAATGGATAACTCTAAGACAATCGGTACTCTCAACGTTTGGCAGCAACTTATGGTCAGTTTCTTTCAAACTGTAACCATGCGTACTGCTGGCTTCGCAACGATTTCCTATACCAAGGCCGATTTCTCCACAAATCTTCTTTTTATGATTCAGATGATTATCGGTGGTGGACCTGGAGGAACTGCGGGTGGTATCAAGGTGACAACTGCCTCCATCATGTTCCTACTTTTTAAGTCAGAGCTATCTGGTAACTCGAGCGTTGTTTTTCGAAATCGTATTATATCTAATAAGACTGTTTTGCAAGCATTCACAGTTATACTCTTTTTCCTAACAATGCTCTTTGTCGGCTATGTTATTCTGCTTGAAACCAATCCAAATCTCTCACCACTGGCCTTGCTATTTGAGAGTGTGTCAGCTATTGCCACAGTCGGTGTGTCTATGGATTTGACTCCTAGTCTTAATACCATAGGGCGCTTCGTTATCATGGCTCTCATGTTCATTGGTCGTGTCGGTCCCATCACTGTTCTCTTGAGTTTGATGACCAAAAAAGAAAAACAGGTTTCCTACTCACCAACTGACATCTCTGTTGGCTAAAGCAACCAATTCATTAACAAAATTCTGAAAGGATTCTACATGAAAACACAAATTATTGGCGTCCTCGGTTTGGGGATTTTTGGACAAACCATCGCAACCGAACTTTCCACTTTTGGCCAAGATGTCATTGCCTTAGATAACAATCCTAAAACCATTGATTCTCTAGCAGATCGGGTAACTAAGGCTGCTGTGGGGGATATTACTGACATTGATTTTCTTCGCTCAACTAGTATTGAGAGCTGTGATACCGTTATTATTGCTACAGGGGAGCATCTGGAGTCTTCAGCATTGGCTCTTTTGCACTGTAAGAAGCTAGGGATTAAACGTATCATTGCTAAAGCTAAAAGCATCAATTACGAAGAGGTTCTCTATGGTATGGGAGCCAACCTCGTCATTACACCCGAACGCAGTACGGCAAAAGAACTGGCTTCCAACATACTCCGCTATAACATTTCAAATGTCTTTCATCTAGAGGATGACGTGGCTTTAATCGAGCTTAGGATTCCTCATGAATGGGCAGGAAAATCTTTGCACACCTTGAATCTCCGAAAAACTTACAACGTCAATGTCATTGGTTTTAGAAACGATGAAAATGGAAAACTAAACACTCATTTTGACCCTACGAAACAGCTGCCTAATGAAGGAACTATCCTAGTCGTTGCTGACAATCGAACACTAGAAAAATTTGACTATTTGGGGTATTTGAAATAACAGAAAAACGTTCTAATCTTGTTCACAATGAACAGGACTAGAACGTTTTTTATTGTTGCAAAAATCCATACAATCTTTAACCCTAATATCATAACCAAGGATTGTAAAATCGACCCTGATTCAGGAAAATCAATCCTAGACTAATCCCTAACAGCAGAAACGCTAATAAGATTACAAGATAATCTTGCTTAGTCAAAGATTTATGAACATACCAGGTACGTTTTTTATAGCGACCAAAGCGGCGTAATTCCATAGCTGTCGATATGGTATCAATACGCTCTAACGAAGAAAAATTAATGGAAGAACAATTTGTAGATTCCCACGAATGCGCTTAACCAGACCTGCCTTCTTCGACAAATCTAAGCCACGCGCTTCCTGGGCCTTGCGAATCGTAAAGAATTCTTCTTGAACATCTGGAATATAACGCAATGTCAAACTAACGGAGTAGGCAAATTTATAAGGCAATCCAATCTGATTAAGACTAGCTGCAAACTGACTCGGATGGGTAGTCATCAGAAAGAGAATGGCAAGAGGAACCGTTGAAAAATACTTAAGCAAGAGATTAGCAAGATAGAAAATCTCCTGACTGGTTAAATAAAAGCGGCCCCATCCTTCAACCAATACGGTCTTAGTACCATAAATCTCCTCACCATAGCTAGGATCGAAAAGATAAACCATGACTAAGTTAAAGAGGGCAACGGCTCCAATGATTTCAACAACAAATGAAACATCTTTCCATCGAATATTAGCTCGCTTGAAAAGATAAATAGATAGAAAACCTATTACTAATATAAATCTAGGATCGTAAGTTGCCATACAAGCAACTGATACTAAAATGAAGAAAATCATTTTACTTGCACCAGATAATCCATAAAGGAAACCTTGACCTGATTGATAACCAATTAAACGATTAGACATAAGGGCCTCCTTTGTTAATTTTATCAATATAATACTCTGTCACGTCTACTGGATCACAGGACAATTTCTGACCCAAGGTATAGAGTGATGTCTGTTTCAGATTAGCTGCCTTCAACAGGTCGTGCTGATTGAGGATGGCGACAGGATTATCATCTGCAATAATCGCACCATCAACGACAACCAAACAACGATCACTGTATTCCAACATAAGTTGCATGTCGTGGGTAATCATTACAATCGTATGGCCTTGCTGCTGAAGACTGTCAAGGAAAGTCATGATATCCGTATACGTTTGGTAATCTTGACCAGCCGTTGGCTCATCTAAGATAATGATTTCAGGTTTCAAAACCAAGATAGAAGCTATAGTCACACGCTTTTTCTGACCAAATGATAGGGCAGAAATGGGCCATTTACGAAAACTATAGAGGCCACAGGTCTTCAAAACCTCATAAACACGCTCTTCAACTTCTGACTCGTCAACACCTCTCAAACGTAAACCTAAAGCTACTTCATCAAAAATCATAGCTTGACTAATCATCTGGTTAGGATTTTGTAAAACAAACCCGATACGTTCTGAACGCTCAGCGATGCTATCCTGGCTAATATCCTGACCTTTATAAATTAGCCTGCCGTGACTAGGGACAAAGCCACATAAAGCCTTGGCAAGCGTTGACTTACCAGCTCCGTTTTTACCAACAATTGCTAGACGCTCACCCTTTTTCAGACTAAAGGACATGTTCTCAATTATAGGTAGGTTATCTCCGTAGCCAACTTTAAGTTTCCCAACCTCTAAAATAGGAGTTGTTTGACTTTCAGATGGAACCTTTCTCGTTCTGTCTGGCAAGCTTAAACCAGACAGGTCCAAAGTTTCTAGTTGGCTGAGCTGCTCTGCACTTTTGGTGTTAAATCCCAACTGACGTAAAACCGTCACATAGAGGGGTTCACGAATACCATTATCCAACAAGAGAGTAGTTGATAAAAGCTCATCTGGGCTACCGTTAAAGAGGAGTTTCCCATCATTGACCAATAAAACACGGTCAACAGGACGATAAAGAACATCCTCCAGACGGTGCTCAATAATAATCGTCGTGGCCCCTACTTCCTTGTGAATTTTATCAATAAGGGCAATCGTTTCTTGGCCCGATTTAGGATCCAAATTTGCCAACGGCTCATCAAATAAGAGGATCGGACTCTCATCAATCAAGACCCCAGCTAGACTGACCCGTTGTTTTTGTCCACCTGATAAATCTTGAGGACGATGACCCAAGAGAGAACTCAAATTCAAACGTTCGGCCCAGAGAGCCACCTTATCTTTCATCTCACCTTGATTGACACAATCATTTTCCAAGGAAAAGGCCAAATCTTCAGCTACCGTCAATCCAATAAACTGACCATCTGGATCCTGTAACACCGTAGATACCAATTGAGACCTATCATAGATTGATTGATTGAAAATGTCTTGGCCGCCTATAGTCACCTGCCCCTGCGCTTGACCTTTGTTAATGTTAGGAATGATACCATTAAGACACTGGGCCAGGGTTGATTTTCCACTACCAGACGGGCCTAAGATAAGTACTTTCTCACCCTTAGCAATATCAAAACTGATATTCTTGATTGTAGCTTCCGCTTGCGCATCATATTGAAATGTAAACTGATTAAAACTAATGTATTTATCCATGTTTCTACTAAAAAAGAGAGGGCTTATCAAAAAAATCTTGACAAGCCACACTCTGCTATAAATTATTTCTAGTCTTTAGTAAGACTACCTGATTGTGTACGTGAGTGGGCGTAAATTGCAAGTAGAGCCGTTCCTCCAACTGCAATTGTAATAAAGTTTGCCAATCCAGCAACAAAACCTTGAGCATAGAGGTAAGACCATTCTTGCGCAAATTGGATTTTATCACCGATTGGTGTCACAACACCATACGCAATAATAAGAGATAAGAGTTGGATGAGGTTAAACCAAATCATATTTCCAAATGTCAGAACCCCTTTTGTTGCATCGTATTTTTTACGAAATAGACCAATGACAAGACCTATAACACCACTAGCAAGAACCCAAGCCCATGAAATACTTCCGTATTGGATACCATCCTTAAGCGCATGACCAATGAGGCCCATGAAGAAACCTGTGATGGGGCCAAATATTACTGAAAACAGAGCCTGAACTGCATATTGCAGTTGGATGCTAGTATTCCCAAAAATAGGAATGTTAACAAACATACCGATGATGATAAAGAGTGCTGCACCAATACCTGTCGCAACTACTGTACGAATTGAATTATTTTTCATAATTTTACTTTAATCTCCTAAACGTTTAATTTCAATGTGCCAGTTAGATCCTACACCGACATTATAGGCCTTGGCAAAAGACCCTTGGTTAATGGCTAGTCCCACACGATAGAGGGAGTTGATATAAATAATTGGTTGACCAATACGAACATCCGCAAAAGATTTTCCATAGGTAACTTGGTTTTGGTAGACCAACATATCATTGTTAAAGATGGTCACTTCGAAACGATCACCAAAGTTTGGTTCCAAAGCGTAAAAGTCATCACGTGTGATTGAGGTCCAAAGCGATCCGAAACGGACGTCTAGAATGTCAATCGCACCACGAACCAAATGATCTTCTATGATGGTTTCAACCACTGGAAGTTCTAGAATTTTCTCCACAGGTAACTCGGGTCCAACATCTTCAAAACTGATATGACCAGAGGCTAATCTGGCACCTGTATAAGCATAAACATCACGTCCGTGGAAGGTATAAGATAGCTCGGTATTACTACGGCGGTTCTCAACCTCTGAAATTTCTCGAACAGCCACGATACCAACATTCTTTTTAATATAAGAAAGTGTGCCATTGTCGGGAGTAACGATATATTGCCCAGTCTTAGTCAGAGCAACCACACTTTTTCGTGACGATCCGACACCAGGGTCAACTACGGATACAAAAGTTGTCCCTTTTGGCCAGTATTCAACGGTTTGAAAGAGACGGTAGGAAGCTTCAAATGTGTTATAGGGAGTGATGTCATGGGTTAAGTTGTGCACTCCTAGGCTTGGCTCTTCTTGTAAAGCCACACCAATCATGGCCGAAACAGCACCATCAACCAAACCAAAATCCGATTGAAGTACTAATAGATTATTAGTCATAAATATCTCACCCTTTTCTATTAGAGACGTTTATTTTACCACATTTTATGGGTATTTTAAAGATGACAAATCCTTGAGCTAGCTATAGTCTTTGCCTATGTTGACTACATAACCTCAGAAAGGTCAGCCCCAGAGGCTGACCTTTCTTATTATCTAAGCCTTATTCCAACGGCTTTTTTCTGCTACTGCTGTAAAGAGAACATCTGTTGACGAGTTGAGGGCCGTTTCACATGAGTCTTGGATGACACCGACAATAAAGCCGACACCGACAACCTGCATGGCCAAATCATTTGAGATACCAAAGAGGCTACATGCTACAGGTACCAAGAGAAGGGAACCTCCTGCAATACCTGAGGCACCGCAGGCAGAAATAGCTGAAACTACACTAAGAATAAGGGCTGTCGCAAAGTCAACCTCAATTCCCAAAGTAGTCACTGCAGCCAGTGTCAAAACATTAATTGTCACGGCTGCCCCTGCCATGTTAATTGTTGAGCCCAGAGGGATAGAAACTGAATAAGTATCAGGATTCAAACCAAGGTTTTCACACAATTGAAGGTTGACGGGGATATTGGCAGCTGATGAGCGGGTAAAGAAGGCAGTAATCCCAGAATCTTTCAGACAACGGAAAACCAATGGGAAAGGATTCTTGCCCATCATCACAAAGGCAATGGCTGGATTGACCACCAAGGCAACAAAGGCCATAGTACCAACCAGAACAAGGATAAGAACTCCATAATCTGCCAAGACACCAATACCATTTTCAGAAATCGTATTAAAGACAAGACCAAGAATACCAAATGGTGCTAGGTTAATGATCCAACGCACGATTTGAGAGGTCACCTCAGCTAAGGTATTAAGCAATTCTTTAGTGTGTTGACTGGCTGTTCGCATAGCAAAACCAAAGACAACAGCCCAGACCAAAACCCCAATATAGTTGGCTTGAGCCAAGGCATTAATAGGATTATCCACCATCTTAAGCAATAAATCCTTAAACACCTCACCAACCCCCTGAGGTGCACTTGCTTTGGTAGCTGCGGCTGCTCCCAATTTCAATGAAATTGGAAAAATATAGTGGGAAATCACAGCTGTCAAAGCTGCAGCAAAGGTCCCAAATAGGTAGAGAACAATTACCGTCTTCATGTTGCTTTGTTGGCCCTCACGTGTTTGGGAAAGGGCATTGGCCACCAAGGCAAAAACCAAGAGGGGTGCAATAGCCTTCAAACCACCAACAAACATATCTCCCAAGAGACCAATAACTGTTATCTTAGGAATAAGCAAACCAAGCAAAGCACCGATTACCACACCAATGGCAATACGCTTTATCAAGCTGGTTCTATTCCACGTTGAAATAAAACGTTGCATAACTCATTAACTCCTTTTATGTGGTTAACGAAACCACAAAACATTCATTGACTTCCATATTATGATATATTTCTCAAATCGTCAAGACATGAAAAAAGCCTGTTGAAAGCAGGCTTTCCACTCTTATTTATGACTCAATTTACGAGTTAAGAAGTCACCGACAAATTGGATAAGGAAAATCAAAATCAGGATCAACAAGGTTGCCAAGATAGTGACGGAAGTATTTGAACGGTTGTATCCATAGTAGATGGCAATGTAACCAAGACCACCTGCACCGATGGCACCGGCCATAGCAGTTTCACCCACGAGTGAAATCAGGGTCACGGTTGATACACGAACCAACTCAGGTAGACCTTCACCAAGGTAAACCTTAATCGTATCCCAAAGAGTCGCACCACTAGCTTGCGCTGCTTCAATTACCCCACGGTCTAAGTCTGCAAGTACCACCTGTACTTGACGGGCAAAGAATGGGAAGGTTGCAGCTGACAATGGAACCAAGGCCGCTGTCATCCCAAGGTTAGTCCCTACGATGAAGTAAGTAAAGCCTTTCAAAATCGCTAGGAGGATGATGAAAGGAATGGCACGAAAGATAGAGGTCACCTTATCTAGGATTTGGAAAACAAATTTATTTTCAATAACCCCACGAGGTCCTGTCAATACCAAGAAGAGTCCCATGACCAGACCAAGAAGTCCCCCAATGATGAAGGAAATCACGGTCATATAGAGAGTTGCGTAAATGGCATCTGGCCAAGAGTTAACCCCTTGCATACCGATACGATAAATATCTGGAAAGTTTTGTTGAATCCAATCTGCCATTATTGGGCTCCTTTCTTAAGTACCTGCAAGTTAACACCTGCATTTTCAATCGCTTTTTGCGCTGCAATAACCTTGTCAGAATCGCCATCCAAAACAACGACCAATTCACCAACAGGTGTATCACCGAGAATTTCAACATTCCCATAAAGGATATTACTTGAAACACCGTAATCTTTGAAGATTTCAGTCAAGAGTGGCTCATCTGTGGAAGAACCAGCGTATTTAAGTTGAACAAGAAGAGCTGAACTTGGCAAGTTTTTAACCAAAGGTTGCGCATTAATCTTAGTCAAAGCATCTTCAATTCCCGCTGCAGTTTCAATAAATTCTTGTGTCAAATCTTCTTGTGGATTTGAGAAAATATCAAGGACACTGCCTTCTTCCAAAAGTTGACCATTTTGCATGACAGCCACACGGTTACAAATATCTTTAACAATTTGCATTTCGTGGGTAATCATAACCACTGTCAAACCAAGTTTCTTATTCAAATCTTGCCGAAGTGACAGAATTTGCTTAGTCGTTTTAGGGTCAAGGGCTGATGTAGACTCATCTGAAATCAAGATTTCAGGATCGTTGGCCAAGGCACGTGCAATCGCTACACGTTGTTTTTGTCCACCTGACAACTGTGCAGGATAGTTTTCTGCACGGTCAGCCAAGTCAACCAACTCCAAGAGGCCACGAACTTTTTTGTCCTTTTCTTCACTGCTTAACTTAGAGTGGCGGAGGGCAAAGGCAACATTTTCATAAGCCGTTTTCTGAGCCATTAAGTTAAAGTGTTGGAAAATCATCCCAATTGTTTGACGTTTTTGACGCAACTCTTTTGTCGTTAATTGGACCTTACCATCTGCAAAAGTCACATCCTTACCGATAGTGATTTGACCAGCTGTAGGCACTTGCAAAAGATTAATAGCACGCACCAGGGTAGACTTCCCAGCCCCTGAATAACCAACAATTCCGTAAATATCACCTTTTTCAATCTGGATAGATACATCTTTAACCGCTTGGATAGTGCGGCGTTTCTGTGTAAAGGTGATATCAATATTTTTCAAATCAATAATGACATTACTCATAACTTGCAATTAACTCCTTAATTAGTTCAATGTGGGTATAGTAGTCTGCTAGGCTAACATTTTCATCCCCACCGTGGTCACGGCTATTAGCATTTCCTATCCCAAAAGCTGCCATAGGAACACCCAAAGCCTCGTAAATCATATGCATAGGTCCAGTACCGGCAGCCGTTGGAAGTACAGCGACACCTTCCTCATAAAAGCCTTTTGCCAACTCAATAACATTGACAATAGCCGGATCAGACATATCGCTACGATAACTTTCTTCACCAAGAGTTAAGGTTACCTTAATACGGTCGAATCCTTCTTTTTAAGATGGGCCTTGATACGCTCCAAAACATACTCAGGTGTCAAACCAGGAACCAAACGCATCTCCATTTTAGCTTTGGCTTGCGCTGGTAAGATAGTCTTAACCCCCTGCCCCTGGTAACCTGTCGAAATCCCTTCGATAGAAAGGGCTGGTTCAAAGTAATAAGTCTTTAAGAAATCACGACGGTCACTTTCCAAAATTGGAAGTTTTAGCCCGTAAATTTTTCGAAGGCTGTCTGCATTTTCAATAGCATAGGTCTCAATGAGATCCATCTCGCGTTCGTTAGGTTGAATCACTTTATCGTAGATACCATCAATGAGAATCCGTCCCTGATCATCACGCATACTAGAGATAGCATTGAGTAAATACCATGACGCAGATTCAATCACAGCACCAAATTTAGAATGAATATCAACATCGGCACTCTCGACAGACAAATCAAAGGTAATAATCCCCTTGTTGCCACCTGTGATTTCTAGTTGTCCTTTACTATTGCGGTTACCTTGTTCCCAAACCAGAAGATCTGCCGGAAGAAGGTCATCACGGTATTTTTCCAAATACTTTTCAAGATCAGTTGAGGCAGATTCCTCAGCGCCTTCCATCATAAACGTGATATTAACAGGAAGGTCACCGACCTCTCGAATATATTTACGAAGGGCTGTCAGACGAGCTGTGATATGCCCTTTATCATCATCAACACCACGACCATACATGTAACCCTTTCGAACAGTCAAACGAAAAGGTTCATCCGTCCAAGGCTGATCGTTATCCGCAGGAACAGTATCATAATGCTGATAAAAGATAATGGTCTTAGCATCTGGATTTGGACTCTTAAATTTTGCCAAGACAAAAGGTGCCGTATAGGTCTCGTCAATCGTCACCTCTGCACCTATCCTTGAAAAGATTTCACCAAGGTAGGCAGCCACATCATAGAGACCAATATTTTGAGCAAAAATAGATTTTTAGAAATCAAAGTCCGCAAAACTTCAAAATAGTGTTGAGCAGTTTCGTCATTACGGAACTTTTGTAACTGCTCTTCTTCACTAGAAAATGCCATCAAATTCGTCTCCTTCATACAAGACAAAACGGCGTGTTCTCACACGCCCTTCCGCCCTTAGCTTATTCTTTGAATTAGCTTTCAATTGATCTTGTGTTGGTGCACC
>NZ_CM002133.1:272043-295733 GCF_000448665.1 Streptococcus sp. HSISS2 | reverse complement strand
TAGGCAGCCACATCATAGAGACCAATATTTTGAGCAAAAATAGATTTTTTAGAAATCAAAGTCCGCAAAACTTCAAAATAGTGTTGAGCAGTTTCGTCATTACGGAACTTTTGTAACTGCTCTTCTTCACTAGAAAATGCCATCAAATTCGTCTCCTTCATACAAGACAAAACGGCGTGTTCTCACACGCCCTTCCGCCCTTAGCTTATTTCTTTGAATTAGCTTTCAATTGATCTTGTGTTGGTGCACCTTTCCATGCTGGAAGGTCAACCTTGTTAGAGGCATCGTAAATGGTTTGGGCAACTTCATCATTTTGGTAAGCTTTAATCAAAACTTTGATCGCATCAGCCTTATTTGATTTTTCCCAATCCTTGTTAGCTGCAATAATGTTAACCCAATCTTTCAAATCTTGACTTGGATCTTCTTGGAAGAGAGTTGTATCGTAGTTAACATTTTGTTGTTGGGCATATGAGTTGTTAACAACTGCTGCATCTACAGATGAAAGAGTTTGAGCTGTTTGTTCAGCTGCGATTTCTTTGATTTCCAATTTCTTTGGATTTTCAGAAATGTTCTTGATTGTTGCCAATTCACCTTTTTTAACATCTAATTTAATCAAACCAGCTGTTTGAAGAAGAGTCAATGCACGGCTTTCATTTGTACCATCATTAGGTACTGAGATAGTAGCTCCTTCAGGAAGATCTTTAACATCTTTGTATTTAGCTTTTCCGTTTTCAGTACCTGAGAAAAGGTGGATAGGGCTAAGAAGTGTATCTGCTGCAGCAACAACATCACCCTTGTTTTCTTTATTCCAGTTATTCAAAAAGTAAATGTGTTGGAAAGCATTGACATCGATTTCACCGTTTTTAAGGGCTTCGTTTGGTTGGTTGTAGTCCGTAAACTCTTTCAACTCAATCGTTACGCCTTTTTCTTTAGCCAATTCTTTGACCTTATCCCATACTGGTTCAGTTGCATCATCCAATGTCATGATACCAACTGTCAATGTTTTATCATCTTTAGCTGACTTGTTACCACCAGCACCACATGCAGCCAAGGCTACTGTTGAAGCGACTGCTAATCCTGCAATTCCAAGAATTTTTTAAATTTCATCATAAGCTCCTTTAAATTGTTTTAAGTGTAAAACTATTATCCCATAGGATGAGAATTGTAGCAAATTGTTTATAATTGTATGAATCTATAGTTATTAGCTATAGCCTATCCTAAATTTTATTTATAAGAAAATGCTGAGAAATATCTATCCTCAGCCTAATTTCTTATTTTTTGCTTGGTACTTTCAAAGCATCTTTAGTTGGGATATAATCTTTATTTCCAAGGAATTTTTCAGCCAATTTAGCCAAAGTACCATCCTTTTGGAGTTCTTCCAAACGTTTATTTACAAATTTTTGAAGGTCTTTTTGATTATCAGCAAACAAGAAGTAAATGTATGGTTGTTGATCAGACTTAAGTTCAATGGTCTTCAATTTTGTCAACTTATTGTTTTTGATAATTGCATTAACAGTTGGTGCATCAAAGATCTTGAAGTCGTATTTACCTTCATTTAAGTTTGTCAACATTTGTGTAATGTTTTCATTAGTGTAGTTGAGTTCAACTGGCTTATCTGAATGTTTATCATTGAATTCAGTCAATTGAGTAGCTGTTGATGTTCCTTGAACTACCTGTGTAGAGTGACCAGCGATGTCATCATACTTCTTGATTTTACTATCTTTTGGAACCGTCAAGACTGCAGGTGTTGTTCCAATTGGATATGAGAAAAGGTATTTTTGGTCACGTTCTTCTGAGTAAGAGATATTGTTCCCAGCCATTTGGTATTTAGCTGAGTCAAGACCTGTAAAGACTGAAGACCATTCTGTTTTTTGGAATTTCACTTCATACTTGTCAGAGTCTTTGAAGACCTCTTTAGCCACTTCCACATCGTAACCAGTTAATTCACCGTCTTTTTCATATGAAAATGGTGCTGTTGTTCCGACCGTTGCAAAATTAACAGTTTCTTTAGCACCAGATGATTTTGACGAAGATGTATCTGAAGATGTATCTTTTGATTTTGAAGAACATGCAGCGAGCAATGCTACTGAAGCAATGGCTACACCTGTGATTCCAAGAATTTTTTTAAGTTTCATAATTGTCTCCTTTGAGATTGATTGTTCTAATTGTAACAAAAATCACTAGTCTTAACTAATACTTAAACATAATCAAGGTGATAAGAAAATCCTATCACTCTGAAGTATCAATTGTTTGACAAAATAAAAAAGGGAGAAAACCAATAACGATTTTCTACCTTTTTACTCATTAGTAATGTGATAAGCGCTCAATCACTTGCTGATTACTGAGAACCTCCCTTGCAGGAAAGAAATCAGCCTTCCCATTCTCAAAAAGAAGAACATCTGCCTTCTCATGATGAAGATGCTTAAAGTGATGGGCTGACATGATAATGGTTTTGCCAGCCGAATGAAGCTCATGTAAGAGCTCTCTAAAAAATTCTTCATATTCTTTAGAGAGATTGTTGAAGGGTTCATCAAGAATATAGACATCTGGATTGGTTACCATAATGCTGGCAAAGGCTACTTTCTTCTTTTCACCACCAGACAATTGATAAGGCACTCGGTCCCTTAAATCGTCAATTTTAAGTAGGGTTAGGGTGTCCTCAACACGTTTTGAGACTTCTTCTTCAGTCAAACCTAACTGACGAGGCCCAAAGGCAATCTCATCATAGACCGTACTATTAAAAAGCTGACTATCTACATCTTGAAAAAGAATACCTAACCGACTATAGAAATCACGTTTTTGACGTTTGTCCTTCAACCATTCCCTGACCTCTTTCCCTAGGAAAAGAATACGGCCAGACTCTTCTTGTTTGAAGCCTGTTAATAGACTGATGAGACTCGACTTTCCAGTCCCATTTTCCCCCATCAACATCACATATTGCCCTTGTCTAATCTCCAAATCAAGACCAGCAAAGACCTTTTTTTGTTCATAGGCACAGGCCACTTGATTCAATTGAAACATCTCATCCTCCTAAAAGAATTTGTCCTAAAATTACTACCACTAGTCCAACCAAGGCAAACCAATCCTTCCATGTGAACGACCGTGATGACTTGACATACTCACCAACAAAGCAACGTGCTTCCATGGCTTGAGTGAGTTCCTCACCATAACGTATTGCTTTAAGGTAGAGAATTCCCCAGACATTGCTCCCAATTTGGAAACGGTGGTTACCACCATAGCTACGTGCTTCAATTCCTTTAAGCAAGTCCATTAATTGTTTCCCAAAAACATCAATATATTTTATGGTAATATCCAACTGGAGTAGGATAAGGTCAGGAAAATGCAGACCCTTTAGGGCAGCTAACATCTCACTTATCGTACTCGTCTCCGAATAATAGGCAATGGCCAGAGCAATCAGGGGAAGCCTTAAAAGAAAGAGGGTTTGTCCACCGCTAAATAAGAGATGAGGCAGATAAATAATTATAGGGAAGACCAATAATAAAATGGTCTTTTTTAAGGTACTAACTAAAACGGAATGGGGTAGGAAAGCCACACCAAACCCTAAGACTAAGCCTAAAATCCATAGGACTGTGAGGTTTTGACTAATCCCAACCGAAAAAAGAAACAAGAGGAGAAGTAAAACCTTAGCCGTTGGGTGAAAGATGGATGCGACTGGCACAGGATGTGTCTCAAACTTTTGGATAAGAGCTTCCAAATGGTGACGATTTCGGATAAGAAAGCTATTTTTTCCAACTTTAGTCACTGCTGGGCGTTCTTCTAGCATCCAATCTGGCAGAATCATTTTTCAACCTTTCTACCAAAAATCAAGCGATAGAGGACAAAAGAAATCAGAACAGCAGATGCTGCACTTAGGATATAACCCAAGACTTCAGGAATTCCTGTAATACTATAATCAGGGAAGATGGCGTGAAATGAGAAGCCATTTAGCATACCTTTGGGCGCTTGAGCTACCACATGATAGTGGGACAATTTTTCCACCAACTCTTGAACATCCCATTCAGCAAAAGCTGTTCCAGTGGCCAATAAACCAAGAGGGGTTAAAATAATCATCGCCAAGATAAACAACAATAAAGGACGAAGCTTTTTGACAGTCGTTTGCTTATTATTCTCAAGATTCAAACGTTCAATGAATTGTTGTACACCTGCTGTGAAAAAACCTTCTACCAGACCAATTAAGAGGTGAGTCACACCCATAACTGGAATCGTCACCGACAATGGGTAAGGATTGTAAAGAGGGTTACCACTGCTATCTTTAAAGAAAATCGGCTGAATACCAAGTAAGACAGCAACTGTCAAGGCCGCAACCACAATACCAATGTAGCCACCAAAGAAGCTTGCGATTATCTTGTTCTTGGTCCACTTTTTCAAAAGAGTATAAACAGCGTAACCTACAAATGGCATAACAACAGCCATACAAAAAGTATTAGCACCAAAAGCCAAAATACCACCGTCACCAAAGAGTAAGGCCTGCATAGCCAGAGCAACACTAACCGCTAAACAGGAGGCCCACGGACCCAATAAAATAGCAATCAATACCGCACCAACGGCGTGAGCACTCGTTCCACCTGGCGCTGGAAGGTTAAACATCATGATAAGGAAGGACAAGGAAGTCCCAATTCCCAACATAGGAATCGTTTGCTTATCTGTATCCACCTTTACCTTCACTTCTTTGACAGCCTTATACCAAATAGGCAACATCACTGCTCCCATTGCTGCACAAGTCGTAGGACTTAGGTAATTTTCAGGAATATGCATTTTTATCTCCTCATATCATTTTTTCTCAAATTTAAAGGACTTAATCCATATATTTCTTGTCTAAAATAATCAGCACAAGCATAAATCACACGACGATTATCTTCAGCAGTCTTTCCCAAGATACGTAAAACCAGACCCGGAATATCCAAGGCTGAGATAGCAAAGTCAGACTCTAGATTCAAGTCTTCTAAGTGCTTCTGCAAAGCCTTGACAAAGGCTTCATCAATAGCTGGAGACACCATTACCAAACTATTGTAATTGCGCCATCCCTCAAAATAACCAAGCTTAAACATATCTTGTTTTTGAGGCTCCAAAAGGGTCTGATCACTGTAAACAAGCTCATTATCTTGGTAAATCTGTGTCAAATTACGAAAATGATGGTATTGAAATGGTAAATCCTCGTGTGACCAGCCCGCCGTCACACCATCTGAATAAATCAAGTGAGCAGACTTATCCATATCAATACGACTGGTTTGAAAATAGCGTGATTTTAAATAAGGAATCACTTCATCAGCCATGTACTCCAAATAACTATCTTCTTCAAGTGTGATGGACGTATTCTGTTGCGTTAACTGTCCCTTTTCACACTTGTAGACATAAGTCGGTGTTTGGGTTGTCACTAGGGCATGAGCATCTTTACTAACATCAATGGTTACTTGATACTGTTCACCCTCGACAAATCCCCCACCCATATTAATGAGAAAATAGTAAGGCACACCATTGGCATCCGAATTATCCGCTGACACTCGAGAGTTACCCTCTTGGTATTTCTTATGAGAGATTGTGCGACCATTTCGATTCGAAAAACCAAGATGGACAAAACCATCATATGTTTGCGTCATCTTATAAATCCTCTAGTAGGAAATTCTTGCGAATCCATGTTTCTACTTCCTTAACATTGTCTTCATTATTCAGATTTGTGAAAATGAAAGAATCCTCGTTACGGAAATGAAGGGTGTCTTCACGCATACGGTCGAGGTTAGCTCCAACATAAGGTGCAAGGTCAGTCTTGTTAATCAAGAAGAGGTCACTCTTAATCATCCCTTGACCAGCCTTACGAGGGATTTTTTCACCCTGAGCAACGTCAATAATGTAAATAGTGAAATCAACCAAGTCAGGGCTAAATGTCGCAGCCAAGTTGTCTCCACCACTTTCAAGGAAGATAACATCCAAATCATGGTTGAAGCGTTCTTGAAGGGTTTCAATCGCTTCAAAGTTCATAGAAGCATCCTCACGAATCGCAGTATGAGGACATCCACCAGTTTCTACACCAATGATACGGTCTTCATCTAGGCTTGAATTTTTCGCCAAGAAAAGGGCGTCTTCTTTGGTATAAATATCGTTGGTAATAACCGCTAAATTTAGGTCAGACATACGTCGTGTGAGACGTTCAAGCAAAAGAGTCTTCCCTGAACCAACAGGCCCACCAACTCCAATAATTACAGTACGTTTTGTCATTGTTTTTCCTCTCAACCTTGTTGATATTTTAAGACATGAATAGGCGGAACACCTGAGTTTCATGTTTCATCTGAGCCAATTCAAGACCAGGTGTATTGGCCCCAAGGTAGGACGCATCCAGCTCTTGAATGGCTTGTGTTATGTGTTCTAATTGTGAAAAGCTACGTAAAACGATCTCTTGTCCAGCAAATTGTCCAAGGGGAATGGCACGAACAGCATTTTGAACCATAGTCGAGATAACGCTATAGCCATAAAGTGCTATGGCCTCACTGCAACCGATCCCCTTGTTGAAGACATAAAGAGCAAAGACAATAGCAGGATTGCCATAAACCTCACCCTTACGTATTTTGGACTGATAGTCATCCAATACTGGAATAGCATGTAGCCTTTGAATCAGGCGCAACATTTGCTTAGCAATCATCTTCGTTCCTTGTCTGGTTTCACGCGCTTGCGTCGAAACAGTCAAAGTCTTATCATATTGCCAAACTTGAGCCAAATCATCAGAAGTCATGGCATCATAGACTAGCTTAATCACAAGTCCTTCACCATACTTAAATTGGCTATCTAAATAAGCCTCTTGCCATTCCTCATAGCCCTTATCATCTGTTACAGTGTCTTCACGCAGATAATTTTCCATCCCAAAAGAGTGGTTAAATGATCCAATTGGAAAGGTTGAATCAACAATTTGAACAATTTCAAGATAGTCTCGCAAAGACACGTTAGCAAAAGGATTAATGTTCATGGGCAGTCAAATTCACGTGACGAAGGGGTTTGTCAAGGACCACTTCCTCAATCGTGTAGGCAATGTCTTTTTGAGTCAATACTTGCTCTACAACAGGGTCAACTTCCAAATAAATCTTGGCATCTTTCACCTCAATTGGTTTATGAGTATTCCCAAGAATATGAGCTGTAATTCCCATTTCATCCATATCTTTAGGAGAAATGACAATCAAATCCTGTGATTCAACACCAATCGCCAAAACATGATGGTCATCAATGAAAAAGGCAGAGCCATTTTGCAATTTTTGCCCCTTATCAAGACGAATACCAAATTCATTGCCGTGGTCGCTTTTCACACGAATAATTTTTTATTAAGATCATCACTTGAAAGAATGACTGTTTCAATATGATATTTATCAACATCAATATCTTTAACAAGAGCATCTACTTTTGTAAAAATCATACTTTTTCCTTTTCTATTACATTTAAAAACTGCATCAAAGTCATTTAGCGCTTTAAGAAAGCACTAAAAACGTTTTCGCCATAAAATACAAAAGAGGTTGGAGGAAAAATTCCAGCCTCATTTATATGACACTTTTTCTTAGAACAAGAAATAGCGTTGAGACAATGATGTCGTATGGATTGGTTCACAAGTAACTAATTCATCATCAATAAAGACATCAAAGGTCTGTGGGTCAATACGGATTGTTTTTGGAGCGTAATCATTAAGTTTCATATCACGCTTAGTCAAGTTACGTGTATTCTTAACCGGAAGAACAATCTTATTCAAACCAATTTCTTCCTTGATACCGTGATCATAGGCATATTGAGAAACAAATGTAAGATTTGTTTGGTGAACCGCTTGACCATAAGCACCATATAATTTACGCATGATACGAGGTTGAGGTGTTGGAAGACTTGAACCAGCATCACCCATAACACCGTAAGTTAACATACCACCCTTAAGCACCAATTTAGGTTTTGCACCAAATTGAGCTGGTTCCCAGATAACGAGGTCCGCAAATTTACCAACTTCTACAGAACCAATATAGTCTGCAATACCATTAGTGATAGCAGGGTTAATAGTATATTTAGCCACATAACGTTTGATACGGTTATTGTCGTTAAACTCTGAATCCCCTTCAAGTGGACCACGTTGAGCCTTCATCTTATCAGCTAGTTGCCAACAACGCATAGCAACCTCACCGACACGTCCCATTGCCATGGCATCAGAAGTCATGATACTAAGGGCACCCATATCGTGAAGAACATCTTCTGCAGCAACAGTTTGCTTACGAACACGTGATTCCGCAAAGGAAACATCTTCTGGAATTTTTGGATCCAAGTGGTGACAAACCATAACCATATCCAACAATTCACCAATAGCATTTGTGGTGTATGGATTGGTTGGGTTTGTTGATGATGGCAAAATATTTTCTTTACCAGCAAAAACCATGATATCTGGAGCGTGTCCACCACCTGAACCTTCGGTGTGGAAGGTGTGAACGGTACGACCTTGGAAAGACTCAAGAGTGTTTTCCATGAATCCACCTTCATTCAATGAGTCAGTGTGGACCGCAAAGGAAACATCATATTTATCCGCAACTTTAAGAGAATTATCAATTCCTGCGTAAGTTGCACCCCAGTCTTCGTGTGTCTTAATACCTGCTGCACCTGCCTTGATTTGTTCTTCAACCACTTCAGTTTCAGAACCAACACCTTTAGCGAGGAAACCAAAGTTAGCAGGCATATCGTCCACAGCTTGCAACATACGAGTAATGTGGAATTTACCTGGCGTACATGTTGTTGCATTACTTCCGTCAGCAGGACCAGTACCACCACCAAAGAGAGTTGTGATTCCATTATCCAAACCGAATTCAGGAAGGTCAGCAGAAATATAGTGTACGTGAAGGTCAATACCACCAGCAGTCACAATTAAACCTTCTGCTGCAATGGCTTCTGTACTAGCACCCACAACAAAGTCCACATTGTCCATTGTATCTGGATTACCACCACGACCGATAGCAACAATCTTACCATCACGAATACCGATATCCGCTTTAATAATCCCTGTATAGTCAATGATGGTAGCACCTGTAATAATCGTGTCCACAACTGATGGATTTTCACGTGTTTCCGTAGCACTGACACCCATACCATCACGCAAAACTTTACCACCACCGAACTTAGACTCCTGTCCATATACTGTGAAGTCTTTTTCAATGGCTGCAAAAAGATTGGTATCTCCAAGACGTACGCTATCTCCTACAGTTGGTCCATAGTGTTGAGCATATTCTTTACGATCCATTTTAAAACTCATCTATCTGCCCTCTTTCTAGTCTAAGAAACCATTGACTTTGTTATTGAAACCAAAAATACGACGTTTGCCTCCAAAGTCAATAAGTTGCACTGTTTTCGTTTCACCTGGTTCGAAACGAATGGCTGTACCTGCTGGAATATCTAGACGTTTGCCTCGTGCTTTCTCACGGTCAAATTGAAGACCAGCTTCGTTTGCTTCGTAAAAATGATAGTGAGACCCTACTTGGGCAGCACGGTCACCCACATTTTTCACTTCAAGACTAATGGCCTCATAACCACCATTATAATCAATTGGCTCACTCGCCACATGGTATTCACCTGGAATCATTACATTTTCTCCTTACTGAATAGGATCATGAACAGTAACCAATTTTGTACTGTCTGTAAAAGTAGCTTCAACTTGAATCATTGGAATCATTTCCGCAATTCCCTCCATAACATCTTCACGTGTTAAGAGATTACGAGCTTCATCCATCAATTGAGCAACCGTCTTACCTTCTCTTGCACCCTCAAGTACATAATCTGTAATCAAAGCGACTGCTTCTGGGTGATTCAATTTGATCCCTTTATCTTTACGTCGTTGAGCAATCATAGCCGCAAGACTAATCATCATTTTTTCCTGCTCACGCATTGTCAATTGCATCGTTTTTCCTCCTTAAATCAATGCTTACCACTTGCCCCAAAGCATCAAAAGCCCTGGAATCCAAGCTGTTACAATTCCTTCAAAAATAGCTAGGTAAGGAACAAATTTCCCTAGGTTCTTCTTAAGGTTAATTTCAATAAAGGCAGTTAGCCATAGAATACCCCACATGAACCAAATAATACCATACCAAGCATTACCACCATATCCAGATGTTAAGCAAAGAATCCCTGCTGGTATCGTATTAATTGCCACAAATAAACTAAACCAGCCGTACAAACGTTGATCAAAATCAAAAATCGTATTGATAGCTGAATAAAGATAGGTAAAAGCAAACAAAAGACCTGTGGCACTACCATAAAACCAGTCAGCACCTTTTCCTGTGCAGGCCCCATAAGCAATGACAATAATATTGAGAATCAATCCCAAACCACCTGTAAAGATATTCATGACAACATTTGATTTGTCGGGAATCCCTTCCAAGCGATGAAATCCATTACTCATTAAAACCATGCCAACATAGAGTAGGATGACACCTAACATAAGAACCTCCTAAATTCTTTTTATGTTAATATCATACTACTTTGACAACACATGTCAACGAATTTTCAGAATTTTTGCAACATCACTGTAGGCCTCAATCTCACATAAAATGTCAAAAAATAGCGTCACTTTTGACCATCATTTGACCATCAAGTAAAATGATTCCTTGTACTATTTCGGTTGAAAGTGGATAAACCATTTATAAATTAGGCAAACACTTTTTTCGAATGAGAAAGATACTGCCAATCATCAGCCAGATTCTATCATCTCGTGTGAGAAAAATTTTTATGGTGGCGTTTTATTCCTCTCTCCTTCTCTAGTCCTAAGTCCATAGACCTATTTTTAGTAATTTTACGGTTACGTAACAATTATCTTCATTTTTTATGATAAAGTCTTCTTTGGATTTAAAATCTAAAGGAGAATTATGATGGAAACAAATAACTGCAATACCGATTTACAGGTAGTCTCTCAGGAGTATCCCTACGAAGAGGAAAGTCTGCAAACCAAAACAAAAAAACTCTTGAAACATCTTTCACCAAGAGACATCTGGAAACTCAAGAGCTTGATTATCAGTTTACTTGTCGCCTGCTTCCTCTATGTTACTTACCTTACCAATTTTTCTTTCGCCTTACCGGCAATAATTGTACTCATAATGACTGTCGAACTTGGCTGTCGTTTACTGGCAGGAAAAGAAAAGAGAGGAATGCGTCTTGAATCAGGAATATTTATGACTACTAGCCTCCTACAAGGTCTGCAAATAAGTCTTTGGGGACTACACGACAGTTGGGAAAGTGCTCAAATGCTCTGCCTTCATGCCAGTTTTTACTTTATTTAATGGCACGAACTGGACAAAGTAGCCAGGATAGACTGGGAATTATGGTTTGGATAGACCTCATCTACACTAGCTGCCTCTTTCCTCTGAAATATTTTTTCCTTGGAGTTTTTACACTCCCCTATAAAACAAGACCTAAGCAAGAACTTTCTACAGAAGAGCGACACAACCGCCAGCTCCATAAGGGGATGATTTTAGTTAGTATTTTTGTAGCCTTGATACTTACTGTATTTGCTGCCAGCCAGCTCAGTCAGGTATTACCTGCTTTCGGACAACTTTGGAAACAAGTTTTCCAGACACTTGCTACTTTGTTTAACTTCAACATTCACTTCGAAAACAGTGGCCTAATCATCTTCCGTTTGCTTTCAAGTATTCCTCTAGCTTTGGGACTTTTTGCCCAACTGGCTGCAGTCTATTTAGCCAAGGATAAGCCACTCAGTCAAACTCAACTTGAAACTAGTCTCAAAAAGACCCGTCTTTTCCCAAAACTGGCAGCTTATATTGTGATTGGAAGTCTCTGCTTCACTTATGCCCTATTTTTACTCACTGCCACAAGTCAAATGGGAGAACTCCTTTCTCTCAACCAAGTCAATATCCCAGCCCACCAAGCCTCACATATGGCTGTTCAGGGCTTCTGGCAATTGGTTCGCGTTTCTATTCTAAATTTTGGTGTCTTAGTGGGACTCTATCTTTACTCAAAAGAAAATATCTTTAACCACAAAGGACTCCGTTGGATTAGTACGCTACTCTTTACTTTTACTAGCCTCTTTGCCCTTATCGCTGGTTGGAAACTCTTTGGGGTCTATATTGCACTTTATGGCATTACACCACGTCGCTTACTGTCAGGATGGTTTGTGACCGTGCTCTTCGTTTGGTGTATTCTTACGCTTATTAGACTTTATAAACCCATTCAAACAACTCGTCTAGCCATCTTTTATGTGACTATCAGCTTTACCCTCGTTAGCCTCTTAGGTAGCTTTATTTTATAAGAAAAAGGAGTGAAACTAGATTTCCTAGTCTCACCCCTTTTTTCATTGGAGTTATTTTGAATTTCTTGTTGGGAAGGCGTACATTACCCAGAGAGCTACCGTTAAAGGAGTTGCCTTTAAAACTATCCAAGCAACATTAAAATCAGCATCACGTAGACGACGAATCTGAATTGCAATCGTAGGAAGTGCCGTTGCTGCTATGAATAAAATGAAAGCCGTCAATGTAAAGCCAGCAGCTTTTGTTTGCCCAAGTAAGTCCATCAGTAGGAAAATCAAGCTACCGATAACGCCGTTAATCAAGACTACCCACCAATAGTCTGATCGTTTTGTACGACCATAAAAATCGAGATAGCCTAACCAAAAATTTTTATATGCCTCTAACATGTTTACACCTCTTAGTATGATGTTAACAGTATACTATAGAAACTTTATAGGTGCAAGATGTGAAATGTTAGACTTCTTAAGTTTTTTCATATAAGTAAGGAAATTTTTTAAATAAACTGAAACGGATTGAAAATAGGACTATCTCCTTCGACCTGTCCGTTAGTCATGGTCACTATGCGACTAACATGCTGACGGACACTGGCTCGGTGAGCAATGAAAATCACTGTTCGTTTCATTTTAGCAAGATTAGTCAACACCCTGTTCTCTGTATCACTATCTAGACCGCTTGTCGCTTCATCAAAAATCAAGATAGGTTGTTTAGACAAGAGAGCCCTTGCTATCGCTAACCTCTGTTTTTGACCACCAGAGAGGCCTCCATCTTCAGATACTTGGGTCTGAAAGCCTAGTGGCATTTTTTGAATATCGTCTAAGATATCAGCTTGTTGGCAAACTTTAAGAAGTTTTCTCTCATCAACTTCTCCTTCAAATCCTAATAGCAGATTTTCTAAAATGGTTCCCGTAAACACATAGGTTTGCTGGGGACATAGGTTACCAATTGACGTAACTCTGCATGGCTAATGGCACTTTTATCCAGACAAACATGTCCAGAAGACCTTGTATAATAGCCCGACAAAATTTTAGCCAAAGTTGTTTTTCCAGACCCACTCTGCCCCATGAGAGCAATCTTCTCACCCTTGTTAATGGTCAAATCAACATCACTAAGAGTCTCTTGCTGATAACTGAAACGATGGCTAACACCTCTGAGAGTTAATTGCTTAAAGGATAAATCCTTGAGTTTTCCCTTTTCTTCCTTATCTACAACATAAACTTCCTGAAGACGATTATTGGCTACCTTGGCCTGCTGAATTTTGGATTGGAGATTGATAATATTAATTAAAGGAGTTGTAAAATAATTCAGCAACATATTATAGGTAATCAACTGACCAGCAGATAGCTGTCCTTCCATGACCAATTGCGCTCCATACCAGAGGATAAAGACATTGGAAACTAGCTGAACCCCAGTCTTTAAACCATCTTGTGTTAATTGCCACTTGGCCTTAGACAAGGACTTCTTCAAGTAGTCATGGAATTTCACCTCAATTTCTCGATAACGTCTCTCTTCAACTCTTAAAGATTTTAGCGTTTCAATACCTCTCAAATCATCAATAACCGCAATATTGACTCGACTGTTTGCCTCCATCAACTGATAATTTTCCTTCTCAAAAAGCTTATAGAAAGCTAGAATAATCAAAACATAGAGAGGTACTACAGTTAAAGTCATCGCAAAAAGCGAAGGGTTTTGTAAAATGAGAGCCACGGCTAGAGTCATCACAATGGTCACATCTAAGAAAATCGATAAAATGGTTGAAGCCAGGGCATCGATAATGGTGTTGGCATCTCCAAAACGTGACGTGATTTCCCCAGTACGACGTGAACTAAAGAAACTAATGGGCAAAGAAAGCACATGCTTGATATAAGGAAGGATGACCGCAATGGACAAGTAATTACCCAATCGATGCAATAGATAATCTTTGAAGAAAGTAAAAACTTGTTGAGCTAGATAAGCGATACACAGGCCTAGAGAAATCATGGTCAGAAGAGCATAGTCTTCTTGAGGAATCAAGCGGTCAATAATAGATTGCAAATAATAAGAACCAATAATATTAACAAGCGTCACTAGAAAACTCAGCAAAACAATGACTGCTATCAATCCCTTACGACGAAATAAAATTGGTAAGAATGAAAGGAGACCAGGTACCTCTTCCTTATATTTGATGTAGGTTTCTCCTGGTTCAAAAAATAGAGCAACCCCTGTCCATTCCTTAGCAAACTCCTCAAGTGACTTTTTAATGACCTTCTTGCTAGGATCTGGATCACCAACAACGACCTGACCCTTGGCTTGACCAAACACCGTATAATAATGTTGAAGACCACCATCCTTGACCACATGTGCAATAAAAGGATAAGATAGATTTTCTTGTTTAAACAAGTCTAAATCCGCACGAATAGCTTGCGTTTCAAGACCCAACTGCTTGGCTGCTTCAACCAAGCCAAGCGCAGAAGTGCCTTCACGAGAAGTCTGAGCCAACTCCCTCAAGTAAGCCAAACTATAAGATGAACCATAGTTTTTAAGAATCATGGCCAAGGCAGCTACACCACAATCACGCTGATCAACCTGAGAAATATATGGATATTTTGACATGGTGACTCCTATTTAATAATAAATAATGAAGAATGGTGCTGCTGCAATAAGTAATACTAAAAATTTTCTTAAGTTTTTCAAAATTAAACTCCTTAATATTTTTATTAACTATATGATAAACGTTTAACTATAAAAAAAGTAGTGACATAAATGTCACTACGCAGTTGTTTACAAACCATCTGCCGCTTTCTCTGCTCGAGTCTTTTCTTCCAAAACGGAATCTTCTAAAACCGACGCAAACATTATAGCCTTATCATAGTTTTCAGCAGCTTTTTTCTTGTTTCCATTATGTATAAGCTCATACTTAGCTTCTAAAATATAGACACCTGGTTTGTAACTATGAAACTGTGATTTTTCTATGACAGCTAAAAGTTTATCTATTACTGTTAAGAAATCTGAGAAGGACTCATGAGAAATCTTTAAAGCAGCTATAGCCATCAAATCATTAAATAAGGCAATATTATAAGCATCATCCGTTGGAATGTTTTGCTTTAATACTCTACCTGCTATTCTGTCAAAAATCTTTTTATCATACTGCTTTCTCCCATAAAGATGATAGAAATAATAATCAATAACTAACAAATCATTAGTTGAAAACTTCTTCTTTCTTTTGACTTGTTCAAACAAATCTTCATAGATTTCTTCGACTTTAGGTCTCTCCTCCCAACTGGTAAAACTCAATATATTTTCGAGAATATCTAGAGTCAATAGTTCCTCTTCTGGAAGAATATCAAAGAATTGATCATACACATCTTCAATAAGATCCAACTTCTGTTTAACTCTCTCCTTATCTCCGTACGTTGGGAACTTTATTAAACGATTTTTCATCTCATAGTAAGTATCAGGAATTTCAATCCTGTCATGATCCAATAAGTCAGCCATGCTTTTTCCCAGACGTTTTGCTATGTAGGATAATTTATCCAAAGAAGGGAGAGACTCTCCTTTTTCAATACGAATTAACTGGCGAACGGTCAACTCCTTACCATCTAAACAGAGTACTTCACGTGACATCTGTTGACTTTCACGCTCAGTTTTTATTCTTAATCCGATACTGTTCTTAATACTCAATAAAATCTCCTTTATTCAATTCAAAAGCTTAAGGCTATTATATCACAATTGTAATGTAATTGACATATAGTTAGTATTTTTAATGTATCGATAATTCATATGATCTTTAAGAAATACGGACCTGTATCGTTGCCTTAATAATGAGTCAAAGGTTGGAAACATCTGTTCCAACCTCTTGATGCTATTTCTGTTTACTTTGGAACCGCCATTCAAAGCGAATACGGTCGTAAGTCGGGTAAATAGCATTCAGTAAACCAAATGCCAAGGTAAAACCGGCCAAAACATCTGTAGGATAGTGAACCCCCACGTAAATACGGGAAAGTCCGACGAGCGCAATTAGAAGCCCCGTAACAATATAAATGACTACTTTTGCTCCTTTTTTAGCCAGACGCTGAGCAAGGACAATAGCAATCGCACCAAGAATCATGAAGGTTCCCAGGGAGTGGCCACTAGGAAAAGAATAACCACCAGCATGGACCAAATGCGTAATTGATGGACGTGGGCGTTGGTAAATATATTTCAGACTTACAATCATGATACTAGCGAGAACGCCACTGGTTCCCACAAAGATAGCTTCAGATTTGTACTGGTTTAAATAAAGCCAAATTACAGCTACAATTGCAATAATGGCCTGAACAGGTGTGTTCCCAAGGACCGTAACCGCCTTAAAAAAATGCGTCAGTCCTGTTGGCAAATCTCCTCGAACCCAGGTCTGGATGCTGCTATCAAATCCTGTCAAGGCTTCAGGGTAGAACTTGACCATGTAACCGAGAGCAACAAATAGTAAGAGGGCAAAAGAAGTATAAATATAATGTATTTGTTTGTGTTTCATATTTATAATTTTACTAGAATTGACTTAAGCGGAGCATAAATCAGAGCAAAGACTACTGCAAAAATCAAACCTTGAAGCAAATTAAAAGGTACAACCATAGTAAAAAGGTATTTATAAAGTCCTATGAATTGTCCAATATCGAAATTAGCAAATTTAGCATAGAGTGGTACTGCATAAATGTAGTTGAGGACAACCATGGCAAGTGTAAGAGCTAGTGTTCCTACAACTGAACCAAGAATAAAATTCTTACTTGTTTGGTTTTTCTTCCAGAAATAGCTAAGTCCCCAAACAAAGAATCCTAAAGCAATAAAATTCATAGGAAGTCCAATTATTGAACCTGGACCCCCATTGTTTAGCAAAAGCTTCAGCAATGAACGCAACAAGAGAACGCCAATAGCACTCTTAAAATCAAAGATGACTAAGGCAATCAGAACAGGAAGGATTGAAAAATCAACCTTCAAAAAATCTGCTGCCGGAATCAATGGAAATGAAAAATAAAGCAACAAGAATGAAATTGCGGATAAAATAGCGATATAAGCCAATTTACGTGTGTTTGTCATAAAAAAATTCCTCCAAATTTGAACAATTTGAAAGAAGTTCCCAATGGATTTGCCTATGCCAAAAAAGCCTACGCAAAAAGACTGGTCTTCTTCCATCCAGACTGTACTGTCGGTTGAGGAATCACACCTCATCAGCTTGCGCTCGCGGACTTATCTAAGATTACTATCAATACCATTAATGTCTAAAATCCTCCAAAAGCTGACGAGCCATCTAGAGAATCTCTTTCAATTAGGTCCTAACAGTAGATTATAGAATCACCACCGGTCGGGAGTTTCACCCTGCCCTGAAGACCTTTTAAGAGTAACATAAAAAACCTTGGTGACAAGGTTTTGGAATTATGGATTTCTAATCTATTGATAACCATTAACTATATACTCTTGGTATGGAGATAAGGCTGTTTATTTTAATTTGTCATGCTGATAACGGTGACTCAATTCCAACCCCTCGAACTGCTGCTGACGAAGAGCCTCATAAACAATCATGCAAACCGTATTTGATACATTAAGACTACGGACATGTTCATCATTCATCGGAATACGGATAGCTTTTTCAACATGCTCACGCATAAATTCCTCGGGTAGACCCGTATCTTCACGTCCAAACATAAAGTAGTGGTCCTTGCCATCATCATAGGCCTCATCAGAATAAGTTTTATCCGCAAACTTCGTAACTAAATGTAAACGTCCTTGCTGATTTTTAGCCATAAAATCAGCTAAATTATCGTAATAGGTAATATCGAGTTTATCCCAGTAGTCTAAGCCTGCACGTTTCATTTTCTTGTCATCAATTGGAAAACCCATTGGTCGAATAATATGAAGAGGGCTATTAGTCGCTGCACAGGTACGGGCAATATTCCCTGTGTTTTGTGGGATACGAGGCTCAAACAAGACAATGTGATTACGTGACATAGCAATTCTCCTAGACATAAAAAATACCATGTCGCCCGGAGTCAAGCTCAGCAGACGACATGGTTGTGGACGTTCATTAGCTTAAATCATGACAGGTTAGATTTAAAATAACGAATCTTTAAACACTATTTTAGCACTATTGTTATAAAAGTCAATACTATTGACAGAAAAAATTATTATTTGTGATCTTATCATCTAATTTTCATAGGAATCACTTATAAAGGCCTGAAAAGGATGATTTTTCAGCCAAAATAGAGTATCATAGAAGTGATTATTTGGAGGTAACTCATGCGTATTATTGTCGTAGGTGCCGGTAAAGTCGGTGCCGCACTCTGTCGTTCTCTTGTCGAAGAGAAGCACGATGTTATTTTAATTGAACAGAAGGAAGATGTCCTTAAACGCCTCATCAAGCGCTACGATATTATGGGCTTTGCCGGTAATGGCGCCAACTTCAAAATTTTAGAACAAGCCGAGGTCAATAATTGTGATGTTTTTATTGCAATGACTGACAAAGATGAAGTAAACATGATTTCAGCGGTTCTGGCCAAACAAATGGGGGCTAAAGAAACCATCGTTCGTGTTCGTAACCCAGAATATTCCAATGCTTATTTCAAAGACAAAAACTTCCTTGGATTCTCAGCGGTAGTTAACCCCGAACTGCTAGCAGCTCGGTATATCGCCAATACGGTTGAATTTCCGAATGCTTTATCGGTCGAGACTTTTGCTAATGGGCGCGTCATTCTTATGGCCTTTAAAGTCACCGAAAACAGTCAATTATCTGGCATGAGCCTTGAACAATTCCGGAAGAAATTTAGTAACATTTTGGTTTGTACGATTGATCGTAAAAATGAACTCATCATTCCAGATGGGAATGCCACCATTCAAGTTGGCGATAAGATCTATGTAACTGGGAAACGTGTTGACATGGCACTTTTCCACAGCTACATCAAATCAAAAAGCATTAAAAATCTTATGTTAATTGGTGCTGGACGTATCTCCTACTATTTGCTCAATATCTTGAAAAACACTCGTATTAAGGTCAAATTGATTGAGCAGAAAATGGATCGAGCACAAACTTTTAGTCAGGTCTTCCCAGAAGTTTCTGTCATTCTGGGAGATGGTACTGCCAAAGACCTTCTTCTTGAGGAAAGTGCTGCTAGTTATGATGCGGTAGCTACGCTCACTGGGGTAGACGAAGAAAACATCATTACCTCTATGTTCCTTGAGAGTCTTGGTATTCATAAAAACATTACCAAGGTTAACCGTACCAGTCTTTTAGAGATTATCGATACACGTGAGACTTCAACAATTGTCACACCTAAGAGTATTGCCGTTGATACTGTCATGCACTTTGTCCGTGGACGCTATAATGCCAAAGATTCTAGTCTTGATGCTCTTCACCATGTGGCAAATGGTCGCATCGAAACCTTGCAATTTCAAATCAAGGAAAATAACCAAATTGCCGGTATGAAGCTTTCTGACATTGATTTCGCTAACGGTGTTCTTATCGCCGCTATCATCCGTAATGGAAAAGCGATTTTCCCTACTGGTGAGGATAGACTGGCTTATGGTGATAAAATCGTGGTCGTTACCCTCTTGCAAAACGTGACTCACATTTACGACTTGTTAAAGAGGTAAGCTGCCATGAATAGATCTATTGTCCGTTTTCTTATTTCAAAACTTCTGCTTATTGAAGCTGGTCTCTTAGTTGTACCACTTATCGTTGCCCTTATTTACCATGAGGATGCTAAGGTATTTGCTAGTATTTTGGGGACGATGGGGATACTTCTCCTCCTTGGTGGTATTGGCTCTCTCTTTAAACCAAAAAATTACCATATTTACACAAAAGAAGGAATGCTCATTGTAGCCCTCTGTTGGGTACTTTGGTCCTTCTTTGGAGGCTTACCATTTGTTTTCGCTGGGCAAATCCCAAGTGTTATTGATGCTTTCTTCGAAATGAGCTCGGGTTTCACAACCACAGGAGCTACAATTCTCACTGACACTGGGGTCCTGACACACTCTCTTCTCTTCTGGCGAAGCTTCGCCCACTTAATTGGAGGGATGGGGGTATTGGTTTTTGCATTAGCTATCATGAACAACAGTAAAAATGGTCACCATGAGGTTATGCGTGCAGAGGTCCCTGGCCCAGTCTTTGGTAAGGTTGTTGCCAAGCTGAAAAATACAGCTCAGATTCTGTACATCATCTATCTGGTCATGTTTGTGATTTTTGCTATGATTCTATGGATTTGTGGTATGCCACTCTTTGATAGTATTATCATTGCTATGGGAGGTGCTGGTACCGGTGGTTTTGCAGTCTACAATGACTCTATCGCTCACTATCATAGCGACTTGATTACCTATGTGGTTACAGTTGGTACCCTTCTTTTTGGGGTTAACTTCAACCTTTATTTCTATATTTTGCTGCGCAAAGTCAAATTCTTCTTCCAAGATGAAGAATTACGTACTTATTTTGCAATTGTTGCAATCTCAACAGGTTTAATCGTCCTCAATATTTTTGGTATCTACCACAATTTGGCTGATTCGTTTAAATACTCATTCTTTGAAGTGTCAACCATCATCACAACCACTGGTTTTGGTCTAACAGATATTACCAATTGGCCTCTATTTTCTCAGTATCTCCTGCTCACCTTGATGTTTATTGGGGGATCAGCAGGTTCTACGGCTGGTGGTTTCAAGGTTATCCGTGCAATGATTATTGCTAAAATTGCTCGTAATCAAACCCTTGCAAGTCTTTATCCTAACAGAATCCTTTCCCTTCACATTAATGGAAGCGTTCTTGATAAAGAAACACAACATAGTGTCCTTAAATACTTAGCTGTATATGTATTTATTATGCTAGGTCTAGTAGCCATTCTGTCATTGGATAATCAAAATCTTTTAGTCGTGACAAGCGCTGCTGCTTCAACCTTCAACAACATTGGACCATTACTAGGAACCAGTGATAGCTTCGCTATTTTTAGTCCTTTGTCTAAGCTTATCATGGGATTTGCTATGATTGCTGGACGCTTGGAAATTTATCCTGTATTGCTCCTATTCCTACCAAAAACTTGGTCAAAAATTTAAGCATAAAAGAACTCCTTTGGATTACTTATCCAAAGGAGTTTTATGACGTTTTAGGCTAAAATAATCTGGAACCGGATCCTCTCCAGTTTCTGAAAAAGGGTGACATCGTAAGATACGAGCAATACCCATAAGAACACCTTTTAAACCATGTTTTTCAATGGCTTGAATCATGTAAACCGAACAGGTTGGACGAAAGCGACAAGACGGTGGAAAGAGGGGAGAAATCCATCTCTGATAGGCCATAACCAGAACAATCAGAAACCTCTTTATCATTTAACCTTGTTAACAGCAGCGTTATGAAGCTGACTGATTTCTTTTTTATTGAGACAACGTGATTCACCTGGACGAAGGCCTGTCAAATCAAGAGTCCCAAAACGGGTACGTGACAACTTATCAACAAGCAAGCCCACTGACTCAAACATTTTCTTAACCTGGTGGTTACGGCCTTCATGAATGGTTAATTCAACAACTGAACGGTTCTTTTCATGATCAACCTTAACAATATTGTAACGTGCTGGCTTGGTTTTCTTACCGTCAATCACCACACCACGAGTTAAAGGACGAAGATTTTCCTTGGTCGCAATGCCTTTCACACGCGCCAAATAAACCTTGTCAATCTCATTACGTGGGTGAATCATTTTATCAGTAAAGTCACCATCATTAGTCAAGATAAGAAGGCCCGTCGTATCCCAGTCAAGGCGACCGACTGGATAAATACGTTCCTTAACATGAGGCATAAGATCAATAACCGTCTTACGATCCTTTTCATCAGATACTGAAGAGATGACCCCACGTGGTTTGTTCAGAAGATAGTAAACTTTTTCCTCATTGTAAATAGGACTGCCATTGACTTCAACAGTATCACCGTTTTTGACAATTGTTGCCAATTCCGTAACTGTCTTGCCATTTAGGGTCACACGACCTTCTTTTATGAGTTCCTCAGCCTTACGACGACTAGCCACACCAGCGTGGGCAATATATTTATTAATACGCATTCTTTTTCTGCAGCTTTTGCGCTGTATCCTTTCTACCTAGCATCTCTGCTATGTTCCTTTAGCTTTTGGTAATCAAACTTTACCAAATCTCAAGCTTGATTATCGAAATCCACATGTTCTTCCAAATCTTCTTCCTTAAAGAGACTGGTTTCCTGATCCTCGAGTTCTAGTTGGTCGATAGCCACCAATTCATCCAAACTGTTAATTCCCATATAGTCTAGAAAATAATCCGTCGTCGCATAAAGGTTAGGGCGACCAACAGCATCTTTTTTACCAGCTTCTCGTACCAAATCGAAAGCCTGAAGCTTAGTAATGGCGCCACTGGAATTAACACCCCGAATAGCATCAACCTCAGCACGAGTAATAGGCTGTTTATAAGCAATTATAGAAAGAACTTCAAGGCTCGCTCGAGAGAGACTTTGGTTAATTGGCGTTTTTGAGTACTCACGAAGAAGACTTGCAAAGCCTGCCTTAGTCACTAGCTTGTAAGTATTTGAGGACTCCAATAAACAAAGAGCTGAATCCTCATCTGCCTCATACTTTGCCTGCAATTTTTCCAAGGACTGAGTAAGTCCCGTAACTGGCATTTCCAAAAGCTGTGCCATAGTACGTAGACTGAGTCCATCTTCACCAGCCACAAAAAGTAGGGCTTCTAATCGTGCTAAGTGGCTACTCATTCGTCCATTCCTTTCTTAGTGTGATTGTTCCAAAAATGGTTTCCTGCTGTACCGAAATGCGATGTACCTTAATCAATTCAAGGGTTGCTAAAAAGAGGGTAATCACTTGGTTCATATCCTTAGCATCTGTGAAAAGATCTGCTAGAATCAACTCATTTTTAGCACTAAAGGCCTCCTCAATAACCAACATCATGTCTTCAATCTTATAATCATCACGCACAATGGTCGTGTGATTTCGACGAATCTCCTCCTGCTTTTCCGCCATAATCTTTGAAAAAGCCAAGAAAATATCTTGAATAGTCTTGTCCTGATTAAGGGACACATCTTCATAAACCAATTCAACCTTTGGCTTTGAAAAATATTGGGCTCGCTCTTCATGTTGTTTGGCAAGCTCTTGACTAGCCGTCTTAAAGCGGGCATACTCTTCCAATTGACTCAAGAGCTCAAGCTCCGGATCATCCGCTTCGGGCTCAGACTCTACAACTGTCGGCAAAAGCTTGCGACTCTTAATTAGCATGAGTTGACTGGCCATGAGCATATATTCACCAGCAACCTCGAGCTTCATTGCCTGCAAGGTTGCCAGATAAGCCAAATATTGCTCAATGACATCAACAATGGGAACATCGTAAATGTCTACTTCATATTTAGAAACCAGGTGGAGCAACAAATCCAGTGGCCCCTCTAAAAATCTTTTTAACTTT
>NZ_CM002133.1:182329-270628 GCF_000448665.1 Streptococcus sp. HSISS2 | reverse complement strand
TAGCATATATTCACCAGCAACCTCGAGCTTCATTGCCTGCAAGGTTGCCAGATAAGCCAAATATTGCTCAATGACATCAACAATGGGAACATCGTAAATGTCTACTTCATATTTAGAAACCAGGTGGAGCAACAAATCCAGTGGCCCCTCAAAATCTTTTAACTTAATATCCATTAGGTCTTGTAGTATTTCTCCAAGGTCACTGGACTTTTTAGCCCTAGCAAACGAGCCAGTTCAAAGGCGCCCGTTCCCTTTTCAATCTGTCTAAGAATAAACTGCTGTCGCAAAATCTGTGCGGTGACCCCAGGTAATCCACACGCAGTAACATAAGTCTGAATTTGCTTATACAACCATTGACGAGTGAAGGGCTTACCCAGAAGTAATCCCTGACTATTCTCATTCTGAATCATCAACAAGGATTGCTTCAAAGCGCCATCTAGTCTGAGAACACGCTTAGTGCTTCCCTTGGCCACAGTTACAATACCAAATGCCAAGTCAATATCAGCCCAGTCTAGCTCCAAAAATTCAGAAGGTAGGAGTCCTAACTCTAGAATAAACAGACAAGCTAGTTTACCGGGTCCCTCCTGCCCTTCATAAAGCGCTAAAAGCTCCAGTCTCTCTAGCTTCTCTTCTTGAGTAGACACCCTTGCTATTTCTGAAAGTGTTAAAAATTCAGATAAGTCACCCTTTTGATAGAGGTATCGCAAAAATTGATTAACTGCGGACCGCTTACGCTTTTGTACCGACGGTTTCCAATCCTTCAATTGGTTTTCATAAACCTTGAGGCTAGTTGCATCAATTTGTCCAGAGATTAAGTTGGCAAACTGTTTAAGGTCATAAGCATAGGCCTGCCTTGAACTATCAGAGACGGTCTTGGTACTCAGAAACTCAGTGATCTGAGTTGCCAGTTGTTTTTGGAAGGATGATATAGTCATGTGTAAAGTCATGTAAAAGGCTATTGACTGCCTTGAGAATCGATTTTCGTGTAATAATTCCTTTGAAAATGCCTTGGCTATCAACGACTGGAAGAAAAGGATTATTGACCAACTTATGCATGACCTCATTCAGACTAGCATTATCTTCCACTGTTTCCATAACGTCTGATGTCATCGGTCTAATATCACAGTTAACCATTTCCCACTCTTGCAAGTTGTGTTCTTCTTGATAACGTTTTATATCTGTCAAAGAAATCGTTCCAAGATAGTGTTTATCTTTGGTCAAAACTGGAACACGAGAATACCCGTTACTTGTCAAAAGTAAAACCACATGATTAGCCTTATGGCTATCAATAAAAATGGCAAGCTGATCTAACGGAATCAAATAATTATCCAAATGAGCCAATAAAAAATCTTCAAATTCTTTAGCAATCATCGTTCAAATTCCTGTGTCAGTTCTGGATAAAGCTCATGATCACGTGTGTAATACTCCACACGAATCTTAGCATTGTCTATAAGCACCTTAGCATAAAGCTTAACATTGATAGGCCCTCGTGGCTGCGAAACAGATCCTGGATTGATAAATACTGTTTTACCGTTTCGCCAAGCTGTTGCTGCATGCAAATGCCCATAAAGACAAATATCAGCGTCCTCTTGTTGTGCCCAAAGATCTAACTTATCCCAGGTGAAATTGATACCGTAAAGATGACCATGCGTTTGAGCAATAATCACATCACCAAGTTTAACCACCAAGCGTTCTGGATAACCTGAGTCATAATCACAGTTCCCACGAACCACATAAATACCGTCCCAAACCGGGTCACTTGATTCTAACTCAGAATCCCCATTATGGAAAATAGCGTCTACTTTACCTTGGTAACGCTTCTTAATATCTTCTACAATATCACGATCTCCATGAGAGTCGCTCATTACAATTATTGATTGTTCTGCCATGCTGGAAAAACCTCCATAAGTTTCTTAACAGCCTGACCACGATGCGACTGTTCATTTTTTTCTTCTGACGAAAGCTCTGCTGCCGTCTTACCTGTCTTACCTACTAAAAAGAGAGGGTCATAACCGAAGCCATTGTCACCTTTGGGTTCTCGACCAATGTAGCCCTCCCAGTCTGCCTCAACGACTAGACTATCACGTCCAGGGGCTGCAACCACTAAGGTTGTATGGAACTGAGCTGAGCGTTTATCATCATCAAGCACCATGGCGAGCTCATGTAATAACTTAGCATTATTCTCAGCATCGGTCGCATCAGGACCTGCAAATCGAGCAGACCAAACTCCAGGCAAGCCCCCAAGAATATCAACCTTCAATCCTGAATCATCTGAAAGCACCATTTTACCAGTTAACTCAGAAATCGTTTCTGCCTTCAAACGAGCGTTTTCCTCAAAGGTTGTGCCTGTTTCAGCAACTTCAGGTAAGTCTGGATAATCATTAAGATTTTCTACCGTAATACCGAGTTTTCCAAAAAGTTTACGAAACTCCTTAGTTTTTCCTTCATTACGTGTTGCAATCAACAAAACGTCGCCAAATGTGGACTGACTCTTAGAACCAAGGAAATCTTCCATAGCGACTCCTTCTTTAGGCACATGGACATAGACAAGTTTTTCACCTTCACTGACGAGTAAGACACCTTGATGTTGCGTAACAGCCAAATCGCGACCAGTATTCTCCTTCAAACTGTCTAAGATAAAAGACACCAAGCGAAGATCTGATGAGTGCTTAACAATATGCAACTGGAAGCCACTAACAGCAAGTGCATTTGTCAATCCCTGGAAAAAATCAACATACTGTTCATAAGCCTCATCGCCACCAAAACAGGTCAACTGATTGTAACTGCCAAAACTAGCCAAGTACCAGTCTTGCTCATCTTTATATTCAAAAATTGATTTAGTCATTTTCTAACTCCTTGTCCAGATCTACGTGCTGAACAGTAACGGCTTCACCTAGCCATTGATCCGCAATTTCTTTAAAACCTCGCACACTGGCTGTGGTGTAATATTCTTCTGTCTTATCTTCAACTTCACGACTACGATTAATCTCAAAATAATTGAGCAAAACGGATACATCACGAACAGTCTCAGCACCGCTATCAATTAACTTGACACTTGGTCCCATGACATTTTGGATAATAGGGCGTAATAGTGGGTAATGGGTACAACCCAAGACCAAGGTATCTACCTTACCGACTAAGGGCGCCATGCTTTCGTAGACAATCTTTTTAGCCACACTTGATTTAATCTCATTGGATTCAACAATGGGGGCAAAGCGAGGACAAGGCAAACTCAAAACAGCCATCTGTGGTGCCAAACGTTTGATTTTTTGTTCATAGATGTTAGAGGCAATCGTCATAGGGGTGCCAATCACACCAATTTTGCCAGACTGACTAGACTTAATAGCTGCACTAGACCCTGGCAGAACCACACCCAACACTGGTATATCCAAGGCTTCTTTGATTTCTTCCCAAACCACTGCCGTTGCTGTATTACAGGCAATAACAATCATCTTGACATTTTTAGTCAGAAGGAACCTAACCAACTGCCAGGTATACTCTCTGATTTGTTCCGCTGGTCTTGGACCATACGGGGCTCTAGCAGAGTCGCCAATATAGACGACAGACTCATGAGGCAACTGACGTTTAAGCTCACGTACCACCGTCAGGCCTCCGACGCCAGAATCCAAAAATCCTATAGGTCGATTATCCATCTTGCCTCCTTATCCCCTTACGTTACATGTAAAAAGCTGAGATTCACGTCCCAGCTCCCCACCATTATTTTTCTTTTTCTTGCTATTCGCAAGTGCTTGTTTTTGTTGCTTGATAATTTGGTTATATGTTTGACGTACCCTTGCCTCATTAGGTTTTTGTCCTGCTGCAGACATCATGGTACGAACAGCGTCCACATTCAAACGAGGATTTTCAGCTAACTCTTTCTCCATTTGTTTGCGGGCAAAATAGGCGCCTCCGTAGAAGCCAGCCAAGAGGGCTACAAAAACAAGAATAATCCAAAGGACGGTGTTCATAAATTCTATTCTCCTATAACGTTAATTATTTCCTATTATAGCAAAAATGCCACTTACTGACAAATAAGACGATGGTTTCTAAACCACCAAAAAATTTTTTGACTAAAATACTAGTAAAATGAGAGTTTCAGTTTATTTTACTTACAACTGTAAAGGACTTGTAAGATTTCTAGAAAAAAATAGGTTATTATATAGGTTGTAGAATTATTATTATGTTTATATAAAGGGGTTTATTTATGCTAAAGGAAGCAACTATTTCCGAACGAAAAATTGTCAACGCATTTATTGAACTCTTAGAAGAGAGTTCACTAGAACAAATCAGCATCACAGACATCATCAAGAAGGCTAATCTTAGCAGACCAACCTTCTACTACTACTATTCAAATAAAGAGGATTTGGTTGAGACCACCTTCTCAAAAATTTTAGATAACGTCTCAAGCATTTTGCAAGAAGACATGACTTACCAAGAAGGTGTTGTCACTGAGATGCTACATTATCTTAAGGACAATCGCAAACTATGTCTCACACTAATGACGCATATTCCCAACATCAATGGAATGATCCGTGAATTCATTATCGAGACTATCCTTAACTCTGATATTGAAAACGTCACAGAGCTTATGGAACAAAGCTATCATATCCCAGCCAAGTATTCATTGGAAGTTTACGTTAGCACTATTGTTACCATTCTGACACTTTGGCTCAAGGAAGACTGTATCGAATCTCCTGAGGAGTTAGCAGATATCATTCTTGAAGCTGTTATCATTAAAGTAAAATAAGCTAGAGCCTTATAGGCCTAGCTTATTTTTGTTAGATTTCAAAATCAAAACCGTCAAGTGTCGCAAAGTAATCATTCATGGTCTCAGCACGACGAATCATGCGAGCTGTTCCATCTTCTTGATAAAGGATTTCCGCAGAGCGAAGACGACCATTATAGTTGTAACCCATTGAGAAGCCGTGGGCACCAGTGTCATGGATAACCAAAGTATCTCCAATACGAGCTTCTGGCAATTCACGGTTCTTAGCAAACTTATCATTATTTTCACAAAGCGAACCTGTCACATCAACTACTTGAATCTCGCCATTGGGATTGGTCATATTAGTGATGTGGTGGTAGGCATCATACATAGCTGGACGGAGCAAGTTAACCGCAGACGCATCGACACCTACATAACGACGATAAGTGTCCTTAATGTGAAGAACTTTAGTTACTACGAGACCATGAGGCGCTGTCATGTAGCGACCAAGTTCAGTATAAATACTGATGTGACCTAGACCATTTGGAACCAAAATCTCATCAAATTTAGCGTGGACGCCCTCACCAATAGCTGCAATATCATTTTGTTTGTTAGCCGGAGTATAGTCGACTCCAACACCACCAGACAAGTTAATAAAATCAAGACTGACACCTAATTCGTTCTTGATTTCTACAGCCAATTCAAATAGCTGAGCAGCTAAGGTTGGATAGTACTCATTAGTGACGGTATTAGATGCTAAAAAGGCGTGCAAGCCAAATGATTTAACTCCTTTTTCTTTGAGGTAGGCATAACCCTTAAAGAGTTGTTCCTTAGTCATCCCAAATTTAGATTCTTCAGGATGGTCCATAATGTCTGTACCAAGAGAAAAGACACCACCTGGATTAAAACGCAAAGAAAGGGTCTCTGGAAGTCCCGCAACTTCTTCTAAAAAGAAAATATCTTCGTAAGCATCAAGGTTAATTGTCGCATCAATGTTACGAGCATATACAAATTCTTCAGCACGTGTGTCATTAGAAGTAAAACTAATCGCAGTGTTATCAAACCCAATTTTCTTACTCATGACAAGCTCTGTATCTGTTGCACAGTCCACTCCACAGCCTTCTTCCTTCAAGATTCTGAGGATTGCTGGATTAGGTGTTGCCTTGACAGCAAAGAATTCTTTAAAACCTGGATTCCATGAAAAGGCTGCATTTACAGCACGTGCTGTCTCACGAATGCCTTTTTCATCGTAAAGATGAAAAGGTGTTGGAAATTCTGCAGTAATCTGTTCAAGTTTATCTGCCGTAATAAAAGGTGTTTTTGTCATTTTATTCTCCATTTTTTTGCATAAGTAACCTTATTATAGCATAAGAAAAGGTTTGAAAACCAAAATTCTAATCATCTTGATGGGGTTTTCATGTTACAATAGACATATCACTTAAACAAAAAAATGGGAGATTATTTATGAAAAAATATCTTTACTCTGGGGCACTTGCTCTAGCAACCATCTTGACATTATCAGCATGTGCCAAGCCAAAACTCGATGCCAAGTTATCTGTTAATGATGTCGTTCAGATGTCAGGAAGCAACCTCAAACTTAAGGATAACCAAAGTCTGATTGAAGTATCTTTTAAACTTGAGAATACTTCTGAAGATATGGAAAAAGATTTGAAAACATCTGCTAAACAATTCTACCTCAAAGATAAAGATGGTAAAAAAGTCACAGCAAGTAAGCTTGACAAGAGTGACCTACCTTCTCTCTTTAAGAAGAATAAGGACGTCAAGGACGCTACGGATGATTTTGGAAAAGTTGAATCAGACGACTATAAGTCTGCATCCCTCTTCTTCGAAGTTAAAAACAACCAAACCTATAAACTATACTTTGAATCTAAAGATGAAAAAACCGAGGGCGAAACTGTTTCTACCGACCTAAAAGGCTTTGACGGTAACGCAACTACTAATGTTAAAAAGGCTGTAGATGCATATTTCAGTGCTGTTCTTCTAGGCGGAAAGAGTAAGGACTACAGCAAGTTTGTCTCTAACGATTTAGACAAGTCTAAAGGCGAACTCAGCCAATATTTCTCAGATCACCTTCAATACAGTTATGAAGGAACTGGCAATATCAAACCAACTGGAGATGAAGTTCCAAAAGTTTTCGACTGGGTTCAGACTGCTAACCGTGAGCGTGGTCATTATACTGTTGACAATATTATTGTTACTAAGGATAAGGCAGAATTTAACCTTGATTTGTCAACCATTAGTATGAAAGAAGCTGACGATGCCTATGTTACTAGCCATCCAAATCTCACAGATGAGCTTAAAAACTATCTGCAAGGTAAGGGAGCTAACGCTGATAATGTCGACCAATTGACCAAGCAATACTACATGGAAACTTACTTGCCTAATTCAATCAAAGAAGTCAATCCATCAACGCCAAAAACTGAAGGAACTAATGTATTTGATGGTTATTCAGTCGAACTAACCAAAAAAGATGATAAATGGACCTTCCCAGATAAAGAAAACTATGTAGGAAATTGGGAACACTACCCTCTCTTCTATGCATACACAGGGCAACAAGGAACACTTACAAGTTATCGTTAATCATCAAAAAAATCAGCCGTTTGGCTGATTTTTTTAACTAGTCACGACTTGCAAAGAGTCGTAAGATATTTAAGAATAGGTTAATAAAATCTAAGTAGAGACTCAACGCCATTGAAACCGCCCAGCCATCTGAGACCTGACCATTCATAGCGTAATAAACCTTTTTAATCATTTGGTTATCATAAGCAATTAATCCAGAAAAAATGAGGACCGATATAATACTAATGATGAAGCTCATTGTACCACTTGCTAAAAAATGTTTACCAAGCTGGCAACAATAATCCCAATCAAGGCTGCCATAAGGAATTTAGCCATTCCTGACAAATCACGTTTTACAGAAATACCAATAAGTGACATGGTAAAGAAGACAATCGCAGTACTAATGAAGGCTTGAAAAACAGTAGCCTGCGTGTATTGGACAATGATAAAACTTAATGTAAAACCATTCAAAGCTGAATAAACTAAGAATAACGGCAGGGCCGCAGGTGTATTCTTTCGTGCAGCACCACTAGCCAAAAAAACCAGAGCTAACTCAACAAAAATGGCTGCCATATAAACCCAAGAATAGTTCATGAGAATATTAACAAAAAGATGTGAGAAGGGGCCCAACATTAAATAAGAAATGACTGCTGATAGACCTACTCCCATACCAACAAGGCCATAAATTTTTCCGAAAAAGCGGTTTAATCCCGCATCACTAGTTGTATAAATTGCATTGGATTCCATAAATATCTCCTTAAAATAATAAATTAATGGTGGTGACTTTGTAGCGCCTTACGACGAAAATGCTTACGATTTTTAATTCGGTTTCGTAAGGGTGTCGCCGCTTCCTTAACCGCCCAATACTTATCTACCATGGTAACAATATAAGATTCCTTATATTTTGGTGGGGCAATCGTTGCTCCCCACATATGCTTGAGGATAATGTCCTCTTCTTTTTTGTTTAGATTAACAAGCTTCCTAGCGTTACGCACAGCAATACGTGGATGCACCCAAGCATGACTCTTATTAAATTTGGTCACCCGCCAATCATAATAGAAAAAGTCATGTAAAAGACCACCACGAGCAGTACTCTTAGCATCCCAGCCAAATTTTTTAGCAATCTTGTAGCTGGTATAACTAACATTGACCGAGTGTTTCAAACGTGTCGAATGGTGATGCTGTACAATTCCATCCAATTTTTGAAAACGTGGGTGTGAGATCAAATGTCCCACAACTTCCATGAATTCTTTATCGTCTTCTGGTCGTTTCATAATAATACCTCATTAACGTTTCTAATGCTTCTTCATTATACCACTAGAGCTTAAATTTACTTTAAAAGGTGCGCCTTTTTCGTCTAAAATCATCCCTGAGACCTAGAGACTAAACATGAGGATTCCTGCTGCCACAGCAACATTTAAGCTTTCTGCTTGACCTGGCATATTAATATGTACAAGTTGATTCGCAGACTCAGCCATATCCTGACTAATTCCCTGGCCCTCATTTCCCATCACTAGGGCAAAATTGCCATCTGTCTTAACTGCTCTATAGTCAACGGAAACAGTTGAAAGTGTCGTTGCCAGGATGGGAAAACCTTGTTTTTGGCAAGTCTCAATCATCTCAAAAATTGGTCCGCGATAGATTGGTAGGTGAAAATGACTTCCCTGCATGGAACGTAGAGTCTTCTGATTATAAATATCAGCCGATTTGTCCGACAAAAAACTCCGTCATAACCCGCTGCATCTGCTGTACGAATCATTGTTCCAACATTTCCAGGATCCTGCACATCCTCCAAGAGAAGATACTTACCTGAAAGAGACTCTGGCAGACTCTGAGATTCTTTAGCAACTTCTGCCACGATTCCCTGAGGCGTCTGAGTTTCACAGAGCTCCTTAAGTACCTCGGGGCTGACTAACTTGACCTTAGATACATCTACCACACGATCTGCCATCTCCTCAAGCACGAAAACTTGAAGAATCTCAGCACCACTTGCTTTGGCCTCCTCAAAAAGATGCCATCCTTCTAAAAGATAGCTAGTTTTACGATGCTTGCCTTGCAATAATTTTCTAGCAGTCTTAATGCTAGCATTTTGCTTTGATTGAATGATTTCCATACCCTCATTATAGCAAAAATTCCTTGATAAATCTTGGGCTTGACCGACTTTATAGCAAGGATTATACTAAAAGAAAGAGCTTTCAAATAGGAGGTCATAGACCATGCAAAAAGTAAGATTAATTGTCTCAGGAAGGGTGCAAGGCGTTGGCTTTCGCTACTCAACTTATGCCTTGGCATTAGAAATCGGTGACATCTACGGCCGGGTCTGGAATAACGATGACGGGACAGTTGAAATTCTAGCACAATCTGACCAGCCTGCCAAATTGGCCAAATTTATTCAAGAAGTTCGAAAGGGACCTTCAAAATGGTCTAAGGTGACCTACGTTGATGTCACCATGGCTAACTTCTCTAATTACAGTGATTTTCGCATGGCCAATTAAGATAGGACTATCATTTTTAGCTTGTTCTCTTTCCTAAAAAAGGGTAAAATAGACAGGTATAACTAAAAACAAAAGGAATGATATTGTGAATAAAAATCAAAAACGACTAGCCCTCATGGGGCTTGCTACCAGCATGCTTTTCTTCCTATCAGGATGTGTGAGCCTTGATAAATCTGGTAATCCTACTGGTTGGGTCTGGAACCTTCTTGGTCGCCCAATGAGCCACATCATCACCTACTTTGCAAATAATCTAGGACTTGGGTTTGGACTTGGTATCGTCTTCGTAACCATCATTGTTCGTTTGATTATCTTGCCACTTGGTCTTCATCAATCTCGTGGTGCAGCCTACCAAGCCGCAAAACGTGAATACCTTGCACCTATCTTGGAACCAATCAACGAACGTTTGCGCAATGCTAAAACTCAAGAAGAAAAGATGGCTGCCCAATCTGAACTCATGCAGGCTCAACGTGAAAATGGTGTCAGCTTGATGGGGGCGTTGGTTGTCTGCCTTTATTGATTCAACTTCCATTTTTCTCAGCTCTCTACTATGCTGCTCGTTACACTCCTGGTGTACTACATGATCACTTCCTCTGGTTTAATCTTAATAGCCGTGACTTCCCATTGATCATCATTATTGCTGCCCTTTACTACTTCCAATCTTGGTTGTCTATTCAACAAGTTCCTGAGGAACAACGTAAGCAAATGGCAGTAACTATGTACAGTATGCCAATCATGATGATTGTCTTTGGTATCAGCTCTCCTGCAGCTGTAATCCTCTACTGGTTTGTCGGTGGTATCTTCTCTATTATCCAACAATTGATTACCAACTATGTTATTAAGCCTCGCTTGCAAGAAAAGGTTGCTGAAGAGTTTGCAAAGAATCCTCCAAAAGCACCTCGTAAAACACCAGGCACTCGCAAAGATGTGACACCTAAAAATACTCAAGCTATTGCTAATAAACCAAAGAAAAACCGTAACGCCGGTAAGCAAAATCGAAAATAATGCATCAACTCTCTTGGCAATTCCGAGAGAGTTTTTCTTATGTTATTTTGAGGCATACCTTATTAGCCATTCTTTAGATTACATCTATATTAACAGCAAACAAAAGCCCTTCCTAGGAAGAGCTACGTTAGCTTAGGCTGTTTTTTCAACGCTAAGAATCTCAACAGAATAACTACCCGCTGGTGACTCGATAGCTACCTTATCTCCAACTTTCTTACCAATCAAGGCTTGAGCAATTGGACTTTCATTTGAAATCTTACCTGAGAAGATGTCGGCACCAGCTGCACCAACAATATGATAGGTATCTTTATCGCTTGTACCAACTTCTTGAACGACTACTGTTTTACCAATAGCAACTTCATCATTCGCAACAGCGTCACTATCAACAATCTCTGCATAACGAATTTTTGTTTCAAGAATTTGAATTTGACCTTCAACAAAAGCTTGTTCATCTTTAGCTGCTTCATACTCAGAGTTTTCTGAAAGGTCTCCGTAAGAACGGGCCACCTTGATACGTTCTACAACCTCTGGACGACGGACGAGTTTATACTCCTCCAATTCTGCTTCAAGTTGTTCTTTCTCTGCTAGGGTCATTACATATGTTTTTCTGCCATGTTTATCTCTTTTCTATTGTTGTTAAGCCGATTGGCTTGGGAAACAAGATTACTACTTGTTTCCTTGATTTTGATTAGTCAATGAGACTATTTATCTTTTATCTTGCTATTAATATAAGTTTCAACATTATGTTGATGGTCTTCATAATTTTCCGCAAAATAGACACTTCCATTGGTCACGTCTGCTACAAAGTACATATACTTAGAAGATGATGGATTAATCACTGCTTCAATCGCTGATAGACTCGGACTGTCTACAGGACCTGGCATCAACCCCTTATGAACATAATCATTATAAGGAGAGTCAATACTTGTGTCAATGTTTGCATCTTCCTTTAGAGTCGTCTCTTGCCCAAGTTTTCCAAGGGCATAAAGAACTGCGATGTTACTTTGCAAGGCCATGTCTGAGCTAAGACGATTATAGAAGACGCTAGCAATGTTTTTACGGTCATCATCCGTAGCTCCCTCTTTTTCAACGAGAGATGCCAGGGTCAAAACTTCATTTACATTATGATTACTTGATGAAATCGTAGCATAGTAAGGCGATAGATAAGTGTTCATCGTAGACAACATTTCCTCTGCTAAAGATTCCACCGTTGTATCATCATGGATATTATAAGTTGCTGGGAATAAATAACCTTCAAGAACATATTTAGCCTGGTTAGAGTCCGGAAGATTAGCCAACAAGGTTGGATACTTGGTTTTCATCTTAGAAATGAAAGCATCATCCTTCATAAGTTTCAAGAAGTCTTTAGCCTTTAGTCCAGTCGATGATTTTTACCCTTTTTAGCTGATGAATTAACTTCTACTGCCTTGGCGATTTGATCAATCGTATATCCTTCTTTAACCAAGACTGTGCCAAGAGATGGCTCCTGAGGTTTATCACTTCCTTTTTTCTGAAGGGCCTCAATAATTTCATCCATGGTCATGCTGGCTTGGAGGTTATAGTAACCACTTTTTAGATTTGAAACATTCTTAAACTTGGTATAGTAATTAAAGACCTTACCAGACTTAATAACACCAGCTGATTCTAGGAGTTGACCGATGTAACTACTACCTGAATTTTTAGGAATTTCAACACTGATAAACTTAGTAGAATTAGCATCCTTTGCCCCTACAGCTTGACTAACGTAACGGTAACCAAAGAAACCTGCTAGTGACAAGATAAGAATCAAGAAGATAATAATATTTCGTGCAATCTTCCCAGCACGACGGTTATTCTTATTACGCTTTTGATTTCGGTTAGAACGTGAAATTGGCTCTTCGTCGTCAACTTTATCAGGGATGGCATCTTTCTGCGAAGCCTTTTTCTTTTTGTTTTCTTACGCTTTTTCTTTTCAGGTTTATCAGAAGCTGTTAGAGCAATGCTCTCATCCTCCTCTTTGTCTTTAGTGACTGCATCTGGCTGAGTCTCCTCTGGTACAGCGTTATCACTTGTCACCTGATGTTCTTTCAAGAAATCTTCTTTTTAAGATCTGAGGTCATCTTGGCCTCCAATTCTTTAGGGTCTGTGTAAATAGCTTCTTTAGACTTAGCTTCAATGAGCTCCTGAGCAACATCTGCAGGGATGTATTCCTCCTCAGAGGCCGCATCAAGACTTGTTTCCCAAACTGGACGTTGGAAACGACGTTTCGAAGTTACCTTGGGTTGAGGAATATCGGTAATCTTCTCCTCATTAAGTGGTTCTTTTAGGCTAGATACTGATTTTGAATGACTGTCAGCTCCTAAGGACTCAGCTTGAGACTGAGAAGACAAACTAACACTCCCTTGGACATCTGGTTTCGACTCAGAAGTCATAGATTTAGCTGTATCACTGTCAGAAACAGCATGCGAACTAAAATCTTGGTTACTTACTTTATTAGATGCTGATTCCGTATGAGTATTTTGGCTGTCAGCTGACGTTGAAAGTGGTGTCTTGGGCATAGTTGCACTTTTATTATGCTCCTCCTCACGAAGAGAACGGAGCCGTGTTGCTTCTTGTAAATCTCGAAGAATCTGATGTTTAAAACTTAAACTATCTTCAACAGATTCCGAGTGTTCATTAAACTTGTCCGTCAAGGCATACCTCCTCTATAGTAACAAACGCCATTATATCTTAAAAAGTCAGTTAATGCAAATCAATTAGCCCTTTGTCACAGTAACTTAATACTGAAATCACTGGGATTTAGACTTTTCCCAGACCAAATTGTACCATGAGCTACCTCCATGATTTGATTCTGATTCTCCCTCATCAGTGAAACCATTCATTTCATAATAAACAATAAGATAATCATGACAAGTCAAACTAATCCCTTGACGCTTTTGTGCAATAGCCAGATCTTTAAGTGCTGCAATTAAGGCCGTCCCAACACCCTGCCCTTTAAACTCTTTTGAGACAGATAAACTAGTGACTGCGATAAAACCTCCTTCACTGGCATTCGGAGTTACCTTATGAAACAAGTCGTCTGTTAAGTAACGCTTATCAATTACAGGTCCTTCGATATAACCAGCCACCTTACCATCAATCTCAGCAATTAAGAAGGTATCACAAATAGTCTCTAGGCGCTCTAAAATAGCCCCTGGTGTTGCAGCCTCTTCAGGCGAAAAATTGTCCTGTTCAATACGAACCACATCGGCCCAGTCTTCCTTTCGGGCGTGTCGAATAAGCATATCAATTTCCTTTCTATCAAGAGAAAAAGCTGAGCGAAATCGCTACAGCTCTTAATCTATTACATATGTGTTTGCAAGCTCGCAAGTAGCTCTTCGAACGAACGTTCATAAAGTTGGATATCTCCTGCTCCCATAAAGACATAGACAGCATTGTCATGGTCAAGAAGAGGCGAAACATTTTCAACTGTAACAACTTTAGCAGGCTTTTTAATTTTAGCCGCAAGGTCTTCAACCTTAACATCTCCATGGTCCACTTCACGCGCTGAACCATAAATTTTCGCTAAATAAACCGCATCCGCCTCATTCAAAGCTTCAGCAAATTCATCAAGCAATGCAATGGTACGTGTAAAGGTATGTGGTTGGAAAATGGCAACAATTTCTTTGGATGGGTACCTTTGACGTGCTGCATCAAGCGTAGCAATGATTTCAGTTGGATGATGAGCAAAGTCATCAATAATAACAGTCCCGTTGATGATTCTCTCTGTGAAACGACGTTTAACACCTGAGAAAGTATTAAGATGTTCAGCAACCAAGGCCATATCAAAACCAGCTACATACATGTTAGCGATAACCGCAGTTGCATTCAAGATATTGTGACGTCCGTAGGCTGGCACATGGAATTCCCCTATGATTTGTCCATCATGTTTCACCTTGAAATTAGATCCTGTCGTTGTACGAACGATATCTGTAGCCATGAAGTCATCATTTTCTTCAAAGCCATAGTAGTAAATCGGTGCATTAGAAGTGATTTTACGGAGGTAAGAATCCTCACCATAAACAAAGAGCCCTTTTTGTACTTGCTTTGCATAATCATCAAAAGCTGAGAAAACATCATCAATACTTGTAAAGTAATCTGGATGGTCAAAGTCAATGTTGGTGATAATTGAGTAAGCAGGGTGGTACGGCATGAAATGACGTTCATATTCATCAGCTTCAAAGACGAAGTATTGCGCATTGGCAGAACCACGGCCTGTTCCATCACCAATAAGGTATGATGTATCTGTGATATTTTTCATAACATGTGACAAAAGACCTGTTGTAGAAGTCTTACCATGTGCACCAGCCACACCAAAGCTAGTGAACTGGTTCATGAAATGACCCAAAAACTCATGGTAACGCTTGAACTTATAACCATTTTTAACGGCATAGGCAATTTCAATGTTGTTATCTTCATGAAAAGCATTCCCAGCAATCAATTCAACATCATCTGTGATGTTTTTTCATCGAAAGGAAGAATAGGAATACCTGCTTGTTCAAGACCACGTTGGGTGAAGTAATACTTTTCCACATCTGAACCTTGAACTTTGTGTCCCATTTGGTGGAGCATCAAAGCCAAAGCTGACATACCAGATCCTTTAATTCCAATAAAATGATAAGTTTTGACATAGTTTCTCCTTACAATCGCATTGCGATTAGTTTGCGTCTTCTAAATGCGTCAAATTCAATTCTTGAGCAATTCGGTGTTCACGGTAAGTTTGACGTTCTGGATAATTGTAAACCTGGCTACGTTTCAAGAAATCATAACTATTTTCTTGACATTCTTACGAGAAGGGTTACTAGGCTGTTGATAAGTTGGAGCCACTTCTGCCAAGATATAAGTATCTTGTTGCAGACGATTGGCCAAATGATGAATCTTTGAATGTTTACCATTAGGTGCCAAAGTTCTCTTGATAGCACTTACCGGAGCACCCAAGATAGATGCTGTCACAGGTTTTTTATCCGTCGTGATAGCAGCTGGTTCAACTGTAGCCTCAAAGTTTGGTTTAACTTCTTCCTTAGGCTTAGTAACCAATTGACGGCTAGTCGTATGTTTCGTTTGTTGAACCTCTTGGCGTAAGAATTTTTGGCGTTTCTCACGAACATCACGCTTAGCCTTTTCACGGGCTTCCTCAGCGTAAGTCATACCAGCTTCATGCGTCTCCACTCGTTTTGACTCTTTCTTACGATTATTAGGCTTAGCTGACAAGAAATCATAATTAGGTAATAAATCATTGTAGTCCTTTTCTTGGTAAGGGCCACGGATATTTGTGATTAAATCTTCGTTTTCGTATAGGCGCATAGAGACCGGTTCTTGCAAGCAAGATTCCCCGTCTGGAATCAGCGGAAATTGTCGTCTTTGGCGATACATAAAAGACTTCCTTTCATTTTCGAGATGATGCGTATCTTAATAAAACAATCGAGAATGGGTAGATACGTCTTGCAGTATTCTATTATAGCCTAATTCAAAAGATTTGCCTAGTAGGATTTTGTATTTTAGTATTGAAATATCAATTATAACAATTTAAGATATTGCAATACCAAGAATTTCTTTAATGTCTTCAATTGTCATGCTGGCACGGCTTTCATTGCCATCCAAAACTGTCGTGACAAGGTTTTTCTTGCCCTCTTGAAGCTCAAGAATTTTCTCTTCGATAGTCCCTCTTGTAATCAAACGGTAAACTTCGACATTTTGTTCCTGACCTATACGATGGGCTCGACTAATGGCCTGCATTTCCACCGCTGGATTCCACCAAAGGTCAATGAGAATAACAGTATCGGCACCCGTTAGGTTCAGTCCCACACCTCCTGCTTTTAAAGAAATCAAGAAGGCATCTCGACTTCCCTGATTAAAAGCTCTGGTCATCTCCTGACGACTATCAGATGGTGTAGACCCCGTTAATTTATAAGAGGAAATGCCTAATTCTTCCAAAAGACCTTCTGTAATATCCAACATGCCACGAAATTGTGAAAAGATAAGCACTCGATGGTCGGATTCTTTAATTTGACTAAGCAGATCCCTCAGACTATCTATTTTTCCACTATCTCCAGCATAATCCATAAATAAAGCAGGTGTATCACAGATTTGACGAAGACGGGTAATACCTGATAGGATTTCCACCTTACGTCGATTGATTTCCTGGTCACTGGCCAAGATTAAACCTTGCTGCATCTGTTGCAATTGCGCCAAATAAATCGCCTTTTGATCATCCGACAATTCACTTTGGTGAGTCACTTCAATTAAATCTGGTAAATCAGGAAGTACCTCTTCCTTCTTTCGTCTGAGTATAAAGGGTGAAATATAACGGGCTACTTCCTTAGGTGTCAACTTAAGAAAAGCTTTTTTAGCAGGCAAAAGTCCGGGAAGAATAATTTGAAAAATAGACCAAATTTCCAATAAATGATTTTCAATAGGGGTTCCAGACAAGGCTAAACAATGCGGAACAGAGAAATCACGAAGATACTTCGCAATCTTTGTTTGCGTATTCTTCATGACTTGAGCCTCATCTAAAATAAGATAATCATATTTACCAGCCTTGTATGCCTCAAAATCCTGACGGAAGGAAGCATAACTAGTAATAATAATCTGATGATCCTCAGCAATAATGTCATCACGTTTAGGTTTGAGTCCGTAAGAAACCGCTACATCTAACTGAGGCGTAAATTTTTTAAATTCATCTTGCCAGTTGTAAATGAGGCTTGAAGGTGACAAAACTAAGACACGTTGTCCCTCTTCCAAATGTGCAGAGAGGTAGGCAATGGTCTGCAAGGTTTTTCCCAAGCCCATATCATCGGCCAAAATGCCACCAAAACCATAGTGGTGCAACATGGACAGCCACTGAACACCTCGTTCCTGATAGGGACGAAGCGCAACTTCTACCTGATAGGCCGGTAAGTCAAAGGTTTCAGGATGTCTCAAATGTTGCGTCAACAGTTGAAAATCCTTCGAAAAACTAACCGAATGATTCTCTGAAAGAGCATCCATTAATTGGTAGGCAGCTAATTGAGTCAGCTCCAGATGCCCCTGTCCTGAATAACGAGCCCTCAAGCTTTTTAGACTCTCGCTAACACGATGCGTCGCCTCATCAAAGACAATCAATTGACCACTACGATTGATGAAATAAGGTGCGCTTTCCATCAAAGCTTCTAAAGCATGATCCACGTCCTCGTCATCAAGACTTGAAAAATCAAAAGAAATATCTAATAGATTTCCCTGTCGCTCTACCTGAACTTGTGGACTCTGCTCAACACGTAAGTCACGCAAAGTCTCCCCAATCAGAACCGTACCTGCATTTTCAAAAGCTGGAATAGTGTTGGTGAAGAAATCATAGAGTTCCTGGCTGCTATTTAACAATTTGTTTGATTGAAAATCGGGAGGGAAACCATACTTGTCCATCAAACGAAAAACAGCCTGTTCATGCCGATAATTACTCGTAAAGCCTAAATGGCTCAACTCATGATGATTATTCACGAGGAGACCATCAAAATCAAAGGCCAGTGCCAAGGTAACCTCATTTTCAGACTTCAAATCGAAATGAAATCTGGGCGTAAAATCCTTGATATTAAAAGCTTTTGGTGCCTTAACCGGCCCCATAGTCCTAAAATCAAAAAGACTAGCAGCCAAGATGGCTTGTTCATCGAGATTAAAGCTGACGTGCTTATTCAAATCACTTCCGATTGGAAGAGAGCGTAAGCCAACCAAAAGTTTTTGTTGTTTTCGATTCAGACGATAAAAAACACCTTGATAAAAGAGAATACGATTATTAAAAAAGGCCTGACTATTCTTCTCAGCGACAGTCAATTCAATCATCTTGGGCTCGACACAAATATCAAACGAGAAGAGCTGAGCATCAGCAGTCAAATCCTCGACCAAAAGTTGGCGATATTCGGTTCCTTCCCATTCAAACCTAAAGCCATCCAAATCTTGCATCCGTCTCAAACCTTCCTCAAAAAAACCGTAAGGGAGACAAAGGTGTCGTGCATTATTCGGTAAAATAAAGTCTAAATTAGTCTTGGCTTCATCTGGAATCATCCGTCCTAGGAAGTTTAAAAATGCCTGTGAAGCCTGGTCAAATTGAATAAGCGATAGGGGTTCATAGTAGTTCTTACCTATCTGATAATAACCCTCAGCCTCTACAAGTTTGAGAAAGGCAGGAATATCTCGAATAACATAAGAACGTTCATCTGGTAAGCGACGTAAACGTATACTCCACCAAATCTCTGAACCAAAAGTAGATTCCTCTCCCTCTACCGTCAAGCTATATCTAACGGTATCATCTTCATTCAGGGAAAGGCCTTCTAAAAATAAACCACCAAAAGAGTGACCTCGCTCTTGGCCTTGAGAGGACTCTTGTTCCTCTTCCAGTTCTGCCAAGAGGCGCTGGCCTTCTTTATCATTTTTTAGATAATACTCAACCGCTGCCAAATGCGGACAATAGCCTTTTTGAGCGAAAGCATCACAGTCACACGTAATTTCAGAATCATTGAGTGCATAAATTAAATGATGTTGGTCCACTGTTGTGTCCAATTGAGTTTCTGAGACCTGATGAATGGTAATTACGCCCTTTTCGAATAGTTTAATACCCTCATTACGGACTCTACCCGGCATCAATTTTGCCATAGTATTCACCCCTATCCTATCCCTCTATTATAGCACAAATTCCTTATAAACTAGGCCTGTATCACGATAAATCAAAAACACTCCCTGAGGGAGTGTTCTCAACTTTTATTAGTAATCAAGTTTGTCTGAATGTCCTGAACCATTACCAACAAAGTAACCTGTCTTACAGTTGATACTAAAGAGGTAAGTTCCATCAGGAAGGTACAAGTTGTAGTAACCATTACCATTGATGATGTTAACTGGTTCAAGGATGAAGTTATCTCCTGAGAAGTAACCACGTGAGTGTGAAGTACTGATAACCTTATCAAGAATACCATCTCCCCAAGTCCAAGCTGGGTTACTTGTGTCCGCTACGACGTTTGCGTTGTATGGTACTCGTGAGCGATCACGTTGGAGGATAGATGGATTGTAATTAGTAATCCCTCGTGTCACAATTGTTGAAGCTGCAGCTGAACCACCTGTAGTTCCACTAGCTACACCTGTTGAAGCTGAGTTAGCTGAATCACTTTGAGCCCCAGAAGTATTTGACGCAGTGGCATCACCAGTATTAGAAGCAGATCCAGATGTGTTACCACCTGATGGTGCAGCAGGACTAGCGGTATTGTCGCTGGCAGAAGCTGTCGCCGCAGATGTTGCACTAGCAACCTTAGCTTTTTCTTCAAGCTGTGTTTTACCACCCTTGATTGCTTCTTGAATGGTACTATCAAGACTAGCGTTACCAGTGGTAGTCACACTTTCTGGAAGATCATTGAAATTAGCGTCAGATTTAACAGAGATAGATCCATTGTAGCTACCATCTACAAGAGCATCTGACTCATACTTACTATTAATCTTTTGAACTGCTTCAATTTGTTTCTTCAAATTGTCATATTTGGTTTTAGCTGACTCATAATACTTGGTTTTTCCAATTTTTTAAGCAGTTTTTCCAAATCTGGTAACTTGCCAAATTGATCATTAGCAAGCTTTGTTTGCTCATCATCTGTGAAGAAATTCTTATACATTTCTTCGAAGGCCTTATTATCCGCAGCTGCTGTATCCTTGCTTGATGATGATGACGTTGCTGAAGAAGCCGTGCTGGCAGTTTTAGCAGATTGACTATGAGTGCCGTGATAAAGAGCATAGCCCCCACCAATTATAGCTAAAGCCAAAACCGTTAAAACACCGATGACAACTCCCTTACGGCGGTAAACTGGAATATCATCATCAAAAGCACCCTTATGAGATGGTGAAACAGACTCTGAAGAGATTCTTTCTTCTGCTGAAGGACGATTAACACTCATTGAAACTTTTGGTGTCGCTGTCTCATCATCAGCTTTAGCCCCTGTTACCCCTGCAACCGATGCAGCAATGGCTGATAAATCAATGGTTTGTGAAATAGCAACATCATCCAACAAAGGCTTAGACTCTTGGGGCTCAGGAGTATTGCTATTAGCTACTTCAGGGCCTTGGGGTAGCGGATCATCAATGTTCGCAATCAAAGGATTGTTATCATCAATATTATCTACAGTTGCTTCGCTATAGACCGGTTGCTCAACTGAAGTAGCTGGTTCTGCGATAGCATCGCCAAGATCAAATTTTTCTGCTTCTGATGTGATAAAACGATCTGCGTTCAATGAAGTGATAACCGTTTCAGAGCTTTGACTTTCAGGTTGAACAATCACCTCAGGTTCCACAGGAGCATCTGGCAACTGTCTATCAACAGCAGGCGAAGTCTCTTCTTCCTTAGTATCAGTGACATTAAAACCAAATGTGACCGGTGTAACCTCTTCAGTAGCTGTTGTTGAGTTGATTGACTCATTAGCCATTGATTGACCAATTAAACCTGAATCCGCAAATTCTTGACGTTGCTTTTGAATAAAGGCATCCAAAGGTGAGGTATCACCATCAGCTTCAATTGTTTTGGAGAATTTTTGAGAAGCAACTTCTTCACGGTGTTGCTTGATATACTTATCCAAAATGCTATCCGTTTCTGTTACACCAGCATTAATCTCAGCTTCTTTGCGGACAGCCTCACCAACTGTCATTTCCTTAGCTTCTTGAAAATCTAGTTTTTGGCTACCTTCATAGCCATTTTGTGTTTTATCTTCTGACACGTTTAATTTACCTTTCTAGCCTCTGAACGGCGAACACGTTCTCCAAAATATTGATATAAATCAACTCGAAGGGTACCGTTATATAGCTTACGTTTTTTGTCGGCTTTCATACCGTATTTACTTTCAAATTGTTCATCACTGGTCAAGATAAACTTGCTCCAAGTTTTAAGCGGCGCAAAAGTTTTGCCCATTTCATTATACAAGATATCCACAGCCTTGTCATCCAACAAGCGCTCCCCATAAGGAGGATTTGAAATGATAACACCATTGATTTTATCCGTTTTTAAGTCTTGCAAACGCATTTGTTTCAATTTAATAACATCTTCAAGACCAGCCTCACGTGCGTTAGCTCTAGCAATCTCAACCATACGGCCATCAATATCACAACCCATGATATCCAATTCAGCATCATAATTTGCCTTACCTTCCGCTTCATCACGGACCGACTGTACTAAATCTTTATCTACCCAATTCCAGGCTTCAAAGGCAAAATCACGATTAAATCCAGGAGCAATATTCATACCAATTAGCGCCGCCTCAATACAGAAGGTACCTGAACCACAAGTCGGGTCAATCAGGGGTTTATCGGGATACCAATTACTCAGTTCAAGAATGGCGGCCGCCATATTTTCTTTAATCGGTGCTCCACCCTTATCGGTACGGTAACCACGTTTAAAGAGACTAGCACCTGTGGTATCAATCAATACCGTAGCCTTATCCTTTAAGATAGACACTTCAATCTTAAATTCCGCACCCGTTTCTTGAAGGGGTACGCCTTCAGGACGGTGGAAATACTTCTGTAGTTTCTTAACGACAGCTTTCTTGGAGATTGCCTGAACAGATGGTTCGTTATGAAGTTTTGATTTAACACATTTGGCCTTTGAAATTGGAAACTTCGCTCCGAGGGGAAGGTAATTCTCCCAATCTAAGGCAAAGACCCCCTGAAAAAGTTCCTCAAAGGTACGTGCTGGAAACTCACCCACCACAATCTTAATGCGATCTGCAGCTCTCAACCAAAGATTGGTTTCAGCAATAGCACGAACATCACCCTGAAAACGTACCTTACCATTTTCAACCTGAGTATCATACCCTAACTCACGCAATTCACGTCCAACCACTGCTTCAAGGCCTGCCGCAGCCGTTGCTACTAATGTAAATGTTTCTTTCATTGTTACCCTTTTATCTAATCATTACAAATCTAAATGTCATTAACCTCTCGCTTATCTTTTTCCTCTGTATCCTTAAAAAATTTGAAATGAGGGAATTCTTGCTAAAAGAAGGCTGAGACATGCGTCTCAGCCTCACCTATATGCAATTTTCTATAAGCCATGTTTTGTTCCAGAAGTGACTAGGCACCACTTCCTTCGATAATCATCTGTCTACTGCAAAGCAGTCAGGATGGTCCGTTCGTTTCCAGCCATCCCATGCCCCTACCAAAGTTTGGGTTGCTAGCTTGAGGGGTTTACCGCGTTCCACTTTTTAGGTTTCCCTAAAAACTCCGTCACTGTGGCACTTTCAGAGCTACTAAGACCTATCCAACGACTTAGCCGGTTCACTCGCCGTAACTTGAGAATCAAGTCCCTAGGCTTATTGATTCACCTAGCACAAACACTACTGGCATCACAGCCAGTGCTAGCATGGACTTTCCTCATGGAAGACTAACAACCATGCGATTATCCAAAAATTGCACAAAACCAGAGTTATTTGACAATTTGTTTTCCAAAGACTTCTTTTTCCAAACGACTGATACGTTTTAAAATATCGTAGTTTGAAGATGAAGCTACATTGGCAGTGGCACGTGATGGTTCACTTGTTGCACTTGCATAAGCTGAACGACTCGCAGGAGCAGCTGAGGCTTTAGCCTTCAATTTTGCATTTTCCTCTTGCAGTTCCTTAACCAGTGCAATATAAACACCATAGTCTTTGATGACATCATCTAGAAATTCATCAACTTCTTTTTTATCGTACCCACGCATACTAGTTTTAAATTCTTGTTCGTAGATTTTCTTGGGCGTTAAATTAATTTTAGCCATGATACTCTCCAATACTTGTCTTATCTAACTTACTAATACTTTACTGTCTAATGTTTTTATGATACAGAAAAAATAATAAAATTGCAAGCTTAAAAAACAATTATATCCTATTCTGACATCAACTCATTGAGGTCATCAAAAGTCAGCCTAGATAGAGGATAGTCCTTTGCTTCTAACATCATATCGTAAAAATATTTCAGATTTGTTTCATTTTCAGGTTCATAAAACACATAGGCCTGATCGGTATTGTCAATGAGAAACTGGTTAAACTGTTTGAATTGAGCTGGTGATTGGTAGGCAGGAAAACTATACTTAACAAAATCGACCTGCTTAAAAGCTGCAAGTTTGGCCTGATTCGCTTCATTCCAATTCTGCCCATGCGTTTCAAATGGAAAAAGGGTGGCTAATTTCAAAGAGTAATCTTCTTGAAGTTCCTTAGCCACTTCCAACGCCCAAAATTCAAAACCAAGATTTCCAGTAAAAATTATCCAGTCTACCCCTTCATCCAAAAAACGCTTAAAATCACGCTTAATAGCTTTTTTTATGATAGTTACCTTGGGATCATTATCTTTAAAAACACCAAGTTCAAAGCTCTTATAGCCAGTTACCAGTAGTGATGTCATTCCTTGTTTTCCTCGTTCATTTTATGGTATAATGAAATAGTCTTTATGCATATCTTATAAAGAAGAAGGGAAAGAAATGGTAAACTATCCCCATCAGATATCTCGTAAGATTGCACAGGCACGTCCTAAAAAATCCAATAGTGTTGACTTTGCCAATCGGGGAATGAGCTTTGAATCTGCTATTAATGCGACTAATGATTATTATTTGTCACGTGGTTTAGCTGTTATTCACAAAAAACCCACTCCTGTTCAGATTGTCAAAGTTGATTATCCAAAGCGTTCAAGAGCAAAGATTGTAGAGGCTTACTTTAGACAAGCCTCCACTACCGATTACTCTGGTGTTTACAAAGGATACTACATTGATTTTGAAGCCAAAGAGACACGACAAAAGACATCGATGCCTATGAAAAATTTTCATGCGCATCAAATTGAACACATGTCTCAGGTTATCAATCAAGATGGGATTTGCTTTGTGCTACTTCATTTCTCAACGCTTAAGGAAACCTACCTTCTGCCCGCTAAAGACCTGATTGCCTTTTATCAGATTGATAAGGGGACAAAATCAATGCCTCTTGATTATATCAAAAAAAGAGGCTACGCAATTGCAGAAGCAGCTTATCCTCAAGTTCCTTATTTAGAAATCATTGAAAAATTATTAGGTGGTAACACATAATGGCTAAATTTAATTTCAGCAACTTTAAAGAATCACTTAACGGTTTGACTAAACGTGCTAAAAACATAAAGATCAATCGTTCAGATTCTTCTCGCTATAGTAAAGGAAAGCGTTCAGCTTCGTCTGATCAAAGTCTCGGTTGGCGTATTGCAAAATACGGATTCATTGGACTACTAACTTTCTTTGTAATCTGTGTCATCGCAGGTGGTGGGCTCTTTGCTTACTATGTTAGCAGTGTCCCTAAACTCACCGAAAACAAACTTCAATCCACAAACTCAAGTAAGATCTACGATACCAATGGTAGTCTTATCGCTGACTTGGGGTCTGAAAAACGTGAAAGTGCATCAACAGATGAAATTCCAACAACTCTCGTTAATGCCATTACTTCTATCGAAGACAAGCGTTTCTTTACTCACCGTGGTATTGACGTTTATCGTATCATGGGAGCAGCCGTTAATAACCTTCGTCATAGTAGCACCCAAGGGGGATCTACACTTGACCAACAGTTGATTAAATTGGCTTACTTCTCTACAAATACCTCAGACCAAACTCTTAAACGTAAATCTCAAGAAATCTGGTTGTCTCTTCAAATGGAGCGTCAATTCACTAAACAAGAAATCTTGACTTTCTACGTTAACAAGGTGTACATGGGTAACGGTTACTATGGTATGAAGACTGCTGCAAAATCTTACTTCGGTAAAGATTTGAGTGATTTATCTATAGCTCAAGCTGCTTTGCTTGCTGGTATCCCACAGGCACCATCCCAATACGATCCGTATGCTAATCCTGATGCGGCAACAGAACGTCGTAATACTGTTCTTAAAGAAATGTATGACGATAAAAACATTTCTAAAGATGAGTATGAGAAGGCAAAGGCAACAAGTGTATCAGATGGCCTTCTCCCACTTACGAAAAAAGCTAGCTATGAACCTTATTTAGATAACTACATTAAACAAGTTATTGAACAAGTATCTGACGATGCTAATGCTGACATCTACTCAGCTGGATTGGACGTCTACACTAACCTTAATCCTGACATCCAAAATACATTTGGAATGTCTACAACTCAAACGATTATATTGCTTATCCTGACGATAAACTTCAAGTAGCTTCTACTATCATTGATGTTACTAATGGACATGTGGTTGCTCAATTGGGATCACGTCACCAAGACGAAAATATCGCCCTTGGTACAAACCAAGCGGTTCAAACTGACCGTGACTGGGGTTCTACAATGAAGCCTATCACCGATTACGCACCTGCTATTGAAAAAGGGGTATACACTAACACCGGTACTACCGTTTATGATAACCCTTATAATTTCCCAGGTACTTCAACTCCTGTTTATGACTGGGACCACAAGTATTACGGAAGCATCTCTCTGACTTATGCGCTTCAACAATCACGTAACGTCACTGCGGTTAAAGCCCTTCAAGCGACTGGTTTGGAGTATGCTCAATCCTTCTTGAAAGATTTGGGTATTGAATACCCAGAGATGTTCTACTCAAACGCCATCTCATCTTCAACATCATCATCAGATTCTAAATATGGTGCCTCAAGTGAGAAGATGGCAGCCGCCTATGCAGCCTTTGCCAATGGTGGTACTTACTATAAACCATCTTATATTAGTTCAATTAAGTTTGAAGACGGTTCAACGAAATCATTTGATTCTAAAGGTACCAAGGCCATGTCGCCACAAACAGCTTATATGATGAATAGCATGTTGAAACAGGTTTTGACAGGTGGTACGGCGACTGAAGCTTATGTTCCTGGTACGATTAATGCCGGTAAGACAGGTACATCTAACTACGGTGATGATGAGTACTACCAAGTACAACGATCAAGTGGTGTCTATGCTGACCTTATGGTTCCTGACGAAACGTTCGTTGGTTATAATACTAAATATGCAATGGCCATTTGGACAGGTTATAAAAACCGTAAAACTCCACTTTATGGCTCAGACCTTGATATCGCTAAACAAATCTACGGTATCACAAGTAGCTATCTGAACCAAATGTATGGTGCCGGTTCTGAAGATTTTGATATGCCTAGCGGTGTTTATAACAATGGTAGCTATGTCTTCCTTACTGGTTCTTCGACATCAAACGTCTATACAGGTTCACTTGGAACTTCTAGTTCTTCATCAAGCCTAGGTTCAAGTCAAAGCAGTGATTCATCAAGCTCACAAGATAGTCAACAGTATGGCCCTGATGCATCAACAAATCCTTCAACATCGGGTTCTAACAGCTCTGAACATTCAAATTCAAACACCTCTACAGCTGATGAGTAAAAGCAATCGAAAAGAGTTATCCATTGGATAGCTCTTTTTTACAACCATAAATTCTAATGAAGCCAACTAAAAACACTGGATAAAATTCCAGTGTTTTTGAAATATCCTCTTATTTTGAAGCAAGGGCTCCCATTGGATCCCAAGGCGCAAGCACTTGTGGATCTGCTTCATAGGCAGCCAATTCTTCAGCTGTAAGGAAGTCTTTGCGAACAACGATTTGATAGGTGTATTCATCCATCCAAGCATCGGAAGCAACAAAGTATCCTTTTTGTCCGACCTTATCTCCCCAAGAATTTTCAACCTTCCATTTAACCGATTTGCCATCAGCGTCCAAATCCACTCCGGTCAATACCATGGCATGGGTCATGAGAGATTCACTGTAATCCAAACGTCCTGCCTTGTCTTGCGTCAAGTTAATATCCATGCTTGCTGTAAAATCATATACATTAGTTGCAAGAATACCTTTTTGACGATCTGAGACTTGACCAACATCTGAACCAAACCAAACAGTTTCTCCTGACTTCATTTGTGCAATAGCAAGCTCTTTGAAACGATCCATCGGAAGGTTAAGATAACGAACACTTGGCGCTCCTACAACATTTCCCAACATCTCAACAGTGTATGATTTTCCATAAGGTTTATCAGCTGTTGGAGCATTGATGACTGACACATAGTCGCTAAGTTTAAGACCTACATATTTCTCAAAGAAAGCTTGTGGAGTGATATTTTGCTCAGATTGGTAGTTGTTATCTTTATCACGGTAAGCAAAATCAAACTGACGTGGTGGTAAGCCAAGAGTCATAGCTAGATAATTGAAGATTTCTTGAAGAAGTTCTTCTTTCTTAGCTTGAACAGCAGCTTGATCAGCACCACCAGCAATCAAATCACGCAAAATCTGAGCATCTTGGCGAAGGAGTTTATTAAGGTATTGGTTAAGTTCGCGACTATTACTTGAAGCTACAGACTCTGGATATACTGATTTGGGAACGACACCATATTTTTCGAAAAGTGATACGACCATATCCCATTGTCCACCATCTTGTTGAGGGGTATCCAGAAGGAATTTAACCTTACGACTGCCAATCTCTTGATCTGCTGTAGCAATGATTTGTTCCAAGAACCAATTTGATTTTTCATACTTGTCCCAGAAGAAAGTATGAGCTTGAGAAAGCTCAAAGCTTTCCAATTTGAAGTCTGAAATCAATTTGTGACGGAAAGTATTAAGTGCCGCAAACATCCAGCAACGACCTGAAGCCTTTTGGTTAGACACTTCATCTTTAGTCAAATCAATTGAAAATACATGATCATTTTCAACTGCTGATTGACGTGTTTCGATGGATTTAAGCAAGCCGTTGTGTGTTACAGCATTCTCAATAGCACTGTATTTAGCATTGGCTTCATAATCCGCAAATAGTTTATCTGTGAAATCTCTTGATAGTGAAGTCATAAGATTCCTCCTTTTAAGCCTTATTCCTTACTATTTTATCACTAATTTCTGAAAATTCAATTTAAAAATAACCCTAGGTCAAACCTAGGGTTACCAACAATCTTATTCCGCTTGATTAAAAACTGTTTGAGGCTCTGCTTTACTTGGCATACAAGACATGATTAAAAGTGCAATGCTTCCGAAAATTGAGAATAAAGCCACGATCGGTATGAACCCCATACAACTTAGAAGTACCCATGCTGGATGAAAGCCTGCATCTCGCAAGCGACGTGTTTGGAGGGACAATTGTGGGATGAGTTCAATTAAACCAAAGAGCATGACTGGCCATGCATAGCCCATAATCAATTGTCGCAGTTCAGCCGGATTATTTAACAGAGCTGGGTCGTTAAAATCAACATTACTGAACAATGGAATGAGAATACAAAATACGACAAGAATGGTCATAATAATGACATTAACCAAATAAGTCCACCAAAAATCTGGACGTGTTGAACGTCCTCTAAAGTCAAAAGCACGCTTCCAAAAGTCAATGTAAGCTTTAATCATAAATCATATTCTCCTCTTATTTCCAAAAATCGTCAAAAATAGTGATTGGCAAATGGCGTTTGTGTTGACCTTTACGCCACCAATTTTCAATGGTTTCTTGAGCTTTTGCTGATACTTCCTTGCCTTCAAGGTAATCATCAATCTCACGATAGGTCACACCAAGAGCCACTTCATCGGCGATTCCTGGCCGGTCCTCTTCCAAATCTGCTATTGGCACTTTTTCATAGAGAGCCTTGTCAGCACCAAGTTCCGCAAGAAGGGCTGCACCTTGACGCTTGTTCAGACGAAAAAGTGGCAAGATATCGGCACCACCATCACCAAATTTTGTGAAAAAGCCTGTAAGATTTTCAGCAGCATGGTCTGTACCAATGACTGCACCACTATTTTCACCAGCAACTGCATATTGAGTAATCATGCGTTGACGAGCCTTAATATTTCCCTTGTTAAAGTCAGAAATACTTACACCTGCCTTGGCAAGCTCAGCAACCTGACCATCAACAGCTTCCTTAATGTTAACCGCAAGACTCACATCTGGCTTGATAAAAGCAAGGGCACGTTGGGCATCATCCTCGTCTGCCTGCACTCCATAAGGCAAGCGAATGGCAATAAACTGATAGTCTTTCCCTGTCTCTGCACGAAGCTCTTCAACGGCAAGTTGGGCTAGACGGCCAGCCAAGGTAGAATCTTGACCTCCGGAAATCCCTAAAATATAAGACTTAAGGAAAGGATGTTTGAGCATATAAGCCTTCAAAAAATCAACAGATTTGCGAATTTCTTCTTTTGGATCAATGTTAGGTTTAACCCCTAGTTGATCAATAATTATTTCTTGCAAAGTCATAATGTCTCCTTTTACTCTGGCAAGTTATGGGCTTTCTTTCGTACATTGTCAATAAGGGCCATCTTGTTATACCATACGTCTTTGGCCAAGTCAACTGGATAATCTTGAGGGTTTAGCATGCGCTTGTACTCATTCCAAAGCTCATCCAATTCCTTAGTCGCATAAGCCTTGATTTCATTAAGACTAGGCAAGTCATAGATGAGTTGACCCTTATCGTAGATAGGGACTAAGAGTGGTACCACATCAAAATCACGGACAGTTTTATTGATGTAGGTGTAGGTCGGGTGGAACATATTAATTTCTTCTAAAGCATTAACATCTGTGTCCGCAAAGGTGATATAGTCACCTTCTGATTTACCCTTAGCACGACTTGTAATACGCCAGACTTGCTTCTTACCTGGTGTTGATACCTTCTCAGCATTGTTGGACAATTTGATAGTATCATGCATGACACCCTGATCATCCTCGATTGAGACAATCTTGTAGACAGCACCCAAGGCTGGTTGGTCATATGCAGTGATAAGTTTGGTACCGACACCCCAAACATCAATTTTGGCCTTTTGCATCTTCAAGTTAAGGATGGTATTTTCATCAAGATCGTTTGAAGCATAAATCTTGGCATTAGGGAAACCAGCCGCATCTAATTGCTTACGTACTTGTTTAGACAGGTAAGCCAAGTCACCTGAATCAAGACGGACACCCAAGAAATTGATCTTATCACCCAGCTCTTTAGCTACACGAATGGCATTAGGAACACCAATTTTGAGAGTGTCATAGGTATCTACAAGGAATACACAGTCCTTATGAGTTGATGCATAAGCTTTGAAGGCATCGTAATCATTGCCATAGGCCTGAACAAGAGCATGAGCGTGAGTACCAGAAACTGGAATGCCGAAAATCTTACCGGCACGAACATTTGATGTCGCATCCGCACCACCAATCACAGCTGCACGGGTACCCCAAATTGCTGCATCCATCTCTTGTGCACGACGTGTTCCAAACTCTAAAAGAGGGGCATCGCCAATTACTGAGCGGATTCGAGCTGCCTTGGTCGCAATCAGCGTCTGATAATTGATAATGTTAAGCAAAGCAGTCTCTACGAGTTGACACTGGGCCAAGGGACCTTCCACCTGGAAAATCGGTTCATTAGCGAACACTAAATCTCCCTCAAGTGACGAATTGATGGTCAATTCAAGTTTTAAATTAGCTAGGTAATCTAGAAAATCAGCAGGGTAACCAAGGTCCTTCAAATAGGCAATGTCGGTTTCTGAAAACGTCAGATTTTCAAGATAGTTAACAATACGTTCCAAACCGGCAAAAACGGCGAAACCATTCTTGAAAGGGAGCTGACGGAAAAAGACTTCGAAAACAGCTTTCTTATTATGAATGCCTTGGTTAAAGTAAACCTGCATCATATTGATTTGGTACAAGTCGGTATGCAAGGTTAAACTATCATCTTTATACATAGAATTTCTCCAATCTAATCGGTGCTTTATTTTGTTGTCAATAGCTTTTATATGCGACTATTATAGCATTTTTAAGCAATTGCCTCCACTTTTCAGAAAGTTAATTATTATTTGGATTTTCAAATTTTTCTAATGTTTGTATATTAAAAAAGAGTAGTCTTGGTGAACTACTCTTCATTTCTATTCATATCTTAGGGACTCGACAGGGTCCATTTTACTGATTTTACGGGCTGGAAGGTAGGCTGACACATATCCCATTAAGAGTGAGAAGACAAACATAATGAGAATCGATGTCAGGTTGAGGTCAAATACCTTGCTGACACTTGGGTAGAAATGTGAAACAATCATATTGGCCAAGCTCCCAACTCCCTGCGAGACAAGGAGGGCAAGAGCTAGTGAGATTTTCCCTAACGGTCAACATATCGTCCAGTACACTAGCTTGAAAAACAACTTCAATTTTCGTATTTGGTGTATATCGAATCTGACCTTTTGTCGGCTTTTTCAAACCGATTAACATGGAAATAGTTGTTGATTTTCCTGCACTGTTGGGACCCAAAATAGCATTGAAACTTCCTTTTTCAAACTGTAACTGAATATCGTCAACAGCCGTGTAATTGCCGTACCGTTTGGTTAAATGTTTAGCTTGTAAAATCATATTTCTCCCTCCTTCTGACATATTTAGTCTAACAAAAAAGCCGTCGGAAAAACGGCTTTTGAAGATAAGTGGTTAAAATGTCAGGCTAAGTGGGACGATAGTAGACATTAAACAAAATCCAAAATAGACTACAGCCATTCTTTTCCCCATTGATTCAAGTCTCTTAAAATCGGCATTAGCGATTTGCCTTTTTCTGTAAGCTGGTATTCTGTATGAAGGGGCATGGATTCAAAATCAACTTTCTTAACTAATTGATGTTCCAATAAGACATCCAGTCCGCGTGTCAAACTAATCGTTGTGATTCCTTCGACCTCTCTTCTTAACTTGTTAAAACGAATCGTTTGATGCTTGTTGATCACCCATAAGATATTCATCCTCCATTTCCCACCAACCACATCTAAGACTCGAGACATACTACATTTCCAATTTTTATTTGTTAACATTTTTTCTCCTTACAAAAATGTGCCTACTATTCAGGTAGTTTGTAAAGTATTATAATCTATTTATCATTTATTTTAAAGGAGTCACTTATGTTTATTGTAAATCTTACCTATATCAAACCCCTTGATACAGTTGAAAAATTCTTAGAAAAACACATAGTTTTTTAAATCAGTATTATACAAAAGGTCATTTTATCGCATCTGGGAGAAAAAATCCAAGAACCGGCGGTATCATCCTCATGAGAGCAAAAAATAAAGAAGCTGTTCAAGAAATCATTGCACACGATCCATTCTATCAAAATGAGATTGCCCAATATGATATCATTGAATTTGAGGCAAGTAAGTATTGTCCGGAATTTGAAACTATCATCAGTAAATCTTTTGACGACAAGTAGGTTTATTAGGAATCTATATACAAAAGGAATTTTCAAAACAAGTAAAAACGGCTCTTTTTATACGAAAAGAGCTGTTCTATTTTATGAAAGAGAAAGTCACTAGTGACCTTTGTGCTTCTCCCTACGTTTTTGCTGTTTGCGTTCAAATTTCTCTTGTTTGAGCAATTGCTTTTGGACACTAGATTGATGTTTTGAAATCTTTTTCCTTTCCTCATACTGCAACTGCAATAGTTCTTTCGACTTGGAAGAAACTTTCTGATTTACTTGTTTCTTCACCATTCGCTGTAATCGTTTAGGATTCTTGATTTTTACATGTTGCTTAACTATAGCTTCTGGACTAAAAGATAATTGAGTAAACTGAGTCTGTAAGATTTCTAGAATTTCATCATCTTTTGGCTCCTGACCAAATGTCACACGACAAACTTGATAAGTTTCTCGATACACTTGTTCAAACAAACCATGCCAAAATCCATCTTCAAAATAAACTGTCAATCCAATTGAAATTGTTTCCACGACAGCACCTCCTTAAATCTATCCCTAAGAATGGACAACCAAGGAGGAAGGTTACTGATAGGCTTGCCTACGTCTGGACTACCAACCAGAACTGTGTTTTTATCTTAGTTGGAACTATTATAGCATATTTATAATCTATTTTTATTACTTCTTCAAATGCCTATCAAAAAATGAATCGTAGCCAACCAAGAATCACTCTACTGGAATGCTTAAGATTCTAAACTTGCGACATGCTTTCGTTTATCTTTTAGAGCTTGGTTAATCTTCTGAGTTTGCTTGTGAGTTTGCCAGATCTGGTACAACCATATCAGTCCATAAATTAATAAGAAAAAGAACCAAAGCAAGGGACTCAACAATGCTGAACCCCAGCCAAAAAATAAGTAGGTCAATACTAAAATAGTAGCTGTCGCTAACAAATGAACTCCTACACGCATACTATAAGCAAGAAACTCTAGCCTTTTAAGGATTAAGGTCAATACCCCCATAATTCCACTCATCAAAAACAAAGCTAGAATATTTTTTGTCGTTGGTGCAGGATAGGTAATACCTGAATAAAACTGCGCCAATAACACCAAACTCAAATAAACAAAGGAGGCCGTCCGCATTCCCGATACAAAATAAGCAATCAATCGCTTCATGATTTTCTCCTATAAACCTAGATAATCCATTAAGGACTTAACGTATTTCCGACTCACACTCGGTTTGATACCTCGAGTCATCTTAGCCATCATGTTCCCTGAAAAGCTATCCGATAATGACTCTAAATGGTCAATGTTTATAATTGAATGACGCGATATCTGTATAAAGTTACGTCGATTAATTCGATTCTGAAAGTTTGTCAATGTTTCCTTAGTTTTATAAATCCCATCTACCGTATAAATAGTCAACAAATTCTTATCGATATCTGCTAGAATAAGATCCTCAATTTTCACCATAACCAGATGATCATCCGTTCGAATAGGAATGACCACCTGATTAGTCGTTGAAAATTGTTCTAAATATTCCATGACTTCTCTTGCTTGGTCGGTTAACTGAGCTGCCTGAATTAAAATGTGTGGGTCTTTTTCTGAAAACTCTGTCTTCATTTCAAAACGAATCTTCATTTTCTCTCCAATACACCTTTATTTTCTCTTGCTAAACACTTTAACAAATAAAAGCCAAAGAAGAATAGCGACGAGACTGATAATAACCACTATAAAGTATGTTTCTTCCTTTGTCAATAGTTCTTGCCAGTTGATTTGGATTCCCATTTTTCTTGAAATTCCTGTAACAGACTGTTGTTTCCTGAAAATGCAGTCTCTAACCGATCTTTCATCAAGACTTGTCGATAAAGAGAAGCAATATAAGTTGCAGGGGTACATTTCATGAAAAGCTGTGCAGAATCAGGTAATACTCCAATAGGGATATAAGTTCCTACTAAAAATCCAGAAGCAGTTCCCACTATCGTTGCCAGTTTCCCAAGGCTATCTAAAGATTGAAAACGGTAAATCAAGAGAACATTTACCAAACTTGAAAGCAGACTGCTTAACAACATAATCAAAGCAATTTCCGGTAAATGACTGATAACTGGGCTCTCTTTAAAATAAAAACTCATAACAGCATACATAAACACCTGCATGACAAAAGAAATAACAATACTACTGATTAGATAGGACGCCTGTAAGCCCCAGTTACCTAAATCTGTCAAGAAGAGATCTTGATCCACTTGATTTTCGCGGTCCTGAACCATTTGTTTAAGAGCCGTAAAACTGGTTGTCATCCCAGTCACAGCCAACGTCCCACCCATCAGCCAGTTATTTAAAAGATTCGTACTATTAGGGAGTTGAGACCAAGAATCCGTCAAATTCTTCTGCAAAAAAATGATATAAAGGAGGAAGGAAATCAATGCCCCCAATAATGAGAAAAATACTCCCGAACGATTACGAAAATATAAGATAAAATTCCGTTTCAATAAAGCTAGCATTAGCGAACCTCTCTTCCTGTAAGTGCAATAAAGGCATCATCCATAGTACCCGGACGAAACTCAAAAGAATCAATTTCTTCTCGAACTTTTGCCAAATATTCAATGGCTTCCTGTGACGTCCTTGGATAAAAAGATATTCCATCTCATTTTCTTCCTCGACTGTCATTCCAGTCTGTCGCAATTTTTCTAGATCCTTCATTTCCTTAAAACGAATTTTTAGGATATTAGATGCATACTGGCTTTTAATAGCAGTCGCAGAACCTTGCGCAATCACTTTCCCATGATCAACGATATAGATCTGATCCGCTTCATCTGCTTCATCCAGATAATGAGTCGTTAAGATAATAGTCATCCCTTCATCCTTTTGTAGTCGATACAGTAGATCCCAGATGGATTTGCGAGTTTGAATATCAAGACCTGTCGTTGGTTCATCCAAGAAAAGAATATCTGGTCGCGAAAGAAGAGCACGCGCAATATCAACCCGACGTTTTTGCCCACCTGACAAGGTTCCATAGTGTTGTTTCTGGAAAGCAGTCAAACCCAGTTGATGAATCAAATCATCCACACGACTTGCCGCAATCTCCTTATACTGTTGAGCACGAATCGTGAGATTTTCCCTAACCGTCAACATCTCATCCAGTACACTAGCTTGAAAAACAACTCCGATTTTCGTATTTGGCGCATATCGAATCTGACCTTGTGTCGGCTTTTTCAAACCGATTAACATGGAAATGGTGGTTGATTTCCCTGCACCATTGGGTCCCAAAATAGCATTGAAACTTCCTTTTTCAAACTCTAACTGGATATCGTCAACAGCCATATGATTGCCATACCGTTTAGTCAAATGTTTAGCTTGTAAAATCATATTTTTCCTCCTCTTTACCACACTAGTTTAACAAAGAGTATGAAAGAAAAATCGACTTTTGAGATAAGCAGTTAAAATGAAAGGCCAAGTGGTAAAATAATGGGGGTTAAATTAAAGTAGAGCAGGCTTGTTTTTCTCCTATCGAATCACTAGAGGAAGTTTAAAATCACTTACAACCACACATTATATTTTTAAACATGTGCTATAAAAGAGGTGTTTTATAGCATCCGGCAGAAAAATCCAGGAGTCAATAGTATTGTTCTCGCTAAACCAAACAATAAAAAATGAATCAGAAATCATGGCACACACTCCCTTCTAGTAAAATGAAAATTCTGAATGGGCAGGATTGAATTTGAAGCAAGCAAGTATGGTCCTGAATTTGAAACTGCCATTAACGATAAGTCTATCTATTAGGAAAGAAAACTTCAATACAAGCAAAAACAGCTCTTGTTATACAAGAAGAGCTGTTCTATTTTATGAAAGAGAGAGTCACTAGTTCCCCTTGTGCTTCTCCCTACGTTTTTGCTGTTTGCGTTCAAATTTCTCTTGCTTGAGCAATTGCTTTTGAACACTAGATTGATGTTTTGAAATCTTTTCCTTTCCTCATACTGCAACTGCAATAGCTCTTTCGACTTAGAAGAAACTTTCTGCTTCACCTGTTTCTTTACAGCCCGCTGCAGACGCTTCGGATTCTTGATTTTTACATGTTGCTTAACTATAGCTGCTGGACTAAAAGATAATTGAGTAAACTGAGCCTGTATGAACTCTAGAATTTCATCCTCTTTTGGCTCCTGACCAAATGTCACACGACAAACTTGATAAGTTCCCTCATACTCTTGTTCAAACAATCCATACCAAAATCCATCTTCAAATAAACTGTCAAGCCAATTGAAACGATTTCCACGACAGCACCTCCTTAAATCTATCCCTAAGAATGGACAACCAAGGAGGAAGGTTACTGATAGGCTTGCCTACGTCTGGACTACCAACCAGAACTGTGTTTTTATCTTAGTTGGGACTATTATAGCACGGTTCAGCACTATCTACAAATTTTTCAGATGTGTATCAAAAAAATTTATCGTAGCAAACCAAGAATCTACACTTTCTTTCATTAATAAGTGCCAATCTTTTCGATAACGATGATTCGGTTGATAAGCAACCGTCAACATATGCCCTGTTTCATGGTATTTTTTATACAAAATGGATTCCCCTTTATAGTGTGAAATAATATCATCAATCGCTGACGAGGCATTCCATATTTCATCAACATCGCTTCCTAGTAATAATAAAGGAGAGGCAATTTTACTCACATCAATCTGAGCCCTACTATCTTCAGGAATATGTTTTCCAAAAAACTTGTTTAACAAATAATTTCCTAGTTGAAATTTTTGATACGGAAGTTCTTTTTGCAAATATGTCCAAGAAGATGAATGAGAGTTGAGTTTTCCCTTTATTCCCTCAAATATTACATTTGAGGGGGAATTGAGTACCAAACATTGCACATCATCCAAAATACTTTGTCCAGCCAGAACAAGCTCTGCTCCTTTAGAACGACCATATATTCCTATTTTTGTATTATCAACTTGAGGATGATGATATAGAAAGTCTTTCGCTTCCTCCAGACATTCTATCGGAATACGTTCCAAATGTTTTGGTAATCCCTCTAAACCAAAGTAGGCAACTGCTAGGCAAATATAACCTCTAGAAGATAACAACTGAGCTATATTCTGCGCCTTTTCAATCCTCCCTTCACTACCGCTCACAATAATCAATGCCGGCGCCCTTCTTAACTTTTCATCATAAAACAATCGACCTTGAAAATGCTTGTCATAGATATCTTGATATCTTACTCCCAGATTCATATAACGCCTTACAAAACTTTGCTCCGCGACCACATCTTTCCCCAGCCTGATTTTAATTTCAACACCAAAACAATCTCGCAATGGAATTCTATCAAGAGAACTCGGTAATCTCCTTTTCCTATTCTTCAACGGTTTCGCATTAAAGAATAATCCCATTTCTGAAACCCCTTTATAAGATCCCGAAATAGATGCTGTCTGAGAGGTGTCAATCATACCGCCCTGATCAGATAAAAAAATTGCAGTTGATTTCCACATGACATCATGATCTAAAAGTAAGGGAGCATTTATACAGTAATAACCAGACAGGTACATTTCTACACAATACCTTGTCCTTGGTTCTAAACCATTGATAGTAATATAAAAAGATTCATCTGCTAAATCAGTTTGTGAAATCAGTTCAATGTTTACAGTCATACCTTCTCCTTTTTATTAATTTACTTAACAATTATATTTAAAATTTACCGCGACTTTTACCACGGTAATTCTCCCCACACCTTTTCAATATCATCCATCAATTTCACAACTGTTTGAAGTTCCCCCTCGCTATAGTTGTTTAAAACTGAAAAGATTGATTTTTCAATATATGCTTGTTGCTCCTTATGGATTTTAAAAACTTCGATGCCTTTTTCAGATAATCTTAAATATTTATTTTTCCCATTATTCGGAGCAAAATCAAAAACAACTAAATTTTTTGAATTAATCTCCTAACACTTTGAGTTATTGCACTTCTCGAAACTTTTAATAATTCAGATAATTTTACTAGATTCATAGGCTGATTGCGACCTATCAGGTCAATCAAATGGACTTCATTAATAGTGATTGATTTATCAATACTGTTCCTATGCTGATCCTTTTTCAACTGTTCAAAAGCTAAAACAAAACTGTTAAAACGATTATTAAACTTATGCAGTTCTTTCTTATTCATAGTCTTCTCCATTTTGTTAATTATATTAACAAAATAGTGCTTTCTTGTCAAGGAGAGCCAAAAAATCCTCCAGAGCTTAGCTCCGAAGGATTCATTTTTATTTCACAACGATATTAACGAGTTTAGTTGGCTTCAATAGTCCAGTGGACTATTGAAGGTGGCAAATAGGGCTAATAAAATCGTTATTTAACGACAATATTAACGAGTTTATTAGGTACACTAATCACCTTAACAATTTCCTTGCCATCGATCTCTGCTTTGACTTTTTCGTTAGCAAGAGCTACTTCTTGCAACTCTTCGCGTGATAGGTCTTTAGCAACCATGAGTTTGGCACGGACTTTACCTTTGATTTGAACAACGATTTCGATTTCGTCTTCAATCAATTTGCTTTCGTCCCATGTTGGCCAAGCTACATAAGAGATTGACTCACCTGTTGCTGCAACTGTTTGCCAGAGTTCTTCTGCCAAGTGAGGGGCAAATGGGGCAATCAATTGGACGAAGCCTTTAGCGTAATCCACATAGAGTTTGTCTTCCTTGTTCGCTGCGTTGACAAAGACCATGAGCTGAGCAATGGCTGTGTTGAATTTCATAGACTCGATTTGCTCAGTGACAGACTTAACCGTTTCGTTATAAACCTTGTCAAGAGCGCCATTGTTTTCTGCAACGATTTCTTTCGTTGTCATCAAACGGTAAACACGGTCGAGGAACTTACGGCTTCCTTCCAAGCCTTCTTCAGACCAAGCGATGGAAGCATCAAGTGGTCCCATGAACATTTCATAGACACGAAGGGTATCAGCACCGTATTGTTCCACCACATCATCTGGGTTGACCACATTCTTGAGGGATTTAGACATCTTAGCTGGTGCTTGCTCCAATTCTTCCCCTGTTTCCATGTGGAAGAAGGAACCGTCACGTTTTTCAACCTTGTCAGTTGCCACAAGAGCACCACGATGGTCACGGTAGCTGGTTCCCAAGATCATTCCTTGGTTAAAGAGTTTTTGGAACGGCTCTTTAGTTGGTACAACACCGATATCATAGAGGAATTTGTGCCAGAAACGAGCGTAAAGCAAGTGGAGAACGGCGTGTTCTGCACCACCCACATAGATATCTACTGGCAACCATTGTTTGAGGAGGTACTCATCAGCCAATTTTTCTGTGTTGTGTGGGTCAATGTAGCGAAGGTAGTACCAACTTGAACCAGCCCATTGTGGCATGGTGTTGGTTTCACGACGACCTTTGACGCCATCTTCACGAGTCACTTCAAGCCAGTCTGTCAAGTTAGCCAATGGGCTTTCACCAGTACCTGAAGGGCGGATGTCCTTGGTGACTGGCAAGACAAGTGGCAATTCACTTTCTGGAACAGCTGTTGAAGTTCCGTCTTCCCAATGAATGATTGGGATTGGTTCACCCCAGTAACGTTGACGGCTAAAGAGCCAGTCACGAAGACGGTAAGTGATTTTTCTTGACCAAAACCTTTTTCTTCCAACCAAGCCACGATTTTGGCAATCGCTTCTTCTTTGTTAAGACCGTTCAAGAAGTCAGAGTTGACGTGAAGGCCATCTTCTGTGTAAGCAGCCTCTTCAACGTTTCCACCTTCAAGCACTTCTACAATTGGAAGGTCAAACTGTTTAGCAAATTCCCAGTCACGCTCATCGTGGGCAGGTACGGCCATAACGGCACCTGTTCCGTAGCTAGCAAGAACATAGTCGGCAATCCAGATTGGGATTTCTTTGCCATTGACAGGATTGACGGCATAAGCACCCGTCCAAACCCCTGTTTTTTCCTTGGCAAGGTCGGTACGAGCCAAGTCTGATTTCAGGCTAGCTTGGTGTTTGTAGTCCGCTACAGCCTCAGCTTGTTCAGGACTTGTGATGGCATCTACCAAGTCATGCTCAGGCGCTAAGACAGTGAAAGTTGCACCGAAAAGGGTATCTGGACGAGTCGTAAAGACGGTGAATTCCTTATCAGTCCCTTTCACTTTGAAAGTGACATTGGCACCAGTTGATTTACCAATCCAGTTGCGTTGCATGTCCTTGATAGACTCTGGCCAGTCAAGGTCATCCAAGTCATTCAGCAAGCGCTCTGCATAGGCAGTGATTTTGAGCATCCATTGGCGCATTGGTTTACGGACAACCGGATAGCCACCACGCTCAGAGGTTCCATCTGGGAGGACTTCTTCGTTGGCGATGGCTGTACCCAATTCTTCAACCCAGTTTACTGGCACTTTAGCTTCATAAGCCAAGCCTTTTTCGTAAAGTTTGGTGAAAATCCATTGTGTCCATTTGTAGTAGTTTGGATCTGTTGTGTTGACTTCACGATCCCAGTCGTAAGAGAAGCCAAGCGCATTGATTTGGCGTTTGAAGTTGGCAATATTCTCTGCTGTGAATTCTGCTGGGTCATTCCCTGTATCCATAGCGTATTGCTCAGCAGGCAAACCAAAGGCATCCCAACCCATTGGGTGAAGGACGTTGTAGCCTTGTGCACGTTTGAAACGGCTGAGGATATCAGTCGCTGTGTATCCTTCTGGGTGTCCTACGTGAAGACCCGCTCCAGATGGGTAAGGAAACATGTCAAGCGCATAAAACTTAGGTTTTGAGGCATCTGTTCCTGTCTTAAAAGTGTGATTGTCAGCCCAGTATTTTTGCCACTTAGGCTCGATTTCTTTATGATTGTAAAAACTCATGGTTTCTCTCCAATATTCGTAATGCTTCTATTATAGCATTTTTGAGGGATTTTTAAAGATGATAAGGGAACTTTAAGAGGCAAATTCACCCTAGTAAGTTTTGCGCTTTTTTCGTTCTTTTTAAGTTTTTTTGCAACTTTATGTTACAAAAAAGCAAAAAGATGCTATACTAGAATCAGAAAGAAGGTGACTCATGTATCAGGAACAACGATTTGAGAAAATTTTGGAGCTCTTAGACGAGCGAGGAAATCTATCCGTCAAGGAAATGGTTGACGCATTAGGTGTTTCCAAAGATACCGTCAGAAGAGATTTCGACTGTCTCAGCCAGAGGAATCTGGCTCAGCGTACTCACGGTGGTATTCTGCCAGTTAAAAACACCACTGTTCTTGGCTTCCAAGAACGTCAGAAAGGACTAACAGAAGACAAGAAAAAATAGCAGACCTAGCACTAAGTTTTGTCAAAGACCAGTCTCTCCTCTTCTTTGATGTCTCTACCTTGATGCTTGAGGTTTCTCAAAAGCTAGATAAAAGCGTTACCGTCTACTCCCACTCTTTGGACAACGCCTTGGTCCTAAACGGTAAAGAAGGCATCGACTTTCATCTCTTGGGCGGAAAATTCTACAGCAAAAACCGCTTCTACTATTCACTTCACGAAGCCCAGTTCTTGCAACATCTACAATTTGACATAGCTTTCTTTGGGGCGGCTAGTCTCAGTCAAGGGTTGGTTAGCTTTGAAGATGAAGAGGATGTTGCCGTCAAACAGCTAGCCATGCAGGCTGCCAGAACCAAGATACTTATTGCTGAAGTAGACAAGTATGAAAAACATTCCAAATATATATTGGGCAAGATTGAAGACTTCGACTACTGGATTACAGATAAGAAACCTGAGCCTGATTTAGTCGAAGCTCTTAAAGACAAGGTAATAATTTTATACGACGGGAAGGAAAGCAATTATGAGTAATATTCGTTTGATTATCAGTGACATTGATGGCACTATTCTCACCAGTCACCACCAGGTAGATGAGCAACTGATTGAGGTCATGCCAGAGCTTGAAAAGGCAAAGATTCCCTTTGTTTTAGCTTCTGCCCGTTCTCCACTAGGGATGCAACCAATCGCTCATAAACTGGGACTTCCTGACAATCCTATCGCCTGCTACAACGGCGCCTTAGTACTCGAGGGTAATCGTACTATCATCGAACATCCTGTGGATAAAACTGAAATCCAAGAACTTCTTAGCTACTTATCCACAGACTACCCGAGTGTATCTGTGAATATTTACTCTGGCAAGGATTGGATTACCAACCAACTAGACAAATGGTCTCAGCTGGAAGCAGGTATCACAGGTGAATCTCCTATTCTTAAGGAACTACAAGAAACTGTCTCAGACTCTGAACCACCTGTCCACAAGCTATTGTTGATTGATAAGCCTGAAGTTATCCAGAACCTCCACCAAAAACTCCTAAGCATGGATTTTCCACAGACAGCCTTCTACTTATCCAAAGATAACTACCTTGAAGTCACAGCCAAACACGTTTCTAAAGAGCATGCTCTCCTTGAGGTTGCCAAATATTATGACATCCCGCTTGAACAGGTTATGACTATTGGTGATAACTTCAACGATAGCCCTATGCTGGCTCTGGCTGGACTAGGAATTGCTATGGGCAATGCACCTGAAGGGGTCAAGGAAACTGCAAACTTAGTAACGGCTTCAAACGATGATCATGGTGTCACTCAAGCCATTACAGAGCACGTCCTAAACTAAATACTATTCAATGGTGGAAACAACTTTTAATTGCCAACTCGATTTTAGAACAGAAGGAAAGGTACCCTAAGGGGCCTTTTCTTTTTTCAAGGAAAAAAGCCTTCCTCTATCGAAGAAGACCAAAATTTTCTAAAGGTAAAGAAGGAGACCTACAAGAATTCCAATGACATAGCCTGCCAAAACATCACTAGGATAATGAACGCCACCTAGCACACGCAAGATAGCCAGAATTGCTGCCAAAAAAAGCATAGTCCCACCTAGCCAGGGGTTAATCATCAGTGCCAACATAGCAATGACAGTCGCTGAGAAAACATGCCGACTGGGAAAAGATTTGCCAAGACTGTCCTTCTTAATAAGGGGCTGAATATCCCAAGTCTGATAAGGGCGTGGGCGATTATAGAGCCTACGACCAAGAGAAAGGAGGAAGAAGCCTCCTCCCATAATAAGCACTGTCGTAAAAAGAACAAACCAGCCATTCCTCAGCCAAACCAAACTAAGAAATGTAGGAAAAAGTAGGTAAAAAGTCCTAGTTATAACCTTATTAAGCCTCTCTAAAATACTAGTATAAGGACGCAATGGACCGCTAATCCTATCGTAAAATCGTTTATAATTCATCATCATCCGTTAGAAAAAGGGAGTGACACAGAACTAAATTTAAAAAATCTAGCTTCTAGTCTCTCCCTCATGTTTAATGAGATAGTCTTCCGAGGTTGAAATCTCTATCTCGACCTCTTTTTGTCTATCTTAAAGTTCAGCAATTTGGTAAAGTTCAAGCTCGGCTGCTGTTTCAGAACCAAACATGTTAATCATGATTTTAACCTTGTTATTGTCAATTTCCACAACACGGCCTTCTTGACCCATAAAGGCACCATCAATGATTTGAACCACATCACCAACCTTGATATTAGTATCAAAGACATCAACAGTTTGACCCATTGAAATCAAGATTTGACGAATTTCTTCTTCCAAGAGTGGAGTAGGTTTAGAACGGTTACCGTGAGAACCAACGAAACCAGTAACGTTTGGAGTGTTACGAACAACGAACCATGCTTCGTCTGTCATTACCATCTCAACAAGAACGTATCCTGGGAAGCGGTTTTCTTCCACTTCTTTAACCTTACCATTTTTCTCAACATTGACAGTTTGAGTAGGGATTTCAACGCGCAAGATATTTTCAAGCATGTTGTAAGTCTGAGCACGTTGCAAAAGGTTTTCTTTAACTTTGTTTTCGTATCCTGAATACGTTTGAAGGACGAACCAGCCCTTATCGAATGAATCTAACATTTTAGGATTCCTTTCTTTTTTACTAAAATGGCACTTAGACTCAGAGGAATCTGGATGAGATAGCCATCTGAGTGGTAAATGCACGTGGAGTATCTGTTTTCATTCAAAGCCTAATAAAAAAGCCTCGTGGCCTTTTTTTTCGCTTTTATCTGCACTTATTATAACAAAAAAGAGCAGGCATTCCTACTCTTTTTGTGTTTTCTTTAGAAAAAGTTAATCAGTGCTGACATAGCGCGACTCAACAATACATCAAACGCATAGATGATGACTGTGAAGAACGCAGTATACTCAAGAACTGAAATAAAATCGTGCCAGCGTTGTTTGCGATCTGGCCAAGTCGTGTCTTTCAAGACTTTGAAAATACTTCCAGTTTGTCTCACGGTGTCTCCTATCTTGTTTCTTTATGCAAGGTATATTTTTTACAATTTTTACAAAACTTGTTCACTTCTAGTCGTGTTGGTTTGGGAGTGCTACTAACACTAATCGAGTAGTTTCGGTTCCCACAATCTGCACACGCTAAGCTTGCTTTTTTTTGTGCCATAACGCCTCCGTTCTTTTTATCTTACCACTTTTAAACTTAATTGACAAGCTATCTGAATAGACCTGAGAAGGAGTCTGAGATCTTATCCCATAGGCTACTTGCCTGGTCTTTGACATCATTCACAACGTCAGAAGCCTTGTCTGTCCATGACTTATTATTGCTATTACGTGAATCGTTTGGATTTGCTGTATAATCTAAGGTTTGACCATCAGCCGCATAAGCATTTTCAACAGTAAACTCAGTTCCTGGTGTATTTGGCAAAACATCTGCAGCGATATAGCTGAAAATAGTTGAAGCTGTTCCTGAGCTAGCCCCTGTCAAGTAGTGACTCTCATCGGTCTTGTCAAAACCAATCCAAGTTGTCATCACCACATCAGGCGTATAACCAATCACCCACTGGTCACTGGTCAAATCTTTGTTAAATTCTGCCTGAACAGTACCTGTCTTACCTGCCATAGTATAACCTGTATAATTGGCATTAACAGCAGAACCATTTGAATAGGTTCCAAGCATCATGCTGGTCATTTGATTGGCAACTGACTGGCTGATAACACGTTTAGACTTCTTACTATGAGTAGCGATGATATCTCCACTGGCATTTTCAATTTTAGTAATGAAATAAGCAGTGTTCATCTCACCACCGTTGGCAAAGGTCGCGTAAGCCTGAGCCATTTGAAGAGGACTAGCTGTCACACCACCACCAAGGGCAACTCCCAATTCTTCTGGGACATTGTCAAAGTTAAGACCAAATTTCTGACCATAACTAATTCCTTTTTGAATACCGATTTGATTAAAGAGGTAAACTGCTGGGATATTGTACGAATTAGCCAAGGCTTGATACATGGGCACATCCTCTGTCTCAACACCACCGTAGTTGGTTGGCGTATAGCCGTTGTAGTCAATCGGTTTATTTGGAAGGTCCTTGTTAATACTCCATCCCGAAGCAAGAGCCGGGGCATAGACTACCAAAGGTTTGATGGTCGAACCAGGACTACGCTTCCCTTGGGTGGCATAGTTGAAGTTACGGAAGGTTGTATCACTGGTACCACCTACACGACCGACTAAACCACGGACTGCTCCAGTTGACGGATCGAGGGCCACACTGGCTGACTGAGCTGTACTACCATCACTTTCTGATGTTGGGAAGAGATAGGTATTTTCATAGGTCTGTTGCATATTAGCCTGTGAATTGGGATCCATCTCTGTATAGATTTTATAGCCGTTCTTAACAATCTCATCCTCACTCAAGCCGTAGGTCTTAGTGGCTTCTTCGATGACGGCATCAAAGTAAGAAGGATACTTGTAGTCATCACCAGTTCCTTGATAGGTATCATCCAAACGACTCGCCATATCTACTCCAGCAGCACTGTCAGCGTCAGCCTGGCTCAACTTCTTGTCATCAACCATGTTGGCAAGGACTGTGTTTCGACGGTTGGTCGCATTTTTGATATTGTCAATGGGATTGTAAATTTCAGGTCCCTTAAGCATACCAGCAAGGGTAGCCGCCTCATCAACGGTTAGATTAGCAGCACTCGTACCAAAGTATTTTTGGCTGGCATCTTCAACACCCCAAACCCCATTGCCGAAATAAGCATTATTAAGGTACATGGTGAGGATTTCTTTTTTGCTATACTTCTTGGTTAATTCCAAAGAAAGGAAGAATTCCTTGGCCTTACGTGTCACTGTCTGCTCTTGAGTCAAAAAGGCATTCTTAGCCAATTGTTGCGTAATGGTTGAACCACCACCAAAGTGTCCCATAGACACAATCGCCAAGAGGAAACGTTGAACATTGACACCACTATTTTTGTAGAAAGTCCGGTCTTCTGTTGCGATAACAGCATTTTCCAAGCTATCACTAATGGCATCAAGCTCCACATAGGTTCCTTTTTGTCCTGACAAAGAACCGGCTTGATTGCCATCTTTATCATAGATAACCGTAGTTGCCTTCAGGGCATCTTGAAGATCTGAGACATTGGTTGTCTTAGCAATGTAAAAGAGGTAGGAACCTATAGTCAGAACCAGTATAGCCACTAAAATAAAGAGAATCTTGCCAATATGATAGCGACGCCAGAAACGACGAATAGGATTTCTTGGTGAAAGGGTGAATTTGCTCAAGAAAGCCTGAACCTTACCCAGGGGCTTGCTTGTATCAATAGGTTTCTTTTGCTTAGAACGTTGATAACGTGAGGTTTCTTGATTTTCTCGAGACATATCTAGGTCTTCAACAGCCTGTTCAACCTCATCAGGCTTCTTGGCGAAAAGACCCTTAATCTTGTCTTGAAAATCCTTGGATTTTCCTACAGATTGATCATTCTTAACCCTTTTGCCATTTTCTTCTTTAAAAAGTTTGTTTTTTAGATTATCAAAAAATGTCATAACTTTATTATACCAAGTTTTAAGGGATTCTGTCCTCTTTGAAGCGTTCATGATATAATGAAACCATGACTTTACACGTAGATATTATCAATCCCTATCCCGCAACAACGGTCAAAGACCTGCTTGAGTCAAAACTCCTTATTCCTCGTAAAATTCGTCATTTCCTACGCACTAAAAAACACGTGCTCATCAACGGAGAGACCATTAATTGGCAAAGTCCAGTTGAAAAAGGCGATAAAATTAGCCTGACCTTTGACACAGAGGACTATCCTGATAAAACTATTCTCATGGGGAAAGCCAGTCTTGTAGAGCCTCTCTATGAGGATCAGCATCTCATCGTTGTCAATAAACCCGAGGGGATGAAGACGCATGGTAATAAGCCTACAGAGATAGCCCTGCTTAACCATGTCTCAGCCTACTGTGATCAAACCTGTTATGTTGTTCATCGACTAGACATGGAGACCAGTGGGGCTGTTCTTTTTGCTAAAAATCCTTTTATTCTACCAATCCTCAACCGACTCCTGGAAGATAAGCTCATCCAACGTCAATATTGGGCTTTGGCAGAAGGAAGGTTTCAGACTAGGGAAACCGTTTATAAAGACAAGATTGGTCGTGACCGCCACGATCGCAGAAAACGTGTGGTGGACCCTCGAAAAGGACAGCGTGCTTATACGACGGTCACGCGCCTCAAGACATTCAATGGTGCTAGTCTGGTCAACTGTCAGTTGAAGACTGGCCGTACCCACCAAATTCGTGTTCATCTAGCCCATCATGGGCATGCTATCTTGGGAGATCCACTATATAGCCACCGACATGCATCCCGTCTCATGCTCCACGCCCACTCTCTTAGTTTCACCCATCCCTTAACACTCGAAAAAATCACTGTGCAGGCTAGATCAGAAAGTTTTGAACAAGGGTTGAGAAATCACAAACCATAGAAGCAAGCTCATTCTCAGACATGGTGCGAAAAGATTATTCTTATTTATAGGACAGTGGAAGCTTGCAAATAAGTTGCTTTTATTGACTTCGAAAGCCTTGACCACCTTGAATCTCCCTAGACATTATGTTAAGCTTTACATATCATATAAATTAGAGGAGTATTTCATTATGAATCCAGCAGATCAATGGTTAGCTATCAATGCCAAGTATTTCCCAACAGAACAAGTTCAATATATTCGCCAACGTATTGAGGCTCTTCCAGAGGCACAAGTCCAATTGCTCTATACACTTAGTTTCCAAGACCCAACCATGATGTTGGTTATCTCACTTTTCGGTGGATCTCTTGGAATTGACCGCTTTATCTTAGGACACGTGGGATTAGGTGTTGGTAAACTATTGACAGTCGGTGGCTGTGGTATCTGGACAATCGTTGACTGGTTCCTTATCATGGATGCTACTCGTCAAGCAAATGCTCAAAAACTTTATTCTCTTATCGGCTAATGAAAATTTATTTCACACGCTTGTGGGCTTACCACCAGCGTTTTTTAGACTGTACCTCTTACTTTTAGTTGCTATCTACGGAATTTATCTTCTACACCTTCCAACACCACTCAGCCTTATCCTTAAACCTTTTGGCATAAAAAGTTGGAGTGCCGGATTAACACGGGCTAGTGTTAGGCTTTTTCACCTAGATTGGCAGGGGGCTTGGGACTATAATCCCCTAATCTATCCTCTGGTAATATATATCTTTGCCTATGTCTTTCTTTTTCCTATTTTCAGCGATAAGAACGTTAATACAAAAGTGCCAGGCAAATAAAGTAACCATTCCTATATGACTCCCATTGCACATCATTAACACTATTGCTATAATTGTAATTATCAAATTTTATAATCAACTCAAACGGAGGTTAAAAACATGAATCAAAAAGATTGGATTGATTTTTTCCAGGCAGTTAACGGACGCAATCCAAGTATCCAAGAGATGGCTGACGCAGCCAAGAGAGGCGAATTTGTCCGAGAAAGCTCTAAAAGACAGGAACAACCTGTTGAGGTAAAAAAAGCTGAGGAAACGGTAGAAATCAAGGAACCTTTGGCACCTGTCGAACCAGCCAAAACTGAAAAAACAGTAGAAACGACACCCCCTAAAGAAGCCGCAGAAAGTATTGAACCTGTCGTTGAGAGCTATGATGTCGCTGAAGAACCCTTAGTTGATTCTAGTATTGAAAAAAGACAAACTTTCCAAACTCCTAACCTAGGTCAAGAAGCTCCAACAGCTAACTTTCAAGCGCAAGTAAATCCAATACAGGGCACTACTAATAAGTCTTTAAATTCCTTTGCAGAGCAAGCTAATGCAAGCTTCCAACAAACAAATAGCACCCTTAACCAGCCTTGGAAGAAGCCAGAAAAGAAATCCCAAACAAACCTCATCATGATAGCCATCGCTACCATCCCTGTTATCCTTTGGGCTCTTGGAATGTTCATACTTGGAGTTGTTGGAGACGAGTCTAGTATGGGCTTGGGTTTGGCATTTTGGACTTTGATTGTGGGTCTACCAGCAATCATTATTGACATCCTACCAGCACTTCTAAACAAAACAGATAAGAAATGGCTAATCTTTGTTTTCTCAATACTATTAAGCTGGACTTTCCTTGGATGGATCATCTTACTCATTGTTTCTATCAACATGAATAAGGAAGCAGAACGTCTTAAACAGCAACAAATGATGATGCAGATAACGGGAGAACTCGGAAACACTGCTACCTATAATTCCTTCCAAACACAAGCAAGGACGGCTCAACAATTCCAAGATGCTTCGTTTGGCCCTAACTCAAATCCAAATAATAATAACTAAATTTCATTAGTTGACACAAAAAACCTAGAAAAGTGAAAACTCTTCTAGGTTTTTATTGTTTACTTCTTAAAATCTTAGTAACCCATCATACCTGGATCCATAGCTGGCGCTGCTGGAGCCTCTGGTTCAGGCTTATTAGCAACGACTGCTTCTGTTGTCAAGATAAGACTAGCTACAGAAGCGGCATTTTGAAGGGCAGAACGTGTTACCTTAACTGGGTCAATGATGCCTGCTTCAACCATATCTACCCACTCACCGTTGGCAGCGTTAAAGCCTGTACCAACTGGGCTATTCTTCAATTTATCAATGATAACTGAACCTTCATAACCAGCATTGAAAGCAATTTGACGAACTGGTTCTTCCAAGGCACGAAGAACAATGTTACGTCCTGTAGCGTCGTCACCTTCAAGGTCAAGTTCAGCTACCTTAGCAATAACATTGACTAGAGCTGTACCACCACCAGCTACGATACCTTCTTCAACAGCGGCACGAGTGGCATTAAGGGCATCTTCGATACGAAGCTTCATTTCTTTGAGGGCTGTTTCAGTGGCTGCACCAACTTTAACGACAGCAACCCCACCTGACAATTTAGCCAAACGTTCTTGAAGTTTTTCACGGTCAAATTCAGAAGTTGTTGTTTCCAATTGAGATTTGATAAGGTTGACACGGTTGGCAATAGCTTCTTGGCTTCCTGCCCCTTCAACGATAACTGTGCTATCCTTTTCAACAGTTACTTTTGATGCTTGACCAAGCGCTGCCATAGTCGCATCCTTAAGCTCAAGGCCAAGGTCTTCTGTGATGACAGTTGCTCCTGTCAAAACGGCAATGTCTTCCAACATCGCTTTACGACGGTCACCAAAGCCAGGAGCCTTAACAGCTACGACATTGAAAGTTCCACGAATCTTGTTAAGAACAAGGGTTGGAAGAGCTTCACCATCCACATCATCAGCAATAATCAAAAGTGGACGGCTTGTCTTAAGCACTTCTTCCAAGAGTGGAAGAACATCTTGGATATTTGAAATTTTCTTGTCAGTCACAAGGATAAATGGATTATCAAGGTCAGCTACCATTTTTTCATTGTCAGTCACCATGTATTGAGAAAGATAACCACGGTCAAATTGCATACCTTCGACCACTTCCAGTTCTGTCTCCATACCACGAGACTCTTCAATAGTGATAACTCCGTCATTACCAACACGTTCCATAGCTTCTGAAATGTATTCACCAACTTTTTCAGAGCGAGATGAAACCGCTGCGACTTGAGCAATAGCTTCCTTATTGGCAACTGGTTGGGCAATGGCTTTAAGCTCTTCCACAGCTGTAGCCACAGCTGCTTCAATCCCACGACGGATACCAATTGGATTAGCACCAGCCGTTACGTTTTTGAGCCCTTCACGGACAATAGCTTGTGTCAAAACGGTTGCTGTGGTTGTTCCGTCACCGGCAATATCATTCGTTTTTGAAGCCACTTCGCTAACGAGTTTGGCCCCCATATTTTCAAAGTGATCTTCAAGTTCAATTTCTTTAGCGATTGTCACACCATCATTAGTGATAAGAGGTGATCCAAAAGCCTTTTCCAAAACAACATTACGACCCTTAGGGCCAAGCGTTACCTTAACTGTATCAGCTAAAGCATCAACACCACGCACCATTGCTGCGCGTGCATCTGATGAAAATTTAATATCTTTTGCCATAGTTACTCCTTCTTTATCTTAGTTTATATTCTGATTAGCAAATGCCTAGGCTAGGACTGCTAAAATATCTGCTTCACGAATAATAGAAACGGAATTATCACCGTCTTTAACAGTAACACCTGCACCATTTTCGACAAGGACTTTTTCGCCTGCTGCAACACTAGGTGCAATCAATTCACCAGTAAGCGTACGAACGCCTTCACCTACTGCCAAAACCTCTGCAATCTTTGTAGCTTCATGACTAGCTCCTGCCAATACAAAGCCACTAGCTGTTTTTTCTTCTGTTTCTTCAAAACGGACGACGATGCGGTCGCCCAATGGTTTCAATGCCATACCAATTACCTCCAAATATTATTTCGTATAAGTAACGTTTTAAACGTTGTTTTTAGCACTCGTACACGATGAGTGCTAATCTATATATTCATTTTAGCACTTGGTCAAAAATAGTCAAGAAAAACTACCCAAAACATAAACTTTGGATAGTTTCTTTTCTAATCTCTTAACCAAGTACCAAGGCATCGTCATTGAGGACCTGTCCACTATTTTTATGGAAGAGATCCATAAGTTCTGCCACAGTGAGGTTTTTCTTTTCTTCACCACGCACATCTACGACGATCTTACCATGATAGAGCATAACTAGACGATTTCCATATTCAATGGCGTGTTCCATATTATGGGTAATCATGAGAGTCGTTAACTCTTGTTCTTCGACAATCTTACGAGTTAGGTGCATGACCATATCACTTGTCTTAGGATCTAGCGCCGCAGTATGTTCATCTAAGAGCAAAATCTTTGGACGGACTAGGGTTGCCATAGCAAGTGTTAAAGCCTGGCGTTGACCACCTGACAAGAAATTGGCATCGGTCTTCATACGATTCTCAAGACCAAGACCAAGGTCTACCAAGGCTTCCTTGAAAAGTTGGCGTTCACTTTCGGTGATTGACTTTTTAAAGAAGCTACGTTTCTTACCACGACGGTAGGCAATCGCCATATTTTCTTCGATAGAAAGGTTGGTCGCTGTCCCCATTCGAGGGTCTTGGAAGACACGGCTAATATCCTTAGAACGCACATCTACTGATGCTTTCTTAATAGACTGCCCTTCTAATAAGATATCTCCCTCATCAATGCTGAGGACACCAGCGATGGAATTCATCAAGGTTGATTTACCAGCACCATTTCCTCCGATAACAGAGATAAAATCTCCTTGTTCGATGTCAAGATCCAAACCACGTAGGACGTGATTTTCATTGACTGTCCCTTTTTCAAATGTTTTATGAATCTTTTGTAAACTAAGCAAAGCCATTACTTGTCACCTCCTGGAGTCAATGATTTATTGGGCTTGATTTTCAATTTTCCTCGCACTTCAGGTACATAAAGAATGATAGAAAGCAAGATAGCTGAGGCCAATTTCAACATCTGTGCGTCAACGTTCATAGCAAGGATGATAACCAAAACCAAACGATAGAGAACAGCACCTAGGACAATTGACCAGAGACGTTTGCCAAGTGGTAAGTACTTAACAATAACTTCAGCCAGGATGATAGCAGCCAAGCCGTTTACGATTGTACCAGTACCCATGTTCATATCTGCATAGCCATTATTTTGGGCTAAGAGGGCACCTGAGAGGGCAATCAATCCATTAGAAATCATGTAGCCAAGAATTTTCATACGGTCTACCTTGATACCATTGGCTTCACCCATAGCAAGGTTATCACCGGTCGCACGAAGAGCTAGACCAACCTGCGTATTGAGAAGAACAACCAACATGAGCACGACTAGGCTAACAAAGATAAGCCCGAGTAGAATGACACCATTTAGCTTAGACAAGCCAAGCCCCATAACCATGGTCACCAGCGTGTTATGTCCTGCAAGAGAGACATTGGCGCTACCAAGAACCAAAAGGTTAACTGAATAGAGACCGGTCAAGGTGATGATCCCCGTTAAGAGAGCCGGTATTTTCATTTTGGTATGCATAAAGCCAGAAACAGCTCCTGCAAACATACCAGCTACAAAACCACCAATAGTCGCAAAGATTGGGTTAATCCCACGGATAATCATGATAGTTGTTGTCGCAGCACCAAGTGGGAAAGCCCCTTCAGCTGTCAAATCAGCAAGGTCCAAGATACGGAAGGTAATGAACACCCCAATGGCCATAATGGCCCAGAGAAGACCTTGAGAAATAGCTGTCAACACCACATTCGATAAACCATTTTTAGATGATTTCTTCACTTGAAGCTTGATGACACCCTTGTCTTTTTTAGCGATAGGTTTGTCATCTTTCATTGTAGAATTAGATTCCTCATCACTAATACTAGACATATCAATACCGAGTTCCTTGGCCATGTCATGGTTAATCACAACATTCAAGGTCTTAGGATATTCGGCATCTACATCCTTGATTTTCTCACCTCGGATGACACGACCTGCCAACTTACCGGTTTGGCGACCAAGTGCTTCATAGTTCGTTCCGTAGGTAAAGAGAACACCTTTTTCAACACTTCCAGCATCACCACCGACAACTGGTATCTTCGTCTCCTTCGAAAGGTCGACCAAGGTATTGATTGCACTAACGATGGTGTTGTCCGTCGGGATGAAGATAACTTCTGTCTGACTCATCAAGCTCTTAGCTGTGTCTTGGATATCATTGGTTGATGAAATCCCTTTAACAACTGTCTCAATACCAGCTTTCTTGAAGTATTTCTTGGCTTCTTCAACCTGGACCTCTGAATTACGCTCACTGGTCGTGTACATAATCCCAACTTTTTTAGTATTCGGAAGGACCTTTTTCAATAATTCAACTTGTTTATTGATAGGTGACATATCACTCGTTCCGGTGACATTGCTACCAACATTGTCCATAGACTTAACCAACTTAGCTGAGACTGGATCCGTAACAGCTGTAAAGAGAATGGGTTTAGCCTTTGTCAAACTACTCAAAGACTGGGCCGCAGGGGTTGCGATAGCCAACATGAGATCGTTATCTTCAATAAGCGATTGAGAAATCGTCTGTAAGTTAGACTGATCTCCTTGCGCATTTTGATAATCAATCTTGATGTTCTTACCATCGACATAGCCTTCCTTTTTGAGTTCTTCAATGAACCCCTTACGTGCTGCTGACAAGGACGGGTGCTCCACATATTGGAGAACACCAACGTGAACCATTTTTTGTTAGAAACATTGGAACATGCAACCAAGAGGACAGCTGTGAGAACAGCCATCATACTGACCAAGAATTTCTTCATCTTGTATACCTCTATTTTTTATTCTATCTATTTTCGATTCCTTTTTCTGAAGCGGTCAGACTACAAACATGCGTCTTCGTCGTTTCATTGTTTACTTCAAGGAAGCACTTTCCCAAGTCATCCATCAAGTAAACACTGGCACGCTTTACATCTCAGCGACAAGTAACCAAGATATAGAAAATGCGTGTGGTAAAAAGAGATATCAAAAATAGACCACGGCATGGAAAAACCAGCTAGGACAGGCCCAACTGGTTTTCTGCATCTTGACTAGCATAAGCTAGCTTATGTCACCGGTTAGACCTATTCATCTAATCGGCTAATCCACCACAAAATGCTTTAGCTTCATAGATACAAACTGACTGACGCTTGTATCCTGAAACACAAACGTCCTATCTAAAGAAACTAAAGTAATAAAAAGCTTTAAGATTTCCCAAATGGGTCGCTTTATTAAGCATGTGATGCCTCCGTAGTTAAGATAGTTTTAAGTTTACACTATTTAGACAATTCTGTCAAATTGGAATTTGTCTCCTTCTCCTTTCTTAACCATATTTACACTTAAGACAAAAAATCTCTTCCTGCTCCTGCAAGAAAAGATTTTTTAAAGATTAAGCATTTTGTTCTGTTGTCAAGATAGCGAGTGTTTCAATCAAGTTATCTGCGTTAACTTCAATAGTATCACCAGTTGCCTTAATTTTAACTTCAACAACACCTTCGCTGGCTTTTTTACCAACTGTCACACGGATTGGAAGTCCGATGAGGTCACTATCAGAGAACTTAGAACCGACACGTTCGTTACGATCATCTGTCAAGACATCATAACCTTCAGCCATAAGAGCAGCTTCCAAACGTTCTGTCAAGGCAGTTGCTTCCTCGTCTTTAGTGTTAACCGTAATCAAGTGAACATCATAAGGCGCCAATTCTTTAGGGAAATTAATACCCCAAGCATAACGGTATTGACCTTTTGGAGTCTTGTTAACAAAGAGACGTGCATGTTGCTCGATAACCGCTGATAAGATACGGCTAACACCGATACCGTAACATCCCATGATAATTGGAACTGCACGACCATTTTCGTCAAGAACATTAGCCCCCATACTTTCTGAGTAACGCGTACCAAGTTTGAAGATATGGCCGATTTCAATACCACGCGCAAACTTAAGAACTCCTTGACCGTCTGGAGAAATCTCACCTTCTTTGACTTCTCGAATATCCACGTATTCCGCCTTGAAGTCACGCTCTGGGTTAACTCCTGTCAAGTGGTAGCCATCTTCGTTAGCTCCAGCGACAGCATTAGCCACATCTTGAACCTTACGGTCGGCAATGATACGAATATCGTCAGGAAGGTTGACCGGACCAAGAGAACCAAAGTTAGCACCAAAGACTTGACGAGCCTCGTCTTCTGTAGCTGGTTCAAGGAAGTCCGCTGCAAGGAAGTTCTTCAACTTCACATCATTAACATGATCATTACCCACGAGGAGGGCCACTACAGGCTCATCATCCGCCACAAAGAGTAAGGTCTTGATAGTTTGTTCTTCTGGAACATTCAAGAAAGCAGCAACTTCATCAATTGACTTGCAATTTGGTGTTTCAACACGAGTCACTTCTTCTTGCGTCACAACCTTGGTCGCTGGTGTGTAGGCATTTGTTGCCATCTCAAGGTTAGCGGCATAGCTTGATTCTGTAGAGTAAGCAATCGTATCTTCACCTGATACCAACCATGATGTCAATTCATGCTTGATGTCTTCCATGACATCTTCTGGGATTTCATCTAATGAAGCGATTGACTTGTCAAGAACGACCCAACGATCAAGGTCTGTACGCTCAGGAGTAACCGCCATGAATTCTTGAGAATCCTTACCACCCATGGCACCACCGTCACCGATGATACCCTTAAATTCAAGACCAGCACGTGTGAAGATAGCCTCATAGGCCTTACGGTAGTCTTCATAAGTGACATCCAAATCTTCATAGTTTTGGTGGAAACTATAGCCATCTTTCATGATAAACTCACGTGTACGGAGAAGACCGTTACGTGGACGTTTTTCATCACGATATTTAGATTGGATTTGGTAGAGGTTAAGTGGCAATTGCTTGTATGATTTAACCGCATCACGAACCAAGGCTGTGAACGTTTCTTCATGAGTTGGACCTAAGATAAAGTCAGATTTATCACGGTTTTTCAATTTATACAGGTCTTCACCATAGGTTTCATAACGGCCTGATTCACGCCACAAATCTGCTGTCAAAAGCGCTGGCGCCAACATTTCAACCGCACCGATTTTTTCAAATTCCTCGCGCATGATCGCTTTGAATTTTTCAATAGCACGATTTGCTAATGGCATATAAGCGTAAATACCAGCAGAGACCTGACGCACGTAACCCGCACGTACCATAAGGGCATGACTGATAACTTGAGCATCACTTGGCATTTCACGAAGTGTTGGAATCAACATTTTACTTTGTTTCATCATTTACATACTAAGGAGCTGGCCCTTGGGTCAAGTCCCTTAGACTTCCTTTCATTTCATTTTTTGTTTCTAATTAAAAGAAAGCACGTATAATATCATTCCAAGTGACTGCAATCATGAGGACGACCATGACCGCAACACCTGCAAGTGTGATATAGCTTTCAATTTCTTGATTAAGGGGTTTACGACGAATGGCTTCAATAAGGTTCATGACAATTTTACCACCGTCAAGGGCTGGAATTGGAATAAGATTGAAAATTCCCAAGTTAATAGAGAGCATTCCCATAAGATTGAGAATATCAACCAACCCATTTTCAGAAGCTTGAGCAGACATCTGGAACATGGCAACAGGTCCACCGAGCTTGTTCAAACTAAAGTGGGTAATAAGGCCCTTCAGCGCCACAAGAATGGTTGTTGTCCCTTCCCAAGCCATTTGGAAACCACCAAAAATCTTATCTTTAAGACCTGTCTTTAAGGCAGGAGAGACACCCAAAAGATAGCTACCTTGGCTCTCCTTCGGTTTAATAGAAACTGTTTCTTCCTGACCACTACTTCTCTTAACTGTCACAGAAAGGCTGTCACCTTTGGAGAATTTTTGAGTATTACTTGTCAAAGCTGCTTTTAAACTATCCCAATCCGTAACCTTGTCCTTATTGATAGCCTCAATGGCATCTCCATTTTTCAAGCCTGCCACCTGAGCAGCACCACCATCTGCCACTTGAATACGGTTGGTTGATGTGTCGTGGACACCTCCTTGAACAAAGGCTAAGATAATAAAAACAAGCACTCCAAGAATGAAGTTATTCATAGGACCAGCAAAGTTGGTTATTAAACGTCCCCAAATGCTAGCATTTTGATATTGGACGTCCTTTGGAGCGATACGAAGTTCTGTACCATCTTCCTCAACAATAGTAGCATCATGGTCAACGTCATAAGTCTTGGTTTCATCTAGAACTAGACCAGTAATGGTCAACTTATCTTCTAAATCATAGGCAGTGACATTCATAGGCAAAGCCGTCTGGTCAACCTGACGATTAGAAAGATTAATACGCCTTACCTTACCATCAGTCCCAATCGTTAGACTGGCAGGGCTACCCGTCTTAATCTCAGTTGTATCTTCACCCCAACCAGCCATACGGACATAACCACCCAAGGGGAGGATACGAACAGTATAAACGGTACCATCCTTACCAGTGTGGGCAAAGATTTTCGGTCCCATTCCGATGGCAAATTCACGAACCAGAATGCCCGAGCGTTTGGCAAAGAAGAAATGACCAAATTCATGGAAGACGACAATTACACAGAAAATCAGTAAAAAGTAATAATAGCTTTCATTTAGACACCACCACCCTTAAAAAAGTCCTAGGAAGTGCATAATTGGGAAAACGACAATCCAGCTATCACAACGGTCCAAAATACCACCGTGCCCAGGAATGAGATTTCCTGAGTCTTTAACGCCGAAATGACGTTTAATAGCTGATTCCACCAAATCACCAAATTGACCGAAAATACTAAAGAGAATCGTACAGATAAGCAACCAGAAGAAGTTGTGTGGAGCATAGACTCCATGGTTAATCAAACCAAAAACAAGTGCTACAATGATTGCTGATAAGATACCACCAACACTACCTTCAATGGTTTTGTTTGGTGATACTTTTGGCAATAACTTATTCTGACCAAATTGACGCCCAAAGAGGTAGGCTCCAATATCTGTCGCCCAAACAATGAAAAGCGCAAAAAGAACTTTTTCCCAACTATCCAAACGTGCCGCAATAAGATTTTGGAAACCGAAACCAACATAAAAGGCAGATGCGATCGGATAGGCTGCATCGTCAAAAGAATAGTGGTCGCTATTAAGGACAATCCCTGCTAAAATCAAAAAAGAAATAATAGCAAAGCCTGTCACACTGGCATTTGTCGGAAGACTGACAAAGTAATGGTCAATCGGCACTGCCAAAATAAAGGCTGCCAACATAGACAAAATACCTTCGATAGAGAAAATCTCCAAGTGCTTCATACGAAGCATCTCAGACACTGCAACCATAGCCATAGCCCCAACCAAAAGCTGGAAAGGAAGACCACCGATAAAGAGCAATGGGAGGAAAATGGCTGCTGCCACACCCCCACCAATTAAACGTTCTTGCATGAGAGGTCCTTTCTAGACACCACCGAAGCGACGGTGACGTTTATTGTAGTCAGAGATGGCTTGGCGTAGCCCTTTCTGGTCAAAATCTGGCCAGAAAACATCTGTGAAGTAGAACTCACTGTAGGCAGACTGCCAAGGTAAGAAATTACTTAGACGAAGCTCCCCACTCGTACGAATAATCAAATCCGGATCACGGTAGAGGTACGGCAACTTATCCGTCATCAAATGCTTTGCAATAAGATCTTCATCAATAGCCTCAGAACTAAGTTTACCTGCTTCAACTTCTTTAGCAATGGCTTGAACAGCAGACACAATCTCCGCACGGCCACCATAATTAAGCGCAAAGTTAAGAACCAGACCTGAATTATGTTTAGTCTGCTCAACCGCCTTTTCAAGAGCCTCCAAAGTTTCCTTAGGTAGACGACTATTATCCCCAATCGTCAAAATACGAACATTGTTTTTGTCTAATTCTGGTACATATTTGTTAAAAAATTCAACTGGCAAATTCATGATGAATTTTACTTCATCTTGTGGGCGTGACCAGTTCTCCGTTGAAAAGGCATAAACCGTCAACACCTTGACTCCAAGTTGTGACGCTTCGATGGTTACCTTTTGCAAAGCATCCATCCCAGCCTTATGACCCATCACACGTGGTTGCAGACGCTTTTTAGCCCAACGGCCGTTCCCATCCATAATAATACCAATATGGTTAGGAATCTTGTCTAGAACCTCTTGATGAGATTTTTTCTAAATTTAAACATGGAATATCCTCTAAATATAGTTTACCCTTTATTTTACCATATTTTTAGGGGTTCTGAACAGTTTTTAACACTAGGGAGATTAGAAAACGTAAAAAGAGGCTGGAACAAAAGTCGCCAACCTCTGAATTGGAATTATAACTTCACAACTTACTTTTCATCAGAAGACTCAATGGCTGAATCTTCTTCAATGACAGTCTCTTCACTAGTTTCTGTTTTTTCTAAACTTGGTGCAGGCGTAATCACTTTCATGATTGAACGGCTCAAATCGAAGGTCAAGAAAACACCTTCAGCATCCAAAACGATACGATTATTTTCTTTATCAACCTCATCAACGATAGCAATTAAACCACCAATTGTTTCAACTTCAGCACCTTTAGCAAGACCTGAAAAGCGGTCTTCTTGAGCTTTTGCCTGACGACGACGGCTATAAGCGATGTAAGCAATAAATGCAATCACATAAATAGCAAGAATAGGCAACATTTTCATATTTCGTGTTCCTCCAATAATTCACTTGGCTACTACTATATCAGATTAAAGCAGGACAAGCAAGGCAAATCTTTAGACAAATCACATAAAAACACTTTCCATTCTGAGGAAAGTGTTTAATCACATTACAAGTCTGCTACGTTATGATAAACTTTTTGAACATCGTCATCTGCTTCAAGTGCATCAACGAGTCCTTCAAAGACCTCAAGGTCTTCACCTTCGAGAGTAACTTCAGATTGTGGAATCATTTCAAGTTCAGTGACTTGGAATTCCTCTTGACCATTAGCACGGAGAGCTTCCAAAGCTTTGTGAAGGTCTGTTGGTTCTGTGTAAACAGTAATTGTTCCATCTTCTGCTTCTACATCTTCAACGTCTACATCTGCTTCAAGCAACTGCTCAAAGATAGCGTCTGCATCTTCGCCAGCAAATACAATAACACCTTTTTTATCGAACATGTATGATACTGAACCTGAAGCACCCATGTTACCACCGTTTTTACCAAAGGCAGTACGTACATTGGCAGCTGTGCGGTTAACGTTTGAAGTCAAAGTATCTACGATGATCATAGAACCATTAGGCCCAAATCCTTCATAACGCCCCTCAACGAAAGTTTCATCTGTGTTACCTTTGGCTTTATCAATGGCCTTATCAATAACGTGTTTTGGCACTTGTGCTTGTTTAGCACGTTCCAAAACGAATTTCAAAGCTGAGTTTGATTCTGGATCTGGTTCACCTTGTTTAGCAGCTACATAGATTTCAACACCAAACTTAGCGTAAACCTTTGAGTTAGCACCATCTTTAGCAGTTTTCTTAGCAACGATATTAGCCCATTTACGTCCCATGGGATTCACCTCTTCTAAGAGATGTTCTGACATCTCTGATTTGTTTTTTCTTTTTTGAAAATAGCAAAACACGCTAAATTCACAATCCCTTACATTATAGCACTTTGACTGCCGTTAGTAAAATTGAAATAAAGACGAACCACTTAGCTTACAAAACATCTACTCATCACTCTCTCCCAAACGAACAATCTTATCAAAATATAGTTCATTTCCCTTTATAAGATGGTGGGTAACCGTGATAAAAGTGATATCGGGATCACTTAATAATTGGTACTCAATACGAGTAGCATTATCATGGTCAAGATTTGCTGTAGCTTCATCAAAAATCACAACTGAACTTCCTTTTAAGAATGCTCTTATAAGACCTATTCTTTGTTTTTGTCCCTCCGAAAAGCTTCCATCATTTACTTGCTCATCTATACGACTTAGGAAAGATAAAAGATTAACTCTTTCAAGAGCTTCCTTGATGTGCGTATCAGTAATAGCATCATTCCAAAGAGTTAGATTATTCCTCAAGGTGTCATTATAAATATGGGTTTGACTCCCAACATAGGCACATGAAGACACGATTGAATTCTCATCAATCTCTTTTGACTCCAATTTTCCAAACAAGATTTTTCCTTCATAATCTTTAAGATTTCCTAGGAGCAAATTAATCAGGGTTGACTTCCCACTACCTGAGCATCCAGTAATAGCGTATTTACCTCCCTCTTTAAAGGTTTGAGTGAATCCCTTAATAATAGCATTTTCTCCAAAAGAATAACGCACATTCTCAAAATTAATATCCTGAAAATAGGTAGGTCAGACTTTGAGACCGTAGGATAATCTTCGAATTTTCTTAAGATAGGTTCAACAGACTTAATGGTTACTTGTAGCTGATTAATAGTTGATAGAGAGTTAAATATGTTACCTGAAATCTGACCCACAGAAGCAATGGTACCTACAGCAATATTCCCAAAAATAATTAACAAACCGGTTAAGAGTAGTATCAACATCTGAGCGATGACTGAAAACAAGGACATCAGAGTCTCTGTACTAGTGCTCCTTTTTGTATAAATGATTTTCTGGGAAATATAGTCCTCAACAATAGATTTCACTTGTCTAAGAAAAATATGTTTACGACTGGCGTAATAAACATCTGCATATCCATATAACTGGTCACTTATTCCTGAGACAAGTTCCTCATTCGCTTTGGAAAATCTCTCCATTGCTTTCTGCATTTTAGTGGCAAATGGTTTAGGAAGATAAGTCAGGCACAAAGTTAATAAAATGACTAACAGAACAATCCTTACATCATAACTTAATAAGGCGATAATCGAAAATAAGGTAGTAAAAACCGTTGAACAAAGGATATAAATACTTGTAAAGCCGTTCGATTCAATCAATTGAATATCATTATTTAATACTGAGAGATGTTCTCCAATATCAATCTTTCTGAATTCACTAAAAGAATGATGAGTAATTTTACTAAGATAAGATTGCCGAATCACCAAAGACATCTTCTGAATTAATTTTGCCTGATGAACTGTGATAATATAATTCAAAACTAAATAAATAACGTAAAGTCCTACCTCCAGACCTAATAAGGCCAAAAAAGATTGGATTTGCTTTGATACCAGCTGATTAGTCATTAAAGCTAAAGTAACCGAAGCACTCACAAAAATAGCGGCATTCAGCGCTAACAGTAAGATATGAACTAAGTTTTCATACTTGTATTTAAGAATATGGGTTCTCATAGACTTCCTCACAATCTACATCACCTTAGTATATAGCTAGTTGGATAAATCGAAGACATTGGAATACCTTGTATCCATTGAAATTTAAAAACCATAGTGATGTTGTACTATGGTCTTAGTTTATCCTATTTTTTGCTCATTCTATAAAATTGTCATATAGTGGAATTCAGCAACTCTTGATACTCCGCATCCTTCATAAGCAATAACTTTTCTGCACCTAAATTTCTAAGTGTTTCTAAACACCCCTCAATTAGATTTCTTCCTTCAGCAACTTCACCCGACTTTATCAAGTAGAACCCCATTACAAATATCAACTCATGTCTTTCATATAATAAAACCTCAGGAATTCCAATATCATTGACTAAATCTAAATAGTATTTCGCAGAATCTAATTCATCACGTCGTAAAAATTCATAAGCTGCATTAATGAGAAGACTAAGTCGAATTCTTTGATTTGAGTCGCTATTTCCAAAAAGGCTAGTTCTATACACGATCTCCTTGGTCAAAACATTAAGTGTCTGGGTGGAAATAAATGACATACTATTTCCGAATATGATTAACTCTCTTTTTCCCCATTGTTCAATGCTAAAAAGATAGTCTGTTAACTCCCTTATCTTATTTTCATCAACTTCTTTATTGGAAACACTTGCCGAAAAAGATTCTAGCATAATACTGTTATAGAGAAATGATTTGTCTTGTGTGAGCTCAAATTTATGACGCTCTTCTCCAGCGTACCTCTGTAACAATAAAATATCGTTTTGATAATACGCCTTACTAGCACTTTCTAATAACTTTTCAGTATGAGTTGGATTATCTTGAGATAAAATACCATAGAACTCTTCAATACTGACATCCAATTTATCTAACAAAAGAAAAAATCTAGATAATGAGATATCAGATTCTCCACGTTCAAATTTTGATAGGAAAGATACTGATAAATAATCACTAGCAAGTTCTTTCAATGTTAAATTCTTTGATAAACGAATTTTTTCAATAAAGCACCCATTTCCACAGGTCCAATCATGATCCATCCTCCTATGCTTGAACTAATTATAACAACAATCATTTCTAAATTAAAGAGCCACAAAGCCCAACTAGCCTGTCCAAAACGTTTAAAATAAAAATTCGTAAATTAACCTACAAGAAACAATCAATGGAAAGTTTTAGCTTACAAATGGATAAAAAAAGACCAGCCAAAGCTGATCTTATCTGAGAATTACAAGCGAGCGTTAAGTTCTGCTCCAAGTTCTTCAAATCCTGGTTTACCAAGAAGGGCGAACATGTTTTCTTGTATGCTTCTACACCTGGTTGGTCGAATGGGTTGATAGCATTCAAATAACCTGAAAGGGCGATAGCAATTTCAAAGAAGTAGATGATGTAACCCAATGTAAAGGCATCTTGTTCAGGAAGAGTGATGAACATGTTTGGCACATCACCATCTGTATGAGCAAGAAGAACACCATCTGTTGCTTTTTTGTTAACAAAGTCAACATCTTTACCTTGGAGGTAACCAAGTCCATCAAGATCTTCTTCCAATTCAGGGATAATCACGTTCTTACGTGGTTTTTCCACACGAACAACTGTCTCAAAGAGGTTACGTGTACCTTCTTGGATAAATTGTCCAAGAGAGTGCAAGTCTGTTGAGAAGTTTGCTGATGTTGGGTAGATACCTCTTTGGTCTTTACCTTCAGATTCACCAGCCAATTGTTTCCACCATTCTGAGAAGTATTGAAGTGATGGTTCGTAGTTTGCCAAGATTTCAGTTGTGTAACCTTTACGGTAAAGGATATTACGAAGTGCAGCGTATTGGTAAGCTTCATTTTCAGAGATTTTAGATGAAGAGTACTCTTTACGTGCAGCGTTAGCACCTTCCATAAGGGCTTTGATATCAGCACCTGAAGCTGCGATTGGCAAGAGACCTACAGCTGTCAATACTGAGAAACGTCCACCGATGTCATCCGGAACAACGAAAGTTTCCCAACCGTTAGCATCTGCTTCAACTTTAACTGCACCTTTTTGGCGGTCAGTTGTTGCGTAGATACGTTTGTTTGCTTCTTCTTGACCGTATTTCTTAACAAGGAGTTCCTTGAAAACACGGAAAGCGATAGCTGGTTCAGTTGTTGTACCTGATTTAGAGATAACGTTAACTGAGAAGTCTTTATCTTCAACATACTCAAGCAAGTCTGCAAGATATGTTGATGAAATTGAGTTACCAGCGTAAACGATTTGTGGTGCTTTGCGTTCTTCTTTTGTTTGAAGGTTAGCAAAGTGATGGTTCAAGAAGTCAATGGCTGCTTTGGCACCAAGGTAAGAACCACCGATACCGATAACAACCAAAACATCGCTTTCTTCTTTGATTTTTTCAGCAGCCTTCAAAATACGATCAAATTCTTCACGATCGTAGTTTTCTGGAAGGTCACGCCATCCAAGGAAGTCTGCCCCTGGGCCAGTTCCTTTGCGAATCATTTCGTCTGCTACTGTTACTTGTGCTTGAAGGTTGTCCACTTCGTGTGGTGCTACAAATTTATCCAAAACTTTTGAATAATCAAATGTAATATGAGCCATTAGTCTCTCCTTATAAAAATTCAATTATAGCTTCTAGTTTACTCTTTTATTTGTCTTTTGACAATGTTTTTACCCTTATTAGGTCATAATAGGATACCGTTTCTACTTAAATGTTAATTCTGCTTCAAGACCGTAGTGGTCACTTACCAAAGGTTGGTTATTGCCATCAAAAATCACACTAAGGCGCTCCACTGTCCAATCTTGGCTAGCAAAAACATAATCGATACGTAAAGGCTCTTCATTGCCCTTCCAGCCATCGATACCCGGTCCAACTGTATAGCTACCAGTTGTTTCTTTAGCTACTTCAAAACTATCTTGAAGATTGAGCGAGCTAGCCAAAATGGCTTGATGCCCTTCGCGACCTGCTGGGTTGTTAAAGTCACCTGCTAGGATGAGCGGTTTCCCAATAGCTTTGAAACGTTCCTCAATACGTGCCCACTCTTCTTGGAAACCTTTGTCCCACCATGAAAGGTGAACACTAGCAACAGCAACTTCTCGGCCATCTACAGTAGTTTCAGCAACTGCTACACGGCGTGTATGGTAGTCAGTTGGATCATCAACATCTGAAACCAAGATTTCACTCGCTGTCAATGGTTGACGTGACAAGACGGCAACCCCCTCATTAAGGTGATCATAACCAATGTGATTATAGGCCCAAGTCCAATGGTATTGAAGCCCTTCTTCAGCTAACTTTTCCACAAGAAGACGGACAAAGTGATCTTGGTGGATTGGTGTTGCTGATGAAAGTGCATGATAGTAAGCATCCGTGTCCACAACAGAAGTCTCTATTTCTTGGTTTACTTCCTGGAAGCAAATAATATCATACTTAGCCTTTAGGATCTGTTTCTTTAAGGTTTGGAATTTTCCTTCTGCATCTTCTTCCATCCAACTGTGCGTATTTAAAGTTAGAAATTTCATAAGTTTATCCCTCTTCTGACTTGCATCTAGAAATGACATAGGGTCATTTACAAACAAAACAGCCCAAGGGCTGTCTGCTTGTTTATCGTTTAGCAAATTAAAGTTCTACTTTTGCAACTGGAGCGTTAGCAGCCAATTTACCTGTATGTTCTACTTTAACTGATTTGATTGCATCTGCATTTGTAAAGACAACAACTGTAGATGTTGCACGACCTGCTTCACGGATAGCATCAAGGTTTGCTTCAACCAAGAGGTCACCTGCAGCAACTGTTTGACCTTCAGTAACTTTAACGTCGAATGGTTTACCTTCAAGACTGACAGTGTCAAGTCCGATGTGAACCAAAACTTCAAGACCATTGTCAGTTACCAAACCAAGAGCGTGTTTAGTTGGGAAGATACTTGTCACTTTACCAGCTACTGGTGAAACGATTTTACCGTTTTCTGGTTCTACAGCGAAACCGTCACCCATCATTTTTTGTGAGAATACTGGGTCTTTAACATCTTCAATATTGATAACTTGACCATCAGCGACTGAATGCACTTCATCAGTAACACCTTTGAAGTTAGCTTCTGCTTTTTGAACAGCAGTCATTTGACTTGGAAGTGTTTCAGGAATAACTTCACCTGAATCAAGTACATCTTGGATATCAGATTTCAATACGTCAGCTTTAGGACCGTAGATAGCTTGGACACCTTGACCTTTCATAACAAGACCCATAGCGCCTTCAGCTTTCCATTGAGCTTCAGTTCCGACTTTTTCAGCGTCTTTGACAGTAACACGGAGACGTGTCATACATGCGTCAACGTCCACGATGTTAGCACGTCCACCAAGAAGGTTGATAATGTTGATAACTTGTGAGCTTGCTGAGCTTGTTCCAGCACCTGCTGATCCAGCAGATTCTGCAGGAGCATCATCGTTTTGTTCGTAGTTACCATTACGTCCTGGTGTTGCGTAATCAAATTTCTTAATCATGAAGTTAGCGATGAAGAACATGATAACACCAAAGAGTACAGTTACCCAAATGAAGTTAACGATATCCATCGCCAAACCAGCGTTAATAGCGAGTGGTGTACGTGTCAAGAATTCGATAGAACCGAATGAGTGAACACGGAGGTGAACAATATCAGCCATTGCAAAGGCAGCACCTTGTACAAATGCGTAAATGATGTAAAGTGGAGTAGCCACGAACATGAACATGTACTCGATAGGTTCTGTTACCCCTGTCAAGAATGTTGCAAGCGCAGTTGCAGTCAACATACCTTTGTACTGATGTTTCTTATCATCATCAACGTTACGGTAGATAGCTACCACCATACCCATCAAGATACCAAATGAACCAATCATTTGACCAACTTTGAAACGAGCTGGTGTAACGGATTCAAGAACGTGTTTATATTGCTCTGGGTTTGAACCTTTAAGGTTTGCAAGGTCAGTAACCCAAGCAAGCCAGAGTGGGTCTTGACCCAATACCTTAGTACCTTTTGCAGCACCGGTCAAGACTTCATAAGTACCACCCAATTGAGTGTAGTTAATTGGGATAGTCAACATGTGGTGAAGACCAAATGGCAAGAGAAGACGTTCCAATGTACCGAACAAGAACGGTGCCAAGATTGGAGCAGTTTCTTTTGAGCTGGCAATCCACATACCAAAACCATTGATTCCTGATTGAATAACTGGCCATACGATAGCAAGAACGATAGCTGCAATAGCTGAACGAAGAATAACTACGAATGGTACGAAACGTTTACCATTGAAGAATGACAAAGCTTCTGGCAATTTACGGAAGTTATAGTATTTATTGAAGGCAGTAGCTCCGATGAAACCAGAGATGATACCTACGAATACACCCATGTTAAGGGCTGGAGCTTCCATAACACTGATGAAGTAGTCAGACACCTTAATTGATTGACCAAAAACGGTGTGAACTGTTGCAGCCTTATCAGCAAGAATATCTGAAGTAACACCAAAGATTGAACCAGTCAAACGGTTAATCAAGATAAAGGCAAGACCTGCCGCAAAGGCACCGCCTGCACGTTCCTTAGCCCAGCTACCACCAATGGCAAGGGCGAACAAGATGTGAAGGTTACCAATAACCCCCCAACCAATCTGCTCAAGAAATCCACCAGTAATAACGAGTGGTGCCATGTTTGGATTAATCATGGCAATCGTTTTACCGATAGAAATCATGAGACCTGCTGCTGGCATAACCGCGATAACAACCATGAGGGCTTTACCGAATTTTTGCCAGAACTCAAAGCCAAATTTTTCTTTTAGCTTATTCATTTCATTTCCTCCTACTTTTGATGCAAACGTTTGCATACCTTATGTAATTATTATAGCATCTTTTACTGATTTGTAAAGCGCTTTCCTTAACTTTTTTTGATTTTTTTAAAAAAGTTAAAACCCCAGTAAAACCGGGGCTTTTGATACGTATTAAGCCATCAAAACCATGAGAATAGGAATCACCACCATGGTTGCAAGTGTTGTCTCCGTCACCATGACTGCAGCGTAATCACTATCTGCTCCGTAGAGTTTGGCAACCACAGGTGCATTGGTCATAACAGGCATAGCAGACTGGATGATAAAGACTTGCTTCATCAAAGTTGGTAAGGGCGACCAATAAACGATGACAGCCATCAAAAGCGGGGCAACCACAAAGCGACCAAGCAGAATTAAGACTTGATCCTTTTTAAGAGTCAGTTGCTTCACACCTGCATTGGAGACCGACAAACCGATAAATATCATAGATAAGGGGGTAGTCAAACTGCCTAGATACTGCAAATCACTGGCTAGAAAAGCAGGGAGGTTAATATGTAGAATAACGATAAGAAGCCCCAGCATAAAGCCCATCAAAGGAGGTGAAAACACCTTTTTCAAGCTTGTTTTTAGGTCAAACTCAGCTTCTCCTTCACCATCACGCTGGATGAGATAGGTCCCCAAGGTCCAGAAAAAGGTCGTATTACACATGTAATAGATCAAAACATAGGGAATACTAGCATCTCCAAAAAGGGCCTGATTGATGGGAAGCCCCACGAAAATCGTATTGGAATTAAAAACATGGAAATAAAGAGGCCACGGCGGTCCTTTTTCACGGCAAAAATCCTAGCCACGGCTGTCGCAATACCAAGTAAGATAACCATAGATAGCGCTGGAAAACGTAAATCTGGCAACATTTTTAGGAGGTCAGCCGCTGTGAAACGTTGCGTGATGGTATAAAGCATATAGCAGGGCAAAGCAATTTGAGTAACCAACTTAGCGATTAGACCACGCGACTTGTCATCAAACCAGCCCTTCTCACCCATGACGAAGCCCACTAAAATCATACCCAAGATGACTAGGATTCCAGATATACTTGTTAAAAAGATTTCCATGTTTTCTCCTTTTTATTATTTTTATGAGGGAATGATAGACATTAACAAATAGCCAATGGGGTTGTTTGACTACATTTAAAGTCTTTTTCAAACAATATCTCAAAAACTACTTTAGTATATCACAAAAAGAACTTGATTTCTCAAGCTCTTTTCTTCTATTTATTCTGCTTTTAAAAGGGGTTCAAAGATTGATACCAGTCCAAAGAAAGCAATGAAGATCAATGTGATGGTCGCACTTGCTGGCGTTTCCCAATAATAGGAAATGAAGATACCAGAGAGCATACCGACCAATCCAATACCAATGGCCCAAAAAATCACGGATTTGAAGGTTTGACCGATTTTCATGCCAATCGCTGCTGGAAGAATCATAATAGTAGAAACCAAGAGCGATCCTGCTGCTGGAATCATCAAAGCAATGGCTACTCCGGTTACGATATTGAAGAGGAGAGACATAAGACGTACTGGTAAGCCATCGACATGAGCAGTATCCTCGTCAAAGGTCAAAAGATACATAGGACGAATAAAGAGTAAGGTCAAGACCAGTACAATCGCCGCAATCACAAAGAGGGCACGCACCTGTTCGGAGCTAATGGTGATAATAGATCCAAAAAGATAGCTATCTAGGCTCATGCTACTGCTACCCGCCTTGCTACTGATAATCAAGGCTACAGCCAAGCCCATAGACATCAGGATAGCCGTTGAAATCTCCATATAGTGCTTGTAACTAACCCTTAGATACTCTAGGACTAGAGCAGCAATCACCACAACCAGCAAGGTGGTCCAAGTAGTTGATTGCCCCAAGAAAATTCCCACAGCCACCCCAGCTAAAGAAACGTGACTCAAGGTATCACTCATCAAGCTCTGACGACGAAGAATCAAAAAGAGTCCCAAAATAGGTGAAAAGATACTGATAGCGATGACGGCGAGAATAGCACGCTGCATAAAATCATAGGTTAATAATTCACTAATCATGTTTGTGCCCCTCTCCATCTTTTTCATGGACGTTAAAACAACGCCAAGGCAATTTCTGATTACGAACCAGATGGATATTACGGTCCGTGTATTCCTTGACCTCTTCTGGGTCATGGGTAATCATCAAGACAGACTTACCATGCTTATGAGCTGAGTGGTGCATAAGTTCATAGAAGGTATTGGCTGTTCCTGCATCCATCCCTGTCGTTGGTTCATCCAAGACAAAAATATCTGGATCTGAAGCGAAAATACGAGCAATGACAGCACGTTGCTTTTGCCCACCTGAGAGATGTCCAATCTGCTTGTGACGATTATCCCACATACCAACAGATTCTAGAGCACGTTGAACATGCTCTAAGTCATGTTTGTTCAAACGACGGAACCATCCCTGATGGGGGTAACGACCTGACTTGACAAACTCATAAACGGTACTTGGGAATCCTGCATTAAAGCTGGCAATTTGTTGTGGTAGATAGGCCATTCGAAGCTTCTTGCCATCTTTGTTAGTATCAGAAATCGTCACAGTCCCCTTCTTAGGTTTGAGAATACCCAGGGTTGCCTTGATAAGCGTTGATTTGGCAGCACCATTTTCCCCAGTCAAGGTCACAAATTCTCCAGAGTCCAAGTGATAGTGAATATTATCCAGAACGGGCTCCGCATCATACTGGAAGCTCAGTCCTTCAACTGTAATATAACGCATCTTATTCCTCGATTTTTTCTTCTAATTTCGTCAAGAAACGCCCTATAATCTGACGTTCTTTACTATCGAACTGCTCCAATACAGAGCGATAGACACCTAACGTTTCTTGGTGGTGTTCCTCATGCTCCTGGGCAATGGGTTGAGCCTCTTGTGTCAGGACAAAGTAGGTCACCCGTCCATCATCCTTATCCTTCTTGGCCTCCAACATTCCTTCCTTGACCAAGGTCTTAACAGCCTTAGTAACAGCAGCCTGACTGACATTTAAGGTCTTTGCCAGCTCCGAATTGGTCTTGCGACCCTCAGCCAAAAGCATCAGAATATGTTCCTGAGTATTAGTCAATTTAACTTGACTACGGCACTGCCCAATAAGGAGCTCATGCTGATTTTCAGACTTGAGCACGATTTGATTAATCAATTGATTGACTTGTTCTTCTAGTTCTAGCATTGCTTTCTCCATTTACTTAACCAGTTAATTATATCGAAAATACAGAGGTTTTGCAAGGGAGGACGAAAAAAATTGGAAAAACTCTATCAATACTATTAAGGAAGAATAGACGGAAAATAAAAACCTAACCAATCTGGTTAAGTTTTCATCATATAGAAGCTTATCGCAAAGTCGCAAAGATTTCTTCAACCTGAGCCACAGACTCGGCACGTGAGACTTCGCCACGAACCTTAGCTGCTCCTGCTGTTCCACGAAGATAGTGCGGTGCCAGACCACGGAATTCACGGACAGCAATCATCTCACCTTTAAGGTCCACCAAACGTTTGAGGTGGTCTTCAGCGATGTCCAGCTTCTTATCAAATGGAAGTTCTGGCAACTCCTCTCCTGTTTCGAAGAAGTGGTTGATTTGCGTGAAGATATAAGGATTATTCATGGCTGCACGACCAACCATAACGGCATCTACACCAAGTTCTTCAATCATAAGTTTAGCATCTTGAACGCTACGAACATCGCCATTTCCGATAAACGGAATCTTAGTGATAGCCTTAGCAACACGAGCCAGAGTCTCATGATCACAGTGACCTGTGTACATCTGCTCACGGGTACGACCATGCATGGCAAGGGCAGAAACACCTGCGGACTCAGCTGCAAGAGCGTTTTCCACAGCCAAATCACTGTCTGACCAACCCGTACGCATCTTAACAGTCAAAGGAATATCAAGTACTGACGTTACTTCCTTGACAATGTGGTAAATCTTATCTGGATCCTTGAGCCACTTGGCACCAGCTTCATTTTTGACGACCTTATTGACCGGACAACCCATGTTGATATCAACAATATCAGCCTTGGTATTGGTCTGGATAAAGTCAGCCGCACGCTTCAAGCCCTCAGCATCACCACCGAAAAGCTGAATAGACATTGGATGTTCATTCTCATCGATATGAAGCATGTGGAGGGTCTTCTCATTATTGTAGAGGAGCCCTTTTTCAGAAATCATCTCCATCACCACAAGGCCAGCACCAAATTCCTTGGCAATGGTACGGAAGGCCGAGTTGGTCACACCTGCCATAGGAGCTAGCACTGTACGATGAGGAATCTCCACATTCCCAATCATGAAGGACGAATTAAGTTTAGTCATTGATGAGTTCCTCCAAGTCAGCTTCTGAAAATTCATACTTGTTTTGGCAGAATTGGCAGACGATTTCAGCACCGTGGTCCTCATCTTTAATAGCTTGAAGTTCATCCTTACCTAGACTCAAGAGAGCATTTTCAAAGCGTTCACGTGAGCAATCGCACTCAAAGCTAAGCTCCTCTTCAGACAAACGTTTGAAAGGCTCATCCCCATAAATGGCATTCAAGAGAGCTTCGATATGGTCATCAGATTCCAATAGTGTTGAAATGGCAGGCATTTCTTGGATACGTTTTTCATAACGAGCGATTTCTTCCTCGGTGGCTCCTGGCAAAACCTGAAGCATAAAGCCACCAGCAACCTTGACCTTGTCCTCCTCGTCGAGAAGTACATTAAGACCAACAGCAGATGGTGTTTGCTCAGATTCTGTCAAATAGTAGGCAAAGTCTTCACCGATTTCACCAGAAATAAGTGGTGTTGATGACGTGTAAGGATTACCAGTTCCATAATCGATGATTGAAACAAACTGACCTTGTCCCATGAAAGGACCGACTAAGACTTCACCGGTCGCTGTTTTCTTGATGTCTACACCTGGATTTTGGATGTAGCCCTTAACATGCCCCTTGGTATCGGCTACAGAGATGATATGTCCAAAAGAGCTGTTTCCGATAACCTTTACCGTAATCTTGCTATCACCTTTTTGGTTAGCAGCCAAGATTTGATTGGCAATAAGGGTACGCCCCAAAGCGACTGTTGATGATGATAATGTATTGTGTTTTTCTTGTGCGGCTCTAACTGTTTCAGTGCTATCAAGAACGTAAGCACGGAAAGAACCTGATTCTGAAATTGTTTTTATTAATTTATCCATAGTGACTCTATTATAACACAAAAAAGAGGGTGGAAAAGTCGTAAACGCTTGGCGTCTCCTCTCCCACACTCTCTAGCAAATTACCATGAAAATTCTGAAAGTTTAGCTTTCCAGTCCATTATTTGGCGATTATCCAGTTGATGTTTTTCCCTTATTAATGGCGGTAAATTCTCCAAATAATCAATATAAACACTCACCAAAAGCTTATAATCATTAGGTGTCAAACGTTTGAGTTGACCATGGACAAATTCAGTTGCTTGACGGTATTTGGAACGAAGCACCAAATCATCAATGTAGTCATTCCCACTTACCATTTGACCATTTTCATCTTCGACCTGACCCAAATCAATATCCAGACTCTCAAACTTAAAAACCTTACTGACGACGTTGGCTGTCCCACGAATCTGATTGAGCAACCAGTCGTTATTATACACTCCCATGTTAGTCCCCTTTCACTATTGCTGTATCACCTTTATTATACTGTTTTGCCTATGTATTGTAAACGTTTGCTCACCTAAAAATAAAAAGGAGGCGACTAAGGAATCACCACCTTTTTACGGTTTAATTTGCCTTGGCTTCTTCTTTGTAATTTTTAGCCTCTGCTTCTGTAGCATAAACAAAATGTCCTGGTCGGATTTCATACATTTGTCTACTTTCTCCATCATTTTCAATAGAGGAATCGTAAATCAAATGTTGACGCTTACGCTCTCTTTCTGGATCTGGTTCTGGAATTGCAGATAATAGGCTCTTCGTATAAGGATGAATCGGGTTATGATAAATCTCATCTGCAGGTCCTACTTCAAGGAGTTTACCCCAATGCATTACACCAATACGATCGGATATATATTTAACCATTGATAGGTCATGGGCAATAAACAAATATGTTAATCCCTGTTCATGTTGCAACTTCTGCATCAAATTAACCACCTGTGCTTGAATAGAGACATCCAAAGCAGAAATCGGTTCGTCTGCTACGATAAAATGAGGATTAACCGCTAAAGCACGCGCAATACCAATCCTTTGGCGTTGACCACCAGAAAACTCATGAGGATATCTTGATAAGTGATCTTCATTTAATCCTACCAAATCAATGAGCTCTTTAACCTTGGCTTCACGTTCTTCTTTGGTTTTAGCCAATTTATGAATATCAATACCTTCAGCAATAATATCACGGATTTTCATGCGTCCATTAAGACTAGCTTGAGGATCTTGAAAAATCATCTGAGCTGTCTTACGGAATTCATGAAGGTCTTTCCCTTTTAAGCTTGATATGTCATTACCTGCAAAGGTAACAGTACCCGAATCAATATCATAAAGCTTTAAAATAGAACGCCCAATGGTTGTTTTACCTGAACCAGATTCACCAACTAGGCCAAAAATTTCACCCTCATAGATATCAAAGCTAACGTCATCAATCGCCTTAACTTCGTTTGATTTTCCTTTATTAAAAGTTAGAGACACATTTTTTAGTTCTACTAACTTCTTACGTTCTTGTGTCATCTTATTTCTCCTTCATCTTTGACCATTTTTCCCATCGTTTCAATATTGGTGAAGGAGGGGTTACTTTAGGAGCTCGTTCATCCAAGAGCCATGTTGCTGCAAAATGCGTATCTGATACCTTAAACATTGGCGGTTCTTCCTGATAATCAATATCTAAAGCAAAGGCATTTCGAGCAGCAAAGGCATCACCTTTAGGAGGATAAAGCAAATCTGGAGGAGTCCCTGGAATAGCTTCTAGGCTACCAGATTCTGTTTCTGTTGTAGGCATAGAGTTAAGAAGACCCCATGTGTATGGGTGTTGCGGATTGTAGAAAACCTCATCCACAGTCCCATATTCCACTATTTTACCAGCATACATTACCGCCACACGATCAGCCATCCCAGCAACAACACCCAAGTCATGTGTAATAAAAATAATGGATGAATCACGCTTTTCTTGGATTTTTTCATCAGATGAAGAATTTGTGCTTGAATCGTAACATCTAAGGCAGTAGTAGGCTCATCAGCAATCAAAATTTCAGGATTTGCAGCTAGAGCAATGGCAATTACTGCTCTTTGACGCATTCCCCCTGACCATTGGTGAGGGTAGTCATTTATATGTTCTTCGGCATTAGGTATGCCAACATCTTTCATTAATTGTAAAGCCATATCTATGGCTTCTTTTTGAGATACCTTGGTATGAAGCATGATAGGCTCAGCAATTTGGCGCCCAATTTTCATAGTAGGGTCAAGACTGGTCATAGGATCCTGAAAAATCATAGCAATATCATTTCCACGAACCTTAACCCAATCTTCCTCCTTCAAGGTTTGCATATCACGCCCCTTAAAGGTAATGTCTCCAGTTACCTTAGCGTTTTTGTCTGATAGACCCATTAGCGTCCTTGTCGTTACAGACTTTCCTGAACCAGACTCACCAACAATCGCTAGTGTTTCACCTTTTTTCAAGTCAAAATTGACATCACGAATCGCTTTTACTTCTCCAGCGTAAGTATGAAAATTAACATGGAGATTTTTTACACTTAAAATCGTTTCTTTCATCATTATTACGCTCCTATTAGTTTTCTTTGTTAGATTTAGGGTCAAATGCATCACGCAAGCCGTCCCCTAAAAGAATGAAGGCAAGAGAGATAAAAACAAGAGCCAAGGCAGGAATAACCACCTGATAAGGGTAGTATTGGAGATTTTCAGAAGCATCTGTAATCAACGAACCTAAAGAAGCTGTTGGTGGCTTAACCCCCAAATTGATAGCTGACAGAACCGCTTCGTACATAATAGCACTTGGAACAGTCATCATAATTTGAACAATAATGATACCTGAAATATTTGGTAAAACATGTTTAAAAGCTATCTTGAATTTATTTTCACCCAAAGCACGTGAGGCTAAAACAAATTCACGTTCTCGGTAAGATAGGGTCAAATTACGTACTTGACGCGCCATAGACGTCCATCCGACTATGGCAATTGAGATAATGATTGACAACACACCGCTACCCAAAAGAAGCCCTAACATCGTTACTATGACCAAGTTAGGGATAGATGAAATGACCTCAATAACACGTTGCATGAAGAGGTCAATCTTTCCACCTAAGAAACCTGACACCAGACCATAGGTCACTCCAATAATCAAATCAATTAAAGTAGCAACAATGGCAATTAAGAGAGAGATACGTATACCAACAATCACACGTTTCGCTAAGCTACGTCCCAGATTGTCAGTTCCCAAAATAAATTTATCGTCTTTTGGAACTGATTGATCAGAGTACACATCATTAGGCTCCGTATTACCTGAAAATACAATACTACCATTCCAGAATGGTAAGCTATCTGATAGTTTAGGTGGTAAATTACGATATGTCTTAACTTCATCACCATTAAAACTATTAGCATCCTTGGCATTAACAAAGAAATTTGAGCCAATTGAAAAGACCAGTAGAATGGCTAAAAACCAAAGGGATATGGTCGCCAATTTATTTTTTTTCAGACGTCTCCAAGCATCTTGTGTAAAAGAGAGAGTCGGTTTTTCAATTTTTTCTTGTGATTCAGTATTTCCAGCACCAACAAGTTTAAATAGTTGTTTTTCTTCCATGATACTCTCCTTACTTCAGACGGACACGTGGATCCACAAAACTAGTAATGATATCTGTCAATAGGATAGCTACCATAAGCATAACGGCATAAACGATAGTGGTTCCCATAATGACAGGATAATCTTTTGTTGGAATAGAGGTAACAAACTGTTGGCCAATTCCAGGAATTGAGAAAATCTGCTCTATGAGTGCTGAACCTGTTAAAATATTAGCAGCCATTGGACCGATTAAGGTAAGAACAGGAATCATTGAATTGCGATAAGCATGTCGATTACTAATTTGACGTGCTGTTAACCCTTTAGCCCTAGCTAGTTGAATATAATCAGTATTCATGGTTTCAATCATTTCACTACGGAAAAAACGGGTGACTTGAGCAAATACTGGAATAGCAAGAGCTAAAGTAGGTAAAATCGTTTGGCTAAATGAACCCCATCCAGATAAAGGAAGAACTCCCCACTTAAATCCAAGGTAATCCAAAAGCAAAAGACCAATAATGAATGAAGGTACTGAAATACCGAGTGTTGATAGCACGCTCAAGATATTATCAATCCAGTTATTTTTATTACGTGCTGACACTGCTCCTACAAAAAGACCAGACAATACCCCAACGACAAGGGCTTGAATACCCAGTTGCGCTGAAACTGCCAAACGCTGACTAATCATCATGCTAACAGGCTGATTTGCAGACTGATAACTTGTTCCTAAATCACCGTGCAGGACATTCCAAAGATATTGCAAATACTGTTGCCATACAGGCTTATCTAAGCCATATTGCTTATTCATAACCGCAATCATATCATTCGTTAATTTGGGATTATTGAATGGTGACCCCGGCATAACTTGCATTAGGAAGAAAGATAGAGTGACAACCACCCATAGGGTAACTAGCAAAATAGCTATCCTTTTCAATAAATATTTCGTCATAAAATTTCCTTTATGTAACAACGAAAGAAGCTGGGACTAAAGCCGCCAGCTTCTTAGTTCATTTTGCGATAAACGTACATACAGTAGCTGATGAATGTTCTACTTTACTCTGTCATTATAATGATAGCAACTATTTATCTTTATAAGCATAGGTGAAGTCAACATCAAGACCAGTTGAGTTACGTACAAGTCCTTTGATTGAAGGATTTTGCAAGCCTTTTGTAAATCGGAAGTAAATCGGATTATACATCGCTTCATCATAAAGTGCTTTTTCAGCAGCTTTATAATCATTTGCAGCGGCTGTTGGATCTAATGCATCCGTTGAAATAGCTTTTTCATAGGCTGCGTCATATGTAGAGCTATTTGCCTTACCATAGTTATAAGCGGAATTTGAAGTGAACAAGCTATAGAATGTTGATCCTTCTGGATAGTCACCACCCCAAAGAACAAGAGCAACATCAAAGTTTTGATTCTTAGTATCTTCAAGACGTTGTTTAAATGTCACAAATTTTTCTTCAACAGTCAAACCAGGAAGAGCTTTTTCCCAAGTTTCTTTAATGTAATCAACTGCAGCTTTAGAAACAGGTGAATCTGAATCTGCTGTAATTGTCAATTTCAAGTCACTTAAACCAGCTTCAGCAAGACCTTCTTTGAAGAGCTTAGCTGCTTCTTCCTTGTTATAGCTATAGCCAGGTGCCACATATTTAGATAAATCAGTACCATCAGGTAATTTTTCCAATCCAGTAGGTGCAAAACTAGTTGCTGGGACTGAACCTGTATCAACCGCAGCTTCGACAATACCTTTACGGTCAGTAGCAAGGTTGAGAGCTTGACGGATTTTAAGATTATCTAGACCTTTAACTTTACCAGTTTCATTATAGGTCATATAACTTGTTGTTGCTTCTGGAACTGTAACAACATCTTTGTTTTTCTTATTGGCATTAAAAATAGCAGACGTATTTGAAATATTTGCAAAGTCAAGTTGACCTTGTTTATACATTTGGACGGCTGTATCAGGTTTTTTAACCGTTTGAATATTGATTGTCTTTGTTTTAACGTGCTTAGCATCCCAGTAATTGTCATTTTTGACAAGTTTGAAGCTACCGCTTGTACCATTCCAATTTTCAACTTTAAAAGGTCCAGAATAAATTTGTTTATCAGACTTCGTTCCGTATTGTTTTCCAGTCTTTTCTACAAATTCCTTATGTTGTGGAACAAAGTTTGAGAATGACAAAAGACTCTTGAATTGTGGAGAAGGATTTGACAAAGTAAAGATAACTTTATTTCCTTCAGCCTTAACACCCAATTCATCAACGCTCTTCTTACCAGCAATAATGTCTGCAGCATTAACAAGGTGAGAATCTGAAGCAAGGTAAGCATACTCAGAAGCTGTAGCGGGATCAACCATACGTTGCCAAGTATAGACAAAGTCCTCAGCAGTAAGCTTAGTACCATCTGAATACTTCAAGTCATCTCTAAGAGTCGCTGTATAAGTCAAACCATCGGCTGACACATCAACTTTTTTAGCCAAATCAGGTTGCAACTTTCCATCTTTATCAACACGAAGCAAGTTACTTTCTGAGTTCCCAAGCGCCAAGGCTGAATAGTGATCTGTATTTTTAGAAATATCAAGGGTCAATATTTCAGTAGGGGTGTACCAGTTAATTTCATCTTTACTTGAGGTTGATTTTGAGCCACAAGCAGCAAGAAGTGTTGCAGAAGCTAAAGTAATTACTCCAACGGCTACAATACTCTTAAAGTTACGTTTCTTAATCATAATTATAAGAAACCTCCTCCAATAAAAAATTTACTTTCGTGTATAATTATACCTCAAAATAAGCTAAAGTAAAGACGTAATTCTTAATAATTCGACAATTCAGTCATTTTTGTCTTTAAAAAGACTCGAAATATCCCAAAAATGATGCATTTATAGCTCTTGCTTCGCTATACATAGGCGATTTACAATCAATGCCAACAAAAAAGGCTAAGATGCATATCTTAACTTTTTTGTTTTGAACTAAATTCTCAGTTTACTCTGTATTTATACACAAGCTTACTTCTTACCCAACTGATCCTTCCATTTCATAACTAATCAAGCGGTTAAGCTCAACAGCATATTCCATTGGAAGTTCTTTGGTAAATGGTTCTACAAATCCCATGACAATCATTTCAGTAGCTTCTTGTTCGGAAAGACCACGACTCATGAGATAGTAGAGTTGCTCTTCAGAAATTTTAGAAACTTTGGCTTCGTGTTCCAAAGCCACTTGCGAGTTGTGAATTTCATTAAATGGAATCGTATCTGACTTAGATAAATCATCCATCAAGATCGTGTCACATTCAATGTGAGAACCAGATTTCTTAGAGTCCTTATTGAAAGTTACTTGGCCACGATAGTCAACCTTACCACCATTACGGGCAATTGATTTAGAGACAATAGATGATGATGTGTGTGGCGCATTATGGATCATCTTAGCTCCTGTGTCCTGGTGCTGACCAGCATTGGCAAAGGCGATAGAAAGCATAGTCCCACGCGCACCTTCACCATCTAGGTAAACTGATGGGTACTTCATTGTTTTCTTAGCACCAAGATTACCGTCAATCCACTCAACAGTCGCATTTTTCTTAGCAGTAGCACGTTTGGTTACCAAATTATAGACGCTATCTGACCAGTTTTGAATGGTTGAATAACGCATATAGGCTCCTTCAAGCGCAAAGATTTCAACGATAGCCGCATGAAGGCTGGCTGAAGTATAGGTTGGTGCCGTACAGCCTTCCACATAGTGAACGCTGGCCCCTTCATCAACGATGATGAGTGTGCGTTCAAACTGAGCCGTAGCTTCATTGTTAATACGGAAGTAGGTTTGAAGTGGGATATCTACCTTAACACCTTTTGGCACATAAATAAAGGTACCGCCTGACCAGAAGGCTGAGTTAAGGGCCGCAAATTTGTTATCTGTTGGAGGAACCAGTTTTGAGAAGTACTTCTTGAAGAGTTCTGGGTACTCTTTAAGAGCTGAGTCTGTATCCGTAAAGATGATTCCCAACTTATCGTACTCTTCTTTCATATTGTGGTAAACCACTTCTGATTCATACTGAGCCGAAGCCCCTGCTAGGTAAGCACGTTCAGCTTCGGGGATACCAATACGTTCAAAGGTTTCCTTGATTTTTTCAGGAACATCTTCCCAGTCACGAGCAGGTCTGTCTGACGCTTTTTGGAAATAGGTCAAGTCATCAAAGTCGATTTCAGAAAGGTCTGGTCCCCACTCTTGCATAGGCATTTTGTTAAAGGTTTCCAATGATTTCAAGCGGAATTCAAGCATCCACTCAGGTTCCCCTTTTTCAGCAGACATGGCACGAACCACGTCTTCACTGATTCCTTTTCCTGTTGAAAAGACTGGTGTCACATCATCATGGAAACCGTATTTATATTCCCCAAGATCAATGGGTTTTGGTTCTACTTTTTCATTTGTTTCAGTCATAGTATTTTCCTTTTTTAAAGGGTTGATTAGTTTTCTTATTTTAAAGCTCGCTTCTCTCTATAGCCTTTTTGAGAGCATTCCAAGAGAGGGTTGCACATTTGATACGTTGTGGAAATTTGGAAACTCCTGCCAAGAGCTTAGCTTCACCTAATTTATCTGTATTGATGTCATGTTCTCCTTGAATCATGAGCGAGAAAATTTCCGCCAGTTCTAAAGCTTCTGCCTTAGTCTTACCAATAACAGCATCCGTCATCATACTTGATGAGGCTGTCGAAATGGTACAACCATCGCCAGCAAAGGCAATGTCTTCAATCACGTCCCCATCAAATTTGACTGACAGATTGATAACATCTCCACAAGTCGGATTATTCAGTTGAAGTTGCTCCACATCAGGCAAAACACCATAATGGTGAGGGCTCTTAGAGTGGTCGGCCACAACAGCCATATATAAACTATCTAGTCTAGAGAGTGCCATTGAAAAACTCCTTCGTCGCAAGAATTGCCTCCACAAGCTTGTCACAATCCTCTTTGGTATTGTAAACATAGAAGCTTGCACGGGCAGCTGATGAAATACCTAAATGAGTGATCAACGGCTGGGCACAGTGGTGACCTGCGCGCACGGCCACCCCTTCATAATCAAGGGCAGTCGCCACATCATGGGGATGAAGTCCATCAATATTAAAGGCAATAACACCAGTATGTTGATTAGGATCTTCTGGGCCATAAACCGTCAAACCTTCAATTGCTTGAAGCTTAGGCAAAACATAGTCAACCAATTCTTGCTCGTAAGCATGAACATTTTCCATACCCAGGTTAGTGAGGTAGTCCACAGCAGCACCAAGAGCAATAGCTCCTGCAATATTAGGTGTCCCAGCCTCGAATTTCCAAGGCAGTTCCTTCCAAGTAGCTTCTTGTTCGTAGACGAAATCAATCATCTCACCACCAAACTCAATAGGATTCATCTGGTTGAGAATTTCTTCCTTGCCATAAAGCACACCAATTCCTGTTGGACCTAACATCTTGTGCCCAGAAAGGGCAAAGAAATCACAATCCAAATCTTGAACATCAATGGTCATGTGAGGGGCAGATTGGGCACCATCCACAACCATATAAGCCCCAACTTGATGGGCTAGCTGGGCAATCTCCTTAACAGGATTGATACAACCTAGAACGTTAGAAACCTGAGCCAGACTTACAAATTTTGTCTTTTCTGTAATCTTGTTGGTCAAGTCTTCCATATCCAACTGACCGTCTTTTAAGTAGGCATAGACAAGCTTAGCACCCGTCTTCTTACAAGCTTCTTGCCAAGGAATGACATTGGAGTGGTGCTCCATAATGGAAATAAGCACTTCGTCTCCTGGTTCAAGAACCTGCTCCGCAAAACGACCAACCCAGTTAAGACCGGTTGTCGTTCCACGTGTAAAGAGAACTTCTTTAGTTGTTTTCGCATTGATAAACTGACGTAACTTTTCACGACTAGCTTCGTAAGCAGCTGTTGCACGCTCTGCCAAGGTATGCACGCCACGGTGAACATTGGCATTATCCTCATGATAATAGGCCATAAGGGCGTCTAGAACTACTTGAGGTTTCTGAGTCGTCGCTGCATTATCCAAGTACACCAAGGGCTCATCATTAACTACTTGATCTAAAATGGCAAAATCTTGTCGAATCTTATAGGCATCTAAAGTTGACATCTTATCTCCCTATCTAGATATATCATAAGTTAGACTATCTGTGTCGATAGTTCCTAACGTTTGTTTAGTTTGGTATCTGTTACAGAAATCATCTCGTCACGCACTTCTTTAACTGGGATTTCAGTGATAACTGCTCCCAAGAAGCCACGAATAACCAAACGTTCTGCAGTGTCTTGATCAAGTCCACGACTCATGAGGTAGTACATATCCTCTGGATCCACCTGACCGATTGAAGCGGCATGTCCTGCTGTAACTTCATTTTCATCAATCAAAAGGATTGGGTTAGCGTCTGAACGGGCCTTGTCTGAAAGCATGAGCACACGGCTTTCTTGTTGCGCATCAGCACCCTTAGCACCTTTGACAATGTGACCAATACCATTGAAAGTCAAGGTACCACGTTCTAAGATAACCCCATGTTGTAGGATATGACCCACAGAGTTGTTACCATAGTTAGTCACACGAGTATCAATCCCTTGAACCTGACGGCCAGATGAAAGTCCGATAACCTTAAGATTAGCATGGCTACCATCACCAATCAAGTCACTATCAAAGTCTGCAATGACATTACCCTCGTTCATAATACCAAGAGCCCAATCAAGACTCGCATCACGACCGATACGTCCTCGACGACTGATATAGGTTGTCACATTTTCACCCAAACGGTCAATGGCCGCAAACTTAACTTGGGCACCGTCTTGAGCAATAACTTCTACAGAAATATTAGCACTGGCTTTTTCAGTCGCTTCACCTAGGGTTTCAAAACGTTCAAGGTAAGTCAATTTACTGTTTTTACCAGCTATAATTAAAATGTGTTTGTTAAACGGAACATTTGAAATCCCATCTTGGTAGAAATAGCCCTCAACTGGCAAATCAACTTCGACATTATCTGGCACGTAAAGGACCGCTGCACTATTGAAGTAGGCATAGTTATAAGCTGCCAATTTGTCCTCATCATAGGCTACGGCCTTACCAAAGAAGGCTTCAACGACTTCTGGGATTTCCTCAAGAGCAGTTGTAAGGTCTGTGAAGACCACACCTTGGCTAATCAAGTCAGCTGGCAATTGTTCAAGAACAGTATTTGTTCCTACTTGAACCAATTTAGGGTTGTTTCCGAGCGCTGTAAAATCAGGCACATTGGCTGATGGTTCATTTTCAGTAAGCGTGCCATCACCGAGATTCCAACGATGGAATTTTACACGCTCAATTCTTGGAAGATCCAAGCTTTCAAGCTTATCAAAGGCTGCTTGACGAAGGTCTTGCAACCAGAGTGGCTCTGCTTTTGCTTGAGAAAAAGCGATAATAGATTCTTTTGACATAGGTTACTCCTTTTCTAGTTATTTCGAGTAACTGACTTAAGCTTCTTCGTGGTACTCGTAGCCGAGCTCTTCAGCGATTTTCGCATACCCTTCTTGCTCAAGACGAGCAGCCAATTCAGGACCGCCTGAAAGAACCACTTTCCCTTCCATCATCACGTGTACCACATCTGGAGTGATGTAGTTCAAGAGACGTTGGTAGTGAGTGATAATCATGGCACCAAAACCTTCACCACGCATGGCATTAACCCCTTTTGAAACTACTTTAAGGGCATCAATATCAAGACCTGAGTCAATTTCATCAAGAAGGGCAAATTTAGGTTCCAACATGAGCAATTGAAGAATTTCGTTACGTTTCTTCTCACCACCTGAGAAACCTTCATTAAGGTAACGCTCAGCCATTTCTTCACGCATACCAAGTAATTCCATTTTCTCATCCAATTTAGTGATGAAATCAAGGACAGAAATCTTATCCTCATCTTCTTTACCAGCGTTCATAGCCGCACGGATGAACTCAGCATTCGTAATCCCTGGAATTTCAGCTGGGTATTGCATGGCAAGGAAAAGACCGAGACGTGCACGTTCGTCAACTTCCAAGTCAAGGATGCTTTCACCATCAAAAAGGATGTCACCTTCTGTAACCTCATAGTTTGGATTACCCATGATAGCAGCTGAGAGGGTAGATTTACCTGTTCCGTTAGGACCCATGATGGCAGCAATCTCACCCGTTTTAAGGGTCAAATTGAGACCCTTCAAGATTTCCTTATCTTCAACAGAAACATGAAGATTTTTGATTTCAAGTACAGACATTGTATACTCCTTTTTCATATATACAGCGAGACTTAGCTCGCAAAATACCATTATTTTTGAAAACAGCATTGCTATTTTCTGGAAAATAGGAAACAAATTCCATCTTCCTTAATTAGAATCATTATAACAAAAAGCCATTACTTGGCTTTTCAAATGTTTATTTTTTTCGTTCTTGCTTCCATTTCAACATGGTCGCTTGACGATAGTCGCTATTCCCGATAAATTTCAAGAGATTAAAGAGTGGTGTCCGACCAACGCCCCAAATCTCAAGCCCTTCAATCAGAATTTCCATTCCCAATATCAAGCTTAACAGTAAGAGAATACCACCTAGACGGCTAGAAACATTGAGCAAGAGGGCAATCAATGAAAATAGGATAGCGATAGCATAGACTACTAGAACAGCTCCTCGATGAGTGAACCCCATAGCTAAAAGTCGGTGGTGTAAGTGCATCTTGTCAGCTTCCATAGCTGGACGCCCAGACAACTTACGACGGACAATGGCCACCACCGTATCTACAATCGGTACCCCAAGGATAATAACTGGCGATAAAATCGCTACAGCCGTTGCATTTTTCAAACCCTGAAGCGATAAGACACCAATCATAAAACCAATAAAGAGAGCCCCCGTATCACCGAGATAAATAATAGCAGGGTGATAGTTATAAGGGAAAAAGCCAACAATAGCCGCCACCAAGACAAAGATGGTCATGGTCAAGAAAATATCAGTATCATAGAGGAAGAAATAAGAAATTACCCCCATCGTCATAAGGGAAATGATGGAAACTCCTCCGACCAAACCGTCCAAACCATCAATCAGATTAATAGCATTGGTGATGGCAGTAATCCATAATACCGTTAAAATCAAGGTCAATACTGGCCCAAAATAAATCATAGGACCACCAAAAGGAATCTTAAAGCTATCAAATCGGAAGTCCGTAAAAGCCCACACGACGATTGCTCCGGTCATAATACCAATCATCTTAGGCAGAGGCTTTAATTCTAGAATATCATCAATAAAGCCTGTCAATGCGACGATAGCCCCCCCCACGACAACGGGTAGAATGTACCTAATATATGAAATATGCCAGATTTCCTTATGGATGACCATGGGCATGAACACCAAGGTTGATAATACAAAAGACAACAAAATGGCTAAACCACCTGCACTAGGCATTGGTTTTTTATTAATACGTCTAGCATTTGGATTGTCAACGGCTCCGACACGAAAGGCCAAAGAGCGAACTATAGGGGTCGTCACAACAGCGATTAAAAAAGCCCCAATCAAGACAAAAATATAGTTAATTGTCCAAGGCATATCTTAGCTCCATTTCGTTGCTTGTAATACCGGTAAGGCGTCCTCTTCCATCAAGATTATTGCATGCTCTTGTAGGTAGGCACGTGTGCGATCTGCCACATTTGCATATTCAAGGAAACGCGCATACATATTGTTCGCGTAGTAATCAGGCTCATCAGCCAAGTAAAGAAGGATCGTCATGTAGTAGACATCCCCAAGTTTATAAAGCTCAGAACCTTCAACAGGTATATCCTTCAAACCTTGCGTAAAAGTCACCACTTGATCAAAGTCAGAGAAGGCCAAGACATAGTGGGTATAGTCTTCACGAATATTTTCTTCAGCCACTTCCTTGGTAGGCTCTGTCATAG
>NZ_CM002133.1:175028-180827 GCF_000448665.1 Streptococcus sp. HSISS2 | reverse complement strand
CTTGATCAAAGTCAGAGAAGGCCAAGACATAGTGGGTATAGTCTTCACGAATATTTTCTTCAGCCACTTCCTTGGTAGGCTCTGTCATAGCCTTATCAACCTCTTCCAAGGTCTTTTCAAGCTCTTCGAGCTTATGGTGTGCTTCGATGTCACCCTTGTCCATAAAGTTACCCTCAAGGGCCTTTAGAAACTCTTCTGGAGAAAGCCCTGAATAGTCATCCATATCTGACAAATCGTTGAAATCAAGGTCTTCCTTAAGATCTGATTTAGTCACAAAGACATCCACACGATCCTTGCGTGGCGTGACACGGAAGCTCAGCATTCCACTATTTTTAAAGTTATCAGGCAAGTCCAACTCATCCATGACAGTATAGAAAAATTCCTCTGTTTTTTCCTGGGGAATCAAGAAATCCTTCAATTCCATACCATGTTCTTCAAGATCTTCCATGGTAATCATGATTTTTAGAGTTGTCTCGCTTATTTGTTTCATTTCCATATGTAAAAAACCTCGCACGAGTAGTTATTTCATTATACTAGAAAAGCCAAGAGATAGCAATTTCTGAGCAAGTTTAGATCTTATTTTAAGAGGCTTTTCTAAAAATTCTCTAATGCTAGCAAAGACCTGAATTTCCCTTTTTATAGCCGTCATATATCCTAGAAAGGAGTATAATAAAAACGGATATATAGTTGGAGGTGATGACCATGACTACTTATAAAAAAGGATGGCTTCGAGCTAGCATTGCTGGAGGAATAACGAGTTTTTTGACGCTTTTTCTCTACTTATCCGGGCAACCTCATCAAGTAAACAAATCTACCTTTCTTACAGGACTAATCATTGCCATCATACTGGCAACTGCCCCCATTTACGACGATAACCGTTTGACACTCAGACAACAATCACTGCTCCACTTCTCAATCATGTGTGTTACCATCCTTCCAATTCTATGTTTATCTGGATGGTACCCCTTGCATAATGTCGTGGACTTCTTGAAAATCCTAGCGAGTTTCTTAACCTGCGGACTGGTCCTTTGGACACTAGCTTATCTTATCTTTGGAAAACTCCTCAGCAAATAGACCTTAAACTATATGGAAGGTACGTTTTTAACTTTCTTCCCCAATTGTTCATAACAGTTACTACTTCATAGACGGAGAGGATTAGAATTATTGAGATAGAAGGTTTTGGCTATATACTACCCTAGCTAATAAAAACAATAGAAAGAGCACATAACCAGTTGATGTGATACAATACAACTAATTAAAGTTGCAGGGAGAATAAAGCAATGAAAAAAGCCATGTTAATTATTAATCCAACCTCAGGTGGAGAAAAGGCGCTAGATTATAAAGCAAATATAGAAAATAAAGCTAGGGAATATTTTGACGATGTTGAAACTAAAATCACACAAAAATCTAAAGATGCTACCCACTTTGCTGAGAGGGCGTCTAAGGAAAAGTATGAAGCGGTGATAGTTTTTGGTGGGGATGGTACGGTAAACGAAGTCATTTCAGGAATCGCTGAAAAAGATTACATTCCAAGACTTGGCATCATTCCTGGAGGAACTGGTAATTTAATCACAAAATTACTGGAAATAAATCAAGATATTGACAAAGCCATTGAAGAACTTGATTTCAATTGTACGAATACCATTGACATTGGAAAAGTTAATCAAAATTATTTCGGCTATATTTTTAGTATAGGATCTTTACCGGAAGCCATCCATAATGTTGGAATAGAAGATAAAACTAAATATGGAATCTTCGCATATGCAGTCAATACAATGAAGTCTGTCATAAAAGACGAAGTATTTAATATTCTTATTGAAACCGAAAATGGCAATTATAAGGGAGAAGCAAGTCAAGTATTAGTACTCTTATCTAACTATTACGCTGACAAAAAACTATTTGATGAAAACAAAGACGGCTATGGAAATATCTTGATTTTGAAAGATGCGTCCATTCTCTCTAAGCTATCTACTATTCCAGATTTGTTAAAAGGGGAAGTCGTTGAGAACGCTAATATTGAATATATCAAAGCAAAAACGATAAAAATATCTTCAGATATCGCCTTGGAATCAGATGTTGATGGTGATAAATCTGATAACTTGCCAGTGGACATTAAAATACTTGGAAATCACATTGAAGTTTATTCCGTTCCGAAAAAATAGGCCTTTTCTAAGTGTATAGAAAATAAACATCCCGAAAGATAGCCTTACTAAGGATGTGACCGATAAAAAAGAGATGCAATACGGTGTAGTGAAAATAAAAAAACGAGGAACCTGCTCTGATTTTTTGAGAGATTCCTCGTTTTTTACTTGCTTATTACCTTGAGACCCCTTGATTGTGATCTCTTTGTCAAGTTGCTTATATTATCCAAAAATAAGTTTGATCGCTCCATAGAGAAGCACGATAATACCAAGTACAATACGGTATTTTCCGAAAACCGTGAAGTCATGTTTCTTAATATAGTTCATCAAGAAGCGAATGACAAACAAGCTGACAACAAAGGCTGTTACACTAGCTACCAGGAGAATGGCTACTTGTCCTCCAGTCAATGTATTCCCATCAATAAAGTACTTAACTGCCTTAAGCCCACTGTAACCAAACATGGTTGGAATACCAAGGAAGAAAGTGAAGTCAGCGGCTACGCTACGGCTAGTACCAACGATGATACCCCCAAGAATAGTAGCACCTGAACGGCTTGTCCCTGGGATGATACTCAAAACTTGGAAAAGACCGATATAGAAAGCTGTCTTGTAAGACATTCGTGCCAAATCGGTTACCTTAGGTTCAACACGTCGATTACGGTCCTCAATCCAAATAAAGGCAATCCCGTAGACCACCAACATGATGGCTACAACAAGGAAATTACTGAGGTGAGCTTCCATCCAATCATCCAAAAAGAGTCCAATGAAAGCTGAAGGGATACAAGCAATGACTACCTTAAGCCAAAGTTGCCAAGTCAATTGCACTTCACGTGCTGTCTTACCAGGTTGGAAAGGATTCAAACGTTTAAAGTAGATGACCATAACCGCCAGAATAGCTCCAAGCTGAATAACGATATTAAACATATCGATGAAGGCTTTACTTTGTCTCAAGTTCAAGAATTCATTAACCAAAATCAAGTGACCTGTTGACGAAATAGGCAACCACTCAGTGACTCCTTCAACAACCCCTAGAAAAACCGCTTTTAGTAATTCAATAATATACTGTGCCGTTTGCATAATTCACTCCGTTTTAAAATGTTAGTCTTATCACACTAATAGTGAGTAAGGCTCTAAATTGTCCTTCCCATTATATCAAATTAGCAACTGTATTTAAAGACAATCCTGATATACAGTTTTTTCTAGTCTTAACTTATTGTCATCAGTCCTAATTTCCTGTAAAATAGTAAGGAATGACATTTTTATAGGAGACATTGTTTCAATGAAGAAAATTATTGTAGCCTGCTTTGCAGCGCTTCTCCTCGTTTTTGGTGGGGTATCAAGCGCTCAAGCAGACGAGTATCTCCGTGTCGGGATGGAGGCTGCCTACGCACCTTTTAACTGGACACAGGACGATAACTCAAATGGAGCTGTTCCAATCGAAGGAACAAAACAGTATGCCAACGGTTATGACGTGCAAATCGCTAAAAAAATCGCTGAAGCTCAAGGTAAGAAACCTTTAGTCGTCAAAACGGCCTGGACCGGTCTCATCCCTGCCCTCACATCTAGTAAGATTGATATGATTGTTGCAGGTATGAGTACAACTGCTGAACGCCGTAAAGAAATCAACTTCTCAGATAGCTACTATACGAGTGAACCTGTAGTTGTGGTCGATGCAAAAGGTAAGTATGCCAATGCAAAAACGATTGACGATTTCAAGGGGGCCAAGATTACTGCCCAACAGGGAAACTACTTGGTAGACCTAATCACACAAATTCCAAATGTTGATAAACAAACACCCATGAGTGACTTTGGTGCCATGCGTCAAGCGCTATCTTCTGGCATTATTGATGGTTATATCTCTGAGAGACCTGAAGCACTTACAGCTGAGGCAGCTAGCTCAACTTACAAGATGATAGCTCTCAAAAAAGGTGACGGATTCAAGGTCTCTAACGACGACATTTCGATTGCCGTTGGTCTTCGTAAGGACGATACAGAAACACTCACTCAAGTTAATAAGGTCCTTGCCACTATTAGTCAAGATGACCGAGCTAAACTCATGAACCACATCATTAGTATTCAGCCTGCTGAAAAACATGATGAAACAAAGAAGACTAGCTTCTTTAGCCAAATGGCAACTATTCTAAGTAAAAACTGGCCACAATTCTTACGTGGTACAGGAATTACCCTTCTTATCTCAATTATCGGTACAGTTGTGGGTACTTTCATCGGTCTTATGATCGGTGTTTACCGCACAGCTCCTAAAGCTGCTAATAAATTTGTAGCCTTGCTCCAAAAACTCTTCGGTTGGGTTCTTAATGTCTATATCGAAGTTTTCCGTGGCACTCCTATGATTGTACAATCTATGGTTATCTACTACGGTACTGCCCAAGCCTTTGGTATCAATATTGACCGCACCCTAGCCGCTGTTATTATCGTTTCTATTAATACCGGTGCCTACATGAGTGAAATCGTTCGTGGTGGTATCTTCGCAGTAGACAAGGGACAATTCGAAGCCGCAACTGCTCTTGGTTTCTCTCACGGTCAAACCATGCGTAAGATTGTTCTTCCACAGGTTATCCGTAACATCTTGCCAGCCACTGGTAATGAATTCGTTATCAACATCAAGGATACTTCTGTTTTGAACGTTATCTCCGTTGTCGAACTTTACTTCGCTGGTAATACTGTGGCAACACAAACTTACCAATACTTCCAAACATTCTTTGTTATCGCAGCCATCTACTTTGTCCTTACCTTTACAGTGACACGTGTCCTACGTTACGTAGAACGCCGCTTTGACCAAGATACATACACACAAGGAGGGGCTCACTAATGACTGAGACGATTTTAGAAATCAAAAACCTCAAAAAATCATACGGACAAAATGAAGTCCTCAAAGATATCTCCCTCAGTGTTAAAGAAGGGGAAGTTATCTCAATTATTGGTTCGTCAGGTTCAGGTAAATCAACCTTCCTTCGCTCCATTAACTTGCTTGAGTCACCTTCAGGCGGTGAGATTCTCTTCCATGGAGAAAATGTTCTTGAAAAGGGCTATAATCTTACTGCTTATCGTGAAAAGCTAGGAATGGTGTTCCAATCCTTCAACCTCTTTGAAAACCTCAACGTTTTAGAAAATGCCATCGTGGCTCAAACAACTGTTCTCAAACGTGATCGCAAAGAAGCTGAAAGCATCGCCAAGGCAAACTTGGAGAAAGTTGGCATGGGTGAACAATACTGGAAAGCTAAACCAAAACAACTTTCAGGGGGACAAAAACAGCGTGTTGCTATCGCTCGCGCCCTCTCTGTAAATCCAGAAGCCATCCTATTTGACGAACCTACCTCAGCCCTAGACCCAGAAATGGTTGGGGAAGTTCTCAAGACCATGCAGGAACTGTCTCAAACTGGTTTAACCATGATTATCGTAACCCATGAAATGGAGTTCGCACGTGACGTTTCAGACCGTGTCATTTTCATGGATCAGGGTGTTATCGCTGAACAAGGGAGTCCAGAACAACTCTTTGAAAATCCTAAAGAAGAACGTACCAAGGAATTCCTCAAACGTTTCTTGGGTTAAAAACGAAAAAGTTAAGGTTTCGACCTTAACTTTTTTTAGATTCTCAAATATAAAAAAAACGGCAGATGCCGTTTTTTTGTCTATGATT
>NZ_CM002133.1:143832-173388 GCF_000448665.1 Streptococcus sp. HSISS2 | reverse complement strand
GTCAACAAAACCAAGGAAGGCCAAGATGGTCATAAAGAAACCTACAAGGCTAAGTCCTGCTGCAGCTGACTCACCTGTTGCTGGCAAGCTATCTGCTTCTTGTACAGGAGCTTGTTTCTCAGCTTTGGTTTGAACATAACTTACAGGAATTTGATCTACTGTTTGAGCTGCCTTTTCTTGTGTTGTGAAAGCGACAACCTTACCATCTGCATCATAAACAGGTACTGGTGTAAGACCTTTAGATGTGACGTCCGCAAACTCTTTAGCCAATTCTGTTTGACGTTCTTTGTCCGCCTTAGCTTTCATATAGTTATCAAAGACAGTTTGAAGAGTCGTATAGTCGCTTGTTAATTTATCACGTTTAGCTGACAATTCAACAAGTTTCGCACGCTCAGCTGAAAGAACACCTTTCGCCGCAGTCAATTTATCGAAGGCTGTTGCACGTTCTGCCTTAGCCTTAGCTAGATTACCTGAAGCATTCGTAAGGGCTGCTACACGGTTCTTAGCAGCTGTCAAAGCTTGGTTTGCTTGTGTCAAGGCTGCTTGTTTCTTAGCAGTGTCTTGTTTAGCAGCGTTATAAGCATTTGTCAAACGTTGCAAGGTCGCAGAGCTTGTTGCAAGATTAGCTTTAGCTGTTTGAAGCTCAGCTTGTTTTTCATCAAGAGCTGCTTGAGCTTTGCTGAGAGCTGCTGCTTTTTCTTGTGCATTAGCATTAAGGTTGGCAACAGTAGCGTTAGCCTTTTCCAATTCCGATTTGGCTGTTGCAAGGGCTGCTTGTTTTTCAGAAAGGTTAGTCTGAGCTGCTGCTAACTTACTTGCTGAAGCTTTAAGAGTAGCGAGTTCTGTTTGTGTATTATTAAGTTTAAGAGTCGCAGACTCAGAGGCTGCTTTCTTGCTTGCTAGATCACTTTGTGCTTGATCGTTAGCTTGTTTAGCAGCTTCATATGCTTGCTTAGTAGCTGTTTGGTTTGAGCTTGGGGCTGGTTGAGATTGGTTAGTCTCATATGGATTAGGAATCTTAGTTGTATCAAAGTCACTATCAGGACCAGTAGAGTTTTTATTCACATTGTTAACGTGAACGTTAAAGGCACCTGCAACGACACTGACATCTGTACCAAGGTAAGTTTCGCCTCCATCTGCTAGAAGCCCTGCAATAGAACGAGCGTGGTTCCACTCTCTACCATTAAACATGAAGTCAAGCATAGCTTCAAATACATATTTCTTAAGGTCATTAAGAGTGAACGGACCTGTCAAACCTTGCCATGTGTTGAGGTTTTCACCAATACTTACACTATGGAAAGACTTACCAGCACGGTCAAGAGCTGCACCATCATGTTGGTTATTACGGATAGATTCCCAACCCCAGTTGTCAGCAACATAACCATCTGTAACACGGTCTGCTGCCAATACACTACCTTTAGATACAGATGTTTGAGTTGTACCAAAGGCTGTACGGATTTGGTTAACCAAACTTGAAGCATACAATGACAAATCTGTAATTTGAGCTTCACTAAGATTGTTCAAATCACTGATTGTCACATTTTTATCTGCTTCATTATCTTGGTAGCTATTGTTACTACGATCACGTTTGTTAACGTTCTTCAAAGTTTGTTCAGCTTGTGCTTTTTCTGCTGCTGTAGCTGTTTTTGACTCATATGTCTTAAGAGCATTGACATACTCTGACGATACTGTGAATCTTTGGCGAGCATTGGCTGTAGTAGCTGTTGAAGCTTCTGCTTTTTTCTTAGCTGCTTCAGCGGCTGCAAGAGCGGCTGCTTTTTCATTGGCTACTGTTTGGGCATTTTCATAAGCTGCTTTAGCTTGGTTAGCTGCATTTTGATCTGCAGTCAATTGCCCTTCTTTAGCTGCAATAGCATTTGCCTTTTCTTTATCAGCTGCCTGAGCAGCTGCCAATTCTTCTTGGGCTTTTTTCTCAGCTACTGTTGCTGCATCAAATACAGTCTGTGCTTTAGCCTGATTAGAGGCTGCATCAGCAGCACTAGAACCATTGAGAGCAGCTTTAGCGGCATCAACTGATTTTTGAACATTGGCAACTTCTGTTGCTTTGGCATTGACCTTAGCTTGGTCTGCATTTACTGCAGCTTGTTGTTTGTCTGCTGCATCTTTAGCAGATTTTTCTGCTGATTGAGCACTAGAAACTGCTGACTTAGCGTCATTGGCTGCTTTTTCAGCTGTAGTTACTTGACCTTGAGCAGCTGCAATAGCTTCTGGACTTGCCTCATTGGCTGCTGTTTGCGCCTGTTGCAAGTTGGCATCTGCTGTCGCTAGGTTTGCTTGCGCCTGGTTGACAGTCGCTTCGTTATTAGCAACTACTGATGCTTGTTGTGATACTGCTTGATTAGCAGCGTTGGCTTGTTCTCTAGCCGTTTCGACTTGGGCTTGAGTTGGGACAGCTTGTGTAGCTGTCGATGATACTGATGCTGTTGTTGAGGCTTGATCGTTTGTCGTTACCTCATCAGCTTTAGCAACTGTGGCAGAAACCGCAAGAGCTGCAATTCCGGCTGTCGCCAAAACCTTTTTATTCATAAGACGAACTCCTTTTTATGTTAAAAATTCACTACTATATAATAACATTTTAATAATATTGAAACAAGATGTTGACTCCTAATTTTTAAAATTTAATTGTTTTATAAGCTTTCACAGCTTGTTTACAAAAAATATTAAATTGTTAGTCAAAAGTAGAAATGCTGTTTCAAAGTCCTTTTTTAGTCTTTGAATTTGCCTTATCTGCTTATTTTACCAAATTTTCGTTACAGTTTCTTAACTTTCTTTAAACGATTTTTTGATATAATGTGTACTCATCACATGCAAAAGGAGGCTTACGATGGCAAAAGGATTAAAATCATTGGGTGACATCTTACTCGGAATCGTTTCATTCGGCTTATCTTACTGGTTTTACAGAGGCCATCTCGAACAGTACGTTCATTACATCGCCCATTATGGCTTCTATTTTCAAGTTCTACTTAACATTGTAATCATCGTTTTGCTGAGTTATGTCATCTATGCCTTCTTGAAACTCCTCCTGACTAGAAAACTTAAAAAGCAGACACTATCCTTACTCTATCTGATTTACTTTATAGCCCTCTTTTATCTGCTTTTTTTGAAAAATATCGGCCTACAAGGCCTCTCGCTTAACCCCCTTTCTTTCGCCCGAGAACTGTACTGGGGAAGCCACTTTGTTCCCATCATGAACCTACTAATGTTTATTCCTCTAGGGCTCCTCTTCCCTTCACGGTTAAGTAACCTACTGCTTTGCCTTATTGCCCTATTTTCTATCGAATCCATTCAATACTTTGGGCATATGGGAATATTTGATTTAGGAGATATTGTCTTAAATATGTTAGGTATTCTTATTGGAAATGCCATTCATCAACTTCCTCAATTTCAAACATTCATCAAAAAAATCTTAACATAGAAGATACCTCCAGACCTAAAATCTGGAGGTCATTTTTGTTTTATGTTTAAGTCATTGTTACTAATTGTAAACGACATTTTGAGAGGAATACCCCCTCCAAAGACGGTATCCCTGAACTCGGGCTAAAATCCTAGTAAAAAGAAAAACCACCCTTCATAGAGCAGTTCTATCTTCGTGTATTCAATTGAACATGACCTAAGCACTTGGCAAAAAAGATAAAATCTCCTAGAAACTGAAGTTTCTTCGTCAATTTTCCTATTTTTGCTTTGTGCTTTTAACGGTCTTCGTATCTTGAATTAAACATAAACCAAAGACGAAAATAACAGCTCTCTGAGTCTAGAGAGCTGTTTTGAACTCGAGCTAAAATCCTAGTGAAAATAAAAAATCTCCCCGAAGGGAGATGAATCTGGTTTATTTTACCTTACGATGCTAGGAACCGAAGCCGAAGATAATACTGAAATTCTAGTAAAAAAGAAAAGCTACCCTATAACAGAGTAACTTAACTTTTTGTATTCAATCGAACACGGCCTAAGCACTTGGCAAAAAAGATAAAATTTCCTAAAAACTGAGGTTTCTTCGTCAATTTTCCTATTTTTGCTTTGTGCTTTTGACGGCCTTTGTATCTTGAATTAAACATAAACCAAAGACAAAAATAACAGCCCTCTGAGTCTAGAGAGCTGTTTTGAACTCGGGCTAAAATCCTAGTGAAAAAGATGAAACTCCTTGTGTTCCTTGAACACGACGTCGTTTCCCTATTTTCATACGGATTTTCTACGCCCTTAGTATCGTTATTAACGACGGAGTCCGAGTGAGCTGATCAACTCACGGTAACGGTTAACGTCTGTGCGGCGAAGGTATGCCAACAAGTTACGACGGTGACCGATTTTTTTCATCAAACCACGGTAAGTAGCGTGGTCTTTTTTGTGTTGTTTGATGTGGTCGTTAAGGTGGTTGATTTCCCAAGTAAGGACAGCAACTTGAACCTCTACTGAACCAGTGTCACCTTCGTGACGTGCGTATTGTGCAATGATTTCATTTTTTTCTCTTTTGAGATTGCCATGTTTTTTCTCCTTTTTTTGCTCCATCCGAGTCTTAGGATTGGCTCTCCTAAAACCAAGAAAGAGTTGGTTTGTCTTTACGACCTCTCTATTTTAGCTTATCTACTAATCTTTGTCAATCGTAAGATTCCTTGTTTAAGACTTTCATGGCCTAGGCTTTTTTGACCATTTTTGAATTCAGAAGGAATCCTAGGAAAAGTAGAAAACTGACCACAGCATAAGCTAGGAAAATCCAACTAAAACTTGGAGAAACTAGTGCCAACAATTTTAAAACATAAGGAGATACAGCTGAGCCTAAGTTGCATCCTAGGAGAACATAAGCCGTCGCCTTATTCAGCAAATTTCTAGTAACACGTTCAGAAAGACGGTTAAAGATAATGGTCAAAACAATATTGTAAAAGAAACCAACACCAACAGAAGACAAAATCAATATCAGCAAGTTGTTAGCTAGGGATATTCCAAGTAGGCAAGTAGATAGGCAAAACAGCGCCATTGGCAAGAGACGGTGCTTAATGTGACCGATTAGTGAGGCAAAACTAAGTCCAGCTACAATACCAATTCCCTGCTCCAAACTAAGGACCAGAGCTGATTGACCACTTGCAATGGTCTTACCATCAACTTGAAACAGAGGCACGCGCAAACTAATCGATGAATTAACGCAAATCACAAAACCTGCCAAGAGGGCCATACCTAAAATCATAGCCAAATCTTTTTTATCCAGACCTTGTTTACTTTTTTGTGCCTCTTTCTTCTCTGTCTGCTCCATTGGTGGTACAAAGAGGAGGTACATGGCTAGGATGATAAAACCAAAACCATAGATAAAAAAGCAAGTGTCCAATGAATTTTCAGTAATTGTCCAACCAAAAGGGAACACGATGCCCCACCAATCAATTCCACGGAACCTCGAATCCCAAGCATCTGAACCCTCTCTTTGCCCTGATAACGCTGACTAATGATAGAAATAGCCTTGGCATTGATTAAACCGATACCCATTCCAAAAATAAGACGTGACAGTAAAACAAGTGTATACAATTGAACAAAGAAGGGGAAGATTCCAGCACTACTTAGTAAGATTAAACCTGTCATAATCAATTGTCTGTCATTTAACCATTTGTCAACCAAAGGGTTAAGTAAGAGCATAGCCACTACAGAAAATGAAGGAACAGACACTAAAAGCTCGACTTGAGAAGCAGTATAGGTTGGACTATAGTAGTCCAACATAGGTGGTAGAGCGGTTGAAATCGAGAAGGCCGAAATCAAAAGCAAAGATAGCCCAAGCAGGCTTATTTTTCTAAAATTTTTGTCATAGTATCGGGATAAGAGCATCCTTTCTTTACTTGTCTGATAGTTATTTTTTCATTATAATCTAAGAAGAGCTAAAAAAATAGGACCTAGGTCCTAAAAAGGAGACATATGCCTAATCCCACTACAAGACCTCAGCTTGACCAGGTCTTTCCTGCAGCCTACCTTAATCAATTACAAAAGGTCACCTTTCAGAAAGGCGACTACATATGCACACAAGGGCAAGCTATCACTGAGCTAACCTACATTTTATCAGGTAGAGTAAAAATTGTTCGCTCCCTATCCAATGGTAAAGAACATATCCTAGAAATGCTTCACCAACCACAGCTATTGGGAGACGTTGAACTCATGACTAATCAATTAGCGGGTTCCTCAGTCATTGCCCTCGAAGACGTTCAGGCAGTTCAACTGCCATTAAATGATAAAGAATCGCTCCTCGAAGACCCAGTTTTTCTCTATCAAATTGGGCGTAACCTAGCAATGGCACTACATAAGCAAGGTATTACTGCCTCAAGAAATGTTAGCTACCCTGTCAGGGAGCGTTTGGCTACCCACATCTTGAGTATTGAGGAAGAGGGTAACTTCCAACTGTCGCCATCTATTTTAGCAGCCAGTTTTGGGACCAGCTACCGCCATGTCCAAAGAGTCATCAAACAGTTTATCGACCAAGGAATCATTGAAAAGGTAGCCTTTAAGACCTATGGTATCTTACAGCGACAGACCTTGGAAACACTAGCTTTTATTGATTAGAAAAAGCTTTCGCTGAACCCTTGATGGTTTAATTTTCACCCCTTTTGTGCTATAGTTATAAACAAGTAAATCAAAGAAAATAGAGGTAAATAAATGGACGCTCAAACTAAAATTATCCGCGCCAGCCATATGATTGATATGAATGATATCATTCGTGAAGGTAACCCAACCTTGCGTGCTGTCGCTGAAGACGTAACCCTTCCACTTTCAGATGAAGATATTATCCTGGGTGAAAAAATGATGCAATTTCTTCGTAATTCACAGGATCCTATCATTGCTGAAAAAATGGGGCTTCGTGGAGGTGTCGGTCTAGCAGCCCCACAATTAGATATTTCAAAACGTATTATCGCCGTTCTCGTTCCAAATCCTGAAGACGCTGAAGGCAATCCACCAAAAGAGGCCTACAGCCTTCAAGAGATTATGTACAACCCTAAAGTCGTTGCCCATTCTGTTCAGGATGCTGCCCTAGGTGAGGGAGAAGGATGCCTTTCAGTAGACCGTGATGTCCCTGGCTATGTTGTTCGCCACGCACGTGTAACCGTTGAATACTTCAACAAAGAAGGTGAAAAGAAACGCATCAAATTCCGTGGCTACAATTCAATCGTTGTCCAACACGAAATTGACCATACTAACGGTATCATGTTCTACGACCATATTAACAAAGACAATCCATTCGCCATCAAAGATGGACTCTTAATTATCGAATAACGACAATAGCCCTCAGTAGAAATACTGAGGGTTTTTGATTGGAAACAAGATTTTTTTCTATTTACAAATAGAAAAAACCAACTTTCGTCGGTTCTTTTCTCCTTAGGTAAACCTGTCCTCAGACAAGCATATTGTAAAGTGTTTCATTACCGTGAAGATTAATGTAACTTGGGTCAAAGTCCGAAAGACGTTCAAGCAAGCCGTCATAATCATTCTTATCACTAAGAGCCACGCCAATAAGAACTGGACCTTTGCCTTTATTGGCACGTTTGATGTACTCAAAACGAGTGATGTCGTCATTTGGTCCCAAGATATCATTTACAAATTCACGAAGGGCACCTGGACGTTGTGGGAAATTAACCACAAAATAGTGCTTGATGCCATTATAAATAAGGGCACGTTCTTCCATCTCTGGCATACGGTTGATGTCATTGTTACCTCCTGAGATGATACAAACGATGGTTTTTCCCTTAATCTCATCTTTAATCACTTCAAGGGCCGCTACAGAAGCTGCACCTGCAGGTTCTGCAATGGTACCAACTTTAGAGTACATATCAATTAAGGTTTCTGAAATCAGCCCTTCATCAACACCCAAGAGGCGATCCACATGTTTACGAGCCACCTCGTAAGTTTTGGTTCCCACCTTTTGGACAGCAATCCCATCCGCAAATTTATCGATTTCTTCGAGTTTTACAGGATAGCCACGGTCAAAAGCTGCTCTCATGCTACGAGCGCCACTAGCTTCAACACCGATAACCTCCATAGATGGTGCCACATCTTTGATATAAGTAGAAACACCAGAGATGAGACCACCACCACCTACTGGAACCAAGATACTATCAAAGGAAACACCCTCCTCTTGAGCCTGCTCATAAATTTCATAAGCAACTGTTCCTTGACCCGCTTGGACATTATAATCGTCGAATGGAGCAATGAAAGTCATGCCTTCAGACTTGGTATATTCCTGTGCTGCTTGGGCAGAAGCATCAAAGGTATCTCCCACCAATTTGATTGTTACAAACTTGCCACCAAAGAAACGGACTTGACCAATTTTTTGGTGAGGCGTTGTCACTGGCATAAAGATGGTTGCCGGAATCTTCATCTCATTACAAGTATAAGCAACCCCTTGAGCATGGTTGCCGGCTGAAGCACAAACCACACCACGTGCCTTATCCTCATCGCTTAACTGATGGATGGCATAGTAGGCTCCACGCAATTTGAAAGAGCGCACCTTTTGCATGTTTTCTTTTTTAATATAGATGGTTGCTCCGTATTTTTCAGACAAATAGCGATCAAAATCTAGTGGTGTACGTTCCACTACGTTTTTTAAGACTTCGTTAGCCTTTACGATATCATTTGCAGTAATCATTGGCTCTCCTTTGACACAATATTCAAACTATTTCTATTGTATCACAATTTTCAGAAAAATAGCAGTCTACCCAAAGAAAACTCCTTGTTGGCACAAAGAGTTTTACCTATTATTTGTTATCTTTTTTTGACATCAAGAAATTACGAAGGGCTGCCAGTGCGGCTGCACCTGCTAGAACAATGGCTGTAAGGATAGCCACAGCATGTTCCCCCCACTTATGAGATTTTGCTGTTTTGACAATTGTCTCTTTGAGACCTTCTGTCGTTCCTTTGTCACCTTTTTGTGTTGTGGTTTTATTGGCAACATTAAGATTTTGACTACCACTGTAGGTGTTATCTGATGAGGCTGTGTTAGCAACTTCTTGAAGGGTCCCATGAGTGTAACGAACATTTGTCGTGATGCTATCAATCATCTCAACAATATTTCTAATTGTCCTTGCATCATATAAACCACCCTCAGTATCCTTTAAAATAGATACTGCTAATTTTTCAATAGAAGCTTCTGAAGATGCTGCTACCATAGAATGAACTTCTGAGCTTGCTGTTTCTGAATATCTTGCATAATTGCTAAAGAGCGACGCTGCTTCTGTGATTGTTTCTGAAGTACTTGGCAAGGATTCCGATACACGTGGAGAATCAGGGAATCTATTCCAACTATTGATGTTTTCTGATAGTCCACCAAGGATGACTTCCTCTGATGTACTGACTGTTTCTGATGTCTCCGAAGTCGCTTCTGAAGGGATCACTTGACTCTCTGATTCTGTCAATGAAAGGACTGGTTCAGCAACTACATGTGATTCCGAAACGACTGTTGTCGTTGCAATGGCCGACTCTGAGACCATGGCACTGCTTGCAGGCTCTGATTCAGATATTGAAGATGCTGAAGCCCTTGTGCTGACTGAGGTTGCTGATGATACCGTTGCACTTTCTAAAATGTCTGATGATGCTTCTGAAGTCGCTAAGCTTAGGGCCTCCGAAGCTAGTGTATTTACTGAAGCTGATTCTAGCGCTCCTTGACCAGAGTTAGATACCAGGTCTCCATCTTTCTCATCAAATGGTGCTTCTGATTCCATAGATACTGGGATAGCTGCTGATTTTATGAGTGTATCAACTGATGGTGCTGGTTGCATTGTTTCATCTGGTTGAACATGTTCAACAATCGGTTTCACATCTGTAGAAACTTCTGAACCTTTGTTTACTGTTGTATTTTCGGATTTAGCTGTTTCTGAACTTGCTTCAGCTGTTACGGTATTATCTGCTTTCTTACCAGCTTGGTTAGTAACTGGTTTTAAGACAACTGGTGCTATCGGTGTTGCTCTTGTGTCTTCCTTGATGTAAAGCATGTTCCAGAGAGTCAACTTAGGAACTGAAATGACAAGGACTGGTTGACCATTGTCATCTGTTTCAAGGCTTGCTTGTGCCTTCTTCATGCTTGAAGTTGCCCAATCATCTGGTGATGTCACATAGACTTGATTGGCAATCTTAGCGGCCTCTTGAGCTGTTTTACCTGCTAGGCTAAGACGAACTGTGAGATTTTCTTGTGCATCCGGTGTTTTATTATCCGCATAACCTTCTTCATTATGCCAGCCCGCATTGATACCCATCATGTTAATCATTTGAACAGTTGAGAAACCTTTTCCTGATTTAGCAAATGTCCAAACTTGATTTCCTGTCACACCTAGCGCATCTTTAGAAAGGATTTCACCAGCAACATTCTTGGTAGACACAGCTTGAATGCTGTTAGTCACACCCTCGCCACGAAGAAGGTTTTCATAAGCAATGATAAACTGTTGGTAAGTGTAAAGCTTACGAATAGTGTCCTTAGCCACACTCAGGTATTGAGTTGGGTAATAAGCACTTTGAAGGACGTTTAGGGCTGCATTAGCATTGGCAAGGGCTGCAATGGACATGTGGTAACCACCAGCTGCAGCTACTGTCGCATCTACCAGAAGGGTCGCATCGGTCTGCAATGGCTTACCAGCCAAGGCATCTTTACCAGCACCGTTAGTTGCTTTTCCGCCAGGAACAGTATAGTCAATACCTGGTTCTTCCATGTAGGCACCGACGATAAGTGATTTACCAGTTTTATTGCGGACCATATCAATGCGTGCTTTCAAATCCCCATAGGCAACTTGCATACGTCCTGGAAGCACTGAACCACCGTTTGTCCAAAGCTCATTATAAACAAAGTCTTGACGTGCCTTGGCTAATTTATCATCATTACCGCCATTGACATCATTGATTGTGATGTAATAGTTCTCACCAATAAGATCTTTCATGGCATTAATAAATGATGCATATGAATCAGACATCATGTGTGAGTCAACTTCGTCTGTGCTGTGACGGTGCTCATAATCTGTCACACGGTTGTCACCAATTGTATCACCTTGCCAACCATCAAATCCCATACGGTCCATAGCTGATTTCATGACACCTGCAATGTATTTTTGCCAATCAGGATTAGCTGGATCATAGTAAACTTGAGTTGGGTTGTCACCGATAGTGTAAGTCATTGGCTCACCCTTCTTACCAAAGCTGTCATAAAAATTATAAACCAAAGCAGCGAGCGGAAGGGCTGGATTCTTTGGATTGGAATCTGCTGAAATCATGTTATAGAGCATGGCAACAGCGCCAGACTTATGCACTTGATCCACCAATTCTTTAACGGCCTTAGTGTCAACCTGGGTGTGACTCCAGGTATTCCATTTTTGAACAAAGCTATCAACACCCTTTGGGAAAGGATTGGTAGCTTCACTATAAGCATCGTAGAAGAAATATGAGTTAATATTCATAGACTTCATAAGCTCAAGCTCTTTACGGTAGGCCTTAAGATTTTTGACAAGGATACTGTTTTGATCAGTCGGTGAACCTGCTACAATACCGTAACGTGGGAAGACTGTCCAATCATTTTCAACAGATAAGCCAACACGTTTACTTGTCAAGGCTTTACCCAATTTGTCGTTGACACTGATTGTCACCAAGTAACCTGTGTTGTTTGTCAACCATTCTGACGCAACAGTCAAATTTGAAACCTTAACCGAAGCCCCCGCTGCCAGTGTCACATCAACATTATCTTGACCGATGATTTCTGAAGCCTGTTGAAGGGTCAAGTTGACAGTCAAAGTTTGAGTTTCTGCGGTTGGGTTAGATACAACAACAGAGTAGTTAACATCACCATCAGCCTTACTATAGGCTGCTTTTGTTGTTTCTGGATCTGTCAAGTAAGCATCGCCATTCAAGTTTTGTTCTGTCACTCCAGTAACTGGTGTTACTTGGGCTGTTGAATGACGTCCTGCTTCCGTAGCATTATCAGATGATGATGTGATGGTTTCCACAGCAGCTGACTCAGGAGCTAGCGCTTCACTAGCTACAAGAGTTTCTGAGCTAGCGCCCTCTGTTGGTACCGCTTGGGAAAATACTGTGGTAGCAGTCGCAGTTGTTGCTGTATCTGTCGTAACAGCTACAGACGATGGACTTATTTCTGTTGTTGCAACTGGAGCAACCACCTCAGTTGGTACCACGACCAAGTTATCTGCCTTGCTGGTAATGACGGGGTTGGTTGCTTCGGAACTGACAACGTTATCTGCCTTGGCTACTTGACTAATTCCCAAGACACCACCAGCTACAAACAAACCTGATAATAATTTAGTTGACGATACTTTCTTTGACATCTATCTCTATCCTTCTACAAAATCTTTATCACCTCGGCGTTTCAAATTATCACTATTTTATTTGCATGCAGTAAACTCGAGTTGTTTTTAGTTTCATAAAAACCGCTTGGTGTTTCTTATGAAATTAATGTTAACTTAATCTTTTTTGTAAAACAAGGGAATTTCCGGTAATCCTCTTAAACGGTAACTTTTTCATCATGAATGGTCAGATTTTTTTAGAAATTCTAGAGCAACGTTTTTTAATGTCATTAAATATTCTTTATTTTTATCTCTCCAAAATGACAAAGATAATTCATAAATGCTGAAGATTCAGTCTAGCAACTTATAATGTCTTGAAGGTCATCTAGAGTAGCAAAAAACCACTTCCCATACAAGGTGGGAAATGGTTTGCTTATCTATTTTTGGTATCTAAAATGATGGTCACAGGCCCATCATTAACTAGACTAACCTGCATATCTGCACCAAAGCATCCTCGTTCTACAGGAACATGGGTTGACAAGGATTGATTGAAATCGTCATAGAGTTGGCTAGCCATATCTGGCTTTGCAGCTCCTGTAAAGGCTGGTCGGTTCCCTTTTTTCGTATCCGCAAAAAGCGTAAACTGAGAAATCGACAAAATCTGGCCACTAACATCCTTAACAGAGAGATTCATCTTGCCAGCTTCGTCTGAAAAAATACGCATATTGACAATCTTACGCACCGCATAATCCAAATCCTCTCTGGTGTCCTCTGGACCCACTCCGACCAAGAGTAAGAGACCCTGATTAATAGCACCAACTGTATGATCCTCAATAGCTACGGAGGCCTTTTGAACGCGCTGAATCACAATCTTCATAGCAAGAGCTCCTTAACCATTGGTACGTTTAACACTGTAAACATCTGGAATAATTTTAATTTTATCCACAAGACCAGTCAATTCAATGAGGTTGGCAATTTCAAAACTAACATGAATATTGGCAAACTTCATGTCCTTAGTTGGTTGCGCATTGACCGTCGCAATACTCTTAGTCGTATTTGACAAGATTTGAAGAACATCATTCAACAGACCTGAACGGTTAAGACCATAGATGTCAATCTCAGCCAAATAAGATTTATTAGCATTACGCTCATCCCACTCTACTTCGATTAACCGTTGTTCATAACCTTCCTGACTCTTGATATTATGGCAGTCTGAACGGTGAATGGCGATACCACGTCCTTTAGTGATGTAACCTTCAATTTCGTCTCCAGGCACTGGGTTACAGCACTTGGCAATACGCATGAGGAGACCTGAGGCACCTTGGATGATAACCCCATTTTCACTCTTGACCTTAAGAACCTCTTTCTTCTCAGTCTTGACTTCGCCACCCTTCATTAGCTCTTCAGCTTCAGCCTTAGCCTTAGCACGCTCTTCTTCACGACGTTCTTTTTCCGTCAAACGATTGAAGACAGCAGCAGCACTGATTTCACCAAAACCAACGGCCGCATAGAGAGCCTCCTCACTGCGTACGCTCATACGAGGAAGAATTTCCTCTATATGCTTCTTGTCCAGATATTTATTGGCAATGTAGCCCTGCTCTTGGAAGTAGCCAACCAAAAGCTCACGCCCCTTGGTGATAGAAGCTTCTTTGTCTTGATTTTTAAAGAATTGACGAATCTTATTTCTGGCCTTGGTGGTCTTAACCATCTTAATCCAGTCACGGCTAGGACCAAAAGAATTAGCATTGGTGACAATCTCAACCACGTCACCTGTCTTGAGCTTAGCAGTCAAAGGAACCATACGACCATTGACTTTAGCACCTGTAGCCTTTTCACCGACTTGGGTATGGATGGCATAGGCAAAGTCAATAGGCCCCGAATCTTTAGGCAATTCCTGAACAGCTCCATTTGGTGTAAAGACGTAGATACGTTCTGAGAAGATATCCTCTTTAACAGAGTCCACAAATCCCATAGCATCGCCATTTGAAGCATCTTGGAGTTCCACGAGATCTTTAATCCAGTTCATTCCCAATGCAGACTCTTTCGAATCTACCTTGCCCTTGATACCTTTCTTGTAAGCCCAGTGAGCTGCAACCCCGTATTCGGCAACTTGGTGCATTTCCTTAGTACGGATTTGAATTTCAATAGGCCCTTTTGGCCCATAAACCGTTGTATGGATAGACTGGTAACCGTTGGATTTAGGATTGGCAATATAGTCTTTGAAGCGACCAGGCATGGGGCGCCAAAGCTCGTGGATGTAGCCCAACATGGCATAAACATCACTGTGCGTCTCCATGACACAGCGAATGGCAATCAAATCATAAATTTGATCGAAGCGCTTCTTCTTATCACGCATCTTACGATAAATTGAGTAGATGTGTTTGGGGCGGCCATAAATGTCTCCGACAAGTCCCTGTTCAGAAGTATAGGTCTTGATTTTAGCGACAATATCATCCACAAGTTCCTCACGTTCACGGCGTTTTTCCTTCATCATATGGGAAATTTTGTAGAATTCCACCTCGTTAAGGTAACGGAAGGCCATATCTTCCAGTTCCCATTTGATACGACTGATACCCAAACGGTGAGCCAAGGGAGCATAGATTTCCATTGTTTCACGAGAAATACGCTCTTGCTTGTCCTTACGAAGATGCTTAAGGGTACGCATATTATGCAAACGGTCTGCTAATTTAACCAAGATAACACGAATATCCTTAGACATGGCCATAAGCATCTTACGGTGATTTTCAGCTAGTTGCTCTTCGTGTGACTTGTACTCGACCTTACCAAGCTTGGTAACACCATCTACGATATTTCGTACATCAAGGCCAAAATCTGCTTCCAAATCATCTAGCGTCTTTTCGGTGTCTTCAACGACATCATGCAAGAAACCACAGGCCACTGTCACTGCATCAAGGTGGAGATCTGCCAAGATACCTGCCACTTGAATAGGGTGGATAATATAAGGTTCTCCTGACTGACGAAATTGCCCATTATGAGCCTCCGTCGCATAATGCCAGGCTTTTTCCACTAATTTTAAATCATCTGCTGACATGTAAGCCGAGCAAATGTCTAAAATTTCTTCGCCTGTTATATTTTTATCTTTAGCCATGATTTCTTCCTTCGCTACTTTTTAATTATCCTTTATTTTATCACTTTTACAAGTAAAGAAAAAGAGCTAGATAGGCAATTCTTAGTCAGAAGGAGGCAACTTGAAAAACACAATATCTTGTGTTAGAATGATTGAGCAAACACAAGATATAGATAGAAAGAGGACACTTATGTCTCAACTTACCCTCGTGTATATTAGTCTTAGTGGCAATACCCAAAGCTTTGTCAAACGGATGTCTGATTATTTATCCCTAAAACACGGAATTGCCTGTCGCCAAATCAATATTAAAGAACTCAATCATGAAACCTTCCAAGTGGACGAACCCTTTGTTGCTCTATTGCCAACCTACCTTGAAGGAGGCAATGGCATCGACAATGGAGATGTCGAAATCCTAACTAATCCACTGGGAGACTTTATCGCAGCCCATGATAACTACAAACGTTGCTTTGGTATCATCGGTTCTGGTAACCGCAACTTCAACAATCAATACTGCCTAACTGCTAAGCAATATAGTAAACGTTTTGGTTTCCCTATGTTAGGGGACTTCGAGCTTCGTGGTACACAGTCTGATATCGAACGTCTGGCACCCATTATCCTAGAAGCACAAAAGAACTTTAAACAACTATCAAACTAAAGCCAAAAAGCCCTGATAGGGGCTTTTTATCTTGCTTAATTTTTCTCTTGCTTTTTGATTCCAAAGAATCCAGCCAAGGTCAAAAGAACCATTCCAGCTAAAGTTGCTGACACAGATTCGTCTGAATTCGTGTTTGGCAAGCTCTTGGCTGAGCTTGAAGGTTGAGTTTCTTGCACTTGAGCTTGAGGTAAGATAACGACTTGAGCGTTTGATAACTGGATAGCTGAAGCAGGTTTAGCCATGCTAGCAACTGCAGTAGCATTTGGTTTTACATGCTTAGTGTGGTCTGCCATCTCAACATCTTTTGGTGACTTCTCAGATTCTTTCTTAGTCGTATCCTCAACTTGATTTGCCTTTTCCTTAACAACCAAACGGTACTCTGCAAATCCTGCCTGTGTTGATGGTCCTACATAACTAATGGCATCCTGACCAGCAAGATGAGCACGCGCATTGTCAGAAGAGGCAAAACGGATGTCTGCATTGGTAATATTAGGAACGAAACTCCAATTTCCATCGGCACTTGGATTGATCGTTTTCTCGCTGACGATATAGTCAATGATGGCCTGACGATTTTCAAGATTGAGGAGACGTTTTTCTGCAGCATCCTTAACACCAGGGAAATTACCAGTCGCACGGTAGTTATTAGTCACCACAAGGAAAGTCTGATTCAAATCAATGGGTTTACCTTGATAAGCCAAGTCACGAACACGACTAGCGTCTGGGTTAACCAACTTACCTTCACGATCATATTTGTTAGGTTGTGTCAAATCAAACTTGTAAGTCAACCCATCAATCACATCGTAATTATATGAGCGATAACTACTGTTAATAAGTTGTTGTGGTTCTTTGCTGTTAGGATCAATTTGATTGAACTGTCCCGCAGACATTTCCAACCATTCTTTGATTTGTGCTCCAGTCACTTTGAGTAGGGCTGTAACATTATCGTAGAGGTAGAGGTCTGCGACATTCTTAATGGCCAATGGCCCCGCTGGAATATCAGTATAGTAGGTCGCATCACCACGAGTTCCTGCCTTGAAAGGTGCTGCAGCTGAAAGGAGTGGAAGATTCTCATCTGCTGTTCCGGCTACTTGTTTCTTAACATACCATAGTTGTGCATTATTAACGATCTGAATAGATGGATCATCCTGAACCTGAGCAAAGTAGCTAGTGATTGGTGCAGTGGTCTCACCAACTTCCTTACGGACATAGTTGATTGTCCCATTATGGTCATGAGCAGCCATGTCAATTAAGTCCTTGTCCGCAACATCTGACTTAGTGTCAATCTTTTCAAGCTTGGCCTTACTGTTGACAACTTTCCATTTACCATTCGTATAAGTCAACTTGACATCCATGATTCCGAGATGATCTCCGAACTTACCAGCCATAACCACAGGTTTTCCATTGATGAGACCATTAACATCATCTACACCAGGATATTTAGCATAAAAACTTGTGCCATCTCCATTTGGAAAATCTGCATGAGAATGCCCTGTCGCAACAGCATCAACGCCTTCAATACCAGCAATTTGGTAACCTTCATTTTCCTCGTTCTTAGTGTATTCATTGTCACCAATACCAGAGTGAGCTGCGACCAGAATATAGTCAGCTCCTGCAGCTTTCATTTGAGGAACAATTGTCTTAACAGCCTCCATTGGATCATCAACGGTTACCTTACCTTCAAGATTGGCCTTATCCCAAACCAAAATCTGTGTTGGAAGGACACCCGTAATACCGATTTTTAGTGTTACCTGTTTGCCGTCCATATCAGTAAAGGTCTTGTTAACAATCTTATAAGGATTGTAATAGTAGTCACCTGTCTTAGCATCACGCACATTTGCATTGATAATATTAATCTTAGCAGTCTTAACCATACGGTTCAAAAATTCGAGGCCATAGTTAAACTCGTGATTTCCAAGCGTTTCGGCATCATACCCAAGCATCTCAAAGGCCTTATACATAGGGTGAGTCTCACCTTGGGCAACAGGATCAATCAAAGCCTTATAAGTTCCAAAAGGAGTTCCCTGAATCGTATCCCCACTGTCCACCAAGACCGTATTGGGATTGGTTTCACGGGCTTTTTTGATAAGAACAGCAGTTTTAGACAGACCAACTGTTTGAGACGGCTTATCTTGATAATAATCATAGTTAACCAAGTTGGTATGAAGGTCTGTTGTTGACAAAATCTGCATATCAACGGTTTGCCCCTCATGAGCAGGCTCTGTAACAGGTTCGGCCTGTACTGGTACTGCTGGTGTCACCTGGTTAGCATTGGTCAAAACAGCACTGGCTTCTTGATTTGCTTGGGACGTTGAAGTATTAGATGATGGCTCTGCAGACGCATTTGCCGCTACTGGTGTTGGGGTAGCAGATACAGTCTCTGCTCCTCCTTGAACAGCTGTCTCCGAAGTTCCTTGTCCTGATACAACAGAAGTCCCGCTATCTGTCACACTTTCAGTTGAAGTAGTTGCTACTGATGTATTTGCTTCATCAGCATGCCCTAGGACTTGTGGCACAGTCAAGAGGGCAAAAAGGCCCAAAACCACAGCGGATTGAGTCACATAACGATTCGTTTTCATTAAAAATCTTCCCCTTTTATAAAGATAATACAATTATATTAAACCTAAATAAGATTATCAACCTTTTTAGAAATTACAAAGTCTATGTCAAAATGAACAGCCGGGAGTATGTCTCAGCTTAAAAGTGTCAAATACAAAAAAAGTTGGAACAAGGCCAACTTTCTCTTATTGATTCAATTCTAAAGCGTAACTCACACTGCTCAAAGTATAGAGAGGAGCTGTTTCCGTCCGCATAATACGTGGTCCAAGGCCAATCTTAACGCCACCAGCATCTTCAAAGGCGTCAATCTCAGACGGAGAAATACCACCTTCTGGTCCAAAGATAAAGAGGAGCTTCTGTCCATGTTCCACCTGAGCCAATTCACGAGCTAGAGTAGCCAACTCGCCAGCTTTAGCGGTTTCCTCATAGGCGATAAAAATCTTATCAAAATTAGCTAATTCTGATAGAAATTCCCCCCTTTTTCTCGAACAACCTGACCTCAGGAACACGATTACGTTTGGATTGTTCTGCAGCTCCTAGAGCAATCTTGGCAAGCTTATCTTCCTTCTTGGCAAGCTTCTTACCATCCCACTTAACCACAGACCAGTCCGCAGGGAAAGCCCAGATAGCCTGTGCTCCAAGCTCCGTTGCCTTTTGTGTCACCAGCTCTAGCTTATCTCCCTTTGGAAAACCAGAGGCAATGGTCACTGAAACAGGCATCTCAACATTATCAGCTAAGTCTTCAATCACTTCAAAGACATGATTCTCACGGTCAGTCACACGTGCAAGATGCTTGATACCGTCTTCAAAAACTAAGACAACCTGATCATCCTCTGTTAAACGCATAACGTTAAACATATGCTTCACAGCATCCTTGTCTTTGATGATTACTGGATTTTCAACCTGCCCCTTTATAAAATACTGTTGCATTTAGCCTCCAATCACACCTGAAATATCATCTGTCTTCTTGAAGACACAGGCATTCCACTCTCCCTGAACCATGTGAGTTTCTAGGAAGAAACCAGCTTTCTCGGCCGATTCACGTACCATATCCCATTTTTCAGAGATAATTCCTGACATAATCAAGTAACCTTCATCCTTAACCAAACGGTAGGCATCTTCCGTCAGGTGGATGAGAATATCCGCCAAAATATTAGCCACGATAACATCAGCTTCTTGCGTCACGCCCTTTAAAAGATCTCCCGCAGCAACATGGATATTTTCCATACCAGGATTCATGTCGATATTTTCCTGTGCCACTCGAACCGCTACGTCGTCAAGGTCATAGGCGTAGATCTCCTTAGCACCAAGAAGAGAGCTAGCAATCGAGAGGACACCCGATCCAGTTCCCACATCAATCACCGTCTCACCACCACGGAGCACCTGTTCAAGTGCAAAAAGACTCATCTTAGTCGTTGGGTGTGTTCCTGTTCCAAAGGCCATGCCAGGATCTAGTTTGATGATTTTTTCGCCTACTAATGCCTCATAGTCTGTCCATGACGGCACGATTGTCAGGTCATGGGTAATGCGAGCTGGTTCATAGTATTTTTTCCAATTCTCAGCCCAATCCTCTTCAACCAACTCTTGAGTAGCCAAGTGAATATCTCCCGTTTCAAGACCAAAATCCGTTAACTCAGCCAAACGCTCATTAACTTGCTTGGTAATGGCCTCGATATCTGCTGATTCCGGATAATAAGCTGTAATTTTAACCGTCTCAACCTGCTCAACCTCAGGATAAAGTTCCCCAAAACGGTCCGCATTTTCCAAATAATCTGCACTATCATCAATAGCCACACCTTGGCTCCCAGACTCAATTAAAATATTAGAAGCTGCCTCTTCGACCTCACGATTAACCTCAATCGTTAGTTCTTGCCATTTGTCCATATATTATTTTCTTCCTTTTCTGATAAATAATCTTTAAATCGTTCTTGCAACTGTGGAATGATTCCTTCTGCTTTTATAAAGTCCTCTATAGGCATCAATTTAAATTCTTGGCCTTCATCTCCAAAATAAATCTCCTGATACTGCCCCTGACTGATTTGAGCAACCACAAAAACAGCTGACCTGTCTTTATCCAACATACTAGGATAGATTCTCGACCAGATAATTGATTCCTCTTTCAGAACCAATCCAAGTTCCTCCCAGACTTCACGTCGAAGACACTCAAGAGGCGTTTCCAGGCCTTCTCTTCCACCACCAGTCAATTCCCACATATTGGGCCAAGGAATAGCTGGTTTATTATCTCTGAGAATAACCAAAATACTTTGCTCTACGAGTAAGGCAGCCTTAACACCTGTAAAATCGAACTGATCTTTTAAATAAGCATCCATCCCTTTTCGCTCCCTTTAATACCTTGGATAAGCAAAAAATTCCTTCTCTTCAAAGACTTATTCTTAAACGTACTTCCCTCATTTTCAAAGTCATACTTTGTAAAAATAAATGACATAACATTTTTAATTTTTTCTTTAGCCTATCAGAATATCTAATCAATTATGACTAACTTTAACATTGATATTTTACACATTTATAAATCACATATTTAACATATCATGTAAGTATGTTTTAAGTGCAATTAAATCGACTACTTATGAATCCATAGATAACACGATTAAACTGCCTGCAATTAAAATAGTTAAAAAAGTAGTGACAATTGGATCCCAAAATATACCCCAAAAAATAATTAAGAATACAATATAAATCAAAGAGGCTATATATTTTCGTTCTTTAATCCCCCAAAAAATAAGAAATAAAAGGGATATTGCCCAAAATAATCCTAAAAATAAATGAAAATAATACCCATCTACTTGCACAATTTTAAACGCTTCACGAAGCGCTCCTAGTCTTTGTTGCTTTATACTAATAATTTCTGGGCTATGCTTAAATTTATTTATCCACCAAGACATGACAATCTCAATTATACATATCATTCCTAATTTCACTGGATTTTCCACATAATCTTTAAAGTAGTTCATAAATTCACCATCATTTCTATTTTAAAAGTAATCCTAAGAGAAAAGCAACGATTGCCCATATAAGTGATAGTTTGGGAGCTTCAATACTTTTATTTGTTCCAACTAACCATTTATAAATTGTCTCAAAAGTATCATATACTATAAGTGATACTACAAAAACTGTGACCAATAGAAGGACCAAAAACAAGTATTCTCTAATACACTCTGCCCTATCTTCAGAATATAGGAGCTACTATTATCCAAATTAATAAATGAATCTTTGTCTTTCCAAAAGAATGTCAAATCAGCAACTAGTATAATGAACATTAATATAACATTCTTTTTTCTTTGGAATAAGAAACAAAAGAAATAGAATACAAAAGATTGTAATCATCAATGGTAAATTCATAAAATTATCAGTCAGAGAGGCGTGATTAATTTCTATATGAGATAGATAAGAAATGTTAGCCTTCAACCAACTTAAAGTGAAATAATTGACCATCCCCATAATTGCAAATATTCCAAGTATTTTTACCCTATTTGTCTTTAAAAATTTTACTAAACATACATATAATTGCCCAAGAAAGTCATTTAATTGGGTTGCCTTTGGTTTAGTTTCTTTTACTGAGAAAATTTTTCCTAAACGCTTGTCCATCTCCTGTGACAAGGTTACATGCTTCTTAAGTAATTTTTTGTGTGCACTCTCATAGTCTTTTGCAAATATAGAATACGTAGCTATCTTTTTTATATCTATAGCTACAACTTTTTTCTTATCTTTCTGATAATAAATTCTTTTCATGTGTTCCTTGTTTATCTATTCATTGAAATGTATTTTATTCGAATCGAAAAACATATGTAAAGTAGCAATATATGTTCAACTTAGATTTCAGTACTAGAATTATACCATATTTTTCAAAATCAAAATATAATGTTAACCGTATCTCATTTTCAATCATTTATGTGAAACTGTAAGAGTTATTCTAACTATATTAACAAAGAAAGAGACCTGCTAAAAACAAGTATCCACTCCCCCGTTATTAATGATCAACACATAAAATAATTTAAAGGAATTCTAAACAATATACATGTAAATTTCAAAAACTATTTTAAGATAGAATCCTAACCTAAGTCATACAAAGCTTCCTTGTCATTCCGAAAGATGGTTAAATTCTTATCATCGCAAAAAATAACATTTTACAACCAGTTAGTACTCCTAAGCAATCCATAAATCTGAGCTTTCCCTCCTAATATCTCGGATATGGATAAAATTCTCCCTCTTCCAAGCCAGCTTTCCCTTTTTCGAAAGCGTCTTTGTCCCAAACCAAACCGAATTCCTCAGGTCCATCATCAGATAGGAAATCCATCAAGTCACTCAACCCTTCTGTTGCCACCTCATTCAAGGTTTCTGCAAAATAAGCTAAAAACTCACGAGATAGACCTTTCTTAGGCTCATATGGAATTGTTACTAGGTAGTCCTCCTCATCAAAACGTGATTTTGCTGGATTGTAAAAGAGCACGTAGTCTTCAAAAATAACATCCTCATCAGACACTTCACCCTTGTCATCAATAGTCTCCACATTACCACTGTTTTGCGCTTCTAGGATGAAGGTTACTTCTACAGCGTGATTCTTTTTATCCCAGTCTATCGCAAAATCATAATCCAAATGCTTATCTAATTCTTCTTCTAATACTGACAAAAAGCCAAACTTAGCCATTTGTTTTCCTCGTTCTTTCTTAGTATCCCCCTTATTTTAGCATAAAAGGAGCCAATAAAAAACAGAGTAGGCTGTCCCACTCTGTTCTAGTTCGTTATTTAGCATTTTCAACCGCTGCTGTCACAAAGGCACTGTAAAGTTCTTCAGCATGGTTTGGACGGCTATGATATTCTGGGTGGTATTGCGCTGCCACATAGAATTTCTTGTCTGGGAGTTCTACAACTTCCATCAAACGATTATCTGGTGACACACCTGAGAATACAAAGCCTTCAGCCTCAAACTGTTCACGGAATTTAGTATTAAATTCATAACGGTGACGGTGACGACGTTGAACAACTTCTTGATTGCCATAAGCTGCAGCAGCCTTAGAACCTGGTTTCAACTTACATGGGTAAAGACCAAGTCGAAGAGTTCCACCCATATCTTCAATATCAATTTGATCACGCATAATATCAATAATTGGGTATTTAGTTTCTGGGTCAAGTTCAGCCGAGTTAGCCCCATCCAAGTGAAGAACGTGACGAGCAAACTCAATACATGTCAATTGCATACCAAGACAGATACCCAACATCGGTACATCGTTCTCACGAGCATAACGAATAGCTTGAATTTTGCCCTCAGTACCACGTTGGCCAAAACCACCAGGAACGATGATACCATCAGCATCAGCCAAACGAGAAGCAACATTTTCCGCAGTCAAGTCATTCGCATTAACCCAGTCAATATCAATAGCAGTATCATTTGCCAAGCCTGAGTGTTTAAGTGCCTCAACCACTGACAAGTAAGCATCGTGAAGCTCTACATACTTACCAACAAGAGCAATTTTCGTTGTCTTCTTAAGATTAAGCACCTTATCAACCATAGCAGACCATTCTGTCATATCTGCAGCTGGAGCATCCAGTTTCAAATGATCACAAACAATTTGATCCATACCTTGAGCCTGCATATTAAGTGGTACTTGATAAATATGTTCCACATCTAACGATTCAATAACAGCCTCAGGTGCAACATCACAGAACTGAGCCAACTTATTTTTGATTCCTTGACCAACGGGTTGTTCTGTACGGATAACCAACATATTTGGTTGAATACCCAAACCACGCAATTCCTTAACAGAGTGTTGCGTTGGTTTTGTCTTCATTTCACCAGCAGCTTTCAAATAAGGAAGAAGTGTTGTGTGGATATACATAACATTATCAGAACCCACATCAGCCTTCATTTGACGAAGAGCTTCAAGGAATGGAAGACTTTCAATATCACCAACCGTACCACCAACTTCAGTGATAATAACATCAGAATCAGTCGTTGTCGCCGCACGCTTAATCTTGTCTTTCAAAGCATCTGTAATATGCGGAATCACCTGAACAGTCGCACCAAGATACTCTCCTTTACGTTCTTTACGTAAAACTTCACTATAAATCTTACCAGTAGTCACATTAGAGTATTTATTAAGGTTAATGTCGATAAAACGTTCGTAGTGACCAAGGTCAAGGTCAGTTTCAGCACCATCATCAGTGACATAAACTTCACCATGTTGGTAAGGACTCATCGTTCCTGGGTCAATATTGATATAAGGGTCAAATTTTTGAATGGTAACCTTAAGTCCACGATTCTTAAGCAAACGTCCAAGACTCGCAGCTACAATCCCTTTACCAATTGAAGATACTACACCACCAGTGACGAAAATATATTTTGTCATGTTAACTCCTTTAATATAATGTAAAACCATAAAAATAGCAGATTGATTACCGTATTCGATAATCGAGATAGTCCTTTACCAGTGTCCAACATGAGTACTATTTAGTAACTCAATATCAACAAAACCAGTAAATGACAAAAACAAAAATGACCCCCTAGAGTTTTACTCTGGGAGTCTTGATCATGACCTCTTCAAAAGAGGTGCCCGATACATAGTCTAAACTATCCAAGACTATTTGTCAATGAAAAATTAATCATTTGACTCATCTTCATAGTCATCATCGTCATCTTCTTCAGACAGCTCAACATCATCTAAATCATCATCTGGAATAATTTCATTCAACTCAGAGTCATAAGATTCCACTTCGGCTTTCTCATCATCATCGTTATCATCATCGTATTCAAGACTATCAGAATTAGGTGTAAAGTTTTCATCTTCTGGGTCATCGTCATTGTAGTCAATGGCATCTTCATCACCATCCATGAAGGCATTAACTTTTTTATTCTTACGTTTTGGCGCATTTTCATCAGTATCTTCCAATGTGATGACTTCTTCATCAATTTCATCAATAGCGTACCATGAACGTAAGCCCCATTTGTTATCTCCTAGAGGAATGAAGCTCCCATCCGTATTCAAATCTGAATAAAAGAATGGCAAAGCTTTACGGATATCAGCATCCGATTTTTCTAAGTAATTTTGAATTTCATTGACCAAATCATTGAAATACATTTCATTATCACGACCACGTGTTTCTAAGATAGCACGGGCCACTTCAATCATTGATAATTCACTTTTTTCTTGTCCAGCAAATACGTCTAGTTCCAAAGTGGTTCTCCTTCATTCTTACTCAAGCTAATGTCGAAACAAAAATAGCTCGGCAATCAATTTTTCGCTACCCTCTATTTTACGCTAAAAAGAGTCAATAGTCAAAGCATTTATAGAAGAAAAAATCAAGTCTCAACAGAAACTTGATTTTAGTTCTATTATTTAACTTTTGCTGAGCTTGTGATAAGTTCAACAGCTTTTTTCATCGTAATATCATGTTTAAGCATCTCAGGTGAAAGAAGTGAAGAAACTTGTGATACTTCCATGTTGTATTCAGCTGCAAGATCGTTAATTTCTTTTTGAATTTCTTCTTCAGTAGCATCGAATCCTTCAGCAGCAGCAACAGCTTCAATAACAAGGTTAGTTTTCACACGTTTGTCAGCATCAGCTTCATATTGCTTGTGAAGATCTTCTTGAGTTGTACCAGTAATTTGGAAGTACATTTCAGGAGAAATACCTTGACGTTGCATGTTACCCATGAATTCGTTCATAGCACGGTGAACTTCGTCTTCAACCATTTCAGCTGGCAATTCGACGATTTCAGCATTTTCAACAGCCAAATCAAGTGCAGCACCTTCAACAGCATCGTCAAATGCGATTTCTTTAGCTGCTTCAAGTTCTTTACGATATTTAGCTTTCAACTCATCAAGAGTTTCAACTTCGTCATCAAGGTCTTTAGCCAACTCATCATCAAGAGCAGGAACTTCTTTAGCTTTAACTTCGTTAACTTTAGTAACAAATACAGCATCTTTACCCGCAAGATCAGTAGCTTGATAGTCTTCTGGGAAAGTTACTTTAACTTCTACTTCATCACCAGCTTTTGAACCAACCAATTGGTCTTCGAAACCTGGGATAAATTGACCTGAACCAAGTTCAAGAGAGTGATTTTCACCTTTACCACCATCAAATTCAACGCCATCTACTGAACCAACAAAGTCGATAACAACAGTGTCGCCATTTTCAGCTGCACCTTCTTTAACGACCAATTCAGCCAAGTTTTTACGTTCGTTTTCAAGCTTAGCATCAACATCTTCATCAGTAACTTCTTTAGAAACTTCAACTGAAACCTCAAGATCTTTATATGCACCAAGTTTTACTTCTGGTTTTGTAACAACTTCTGCAGTAAGTGTCCAATCTTGACCTTTTTCAATTGATTTGACATCAATTTTTGGTTGTGCAACAACATCAAGACCAAGTTCAGTAATCGCTGCTTCATAAGCCGCTGGAAGAATTGCATTCAAAGCATCATCATAAAGAGCTTCTTCACCAAATTTTTGGTTAAATACGGCACGAGGCATGTGTCCTTTACGGAAACCTGGTGCGTTCAAATTCTTTTTAACCTTGTTAAACGCTTGATCCAAAGCTGGTTGAATTTTATCTTGACCGATAGTAAATGTCACCACACCACGGTTAGTGGCTGTGTTTTCAAATGATACAGACATGTAGTCATTCTCCTTAAAATTTTATAGATACAGTTTAGTTTACCATATTTCAAAGCCTTTTAAAAGTTTTTTCTCCAATTTAATCACAAGAACATCGTTACAAACTGCTTCTTTTCTCAAATTTTGATAAACTAGTGCTATGAATATTTTACAAAAGTATATCCAACAATTTAATTTCGAAGAAATCTTAATGGTACTTATTACCAAAGGAATCAAACTCCTTATTCTCCTCACTATATTCCTTCTCAGTAAAAAAATCATTGACTTCCTTTTTAAACATACTGTGGGACGATCTCTATCCTGGACTATTCAAACCCCTGCCCGACAAAAAACAATTGAGCGCCTGCTACACAATAGTATGAACTACGTGCTTTACTTTTCCTTGTTTACTGGCTCCTCAGTATCCTTGGTGTCCCTGTATCTAGCCTCCTTGCAGGAGCAGGACTTGCTGGAGTTGCACTTGGTTTAGGCGCACAAGGCTTTTTATCAGATGTTGTTAACGGATTTTTCATCTTATTAGAAAACCAATTTGAAGTGGGAGATTCAGTAGAAGTAGGAACTGTTACGGGTCGGATTTCAACTGTTGGTATCCGAACAACACAAATTCGAGGATTTGATGGAACGCTCCATTTCATACCCAATCGAAATATTACAATCGTATCCAACAAATCTCGAGGAGACATGAGAGCACAAATTGACATCCCAGTTTATATATCGACTGATATCAATAAAGTTATGAGTATCATAGAACAAGTTAATCAAGATAACATTGAAAAATATCCCGAAATCTGTGGAACTCCAAATGTTATTGGATTAATCACAACACCGTCAGGCCAATTAGTTTTTCGAGTTGACATTTTTACACAAAATGGACAACAGACCCATATCTACTCAGACTTCCTAAAACTTTACCAAGAAGCTCTGATAAAAGAAAAGGTTGAACTTCCAAAATTTTCCGGAAATTCCATAGTTGTAAAATAATTAAGATTCAATTACTCATCACAATAATCATCAACTGAAAAAACACCCAAAAATGAATGCACTGCACCCCCTATGTTAGATTTTATTCTATCTAACATAGGGGGTATTTAGTTATGAAATCAGCTTATTAAGATAGTATTTATCGTTATAAGCTAGGGGTTAAAAGCAATCATCTCAAACTTTGATCATTACTAAAAGTGAATAGATATCATAGAACAAGATAAAAAACGTTATAAAATCGAAAATTAATCCTCCTCATTGTAAGGATCAAAATCAACCATCCAAAATCTTAACTCTCTAATCATCTTCTTTCTTCCCCTAAAACATTCACCAGCCAACAATCGATCTAACTTAGCAGAATCTTCAGCAGAAAGCTGATTACGAAAAGCCTTAATTTGCTGATCATAAACGATTCGGTCTACTGTATCTAATCCCTTATCTGGAAGACAAAAAGCGATATCTGAAATTTCTACATAACACTGCCTATTGATTTGACGCTTAACTGACTCCTGTCGTCTAACTTCGTCATTCAGTCTATTTCTAAACTTCGTTTTAAAATAACGACGTAGCTTATCATCATCACCTTCTAATTCGGGAAATTTGTTTAAAAGTTGATAAAGAGTCATCATAGCTTCTTGCTCCATATCTGCTTGGTCCCAAAGTTGAATAAAGTATTGGCGAAAAGCTTTAAGGACAATCGGTCGTACAACCTCATATGCGTGAACAAAAACTTCTTGCTGCATAAAACCTCCAATAAAAATAAAATAATGTAATCTAATTAAATTACAAATCCATTATAAATGAAGTCAGCAAAATAAAATAGCGACATAAATGTCACTATAAAATTGAAAGAAAATCCAAAAAACTTTAAACTTCCAAAGCTTAGATAACATTAAAAAAACTACTTTCAAGTAAAAAAGTGACTTGGTCTCCAAGCTGAAAACCTTTTCCTATTCAAGTCAACCGATATAGCAGAGCTAATTTTCATATTTCATCCGTAAAAAATCTTACTACTCAATAAAATTGAAGTGAACTACTAAAAAGTATGCGCTAAGATATTAATATCCTGTGGCTCTATAATTTCTGTAGTGGGTAAAACCACCATAGAGATTATAGAGCTTTTTGAATGCAGACAAAAAGTCCCATAAGAAACTATAATGAAAAGCAACCAAACCATCATTAGGAAGAACTTATGAGACTTATTAAGAGTACCACAGAATTAATCGGAATTAAAGACCCAAACATCATTATTTCTCTTGTTTTTGAAAAAGATACCTACATTGAGGTTCAAGCAATACTTGATTATCCTGCACCACCATGTCCTCACTGCCAAGGAAAGATGATCAAATATGGCTTTCAAAAGCCTTCTAAAATTCCTCTCCTTGAACAGGCT
>NZ_CM002133.1:123979-143820 GCF_000448665.1 Streptococcus sp. HSISS2 | reverse complement strand
TAGGCACGCCGCCAGCGTTCGTCCTGAGCCAGGATCAAACTCTCATTAAATTCTTTAATAATCGTTCGAGCGTTAACTCATTTCCGTCTTCTGACGTTTTTCTTGTAAATTGACAGGTTATAATTTCTTCTATCATAACCCTGCACTTGGTTTCTTATTCAGTTCTCAAAGGTCTTTGTCTCTCTTAAGACAACTCCTATATTCTAGCAAATCTAGAATATCTTGTCAACACTTTTTGAAAAGTTTTTTCCAAACTTCCTCGTGTCTCTGCTTCATCCTCCGATGTAGCCTATTCATATTATCATCTCTTGCTTACCTTGTCAATAACTTTTTTAAAGTTTTAGAACTATTTTAAGTTAATGTCAGTCTACTTGAGACAACTTTCATATCTTATCATTCATTACATTGGATGTCAATATGTTTTTAACGAAACTTATTTCCCTTTTCTAGATTGAACCTTTTGGAATCCTTGATATAATATCCAACCGATTAGTATCCCTAGAGTGTTCTGACAGAAATTCGGTATGATTTCTGCGACGGCAGATCCTATTCCATACATAAATATTGAAGCAAGAGCATAACCACCAACCATTGAAATTGTAGCAAGTAACAAACCTACAATACGATATTTTCCCTTAAATCCAGCAAAATATCCTTGCGCACCATGAATCAGTAAACTAATAAACATCCATTGTGGAGCAGACGATAAGAGATCAATCAGAAATGCTGATAAACCTCCTACAATAGCTCCCTCTTTTTTACCTAAATAGAAGGCGGTAAAGTAGATACCTGCATCTACCAAAGTCAACAATCCTGTTGGTGTGGGGATTTTAGCTACAAATCCAAAAGTGACTGACAACGCTGTTAAAACAGCTAACAATGTTAGTTTTTTGTTTTATCATTTTGCATATTGAACTACTCCAAACTCATTTGATTGTTTAATTGATTCAAAAACAAAGGCTTTAGCATTAGCTATAGCGTCAATTTCTGAATATCCCTTAACTAGTTCACTTGCTATACTAGAGGCAAATGTACAACCTGCACCTGTATTATTTTTATCCAATACAGCCTCTTCAAAGATTTTATAGTCTTTTCCATTATAAAAGACATCTATTGCTTTATGATTATTTAAACGATTACCACCCTTAACGATGACTGTCTTAGCACCTAATTCATTTAAAATACAAGCTGCACTCTTCATATCGTCAAGAGTATGGATTTTTTTATCAATAAGGAGCTCAGCTTCTGGTAAATTTGGAGTTATGACTGTAACATATGGGAAAAATTTAACTAATTCATTACGTAGCCGAGAAACCTCAACGTCATGGGTCTCCTTACAAACTAATACAGGGTCCAAAACAATTGGTATTCCAGGATGATTCTTAACAAAATCCAAAGTTAGCTCTGCGATTTCAACGTTTGGTAATAACCCAATTTTAATTGCTGAGAAAGGCACATCTATTAGTGATTCCAGTTGTTGCTTAAAGACCTTGCTATCAATCGGAATAACCTCAAAACCATGTTCCGTCATTGCTGTCAGACAAGTCAAAGCTACAAAGCCATGTTGCTTATTGGTTGTAAATGTTGCTAAGTCTGCGTGAAGCCCTCCACCACTAAAAATGTCATTACCTGAAATGGCTAAAATTAATTCATCACTCATATTTTATCTCCTTCAAATATAATCCATTACCTGATGCTGTCGGTCCCGCAAGCTTACGATCACAACTTTCCAAAACTGTCTTAACTTGAGAAATAGGCATGCGACCATTTCCAATTTTCAACAATGTTCCGACCATGTTTCTAACTTGCTTATAAAGAAAACCATTGCCAGAAAAAGTAAAGACATAGAATCCAGTTTTTTCATTAATTGAGACTCGAGCTTGGGTAATTGTGCGCACCTTATTTTCTACAGAGGTACCCGAAGCTGTGAAACCTGTGAAATCATGCGTACCAACCAAATCTTTGGCAGCTTCTTGCATAGGAGCTAAGCTTAGTGGATAGGGATAATGGGTGGCATAATTTCGCATCATAGGATTTTTAGGACGGCCTGCATCTACTAGAAACTCGTAAGTCTTACTATGTTTATTGTAACGTGCATGGAAATCTTCTGATACAAGTTCGATACTAACAATATCAATATCATCTGGGCATTGCGTATCTAAACCGAAACGCAACTTCTCTGTATCCCGCTCCTGAGGCAAATCGAAGTGAATAACTTGTCCATAGGCATGAACACCAGCATCCGTTCGACCTGCTCCGTGAACTACTACAGGTGTGCCACTATTTAGCCGCAATAGCGTTTTCTCAATTTCCTCCTGAATAGAGCGAGCGTCTGGTTGCCTTTGAAAACCTGAAAAAAGTGTACCATCATAGGAAATTATTGCTTTGTATCTAACCATAAGCCTATCATATCAAATTTAATTGAGGATAAAAAGTGGTTAGGCTATAAATTGACCCCATACAGTTTTTGTGGTAAAAAAAGACGCTCAAGGCGTCTTTTCATTATAGGTCTTCTAAAGCATCTTTTACTTTGTTAAAAAAACCTTTTTTCTGTGGGGCAATCTTTTCATCACCACTTGCTTTGGCAAAGGCGAGAAGAGCCTCTTTTTGGGCATCATTGAGCTTCGTAGGTGTCACAATCTTCACTGTAACGTGTTGGTCTCCTTGCGATCCACCACGAAGACGTGGGGCACCCTTACCTTTGAGACGGAAAGTTTTACCTGTTTGAGTTCCAGCTGGAATAGTCATCTCAACATTTCCATGAACTGTTGGTACTTCAACAGTGTCACCAAGAGCTGCTTGAACAAAGGAAATGTTAAGAGTGTAGTATATCGTTGATCCGTCACGAGTAAATTTGTCACTTGGATTTACATTGATGATGACAAAGAGATCTCCGTAAGGACCGCCATTGAATCCGGCTTCACCTTGACCTGCAAGACGGATTTGCTGACCTGTTTCAACACCTGCTGGAATCTTGACAGATACTTTATGGCTTTGTTTTTCATGTCCTGTTCCATGACAAGTTTGACAAGGATCCTTGATTTCTTGACCTGTTCCATGACAGACATCACAAGTTACTTGACGTCGCATCACCCCAAGTGGTGTTTGCGTATCAACATTGATAACCCCTTGACCGTGACAACGGCCACAAGTTACAGGGCTTGTTCCCGGTTTTGCACCAGAACCCGAGCACGTCTTACATGTCGCTTCACGGTTGTAGTGAACTTCTTTTTCAGCACCAAAAACAGCTTCTTCAAAACTTAGGTTGACACGATACTGAAGGTCATCTCCTTGGCGAGGAGCATTCGGATTGCGAGCAGCACCGCCACCAAAGAAGCTTGAGAAGATATCCTCAAAGCCTCCGAAGCCTGCTCCACCATCAAAACCACCGAAGCCACCTTGACCACCAAAGCCTGCATTAGCGCCATCAGGTCCATATTGGTCATAAGCTGCACGTTTTTGATCGTCACTTAATGTCTCATAGGCCTCTTGGACCTCTTTATATTTTTCTTCTGCGCCTGGTTCTTTATTAATGTCTGGGTGGTATTTCTTAGACATCTTACGATAGGCACGTTTTATTTCATCTTGAGAGGCATCCTTAGATACCCCAAGACGATCGTAATATTCAGTATTGTTCATAATTTAAGATACAAAGGGCATCCAATGAAGAAAGCCAAAACAATAGTTTTTAAGAGGGATAAATGGACCTTTTAATTAGCTATCTTTCTGGCTTGGTTCATAGCCCGTGTTCACCAACGAACACTCTTTGTTCCTTTCTTTTTTATTTTTCACAACATGAAGCAGAAGCATATCTTGCATTTACTTCACTTATTTTACCGAAAAACAGAGGCTGGTTTGCAACCTCTGGATTTCTTTTTATCATTTAGTTGTTAAGCTGAATTGAGCACGCCCTAACCTCTTGGTGAAAAAGATAAATCTTTCTAGAAACTAAAGTTTCTGCGTCAGATTTCCTATTTTCACTGTGAGGTTTTAACGGGCTTTGCATCTTACTTTTCCGTAAACTCTCCGTCTACGACATCGTCGCCTGAGTTATCGGCTGTTTGTGCACCTTCTGCTCCTGCTTGAGCTTGTTGTGCTGCTGCAGCTTGTTCGTAAAGTTTAACGGCAAGAGCTTGAGCTTTTTCGTTAAGAGCTTCCAATTTAGCCTTCATGTCTTCAAGATTGCCTGATTCTTGAGCTTTCTTAAGATCGTCAAGGGCTGATTGAGCAGCATCACGTTCTGTATCGAAACCTTTACCTTCTGTTTCTTTGATTGTCTTTTCAGTAGCAAAGATAGCTTGGTCGACTTCGTTACGAAGATCTACTTCTTCTTTACGTTTTGCATCTGCTTCAGCATTTGCTTCGGCATCTTTCATCATTTTTTCAATTTCTTCATCAGTCAAGCCTGAGTTAGATTGGATAACGATGTGTTGTTCTTTTTGAGTTCCAAGGTCTTTCGCTTTAACAGATACGATACCGTTCTTGTCGATGTCGAATGTTACTTCAATTTGTGGGATACCACGAGGTGCAGCTGGGATATCTGTCAATTGGAAACGTCCAAGCGTCTTGTTATCTGCTGCCATTGGGCGTTCCCCTTGAAGAACGTGAATATCAACGGCTGGTTGGTTGTCTGCTGCAGTTGAGAAGACTTGTGATTTAGATGTTGGAATAGTAGTGTTACGGTCGATGAGTTTTGTGAAGACTCCACCCATTGTTTCAATACCAAGTGACAATGGTGTTACGTCAAGAAGAACAACGTCTTTAACATCACCAGTGATCACACCACCTTGGATAGCAGCACCCATAGCAACAACTTCATCAGGGTTAACTGATTTGTTAGGTTCTTTACCAGTTTCAGCCTTAACAGCTTCTACAACGGCTGGGATACGAGTTGAACCACCGACAAGGATAACTTCATCAATATCTGACAAGCTCAAGCCAGCATCTGAAAGGGCTTGACGAACTGGAGTTTTAGTACGTTCTACAAGGTCACGAGTCAAATCATCAAATTTCGCACGAGTCAATGTCATTTCCAAGTGAAGAGGTCCAGCCTCACCAGCAGTGATAAATGGCAAGCTGATTTGTGTTGAAGTGACACCTGAAAGGTCTTTCTTAGCTTTTTCTGCTGCGTCTTTCAAACGTTGAAGAGCCATCTTGTCTGTTGACAAGTCGATGCCGTTTTCTTTCTTGAATTCTTCAACCATGTGATCGATGATTTTTTGGTCAAAGTCGTCACCACCGAGTTTGTTATCCCCTGCAGTTGCCAATACATCAAAGACACCATCTCCAAGTTCAAGGATAGATACGTCGAACGTACCACCACCAAGGTCGAATACCAAGATTTTTTCTTCTTTATCAGTCTTGTCCAAACCGTAAGCAAGAGCTGCTGCAGTTGGTTCGTTAACGATACGTTCTACTTCAAGACCAGCGATTTTACCAGCGTCTTTAGTTGCTTGACGTTGAGCATCGTTGAAGTAAGCTGGAACTGTGATAACTGCTTTAGTTACTTTTTCACCAAGGTAATCTTCAGCGTAACCTTTCAAGTATTGAAGAATCATAGCTGAGATTTCTTGTGGTGTGTATTCTTTACCGTTTGCAGAAACTTTTTCAGAAGTACCCATCTTAGATTTGATAGAGATTACTGTATCTGGATTTGTGACTGCTTGACGTTTTGCAGCGTCACCAACGATGATTTCACCATTTTTGAATGAAACAACTGAAGGTGTTGTACGGTTACCTTCTGGGTTTGCGATAATTTTTGATTCAGTTCCTTCAAGAACTGCTACTGCTGAGTTTGTTGTACCTAAGTCAATACCAATAATTTTGCTCATTATTTTTTCCTCTTTTTATTTTAATTTTCTTTTTGATACTCTTCTTAAGTGGCGACGCCGTCAGAGCTTGACTTCGTCAATCTCTTTAACTAAACTTTGAGCCTAAGGTCTCAAAGTTTGCGAAGATAACGCCACGGCGAAGAGTATCGCCTTTGGTTCGCTTCGCTCACTATTGGCAAAGCCAAACCAATTTTAGTCTTTCTTTCATAGTTTAGTGTCGTTTCGGACAAGTTTCCTATTATGTTACAACACGAGGAGTCGAAATCAATATTATTTCGACGACGAGTTAGTAAGGAGACTAAGCAAACGCCATAGCGACTGCCGTTTTCTGACGAGTCGCTTTAGCTACCGTCAGAATTGCCTAGTTGAACACGCCCTAAGCTCTGGGTAAAAAAGATAGATTTCCTTGTGTTCATCGAACACCTCGTCAATCTCCTATTTTTACTGTGAGCTTTTTACGGGCTTTGTATCCTAGTTATAAACCACTACCATGGCTGGGCGTAGGACGCGTTCATGAAGTTTGTAGCCTTTTTGGAAGACTTGTGCAATGGTGTCTGCTGGATGTTCATCATCTGCTGGCATGGTTTGAATAGCCATATGGAAGTTGTGGTCAAAATCACCATCGGCTGGGATTTCTTCGATTCCTTCCTCTTTAAGAGCATGTATCAAACTTTCTTGTACCATTTCCAAACCTTTTTTAACATCATCAGTCAAACCTTCAACGGCAAGAGCACGTTCGAGATTATCCAATGATGGCAAAATAGCTTTTGCCAAATCCTGACTACGATATTTTTGCAATTGTTGACGTTCTTCATTTGCACGACGCTGAATATTTTGCATTTCTGCATGGGCACGGAGATATTTGTTTTCCAACTCCTCTGCACGCGCTTGTGCTTCTTCAAGTTCAGAAGGGTCTTTTGCTTCCTCTACAACTTTTTCAGTTGTTTCAGTAGTTTCCTCTTCTTTTACTTCTTCTTTTTTAATATCTTCTGTCAAGGCATACACCTCTTTCTATACTTTTTAAACTTTATATATTAGTTAACTTCGTAATGGTTACTATTGAGATACCGATAATAATCCGTCAACTTCATAACCAAAACCCTACCGATAACATTGACCAAACTAATCATGCGATGATAATCCATTTCAACAGGACCAATCACATGCATAAGTGCCATCCCACGATAAGGAATCAGGAATTTATGACTGATGACTGTTATATTTTCAAGAGCTTCTTCAGTTAATTCAGCAACCGAAATCTTGGTCACTTCATCATCGGAGATAGCTGATCGAAGCTCAAGCGCCACATGTTGTGGATTATCCAAAAACTGATAAGTTTTTAAATCGGCATAGGTCAATGATGCAACCTTACCTTCGATGAAAATCAATTCCTTGAAGAGTTGTGAAAAGATATAATCAAACAAATCCAAAACATTATCTGTTGTTTTAAAATACTTTTGCACAATCTGAGGAATCTCTGTCCGTAATCGATAATGGATATCTAAAACAGTGTTCCCCAAGAAACGTTCTTGAACAAGTTTATGAAAAATTTCCAAATCACTAGACAAGAAATTCTTCGGAATAGCAAACTGAACTGTCACCGGCTTAGATTCATCCAAAGTAAGAACTGCTAAAGCATCATGATTAGACAACTGAACGATTTCAAATCCCGTCAGACGCTGTCTTGTCGGTTCCACATCTTGAATCACTGCTGTGCATCCTGTCATTTCTGCCAGCAACTTTGCTGCTGCGTCCAAAATGTCTTCAAGTTTAAAAGCCTCAAAGTCGAAGGCCTTGACAACTTGATAAACATCCTGCTCATCAATCGTATCAAGATTCAAAGAGTTAGCGACAAAATATTGAAAACCTGCTCGGCTTGGCATACGCCCACTAGAAGTATGAGCTTTTTCAAGATAACCCATTTTTTCTAACTTAGCCATGTCATTTCGAATAGTCGCTGAACTTGAATCGATAGATTCTTGCAAAGCTTTAGAACCAACTGGTTCATGGGTACGAGTGAACATCTCAACAATCAAATTCAAAATAGCGTTTTGCCTTTGCGTAATCACGATGTCACCTCATTTCTATTTGTTAGCACTCTCATATGCCGACTGCTAACTTATGATTCTATTATACACCTAAACTCTAACATGTCAACACAAAAACAAAAAAATTAGCACTCTTTTTGCAAGAGTGCTAAAAATACATCTAAAGACCTAGAAAAATAAAAAATACCCTCAAGGGGCATTTAAATCTCAGCGATCATATTTTGACAAATGATAGGTTTCAACAATAGAAATGAGATGCTTAGCATAGTCCGGATCACTGTTGAAACCTGCAGCTTGTAATTTTTCCGCCGCAACTTTATAACTAGTCGTTCCTGCTACCTCTTTATAGGTTGATTCACCCCATCTTCCCTGACGAAGACCTTCCAAATAAGCCAACATAGAACTTGACCAATCCTTGAAGACTGCAAAATCTACCTTTTGATATTGCCATTTACCTTTACTATAAACGTTATCTTTCAGAAGGATATGCTCCTGACCCGGCTGAGCAGATAGACTATATAGATTATGATATTTGACCGACAAAAGACTGCTACCATAATTAGACTCATACGCCGCTTGACTGAGGAGAATAGAGGCAGGCACACCGTAGGTTTTGGACATCTTTTGCGCTGTAGGAGCCAAGTTGTCAACGAATTCTTTCTGTGTGTAGGCAACTTTGACTGAACGAGCATTGTCATCCGTAGACGCATGCAAGATGAGTGGCAAGAGGATACCTAGAGCGAAAACAGCAACTAAGATTATGAAGGCTTTTAGTTTAAAACGTCGTCTCACTTAGTCTTCTCCTTTAATAGTGCTAGATATTCTTCTAAGGTAAGGTCATGCTTGGTCATATACTCTGCCGACTTTTTACCAACATAACGGAAATGCCAGTCCTCATAATCTACGCCTGTTGATGACGCCTTTCCCTCTGGGAAGCGAAGAACAAAGCCATATTTTGGTGCTAACTCCTTGACCTTAGCAACCGTATCAGGATCTGCTTCGTTTAGGCTATCAACGGTACTCATATCAATTGCAAGACCTGTTTGATGTTCACTAGCACCAGGAGGTTGTGAGTACGTTTGAACCTTTTTCTCTGCTTGAGATTTCGTCAAACTTGGATCTGTAGCCATTTCTTGTTGAACATAGGTGTTATAGAGTTCTGTTTGGTAAGCAACACTGCGGTAACCTGAAATGAGATGATAACTTGGATCAATTTCTTGAGCTGCTGCTAAAAACTCTTTGACGTTCTTAGCAATTCTTGAATCTACGGAAATACCATCAACATCTGCAATCTTTGGATTAAGCTCTTTAGACTTATTGTCTCGATTTACCAAAAGCAATTCCCAGTCTTTCGGTGATACATCAGGAAGTCCTTTCGTATCTTTACTCTGAGTTGCACTTGCAGTTTGCTTGTCACTCTTTGTGACTGATGTTCCACTGGTTTGTTGAACCGTATGATGCACACCAAATAGTGAATAGGCTCCCGCCATAACTAGCAATACTACAATCAAGACACTACTAACAATCAAAAACCAATTGGTTTGTTTTTTCGCCTGACGACGACTTGGATACTTATTTTTTGCCATTTTCTTTTTCTATTATCTCTCGTCCAACCTGACGATAAGTCATCTCGCCAAGCGTTTCTAATGTGAATTTCCCATTGTCATATGTAACGACAGTTACCGAACCATTATCTAATGAAGGATGTTCGACAGAAGGATCAATTAACCAAGCGAGGGTCGCAATAGTCATGCCGTGACTGACGACAATAGCATCACCACCACCAGCTTTTAACACATCCTCTGCAATAGCTGTAAAACCCTCTATAATACGTTTTTTAAGAACTTCCCAAGGTTCTGCCCAACCAGCCGTATCCACATCAAGAATACTCTGTGCAAGCTCGGGGTAGCTCACTTCGTATAAATCCTTACCTTGAAAAGCATCTGTTCTCGGTAGCACACCATAGAAAAGTTCGCCATCGTAGCCACCATCTAAACTACCAAAGCACCACTCACGAATGCGCTTGTCCCGTTTATACGGAATGCTCTCAAAACCAGTCTCACGTAAGATAATGTCCATGGTTTGAATGGTACGTCCCGAATCACTAGAATAGGCAGACTTGAAAGGAATACCTGCCGCTTTTAGACCTACACCCAGCTCACGAATACCCTCTTCCCCAGATGGCGTTAAAGGACTATCGGACCAACCTTGCGCACGTCCAATAGTATTAAACATGGTTTTTCCATGTCTCGCAATATACAACTTAACCTTACTCATGGCGCCCCCTTCTTTCCGTCATTTTGAATTCATTATAGCACAAATCTACCTGACTATCTAGCTAGCGAAACCATCAGAAAATGCTTCACCAATCGGTAAAGCACTCATCATCACTTTAGTTTTTAAAGCTATGAACAGGAGCTGGGATTTGACCACCACGCGCTATAAAATCAGCCGAAGAAGCTTTATTTACCTTCATTACTGGCGCATAGCCAAGGAGACCACCAAGTTCAAGCATATCACCTTCCTTACCATAAGGAATGATGCGAACAGCTGTTGTTTTCTGGTTAATGACACCAATAGCCGCTTCATCAGCAATCATAGCTGCAATTGTTGTATCTGGCGTATCAGCTGGAATAGCAATCATATCCAAACCAACAGAACAGATAGCCGTCATGGCTTCCAATTTTTCAAGGTTGATATGACCAGACTTAACAGCTGCAATCATCCCCTCGTCTTCAGAAACCGGGATAAAAGCACCTGACAAACCTCCGACTTGGTTACATGCCATGATACCACCCTTTTAACTTGGTCATTAAGAAGGGCAAGAGCTGCAGTAGTACCATGCGTACCAACAACTTCAAGACCCATTGCTTCAAGTACACGAGCTACTGAATCACCTACTGCTGGAGTTGGTGCAAGAGACAAGTCTACAATACCAAATTCAACGCCTAGTCGTTCGCTAGCCATCTGACCAACCAACTGACCAACACGTGTAATTTTAAAAGCCGTCTTCTTAACTGTTTCTGCTAGAACATCGAAGCTTTCACCTGGAACCTTCTCAACAGCACGCTGCACAACACCAGGACCTGAAACCCCAACATTGATTACAACGTCAGCTTCTCCAACACCATGGAAGGCACCTGCCATAAAGGGATTATCTTCAACCGCATTGGCAAAGACCACCAATTTACCTGGGCCCATTGGATCTGCTTCAGAAGCTTCTTTGATGATACGTCCCATGTCACGTACTGCCGTCATGTTAATACCAGTTTTTGTTGAACCGATATTTACAGATGAGCAGACAAAATCAGTCTCAGCAAGCGCACGTGGGATAGAATTAATAAGAATCTCATCACCTTTTTGGTAGCCCTTTTGAACAAGGGCAGAAAAACCACCAATAAAGTTAACACCGATTTCTTTAGCTGCACGATCAAGTGCTCTGGCAAATGGTACATAGTCTGTCGCATCTGTCGCTGCACCAATGATTGAGATTGGCGTAACTGAGACACGTTTGTTAACAATTGGAATACCAAGTTCAGCCGCAATTTCGTCACCAACTGCTACCAAATTCTTAGCTTTAGAAACAATCTTGTTGTATACCTTTTCCGCAGCCTTATCAATATCTGAATCAATACAATCAAGGAGTGAGATTCCCATGGTAATGGTACGAACATCAAAGTTCTGTTCCTCAATCATGGCAATGGTTTCTGTAACCTGTTTAATATCCATTTTTTAGCTACTCCTATCTTACAAGTTGTACATAGCATCAAAAATCGCTGAACTCTGGATGTTGATTTTAACGTTCAATGATTCACCAAAGGCTTCCAATTCACCACGTAGGTGAGTAAAATCCTGCTTATCTTCTGATGATACCACTGCCATCATCGTAAAGAACTCATCAAGGACTGTTTGGGAAATGTCGTCAATGTTCAAGCCAAGCTCTGCAACCTTAGTCGCAACACCTGCAACAATACCCGCTTTATCCTTACCTACAACTGTAATAATCGCTTTCATGACAAGCCTCCATCATTTTATTTTGTATAATTTTAGCATATTTTACGTAAAAAGGCTATTTTTATAGAAAATATACCTTTTTAAGCGAAAAAGACGAATATTTTCACCCATTTTAGCTAGTATCGTTTATGAATTAGATTCATACCAATACCTAAAAACTTGTGGATAACTAAATTTACAACGTCAGTCTTTTTTATGATTTCTCATCTTAAAAATTCAATGATACACACTGTCCACAGACTTATCCACAATTGTGGATAAGTCTGTGGGTAACTTGTCTATAAACAAAAAATACCACCCCAATTGAACGGCATCCCAAAAGTTAGACAGAAAAAATCTAACTTTTGAGATCAATACAATTCAGGTGATATTATCAATTTATTTCCACTTTAAATTAACATGAGCATTCATTTCTTTATAGGCAGTATCCACACGTTCTTTGGTTTCTTCGTCTAGTTGATTTCTATATTTTCCACCTTTGATGAAATCCTCTAATATGTAGGTTTGGTAGGTATACAAAGGATAACCTTCTGGTGAAACTGTTCCCTTAGGTGTACGGTTAACCCAGGTTGGGTGCGCTTGAGCTGTCTTAATCGTGGTTTGACCATTTTTCTTTTCAAGAGTAAGGTCCATCAAAACACCTCTCTCTGTCCATTTCGCGCTATCCACACCGTCCATTGTTTCTATACGCTGGTTAGAAATGAAATTCCCCATCGAGTAAATAATAAGCTTTTGCTGTCCATCTTTTTTTACCACCTCAGACGGCTCAACCACATGAGGATGTCCTCCAAAGATAACATCAGCCCCCCAATCAATCATCTTATGATAAAGGGTAATCTGCTCTTTTGTCGGTTCCAAACGATACTCAACGCCCATCTGCGGCATGATAACAGTGATATCAGCTTCTTTTTCAGCACGTTCAATCTCAGCCTTCATACGTTTTTCATCTAGATTCGACAAATGATCCGCAACCTCTTTCTTAGTCAGATTTGAATCCAGACCGTTGTAACCATAAGAATAGGAGAGTATCGCAATCTTGATACCATTAACATTCTTGATGAGTAGGGGTGCCTTGTCACGCACAGGTTTTTCATAAACACCGATAGGGTCAATGCCTACTTTTTTAAAGGCATTAGCTGTTGTAAAAGCCCCCTCTAAACCAGAATCCAAAATATGGTTGTGGGCCAAATCCATGACATTATAGCCAGCATCCTTGATTGCCGTAGTCACTGCTTGAGGAGCATTAAATAAGGGATAACCCGACAGAGGATAATCAGGATTAATGGTCCCTTCGAAATCACCCAAAACCAAATCAGCCTGCTTTAACCACGGTTTCACATAAGTAAAATTTTCCGTAAAATCATAGCTACCATCTTCCTGAAGGGCACTCATATAAAGACCGTCGTGATAAAGCAAGTCACCATTTGCCATGATACGTGCCGTCTTTACTTGATTCGAACCATTTTTCCGCTGTTCATTATTGCCATTAACAATTAAAATTTCAAGAAAAAGCAAACCTAAGACGAGGGCAATCAACCCCATCAAAATCTTATTAGTCATTGCAATGTCACGCTTTTTAGCACGGCTCTGTTCCATAATAATCTCCTTTTTCACACTTCTAGTGTACCAAAAAAGTTATCCATAAATCGTAAATAAGATTAATAAACGATTACATCTCACCTCTATAATGATTGACAAGCATAGAAGCTGTTTCGAAACAAGATAAAAACCCTACTTCAGCAGAAGTAGAGTTCTATTAATCATTATCGTGTTGGTGTATATTCCAAATCTTTGCCATGCTTAGCAACAAAATCTGTCATTTCAGAATCTGGAATTTGACGCAAGTAGAGATTAGCACGAATCGTTTCATCCTCCTCACGACAAGTAGAAAGAACGAGGTATTTATCTGAAGCACTAACCTTCAAATCCTTGTTTTAACACTAGCATGATCATAAATGATATCCAACTGTTGTTTAAAGTCTTTATCATTTTCAAAAGATGTACGATAGAACGCTGTATCCTCAGGTACGATGACCATCGCAAGGGCTTCGTAATAATACTTACGTTGAGGTGTTTCTATAACAACATATTTGTGTTTGTCAAAGAATGACTGATCACTGTAGTAGTTAACATCATTGAACATACGGCTATCAGCAACCTTACTTCCTCGAGCATGACCAAAGAGCCAAGTCAAGCGATCACTGAAGTCTTTCTTATTATCTGTGTCCATGAAGACTGTTCCTAAATAAGGAACATTTCCCCCATCAAACGTTTTGTTCAAATAAGTTGAATTATCTGTTGTTTGAACAACTGGCTCATCTAATTTCGTCCCTGGGGCATAAACATAAGCTATAGTATCAGGGTTAGTTGCAGTAAGGCCATCAAACTTGTTCTTTAGATAAGATTTTTCTTCATCCGAAACCTTATAAGTGCTTGCTTTTTTGGTAGTCAAAGCACTCTTAATACCATTAGAAGATGACGCTGTTGGCGACATGTACTGGAAGCCAAGGAAAATTGCCAAAGCAGCAATCACTAAGGCTGAAATCCCAGCAATCAGTTTTTTGCGAGATCCAGTAGATTTACGATTATGACTACTCATGAAATATGAAATCCTTTTCTTTATCTATAGAAAAATATCACCGAAGCCTAAGCCCCAGTGATATTCTTTTCAGCAATAACGGTTAATTATTTAACTGCTGCTGTATTTGGAAGAGTTTTAGCGTCAGCTTTAGCTGCTGCTGGAGCTTTTTGTTCTGCTGCTTTTACAGCTTTAGCTTCATCTTTAACTGCAGCTGCATCTTTATTTTCATCAGCTTTAGGAGCTTCTGCTTCACCTTTTTCAACTTTAAGGTTTTCACCTGGTTTAAGTTGGTTAGCATCGCGAGTCCATTTTTCTGATTTATCGCCAAGATCTTTATCGTTAGCTGCTTTGATTGAGTCAACTGTTGCAGGTTGGTTATTATCTTCTACATAGATACCTGATTCGTTTGACCAACGATTAGCTCCCAATTCACCGTCTGCGAATACTGCAGCTGATGATGCGAATACTGCAAGAACTGCAGCTGATGTAAGCAATACTTTTTTCATAATTGTTTCTCCTCTAATGGATTATTATATTTTATATCAGGACCTCCCTGACATTTATAGATTATAACACTATTTAGGGATATGTCAACAATTTTTTAAAAACTTTTTAAATTTTTAATATACACTACAATTCCTACGAACAAAGGAGTCGAAGGGGATATTATTACTCAAAAATAATTAACGGTTTTTAATCTTAGTGTTATTTTGAACAATTTATTATGCGCTATCTTAAGTTAAAATACAAACCTTTCTTCATATATAAAGATAAAACCAGTAAAATATACATTCATTATCATAAAAAATAATGGCTAGAAGAGGCCTATAAAACGACCAAATCTAAGTTATTTGAGGTGTAGAACAATATCAACTTTCAAGTTATCGTACCTATTTATTTTCTGGTGTTTTTGGATGATAAATACATAATATGCAAGACTTTAGTTTGCTACATTAGATAAAAATTAGGATTTATGAGAGTTGTTTTGTTTGGGAATTCGTTTACATCAGTTAGAATTATGAAAAAATAAGCTGCTATCTTATTTTTGATAGAGTTTAAACTAAAATTTTTTAAGAAAATCATTTTGACAAATTTTTCGTATACACTATGAGTAACTCCTAAAATAAGGATTGTTTTACTTCTCTTATTTCAGATGAAATAGTTCTTCCACTTGTTTATTAAAGACTTGTGCTATTTTTAAAGCCATTTCCAACGAAGGGTTGTAGCGGTTATTTTCCAAGTGAATAATCGTTTCTCTCCGTATCCCTACTTGATCTGCTAAATCTTGTTGAGTCATACCATAAGCTTCCCTTACTTCTTTCAAGTTAGTCTCTATTTTACTTTCTTTCGCCATATTTCATCCCCTTTTTTCAATGATAAAGTAAGTAATGGCAAATAATAAGAGTAAAAAAGCCACCAAAATATAAAGAAATCCAGCATTCAAAATGAAAACTCCACCGACGGCTATCAAGGTTGCAATTAGAAGTAATATGAAGATTGCTATTGTAAACAAAATGGAAGAGGACTTTGCAATATTTCTATAAAATCGTTCATCAGGTTCTTCATTAATTCTCTTGAATAAGAAGTAAAACATTAATAATAATTGAACACTTAATCCAATTCCTAACATTATATTCTTAATCAAAGAACCAGGAGTTAGAAGCCAAACTCCAATAGTATAGATCGAGGACGAGAGAAGTACAAGCACTGTATATAATTTTGCAGTAATCCCAAACATGTTTTTCTCTTTCTTTTGATAGGTTGATTTTGAGAGGACCGATAGCATCGTACAAGCTAAATACGTAGGAAGCCAAGACATCGTCATAATAGCACCTTTTGCTAGAATCGGTAGGTGATTCCCCAGCAATAAAACTAAACATACAACAATAAGCATGCTAGCCATATAAATAATTATCTTTAAGTTCCTCGACATTTTCATCTTTGTCAGCTCCTTTTAAAATGTTATAAATATATCACATCTCATCTGTTATAAATATATCACATTGTTGTAGAATTTTCAAGATGAATGCAAAATTCAAGTAAGATTTAGAATATTTTTTTAGAAATCCATACAAAAAAGCCCCCATAAGGCAAACCTGTGAGTGCTTTGAAACGTTGATATAATCGTATTGATTAACGTTTTGAGTGAAGTGGTTGCCATCCAATCAAACGTCGCTTTGCTTGTTTTCTTGGGGCAACTGTGCATAGCATATCTCTATGCGACTAAAGTCGCTAGAGCTATCCTAATTGCGCACCACCAGTTCTCATACAAAAAACACCTTGCAAGCTGCAAAGTGTTTTCGTTTGTACTCTGCTGTCCAGTAACGAATTAACGTTTAGAGAACTGGCTAGCTTTACGAGCTTTCTTAAGACCTGGTTTAATAAGCGTTTATTTCAACCAGGTTGAAAAAGTTTTGGCATCAACATTTCTAAAGGTTCCATTCGGTTTTATTATTTACTATACTTGATTAAATTTTAGTTGAGTGGTGTAAAGTTATCCACTTTTTCAATTAAGTAAAAGTGGATTGACTTTATTTGTTTTTCATTACTTTTTCTACTATTTCATCTCTATATGACTTAAAGTTTTGAACAAAGACATCCCTCAATTTATTTTGACCAGCCGCTCCTGAAGGAAAATGAGTAGAATTTAGTATAATTCTTTTTTCATCTAGGCATGATTTTACTTTCCTAAATATTTCTTCAAAGAATTTTTCAGTTAAACTTCCAATTGAAAGTCCTTCGTTATAAAATACAGGAAAAGCTTTCATCAATCCTAGATATCCTGTCGTTTTAGCTAGAATAAAGTCAGATGATTCCCATTCATTTGGAAAAGATGATTTTACAGCATTAAAGTAATTACTCATGATTTTTAAAATCACTTCATCTTTATTCTCAATAAAGTAGCTTCTGAATGGTAAAGACGAATCTTCTACAAGTGCTTCGTCTCTTTTTATAGAGATCATATCCCTTTGAGGATTTTTTGAAATCAGTGCCACTAAACCATGTACAAAACTACCTTGAGAAAGAGTTTCTGAACCTTGACTTCTTCTACCCAGCATTTTTAGACGATTATAGAATGGTGACTCTATATCAGAGTTCAAGCTTCTAGCAATATAGTGACTTGTTTTAAGCGGGCTTCTCTTTTGACTCAGTTCAAATAAATCATAAATTAACGATTTATCAACCTTAGCTTGGTTGCTATTGATAGTAGAAAATACATATCCCTTTTCTTCTTCAGTTAAGTCGAACATTAAGATTACGACTAACTCACAACTGAAACCAAAACGCTCCTTTGCTAATTTAATTCCTTCCATTCTATGTTGACCATCAATGACCTCAAAAATTTTATTTGAGTCCGTAGTCTGAATTGTATTATTCTCAGGGTCAATATTCACTTTAGAAGAATCAACTGCTATTATAATTGGTGTTGGAAAGGTAGCATCTGGATCTTGACAATATAAAGAAATCTCCTCAATTCGTTTCTGAGATGTGTTTCTTTGAATTCCAACATTTTGTTCTCTACGATTAACAAAGAAGTACTTTAGTAAATCATCAGAATTGGCTTTACCTAAATAAAAACTTCCAATCGGTTGATTGATCTCAATATAGTTGATTTTCATTATAATTCTACTTCCTTCCCGCGAGTAGTTACACTAGTCGTTTCTTTACTTTGTCTCTTCATATTTTGTAATTCTTTATTTTCATATTCACTATATGATTCAGGAGATTGAACAATTCGGTTTACACAAAAAAATAAAAAGCTAGGTAAATTGAGATTGCAGCAAATAAATATTGCAACCACATTAAATTTTGATATTCTCCAATATAAAATAGTGTCATACAAAATATCAAAATACCCGAAAGAGCTAAGATTCCAATAGTTTCAGTTAGTGCAGAAGATGCTCCTATATACGGCAAGTTTCGAATCTCTACTTGTCCTCTTTCTCCTCTTTCTTTCAAAAGAGTGTGAGCTTCATCTATAAGAAAAATAATACATTCAGATATAGTTGGGAGAAGTATTGTGATTGCAAAAATATAAAATGTCCCCGAACCAGGGAACTGTTCAACATCTCTTCCTACAATAACATTCAAAAACTTTGAAAATAAACCCGCCACAATTGAGGCTATTAACCATATTATTATCTTCTTGTCCTGCAAAAATATTTTATATGGCATTTGAACACGAGTCCAAAACTTTTTTATCATTCAACTGCTCCTTTATACATACCTCTATATAATATATGCATTGTACCATACTCTCAAAAAGATATTCAAATAGAATGTTAAAATTTCCCGTTTAAATGGACTTTTTTCAAAATTTTCTATTATAACGAACAATATTTTATTTTTTGGTAGAAAAAATATTATCTAATAAAATAGTAGAAAAGGAGAATTTCATCATGAAAAAAATCTTATCACTTCTACTTCTTCCCCTATCTGCTTTCATACTTATTTCTTGTTCATCACAATGTAACCTAGATGGAGACTACTATTAGATTGATGATACTGACAATGACCTACGAAATGAGTTGGTATTCACTACAAAAGGTAATGAGGGGATTATTGAAAAAGGTGAATTCAATACCTTCACCTTAGATACTAAAATCAGCATTTTTGAACTTTCTGGTGAAGATATTTCATCTAAGGAAGTCACTTACAAACTTTCAGACAGAATTATCACTGTTGATATTAGTGGCACTGAGCATGAGTATTTTAAAGAAGGAGCTGATTCTTATGAAGATGCCGTCAAGAAATACAACAAATTACAAGATTAAAAAGGCCATGCCGTTTATACCGGATGGCCCTTTTTCTTCCAACACACATTTGAATTTAAGGCAGCCAACTATAATCGATTTCGTAAACATCCATTATCTTTTGTAAACGCTCAAACCTACGTTGTCCTGGTTCAAAGTCTACTCCTAGTTGTTCCAATTCACTATTGATCATAGAATCATTTTTACTAAATTCAGCCGATTTTTTGGAATGTATATTCCATTAAGCGCTTGATAGGATCCTATTAGTTTAGGTGTGTGTTTTAATTTTGATGGCGACCCATCTAACATTACATAGTACCATTCTGAAATAAAAAGTGCCCAAAGAGTCATAAACAATTTAAATACATCTTGTTGCAAGTCTTCAGGATAAGCAATAGCAATGTTGCCTATCTCTGCTCTAGCTTCTTGAATTTTTTCATCATCCACCACAGGGTTTCCATTGTTTTCAATACCATTTTGTTGCACCAAGTTAGAAACCTGTAAGAGTTCTTCCCATACACGGTTAGAATTACATTGTTCATCTTTATTCTTTAGGTCAAGTAAATCTTCGAAATAATCATAATCCATTGGAGAATAACCGTCATTTTCATCC
>NZ_CM002133.1:106687-122526 GCF_000448665.1 Streptococcus sp. HSISS2 | reverse complement strand
ACCATTTTGTTGCACCAAGTTAGAAACCTGTAAGAGTTCTTCCCATACACGGTTAGAATTACATTGTTCATCTTTATTCTTTAGGTCAAGTAAATCTTCGAAATAATCATAATCCATTGGAGAATAACCGTCATTTTCATCCCCATTTGGAAAATATGTTACTCTATAATCATCTTTTTGACCTTTGTTAAATTGGATTTTTGATCCATCTCTAAAGCAATAAATATCACGAGGATTTTCAATTTCACCTAAATCCCTTGTATTTCCTTTAAAAGTTTTCATACACTTCTCCTTTTTATATGTGTTGCTGTTGAAATAATTTTATAAAAACCATCGTTTGCATTTAAAGAATTCAAAAAATACTTAAACATGAAAGCATTAAACAGTATATTCTTCATCTTTTAAATTAAAAAAGGCATTTTCATATTTTTCGAGAGCCAACTCAGTCATTAAATACTATCCCAAATTACAGTCCAAGTATTCTTCTGATTTCCCCTACAAATTGCTTTTTAAAATAGAAAGCGTGATTTTTGTTCGAAACCTCTCTACCATACACATTTGAATAAATTGGATGATATGGTTTAGAATCCTTACTTCTTATTTGAATGAATTTCCCGTTTGAAGTATGGATAAATCCATCCTTACTGGTTTCAATATGATGGTTCAACAACTGGCAAATTGTATCATAATCCTTATGTAGTTGTTCCCTCAAACAAAAGAATCGTTCTTCATTCAAATTAACATGGACGCTCTCTAAAAACGACCATTCTGTCGGTTCCCCAACTTTACAAACGGGAACATACAAAATATTGTCAATTTTTTCAAAGAGTGATGTTTCTTCAAATGGTTTATTCTGCAACAAATCATCGATCATGTTACTAACCTGAGTAATAAAAATCGTTTCTGCTGGTTTGCCTGTTTCGTCACACTTATTAGTCTTCAATTCCCCATCCTCAAAATCTCTATTTTTATTGGATAGTTTCATCCCCAAAGCTAATTCTAAAAGTTGTCCTGTCTTGCCTTTATTAACTATGATAGTTTGTAATTCTTCGGCAGTAAATAAGTCTTTAAATTTAATATTGGCAATCTCGTTCAACTTTCTTTCAGCTTCATGTAGTTTCATTTCAGAATTCCCCTTTATATCCTTATTTTTAAACCAACTTATTCAATTTCAAACAAAAATCAATTTGATCTATTATAGATCACTTTTCAGATATTTTCTATTCTTTTAATTATCTGATATAATAGAACCTGCTAATGTTCTATCAATAAAATTAAGAAGGAGGTCTATCACTTGCAACCTTTTGTAAAATGGGCGGGTGGAAAAAGACAACTAATTCCCGAATTAACAAAAATTATACCCTCAAATTTCAATCAGTATTTTGAACCATTTATCGGTGGTGGAGCTCTACTCCTTGAATTAGAACGTAAAAACTCAGTTATCAGCGATAATAATCACGTCTTAATTGGGACATATAACGATATAAAACACAACCTCGATAAATTACTTCCATTACTAGATAAACTTCAAAATGAGCACAATTCGTATGGCGATAAAGAAAAAGCCAAAGAATTCTACTATCAACAACGAGATAATTTCAACCAAATTATTTTTGATGATAATGAATCCTTAAATAGAAGTGCCCTTTTCTTGTATCTCAACAAAGCGTGTTTCAATGGTCTATACAGAGTTAATTCTAAAGGACTTTTCAACGTCCCATCTAACCAAAAAACCACTATCAACATTTATGAACGAGATAATTTAGTACAAATTTCTCAATTTCTGCAAACAGTAGATATTTACAATCAAGATTTCGAAGAAACAGCTATTAAAGCAAAAAAGGAGACCTCGTTTTCTTCGATTCTCCTTATGATCCACTAAATCCTACTTCTTTTGATTCTTACACTAAAGAAGGTTTTAGTACTGAAGAACACATTCGTTTAGCAAACCTTTTTAAAAATTAACAAAAAATGGGGTTTACTGTATTCTCACCAATCATAATACAGAGTTCATCAGAGATTTATACAAAGATTTCCATGTCAAAGAAGTCAATGTTAAACGTATGATCAATAGTGATGCTAAAAATAGAGTTGGGGAAGAAGTCATAATTACAAATTATTAACTTGAGGTTTAACAATGAAAAAATATTTTCCCAAAAACTTTACCCCTTATTTTGAAAATGATTCTACTATTCTTGTTAATGGAGATTCATTCGAAATATTAAAAAAATAAAACCTAAATCAGTTAACTGCATCTTTGCTGATCCACCATATTTTCTATCAAATGATGGCTTTACAAATTCTGGTGGAAAACAAGTCAGCGTAAATAAAGGGGATTGGGATAAGTGCTTAACTACTGCCGAAAAACACAAATTCAACAGAAGCTGGATTAAAAAATGTAAACAAGTATTAGCTGATGATGGTACTATATGGATTAGTGGTACTCTTCACAATATATACTCTATTGGTATGGCTCTAGAGCAAGAAGGCTTTAAAATCATCAACAATATTACTTGGCAGAAGCTCAATCCACCACCAAATCTAGCAAGAAGAACTTTCACTCATAGTACCGAGACAGTATTGTGGGCTAAAAAAGATATTAAAAATAATAAACATTTTTTCAACTATGACCTAATGCGAGAAATTAATAACGGTAAGCAGATGAAAGATGTTTGGGCTGGGCCACTTACCCCACCAAAAGAAAAAAGCTTGGAAAACATCCTACACAAAAACCTTTGTATCTTTTAGAAAGACTACTTTTAGCTTCTACTAAAGAAGGAGATCTGATTTTAGATCCTTTTCTTGGCAGTGGTACAACTGGTGTTGCGTGTAAAATACTAAACAGAAAATTCCTTGGAATAGAACAAAGCAAAGAATTTATTGATTTAGCTCAAAAACGTATTGAAGCTACTCAGGTTGAAACAAATCTATTTTAAAAAGCATGATGTTGTATTCATCATGCTTTTATTACTTTCTCAAAAACTATGTCTTTCATATCTGTAAATCCTAATTACTTTATTTTCATCACTAACAACAATCTTAAAATTGTAATAGTGATCCCGTCCATCTTTGCTGTTTTCTTTATTGAGTTTGAAATAATTCTTTTGACTCATGGCCATTTCTCTTAGTATATCATCAGTGAGGAATGTCAATGGTACATCCATAGCTGAATACTTGTAGAAGTCTTCTTCAAACTTGATATAGGTATCCGAGAAATAGTCAAACTGTAATTTATCTTTATAAATCTCTCTCCTACTCATCGCTCAATTCCTCCATTAAACTGATTCATCTACTTGAAGCAGATGGTATTTATCAGCTGTTTTTATTGTAATTTCAGACGGACTGATTTCTGTTACTTGTCCTGTGTATCGCTCTTTTCTATTTTCAGATTTGGCCTCAAATATTCCTGTCAGACCACCAAGATACAACTGGGTAATCAAGGTTAGTTTATCTAACTTAGTCAGCTCATTATTCATATAAACCTTGTTCTTAGCATCTGTCAATGAGGTTGTATGTTCTGAAAGGAAGAAGCCTATCCATTTCATCATTCCCCTATCTTGATGTTCCCTTGCTGACTGGAAGGGATGGTAACTTCTATCAATCATTTCAAACCATCTAGTCCACCAGCTGAGTGTCCACCAATCAACTTACTTCGCTCCAAGCTCCTTGATGCTTCTAGCAAAGAGTTTCCCTTTTGAATTGTTGTAAATCCAAATTGATTTCGGATAGTATCAATCGCTGTTTGGAGCCTTTCTTCTTTATCAATTTTTTCTACATCATCAAATAGCGAGATGACTTGAATTGAATCATCTACAAAATTTGAATAACTAACGGCTACATTTCTGACTGCTCCTGAATCGTATTTCTTTCTAAACAAGAATAGAACATGATCGGTAAGAACTCTAGTATTATTAGTCGGTTCTATCTTCGTTTGAGCCTGGATAGGTCGTTTCATTTCTTTCCTTGAAAAACCTATAGAGATGGAAACTGTACAACACTTTTTATGAGATCTTCTCAATCGAATGGCTACCTGCTCTGCCATTTCTCTTAAAATCAATTCAATATCAACTTGTTTGACATAATCTCTAGGCAAGACTTGTGAATTTCTTAGGCCTTTGCTTTTTGGCTTATAGGGATTGTGGACATTACTTTCATCAATACCATTGGCATGAAAGAAAAGGTCAACACCAACTACTCCAAGTTCCTTTTTAAGAATATCAGGACTGAAGTTGGCTAATTCCCGGATTGAGTAGATGCCTAACTTATTCAGCCTTTTCTCTATACGGGAGCCGATGCCCCAAAAGTCTGTCATCTTAGGAATGTTCCAGACCTTGTCTTCTACATCTTCATAAGACCAATTCGCCCTCATCATTGAGGTATGCTTGGCTTCATTATCCAAAGCTAGTTTAGCTAAAAGAGAGTTACTATTTGACATGCCAACAGTGGAATAAATCCCTGTTTTTCGCCAAATATCCCGTTGAATACGTGCTGATACCATATCCAACTTTTTCTGGCTTGATATATTCTTATCTGAGATAAAGTAATTTAAAGAAGAAGTTAGGTCAATAAAGCCCTCATCAATCGAATAAGGAAGAATGTCTTCGATACTTGCATAGTCTTGGAAGATATGCTGAATCTCCAGATTCTTCTCAATGTACATATCCATTCTCGGAGGGACAATAAATGTCACTTTTGCCCATTCCTCAATATATCTGACATATTAGAGAGTTGTTGGTAGCCCTTGCCTTCTCGCATTGTAATAAGAGAATTTCCTAGTATGAATATCAAAAGGTAAATCATAGCTCCGCCCTACGTTCGATTTCCCAAAGACTTTCTTGAACATAGGAGAGGAAGCCAAAATCAGTCCGTTGGAATTATCCGCTCGACTCATCACACAAAGTGAGGTCTTTAAAGGATGCAATTCTCTTTCAACACACTCGACACTAGCATAGAAAGATTTCATATCCACAAAAGCAATATCAGATTTCGGTTCTCGTGAATAATCAAAATAGCCCATTTTACACCTCTAACGGCATAAAATTACCTACAATTTTACCCACAATACGTGGATTTTCATCGTAAGGAATATGGATGTCCTTATAGTCCTTGTTAATGGAAACTAGTCGTAGTCCTTCTTTCTCACGGTAAACTTTCTTGATAAAGGTCTGTGAATTCCACACTACCGCATAAACTGCTCCGTCATAATCAAAGCCTGTTTCACGAATAAGAGCAACAGATCCGCTATGATAGGTTGGCTCCATGGAATCCCCTGAAATCCAGGAAGCAAAGTCATGAGCTAGTTCCTTATCAAAGTAAACCGTATCAAAGATCTTATTATCATATACAGTAGCACCAATACCAGCTGATAAGCTTTCATAGACACGATAAGGGAAGGTAGGCATAGCAACAATGTTAGACTGCTTATCTACTAAGTCTTTAACATAGTTCATAGCCTTGGTCTGATTAGAAGGATTCAGTTGCTTATAAAGCATAGTGATTTCTTCCTCATAGAAGAACTCTTCCGTCACTCCTAAAATCTCAGCAATATTTTTCAAGTTAGTCTTGTTTGGGACTGCTCTGCCATTTTCCCAAGAGAAATAAGAAGAGCGGTTGATATCAAGAAGACGTGCAACCTCACTTTGTTTCATTCCCAACTCTTCACGTTTTTGTTTTAATTTTGTACTGTTGAACATCTCATGTCCTTTCTAACAGTAGTTGTGTTTTAGCGTTACTAACAGCTTGTCTCTCTGTTAGCTTATCCTTTTTCCAAGCAAAATAAATGACCTTACCATAATCAAAAAGTTGACCACAAGAAATATCTGATTTTTCAGCTTCCAAAGTCTGTCTATACTCTTTATCCTTCAATTCATAGATTTGTCGGTCTGATAGATAACCGTCTCTGGTCAGCAAATGATAGACTTTAGCCAGCATATCTATGATAACTTGCTGGTACTCTGCAATAATAGACGACTTCAATAAGCCAAACATATCTACAATCCTATCCAACTGACCGTTTTTGTAGTCTTGAATAGCATGGTTAACCTCATCTAATGAACGAGTTGTTTCATAACTGAATAAGTCTCTCAAGCGATAGACCAAGGCTTCAGCAGAAACTTTCAGATCTTTCATTACTCGTGAAAAGCTATCATGCCTATAAAATATCTTTGACAGCAAAACAATACTAGGCATAAGCACAAATGCTGAAAAAAGATTTGCTTCGCTCTCAAAGATAGAGTCAGATTCGTCCTTTAGCTCTGTAAAGAAATAGCCAGTATGCTTTAGTAGAAAATGTCCCAACTCATGGCACTTGGTAAAGTTCTGTTTTACTTGCGGATTTTCCTTTTCATAGGAGAAAGAAACACCACTCTCATCAATCAAGGTCAGCCCTTCAATCTTGCGACTGGAAAAATGATGTTCCATAACCTTGATATTGTGACTCTCAACTACATGGTTGAAGAACCCTTCAAAATCATACCCCAAAAGAGAAGAGTCATTTTCCTTGATATACTTGTAAATATAACGATTTGCAACTTCCTTAATTTGGCTGTATCGTGTATCCATAATACCTCCTTGAAGTTATGTTGTTTTATAAACTAACAATAATTATATAGAAAAAGTGGACGATTGTCCACCAAACACTTTACTCTTAATCGTAATTTTTGAAAAAAGTAAAATATCCTAAGATCATTAAAATAGCAACTGAGAATAATATATACAAAATTAAATTAAGTTTTACGCAGAAAGCAATCACTAAAAATAGAATAGTTAATACAAGATAGCTTGCAAAAATGATATTTCTATTCTTTGAGTTCCGTTTCAATTGATTCTCTCTCTCAGCCTGCTCGACATTAGCTAATTTGACAGTATTTTTCTTCAGTTGAGCAATATAAAAAAGCAAAAAAGCAATAAATATTACGGTTATGAATACACAGCACACTAAAATGCCTTGCCATATCACTTTACTTGATAAAATTATTAATACAAAAGTAAGTAGAGTAATGAATAATATGTACGGTATTTTTCCTTTAAGCCAAAATTGATAAATCTTTTTACAACAACTTTCTAATCCACCAAATAATTCATTAAAAGCTTCATTAACCTCTTCTCCTACTTCCATTTTTGATTTTTCATCTTCAATCAGCTTAATATTTGGATAAATCTTTTTAGAACCTTTGACTGCATCTGAATTTTCTGTAACTGAGCCATCTATTGAATAATCCCAAATCTCTAACAACTCCGTTAGTAATCTGATTTTATCCAATTTTTTATGTCTATCTTGGAATGTACCAATCTTGAACATCATCCAGATAACTCCGATTACAACTGTAATTATAAGTCCTAAAGTTCCTATAATAGTTATTGTGTTTGCATATTTTCCCCAGTGGGGTTGAATGATATCGCATAAATTTTTAATTACACCCCTATTTTTCCACTCAGGAAAAAATTGATATAAAAAAGAACTACCTCCAAATACATAAATAATACCATCAAAGACTCTTTTTAATGTAATTGGTTTCCCCTTACCATTTTTTAGAAATTCTACATAGTTATTTATATCAGACTTTTCAATTCCATGTAGTTCTAACGGTTCTTTAAGTTTATATAATTTAGCCTGTTGATAAAATTTAGTATTTTGTTTGTGGTTTAGGAGTGTTCCAATGTTTTCTTTAGAGTACCAATCGTTATACTCAATATCTATCTGTTTACTATACTGAGTTTTATTATAAAAGTCTTGACGCTTCTTCTCAATATGTAAGTAAACACCTCCGATTACTAAAAGAATAAGCAAAATAATTAGTTCTACCAAGTGAATCCTCTTTCTATTTATTTGAATATATCCATACTAACATCATAGAACTCGGCCAACTTAACAGCCGTACTCTGATACATATCCGTCTCCCCATTTTCCCAACGGGCTACTGTACGTTCTGATACACCAAATTGTTTGGCAAGTTCACTTCTGGTTAGTCCTTTTGATATTCTAAGTTCTTTTAAAAAGTGAAGAATTTTTATTTTCCATCATCAAAAAGTTTCTTCCGCTCTTTCATAAACTGAAGGAGCTCTTGTTTGAAGACTTGTTTTTCTTCATTGCTCATACCGTCTGATGTGCTTCTGAAGAGCAATTCTACTTCTGACAAATCAATATCATCAGTTTTATCATTTGATACCAAGGTATCGACTGAGACATTAAATAGTTTGGCAATCTTCACGAGATTGTCATGACTTGGACGTTTTTTCCTTGTTCCCAATAAGCGTATCCTTGTTGCGAAATTTCGATAGCTTTTGCGACTTGAGCTTGGGTCATTTTAGCCTGTTTTCTCAAGGTCTTAAGGTGTTCCGCAAGATCCATTATAGTTCCCCTTAAAGAAATATTTTTAAATTTTTCAAAAAACGGTTGACGATAACAACTATTGGTTGTATAATAAACATAACAACTGATAGTTGTGCTAAAGTTGAAAAATAATAACCTTATTTGAAAGGTTCATTTCAACGCTCTTTGACAATTAAATAAAAAGTGCGTCTGACAACCAGAGGACTGACTATCAAACTACACTAAACTTCGTACCTTTATTGTAATTGTTTTGACAAGTAAAGTCAAGTTCGTTTTATGGTTGAAGTGAAGAGTTAAAACTAGTATTTGTGGACTTCCACGCATTTCGGACGATTAGCACTTTTGCCGAATAGTAAAGTGAACTGGTTGCGCAAAGTTGCGTAAGAGAATCCCTTGGGTATGATAAGGACTCCCTAAAGAGATTGGCCGGGCAAGCGATGGTAATTGACGCAATGCACCTTGCTAAACGTTGCCACCGTGGAAAGAGGAATCTTTCCAACCAAACAACTTTTCTTTACTGCTGTCTATCTATATAGATGGACTTACTCTCAAGCTACTAAGTTTTCCTTACGTCTTAGTAGCTTTTTTACGCTTACAATAAAGGAGAAATTATGACTAACTTTTTTCGCATTACAATGTAAACGTCTCTATGATAACTATGAATTCACCTATGCCATGTTTAGCTACTCGCCTAAACTACAAGCAAAACTCTATACACAAGCACTTCTTGATCTCGATCATTTAGTCCAAGAAGCTCGCAGAAACAACTACCCTAGCGGTGATATTCAGTTCTATAGTCGACAGTTTAAACGTAAACTATTTACCCACTACTACTCAAGAGTGAAGCAACTAGCTTAACTCTTTTTCTTTTGCTTAAAATCAGAAAGGAAATGACTTATGATTCCAGAAACACTTGTCATGAAACCAGACTTTATCGGCCCTGCCTACTACGAAAAATTGGGGAATGCGCCTCGCTTTATCTTTGGAAAAGAAGGTAAATACCAACGCCACATTCTTAATAGTGAAAAACATGGGGCCTTCCACGTCATTACCCCTGCTTCTACCACCGTCTTCCCAGAAGATGCTCTCGTAGAAGCCGTCAACCCAATCTTTCTCTCAGACACAGCTCTAAACGGGAACTCAGTTGCCCCAGCGCTTAATGTCTTTGCGGAAAAATTGGTCCTAAAAAAATAAGAAAGTAAAGGAGAAATACATATGGCTAAAATTGGATTAAACTACGGAGGAAAACTACAAATTGCGGACAAGACCTATCGTGTCATTACAGATGGTCTAAACGTGCCAGAAGTCCTTGGAAAGCTATCTTTCCGTGGGATTGAAGGTCCTGATATCATCTATGAAGAAGACCGCACCCAACGAAACCCTGATGGATCATTTGTCCAAGTCAATACAGGTGAAATCCGTGGGATTGTTGTGGCGATTCACTCTTCTGTCCAGCATGAGACCCTCTTTTTCACCATTGCTGATATGGCCCAGTCTGAAATTGAAGATCTAGGCATTAAATACCGAGAAGAGGTTGAACTTGAAGATATCGTCATCACCCATACGCACGTTAACCGCAATGATATTTACAAGCTCTTTGCTTCTAAAATCAAGAAAAAGAATGGAGGAGCACCTTTTAAGGAAAACAAACCTCTAGACAACAAGAAAGAAAACTAGGAGGTGATGCACTATGAAGCTCTTTACCTATCGTGGGATAAGAGTTAGGGCCTTTTATCGTCATATTCGGGGAATCACCTGGTTTATCTGGTGGTTCCCTTCTTTGTTAGCGATTGGACATTATTGCTATGTCAACCTAGAAGAATTGAAGGACCATCCCTTGCCACAAGTTTACTTTATCGGGGGTGTCCTTGTTGCTTCTTGCTTAGTGGCTTACCTACTGAATCGCATGTGCTACGAGAAAATCGTCTTCTTCCAAAAGCTCAATAGCCTACGAATTTTGTCTCGCTTCTTGATCGAAAACAACCTCTATTTGATAAAAAATATCAGACGTGAAAACAAAACAATTGAAAAGATTATCCTTCCTCAGATCTACTTGAAACAGTCTCGCTACAAGATTGAAGTTCATTTTATTCTAGAAGGCAATAAATTTCAGGACCGTTTTCTCAATCTTGGCTCGACCCTTGAAGTCATGTTTAATGGGGACTTTCGTAATAAAACCTTTGATAAACGGTTTATCACCTATGACATTGCCATCAACCGCATTGATAGCCGTATCACCATTAACGACGTCGAGGTCAAGGGTTCTAAACTCCAACTTATGAAAGACGTCACTTGGGATTATATTGAAGAGCCTCATCTGCTCATTGGTGGGGGAACTGGGGGCGGTAAAACCGTTGTTCTCATGACCATTATCTATGCACTGGCTAAGATTGGCTTTGTGGATATCTGTGATCCAAAGAACTCTGACCTGGCTGGACTCAAAAAGATTCCTGTCTTTCATGGTCGTGTCTATACAAGTAAAGAAGATATCATCCAGTGTTTTAAAGAAAATGTGGCCTTCATGGAAAAACGCTACGAGCTTATGTCCACCTCACCCAAATTTCAAGCTGGAAAGAACTTTACACACTACGGCATGATACCCAAATTCATTCTCGTAGACGAGTGGGCAGCCCTTATAGCCAAGATTGACCGTGACTATAGCTTACAGTCTGAACTCATGGAATACCTCTCTCAACTCGTTCTAGAAGGGCGTCAGGCTGGTGTCTTTATCATCTTTGCCATGCAACGGCCTGACGGTGAGTTTATCAAGACAGCTCTTCGAGATAACTTTATGAAACGCCTCTCGGTTGGACACTTGGAATCAACGGGTTACGACATGATGTTTGGAGATGCCAACAAAACCAAAGAGTTTAAAAAGCTCGATGAAATTAATGGCGTCAAAGTTAAAGGACGAGGTTATATTGCTAATAACGGGGACTTAGCTGGAGAATTCTTCTCTCCTTACGTACCTCTCGACCAAGGCTTCTCTTTCTATGATGCCTACGCAAAAATCCCTATCATGGAATTTAATGGCGAAGAATTTGAAGTCTTTGGAGAAGATCAACCACAAGCTGAAAAAACTGAATTGATAGAGGAGGAAAAAGCTCTAAACACTGATACTAATCTACGACCTCTCAAAGAATTTTCGGAGGAACAAGACCTCAAAATGGCGACGCTTCGAAAGATCATCTATCTCTTGCAAGAACAAGGGATTGTTTTTGAACGGACGGAATCCGCCATTCTAGTCGCTCCTTTTCAAGAAGAACTCCTTCTTGAAAGTCTCATCCACTTTGAGGAGGGAGGACGCAAATCTTATCCAAAAGCCGTTGAAGCGACGCTTAGTCATCATGGGCTAGGACAAGGGCAAGGGCAAGCCTGACCACAGGTCAGGCGCAGACCGTAGCCCGAAGTTCCTAGGCCATGATGAGACTTCAACCCCCGATTTCTAATAGGGGGGTTACATTTGGCCAAAGTGCCACGTCCCCCCTCCTCATTCCTTGTGGGAGTTGGGATTTCAAGATTTAGAAAGTGTGTCACTTTGGTCCAAAAAGTGTGTCACTTAGTCAAAAGGAGGTGTTCCCATGAATGACTAAAATAAGTCCCTTTCAGATCAAAAACTTCAGAAAACAAACAGGCCTCAGCCAAAAAGCCTTTGCACAAGCCGTTGACTTACCGATAAGAACTTACCGCTCCTATGAAGCAGGGGAAAGAGGTCTCACCATTGACAAGTTCCGAGAACTCAAAGAAAAACTCGGTTATTATCAAGAGTGTCACAAAAACAATCTCAGGGCTCACATCGACTACTTGCGACTAACCTTCCCTAGTCTACGAGATTTAGAAACTTTCTGTGAGAACTTTCTTTTTTGTCACTTAAGCGAATTTACTGACCAAGAAACACGGCTCATGAATTATACCCACTTGTGGCAACGGGGAAACATTTGGATTTTCGATTTCTTTGATAAGTCTGCCACTAATAACTACCAAACTTGTCTCCAACTCTCTGGTCAAGGCTGTCGGGAGATGGAACTCCTCTTAGAACACAAGGGGATTTCTTGGCAAACCTTTCTTCAAACTATTCTCTATGCCTACGAAGATGTCAGGGTAAAACGCCTTGATATCGCCCTAGACGAGCTCTATAAAGGCTATGGGCACGAGGATGAACATATCCAAATCCCAAAGCTCATTGATAAGCTCTATGCCAAAGAAATTGTCCTAGATACCATTCGAAAATGGAATATCACAGGTGGGGGTTCCTTCACCGATAACGATGATATGGAAGCCAATCACGGTCTGTCCCTTTACTTTGGGAGCCGTCAAAGTCAGCTCTACTTCAACTTTTATGAAAAGCGATACGAAATCGCCCGTATGGAAAATATCTCCTTGGAAGAATCCTTGGAGATTTTTGGTATCTGGAACCGCTACGAACTACGCTTTTCAGACCAGAAAGCCCAAGGAGTTGTGGAGGAATACATCAACGGTGTGGACCTCGGAGAAATCGCAAGAGGTATCGTGAACAAGGAAATCCAAGTCTATGATGGTGTCACCCGTTTTGGAGCCTATAAACCCTATGAAAAATGGCAAGAACTCTTTGGAGGGGTCGAACCCCTAAAACTCTCAACCAGTCCACAACCCTACAGTATCGAACGGACCATTCGCTGGTTAACCTATCAAGTCGCAAACTCTCTCGCACTCGTTTCTGAAGCAGACAAAATCATGCAAACAGAATACATGAAGATGATTCAAAATAGCGGTGAAATCACCGATCGTGGGGAGGCTATCTTAAGACTCCTCAAAACCAACAAACACTATGAACACTAGAAAGGAAATCTCTATGGAATACAAAGTCGAAATCAATTCACTAAACAACTTTAAAGCCTGGTCTGGTGGACTGAGTACCTTAAACACTGTCCGTGAACGTGGTGGTATAGATACCCTAACCACCATCTGTGAAGACCTCTTTTCTGGGAATACCCCTACCGACACTCAAATCAATGATTGGCTTTGGTTTGATACAGACTTTATTTACCAAGCGCTAGGCTACGAGGACCTTCTAGAGGGCTAATTCATGCTCAAAAAAATCTATCAAGCAGACTTCCTCCTTCTTCCCGATCAAGAGTTTTGGAACATGTATATCCTCCTTAGAAAAGGCAAGGACTTCTACTATGAATGTGCTGGAAGATGTACCGAAAAACCTCCAGATGATAGGGGCTTTTACGACTATGAACATGCCTGTTTCACCCTAGACGGTCAGGTTCTGAGTCTCAATAAACGAATGCGTCCCTCTCTCATTGCCTATATTCAACAGACCATCAAAAACAATCACGAAACATTTAGAAAGGAAATTGATATGGCCACTAAAACGATTTTTGAAACCAAAGTTGGACAAGTTACCAACGAACTTGGAGAATTGCTCAAAAAGAAAGACCACAAACAGGCTTGGACCAAGGCTGGAGAACTCAACGCTCTTCTCAAAAAAGAAGAAGCCAAGGACCTAAAGCCTGAATTAGTCGAACAACTCCACAATGAGTTACGAGGCTACTACTACATCAACAGTGAGATTGAAAAAGCCAATAAGCGCCTCTATGCCAAAGGTTCCAAACTCATTGAACTTGCTAGTCTCTAAAAGGAGGACCTATGACGAAAGCTAAACGATACTTACTAAAAGCAAGAGAATACCTCTCAAACTTTAAAAAGGTGGAGAAGAAAGGAGGCCCACCAAAGCTAAAAGTTACTACGAAAAAGACCGTCAATCTAGCTGTTATCGGAGGAATTTCGTTCCTCCTTTTTGTTGGTCTTATGGGATCCGTCCGTGCCATCACACTCTCAAATAAAGTGGGAACACTACAAGATCAAGTGGAAGCGACTCAAAAACAAAAAGCACAGCCTATAGACGCTAATCGCAAGTATGACTACAAGCTCCAGTATTACCTCAATGACTATGTCTACGCCTACTTCACCCTCCCACAAGAAGGGGATAAACAACAAGCACAAGTCGAACACCTCAACAGTTTCTATAACTTCGTTCCAGACGTTAAAGCACAAGGTCAAGTGCGTAACCCAAGTACCCTGCTCTACTCACAGTTAGTCACGGTCGAAGGGAAGGTAGCCACCTACAAGGTCAAATACAAGGAAATAATCCAACATGACAAAGACACCGAGGAAAAGAACTGGTCACGGGGTTTAATATTCCCTTTGATGAAAAAGAGGGGAAATACTACGTTTCTGGACTTCCTTGGTTCTCAGCGATTGACTCTTCACAAGCTGGACACTTTAGCGAAGACGATCAACTCCAACTCACAGCCAACGACCACGTCTCAGACAGTCAACACAAGAAGGTTGAAAAGTTCCTCAAGGTTTTCTTTACCAACTACACCACTAACCAAGACAATCTCAACCTCATTGCTAAGAACGTTGCTATTGTAGCCAATACCACCTTTAAAACGATTGACTATACCTATCTTAAGAAAGATGGGGCTGATCTCATTGCTTATGTACAAGCAACCTTTGAGGTGGGAGGAACGACACACTCTGAAAACTTCACCTTCACGCTCTCAGAAAAAGACAAGAGCTACTATGTTACAAAACTAGAACACACCATTCCTCTCAACTACGCAAACGATAAAGATTAGGAGAACTCTATGAACACAGACAATCTACGTACCTTCCTCCAAGGCGATGGAATTTGGATTCTCACCGCTATCGCTGTTTTGTTGGCTATTAAAGCTTGGCGAAACAGTTCATGGCTTCAACTCTTCTCAGTCGTTGGTTTCTATGCCGTCATCGTCTCTATCGCAAAAGGACAAGATATCCTAAAAGTGGTCGGCTGGTTCCTACGACTCTTTGGTATTGATTCAGGACTTTAAGTATGACTGACGAAAGACTCTATGACTACAGTAAGGGCTTGAACGCCCCCTATTGGATCCAGGAAATCAAGACAAAAAAGGGGACTCGCCTTGGGTACTTTGCGACACCAATGCAATTATCCTTTTTCATTGTCTTTACCTTCGTTTTTGTAGCCATGTTGCTCTTTGGAGGATTCATCCTGGTTCCCCTCGCAAAATTAACACACTCTATTTCACTATTGCTCTACTGGTACCTCCCCTATAAACTCGCTAAATTCTACACTGAATACGAACCACACGGTAAGAAGATGCACGTTTTCATTGGGGACTACCTGATTTACTTCTGGGATTTCAAGCTCAATAAAAAAGCAATCTACCATGAAGACCGAATAGAGCCAGTAGAAGAAATTGTCTTTGAAAAACAAAACTATAGAAAAGGAGGTCCTATGAGTATTACCTTAACCTATCCTATTAGGGAAACCCATGAAAATCTAGCCCTCAAAAAAGATCGAACGGTGGTCGCTTATTACCGCATTCCCAATACTCCCATCACCATTACAGATGAAGAGAAAAAGGGGAAACACAAAATCACAGTTGCTCAGATGATGAAAAAGCTCCAGAAAAACAAGTCCTTTGAGATTTCACTCATTCCCAAAGACTATCTC
>NZ_CM002133.1:62483-105324 GCF_000448665.1 Streptococcus sp. HSISS2 | reverse complement strand
TCCTATGAGTATTACCTTAACCTATCCTATTAGGGAAACCCATGAAAATCTAGCCCTCAAAAAAGATCGAACGGTGGTCGCTTATTACCGCATTCCCAATACTCCCATCACCATTACAGATGAAGAGAAAAAGGGGAAACACAAAATCACAGTTGCTCAGATGATGAAAAAGCTCCAGAAAAACAAGTCCTTTGAGATTTCACTCATTCCCAAAGACTATCTCTTAGAAGAGAAAATGAGGGACTTTTCAGAAGCATTGGCAGATGATAGCCGTGAACTGGGAGAAGAGCTCCTTCTTTACACGGTTAATCGTCTCACGGATGAAATGGAAATTCCTTATCAGTTTGACTGGGTCGTGGGAGTGACCTTACGCAAACAAAATCATGGGGCAACGGTGAAAGACTTGGCTTATGAGAGCTTTAATGAGTTCTCGGAAAAAATCGCAAAAGGTCTTGGCTACGAATACGCATTGAGTCCCACATGGTATGACGATTACAGAAGTGATGAATTCACTATTTTCCAAGCTTTCTCTGTCCTACGTGCTAAACGTCTGACCAATGAGGAACTCTTCTACTACCAGCGGATGCAATATCTCCGCTATATTCCCCATTACAAGAAGGAGGTCCTCGCTAATCGCTCCCAATTTAATATCACAGACACCCTAATTAAAGTCCTAAAAGGAGGCTTCCTCAAGCTCGAAAGTCCTTATGGTTCTTCCTTTGTGACCATTCTTCCTGTTGGAAAGTTTCCTGTGCAATTCAACGGCTTTCACTTAGGCGAATTTGTCCAACGCTTGAACTTTCCCGTAGAACTACGTATCAAGGCAGAATTTATTGATACTAACAAAATCAAGGGGAGAATGGGACGTTCCAATACCCGTTATCGAAACATCATGGAAGAAGCTGACAACACAGACACCGTCCAACAAGACGAGATCATCATGGGCTCTATCTCCCTAAAAGACCTGATGAAAAAAGTCGGAAACAAGGAAGATATCATCGAATATGGGGCCTATCTCATTGTCTCAGCTTCTAGTGTCAATCAGCTTCGTCAAAGACGACAAGTTGTTCTCAACTATTTTGATGATATGGGCGTTGAAATCAGTGAAGCTTCGCAAGATGGCCCATACCTCTTTCAAGCTCTGCTTTATGGAGAAAACCTCCAAAAGAAAACTCGCACATGGACACATATGGTCACAGCCCGTGGCTTTTCAGAACTCATGCCCTTTACCAATACGTCCTCAGGGAACCGTATCGGTTGGTATATCGGACGAGTAGACAACTGGACTGGCCGTTGGGACACTATCGCTAAAGCTATTGATTCCTCTAAAAATATCGTTCTCTACAATGCCACAGTCGGAAATAAAGAAGATATCGCTGGAAAGATTACCAAGAACCCACATATCATTATTACGGGTGCGACAGGACAAGGAAAATCTTTCCTCGCTCAGATTATCTTTTTAAGTGTAGCCTTACAAAATGTCAAAACCCTCTATATTGACCCCAAACGTGAACTTAGAAATCACTATCAAGAAGTAATCAACTCCCCTAAATTTGCAAGACGCTACCCTGAACGTAAAAAACAGATTGACAACTTTAACTTTGTGACACTAGATAGCTCACTGCCATCAAACCACGGAGTCCTAGATCCCATTGTAGTCCTTGATAAGGAACAAGCCGTAGAGGTCGCAAAGAACATGCTCGAGTTTCTCCTACAAGCTGTCGATGACGTAACAATGGACCAGAAAACAGCCATCACAGAAGCCATTAACGCTATCGTAGAACGTCGAGTAGCTGGTGAAAACGTCGGCTTTAAACATGTCCTAGAAGCTTTAAGACAGGCTTCCTCATCTGAAATTGCCTCAGTGGGTCGCTACCTGACGTCCATTGTGACAAACTCCATCTTGGAACTCGCCTTCTCAGATGGCACAACCCCAGGACTTAACTATGAGTCCCGAGTCACTATCCTAGAAGTCAATAATCTCAAGCTCCCAAAAGATGACTCCACAAAGATTTCAGACCATGAACGAAACTCTATTGCCCTCATGTTTGCACTTGGAGCCTTTTGTACCCACTTTGGCGAACGAAATGAAAACGAAGATACCATTGAGTTCTTTGACGAAGCCTGGATTCTAATGAAATCCGCAGAAGGAAAAGCCGTTATCAAAAATATGAGACGTATTGGACGCTCTAAGAACAATACCTTGGCACTGATTACACAATCAGTCCACGATGCAGAAAATGACGATGACACGACTGGATTTGGGACCATCTTTGCCTTCTATGAAAAATCTGAACGTGAAGATATTCTCAGACACGTCAATCTCGAAGTCACTGAAAGTAACCTCGAATGGATTGATAATATGATTTCTGGTCAGTGCCTTTACTACGATGTCTACGGTAATCTCAATATGATTTCCGTTCATAATCTCTTTGAAGATATTGATATGCTTCTAAAACCTATGAAAGCAACAGTGTCTTCAAGTCTTGAAAATAAATACGCTAGTTAGGAGGTGAACCGATGCAAGAAGCTTTTGCCAAGCTAAAGGGAGTGGATATCTTCTCCCTAAAGTCCTACATGGAACCAACCAACTTTGGCTCCTTTAATGGGGCCTGGGTCCTCATTAATGAACTCTTCGTTAACCTCTTCTTTTTCATTCTCAATGCCGTCGTTGGCTTCTTTTCCCTCCTCATTCGCATCTTAGAAAAGATTGATCTCTATGCCACCTATAAAACCTATGTCTTTCATGGGGCAAGCAGTATTTGGCACGGATTTACTGGCTCTAATACTGGCAACATTACCAACAAATCACTTGTAGGCACCTTGCTTTTGGTTTTAGCTTTCTACCTGTTCTACCAATATTTCTTTTCAAAAGGTTCCTTTTCAAGAACACTCCTCCACGTCTGTCTAGTACTCCTATTAGCTCTGGGGTACTTTGGGACAGTTGCAGGAACTTCTGGTGGTCTCTATCTCCTTGATACCGTTAATAACGTCTCTAAAGACGTTACCAAAAAGATTGCAGGAATTAAGGTGGACTATGCCAAAGACAAGTCGATTAAAATTGGAAAATCGATGTCGGATAGCTACATTGCAGAAACATCCTATAAAGCCTATGTCTTCGTCAATACTGGCCAAGAAAATGGAAAATACAAGAATAGCCAAGATGGCAAGGAAGAAGCCTTTGACGACAGTAAGGTCCTTGGAACTAGTGATAAGAATAGAAACTTCAAGGCAGTCAAAGCTAAAGACCGTTCCAAGTATTTAGACAATTTAGGAGATGGCGCCAACGATGATGGTGAAAAAACCGTTGGGTGTCAGCCATGCCAGACTTCATCTTCACTCGGATGTTCTATGTGATTTTTAAAATTGTAGAAGCCTTTGTATTAGCCGTCCCCATTATTCTTATCCAGCTCTTAAATGTAGTGGCTCAAATCCTTGTCCTCACCATGATTCTACTTTTTCCAGTAGTCCTTCTCATGTCATTCATTCCAAGGATGCAAGAGTTAGTCTTTGGAGTGCTTAAAGTTATGTTTGGGGGCTTGATTTTTCCAGCGATTACTACTCTCTTAACACTCCTTATTTTCTATATTGAAAAATGATAGAAAACATTGTCACAAATGGGTTTGATGGTGTTCTAAAAACCTTACCGTCACTTCTTTTATTTGGTCTTGTCTTCAAACTCTTAGTATCAGTGGTTTCTAAAGGTGTCATCTATTTCCTCATCTGGAGATTCAAAGGCCAACTCCTCCAATTCATTCTTGGCTCCAAAGCTCGAATGGTTGCGACAGATATTGGCACTAAAGTTGAACAAGGCGTCACAAAAACCAAAGAGGTCGCTTCACAAGTCCCAACACGAAGCCTTGCGACGGCTCAACACCTCGGAAACTTTGCATTGGCTGGTGCTGGTTTTGGGACTGGGGTGATGATGAATGCCAAAAGCCATTACCAAAATGCTGGTTCCTTCTTTACCCGTAAAGAACCAAGCCAACCAGAAACAGTTATGCCATCTGGACCAACAGAGGCTCCAACAACCCCAGAATCTCCAGAACCAATCATTCCTCCAACACAGACACCACCTGATAACTTCAAGCCAATTGAAAAAGAGAACCCATCACCTCCTAGCGAGTCACCAATCATGTCAGAAGGAACACCTAATCCAGAGGACGAATTCCAAACGCTCAGAGAAGAGTGGATTTCGCCATTCAAACAACACCGTATCAACATCCTAGAACGTAGATTGGATGCTTACAAGGACCCTCAAGCCATGTATAAAGCTCAAGGATCTAATGCCTTCACACGTGCTTATCGTCAGACTATGACACGAGACGATAAAATAAGAGCCAATATCGAGCGACGAGATCGTTTAACGCAACGCCTAAACCAATTGAGAGGAGAATAGAATGAATACTAAAATACGCTCAAGAACAGCCTTTCCAAGAATGCTTGAAGAAACACTTTTTAAGGCCTACCAAGAAGGGAAACGCTCCGTCGATTTCCTTCTTTTATTTCCAGTCTCAGAAAAAGACAGAGACCAGATTATTGCACAAACAAAAGCTCATTCCGTCGTCTTAGATGCCAAATGGCGCTTTGGGACTGTTCTATTTACAGCTTATATCAGACATTGAGTAGAAAGGAGAGCCAATGAAAAAACTAAAATGGTATCTATTATCTAGTCTTATTCCTCTCTTCTTTCCTGTTTTTATCATTATCATCATTATGGGAGCAGTCGGGGGAGGTAGCACTGGTGGCTCTTCTCAATCACTAAATGGGGCAACCTACACGGACCACTGGTCAAATGGAGATCCCTATACCCATAATTTACTCGTCCATCGCTATGGTATTAAAGCAGAGCAATTGGACGGGTTTTTAGATACTTTAGGAATCTCCTATGACAAGAAGCGCATCAATGGTAAAAAGCTTTTAGACTGGGAGGCTAAGTCTAATTTAGATGTTCGTGCTATTGTAGCGATTGCCTTAAATGAAAGCTCACTTGGAACAGCTGGAGTTGCTACAAATCCAGGCTCCAACATGTTTGGTTTTGGGGCATTTGACTCTAATCCAGAAAACGCCAATAATTTTAACGATGAAGTGGCAGTTGTGGGACTCACCAATCAGACCATCATTGGCAATAAAAACGAAACCTTCAAGGTCCAAGATGACAAAGCCCAAAAATTTGCGAGTGGTTCTCTCAATACATCAACAGATGGGGGAGTCTATTTCACCGATACTTCTGGCTCAGGAAAAAGGCGTGCTGAAACCATGCAAAAACTCGATACTTATATCGATGAGCATGGAGGCACACCTAAGGCCCCTAAACAAACGACAGGAAAAGCCAGAGATGGAGGTGGTATCACAACTGGGAATATTCCACAAGGCTACAGCCTCACCAAAGAAATCAATACTTCAAGCTATACAGGACTGTCTTATCCTTGGGGACAATGTACCTGGTTTGTCTACAACCGAGGAAAAGAGGTCGGTGTTAGCTTCGGAGAGTACATGGGAAATGGTGGTCAATGGATGAATGCCCCTAGTTACCAAACAACTCATACCCCTACCGAACACTCCGCACTATCTTTTAGCCCAGGACAAGCTGGAGCAGACCCAACCTATGGACACATTGCCTTTGTGGAACAAGTCAAATCAGATGGCTCTATTCTTATCTCTGAATCAAACGTTAAAGGTCTAGGAGTCGTTAGCTACCGTACCTTTGATGCAGAAACAGCAAAACAATTTACTTATGTTATTGGACACTGATGATGATTTTAATAATATTAATTTTTAATATTTTTAGTGTAGATACGTGTAAAATCAATACTAAATGTTATAATTAATACAAAAATGACTAGGTGATCTAATGAATGAAGTTACTAAATCAGAGAAGCAAAAAAGAGAATTAATCAAAAAAATTTACAATCTTTTGATTTGTTTATAAATAAGACAGATATCCAATCACTTAATATCTTTGAAATAAGTAGTCCTTTTGAACAAGCTCTCCCAAACATAATTGAGAAAGATTTACCCTTTGATATCTCAAACCTATTTGATACTAAGGGAAACATCCTAATCAACTTTTCAAATAAATATCTTAATCCTAACACTAAAATACTAGATCCCAATAATGGTACTCTATATGAGGTTGACTTTGACAGTCTAACTCCTGACACCAAAATGAAACTTCAAGACGGTACTTATAAAATTGGAGAATCTAGAAAAGTCGAGGGAAATCTTAGGGCTGTAATTGTAGACACAACTGATCATAAAACTCGTGTTGAAGATTTGACATTAAGGAAAGCGACCAATAATAACGAAAATCAGGTCACTAGTGATCTAATCGCTCAAGCTCAGCTTAAACAAATCTATAACTTACTGTTAGACATCAAAGAAAGCCAAGATTATCAGATCCTATGGGATCGAAACAATAGTATACTATCTCCATTTTTTTCAGCTCGGACAAAAGTTATAGAAGCCAACAATAGCAAAGATTTTATAGAAAAAATTAAGTTACTAAAGGAGGCAAATACATTATTTGAAGAGTCAGTAAGTGTCATTAAATCTGATATAATTTCAAATAGAGATGAAATTATTAAGAAAACCAGCCAACCAACATACCTTCAAGCTTCTTTACAAAAGCATGCTGATTTTTACTTCATGACATAGAAATTATGACTAAAATTGTTGGTATGCAAATTTATATAGATTTAACATTAAATAATGAGGAAATGGCACATGACAGGCTACTATCTTTTGAGGGTTCAATGGAATTAGTTTCTAAACAAGATATTCCATACAAAGTAAGTTATTTAAAAGAACTGGCAAAGAAACTTCCTTACCTAAAAAATTCAAAATGGATTACGAATAATAATATTCCAAAAATAAGTTTGTTAGAATTAATCCATAATCATTACAGCTACACAAAAAACAATATTGACTTATTCAATACTATTAATACTAAATTAATTGAATTCCACCAAGTTAGTAACACTAAATTAAGTAATACTGAAACAGCAAAAATCGAAACGGAGAAAAAAAATGACACTAAAAACGAAGAAGTGTAAAAAATGTAAAAAAATAATCTCATCACCTACAAGAATACCAATTTGTGATTCATGTCGTAATACATACAAACATTGGGCACTCGGAATATCTGGGCTTGCTTTGCTAGGTCTTATCAAAACACAAACAGATAAAAAGAATTAATCTTTTTGACAGTAGAAGAGTATTTTACTCTTCTTTTTATTTTTGAGAGGAGAATAATATATGCTAGTACAATTACCACAAGAACAAACAAAAGAAATTCAGCAAATGATTGCAACACTAATAAAGAATGAAATTCATCATTTTAAAGAAGATATTGGGGCTGATAGCCCTTTTCTAAACAAAAAACAGACTTGTAACTATCTAGGAGTCTCTAATAATACACTTGATATTTGGATCGCAATGGGACTGCCCTATATCCGAATTGGAAAATCTATTCGTTTTAACAAGGAAAGTATCAATCAATGGATGACAAGATTAGAAATCAGCGCATAAGGAGGTAAATATGTCTATTAAGAAAACGAAAAACGGAACTTATCAATTAAAAATCTATGTTCCCTCTGATGTTCGAGGGAAACTGGGTCTGGGGCAATATTATGAAAAGCGTTTTAAAACAAAAAGGGAGGCTAGAGAGGCTGAACTTAAATTTGCAGTGAATATAGAAAAAGCAAGAAATAATCTTCCTGTTGATAAAAAGGAAGAAATCACTTTTGAGAACTTTTATAAACAAATTTGGTTAGAACCATACAAGGCAGGTCAAACCACAACTACAATTAAACCACCAACAAAGGCGACTATTTTTCAAACAGAAAACATATTCAGACTACATATCTTACCTATTCTAGGTAAATATTCCATTGAATACCTAAATAATAATAAACAACTTATTCTTTCACTACTCACTCCCAAGGCAAATAGCTATGCTAATTTCAAAGTGATTAGAAGCTATGTTAACTCCGTGTTTGATTGGGCTGAGGAACTAGACTATATTCCTTCAAATAAACTTCGAAAAACAATTAGTAGAATTAAAGCTAATAAAAAGATTCTCCTTAAAGAAAGCAAACGTGAGGAAGATCTTTCCCTAGATAAAGAAGAGTTAACATCTTGGCTACTAGCTTTTGATAAAGATTTAGAAAATGGGCTGATAGACCTAAAAGACTACACGCTCTTTTATACGACATTCTTCTTATCTGACCGAAAATCAGAAAGTTATGCTTTGCAATGGAAACACATTAATTTCTCTACTGGAGAAATACTTATCGAGCAAGCACTAGATCGTTTTGGTAATATCAAATCAACAAAAGGGAACAAAAAGACTATTTTTAAAGCTCCAGTTGAATTGATGGACTTATTGGAAAATTGGAAAATCAAACAGCAAGAAGAACTTAAACTATTTGGTCTACGACAAAATCAAAAACAGTTTGTTTTTACCTACAATGACAGATCAAACAACATTAACTTACCTCTCCATGTAGATTATCTAAATTACAGAATGAAATCCGTTCGACGTAGACATCCTGAACTTGCACCCGCATCTCCTCATAAATTAAGACATACTGGTGCTACACTCGCAAAACAAGCTGGAGTTCCACTAGAAGCAATTTCTGAAGCCTTAACTCATAGTGACAAAGAAATTACAAAGACTTATGTTAATACTAAAGATATAGTAAATCAAACTGTTGGTGAAATTGCATTTAGGAATCTTAAAAATTAGGTCAGGGAAATTTCAGGGAAATTTCAGGGAAATTCTCAGGGAAACTATAGATTTTTTGATAAAAAAGACACCCAAGAGATAACTCTTGAATGTCTTGAAACGTTGATATAATCGTATTGATTAACGTTTAGAGAACTGGCTAGCTTTACGAGCTTTCTTAAGACCTGGTTTGAACGACTTTTGTTTGACTAAATTTCAAAAGTCTTTAATATCAAGCATTTCTACGCTTTTCTGAAAGCGTTATTTCAATTAATCTCAACTAATTTCATCTGAATGGTGTGAATTTTACCCCAAAATTACAAAGAATTGAGCTGATAAATACTAAAAGTTCACACCATTGGTTAAATTATTTTTTGTTACGTACGTTTTTCTTAGATGATAGACCTCCTAATTTATTTCTTATAGCATTTGAGCAAACCTCCGTTAGAGGTTCTCCTATTGCCTCCTTGTAATTAAATCCCAATAATTGCATAGTCTTTAAAGTATCCTTATTAAGTAAAGCAACTAATTGTTTCATTGAATCTTCTTTCCCATCTTCAACACTAGTAAATGAAGATAGCAGAGAAATAACCTGTTCTAAAGTGTTGTGCAAATACTCAATATCTTTATCATCAATATGTACTTTTTCATATTCTTCTTTATATGCCTGAGCAATTCTAATTGCCTGTTCTCGTTCCGAAAGTAACTCATTTACAATTTCATCATAAGTATTTCGTAATTTATCAGCATTACGTTCTTCCTTTAATGATTGAATTTTACTATTCACTAGTGTTGTTGTTCCTTTAAATGTTAGAGTTCCCAACTCAATCCCTGCTTTTACTAACGCTTCTGTAATATATGCCTCCATGCTACACCCCTGCTATTTCTTTTTATGATAAAATTATTTTATCATAAATTCATACTTTAATAACAGTCTCTATCCTTTAGGTGAAAATACCGATTTTATGGTATAATAAGGATAACTCTATGCAAGGAGGTGTGCCATGACTCTTGATGTAAATAAAGAAGAATTAACAATTTTAGGGATTCCCTTTGATAACTTTTCAGATTTTGATACTGTCTGGTATGCTATTGGGTCATCAATGATTGAAAATTATGAACCTACTGTTCAAGATGTGATTGATTTAAAAACTTATGTTATCAACAGACGAAAGGAATTGAATATTGGTTAAAAATCAATACGAAGGCTATGAGTACATTGACCCCAATCACCAATATACCTATCCAAATTCTACAGTCTTAATCAACAAACAAAATATTACAAATATTGAAGAAGCCTACCGGAATGAGCATTTATTCGTTACTAGAAGGCTTGCAGACTTGCGCTTGAAAACCATAGAAGTCTACTCCATTAGTGATATTTTAGCCATTCATAAATATTTATTTCAAGATGTCTATGCTTGGGCGGGACAATATCGCAAGGTGAATATCTCAAAAAGCGGGAATCCCTTTATGCCAATACAATCTTTCAGTACTGCCCAAGACTATATCAACCATCTTATTCATACCTATTATCAAACTGCTAATTCAAAAATAAAATTATTAAACAATTAGCAAAAATTCTTGATAATCTTAATTATTTCCATCCCTTTCGAGAAGGGAATGGACGAACTCAACGAGAAGTTATTCGTTCCTTAGCACTATCAAAAGGTTATTCTGCACAAATACGTGTGGAGCAAGATGACGAGGTTTACAATCTTTATATGGACGGAACAGTCTATGGAGATTTAGGAAAGTTAGAAGAACTACTTGGTAAAATACTGGAAAAATTGTAAATTAGTCTACAAAAATACTTCTATATTTTTAAATATCCTAAATATCACAGAAAATTATAACTTACCAAGGTTTAAATCATAATAGATAGACAAAAAGCTTCTGAAATCTAACATTTCAGAGGCTTTTTTCTTGTCATAAAATGGCTGCAACTATTATTATTCAATACATATTATCTCTATTTATTAAAATAATTAATGATTAAGTAGTGGTCCACTAAGATGAAATTCAAAATTTGTAACATCAACTAAACCAACAACTTTGTCACTTTGATATAATTCCATCAAAAATTGTGCCATCTCTTCACTTGTGTGATATTTAGCAAAATACTCATCATAATTGTATTCTTTCGAATCTGTAGCAACTTGACCGAATTCCGTTTTTGTGGCAGCTGGAGCTAAAACCTTAGCTTTTAATTGATGTTGATTTGCCTCTAGTTCCAATGCCAAGCCTTCTGTAAAAGCACTGACATAAAATTTACTTGCACAGTATGTAACTGCATTTGGAACCATCATGTATCCGCCTCTAGATGATAAGTTAATCAATTGAGCGCCTTTACAATCTTTATAATCTCTCACATATAGAGTTGATAGAATTGTTAAAGCTTCAATGTTTAGATGGATTAATGTTATTATCTTTTCTAAATCTTGAGATTCAACCTTATCATAATTTCCAAAACCAGCATTATTTATTAGAGTAGTAATGTAATATTTTTTCAAGCTTTCATAAAGAGCAAAAACATTACTGGACTTCGATAAATCAACAACTTTAATAACAACATCTAAATCCGGATAATGGTTCAAAATCTCTTGCTTCAATTTTTCTAGTCGTTCTTGACGCCGAGCAATTAAAATAAGATTCGTTCCTAATTTTGCAAATTGTCTTGCTGTCTCCGCTCCTATACCAGCACTGGCTCCAGTAATACAAGTATAATTCTTCGTTTGTTCCATACTATTTTCTCCTTTACAGATTGCTATTTGCATTTTTTATAAGAGTCGCTGCTCCCATTCCGCCACCGATACACAGAGAAGCGATTCCATAATTTCCTTTATTCTCAATCAACTCATAAATTAGAGTAGCCAGTATTCTACTTCCTGAAGCTCCAACTGGATGCCCTAAAGCAATGGCACCACCCTTAGGATTAACCTTATCCATATCATTGATTCCCAATTGTCTTATGCAAGCTATTGATTGTGCAGCAAATGCTTCATTTTCCTTTGATACTATGTAGCTTACATAGTAAAGTGCACTTTATGTCAAGAGAAAACTGAATTTTTTTGATTTTTTTAAAAATTATGCTAAAATAATAAAAAATAAAGGGGGGGAAAATATTATGGCTCACTATTCTATTGGAGAATTTGCTAAAAAACTGGACTTCCTATTCCCACACTTCGATACTATGAGCAAGAAAAATTGATTTACTCACACAGAGAAGAAAATAATCGTAGATACTATGATGACTCTGATATAGCGTGGACTCAATTCATTATTAGATTAAAAAAGACGGGAATGTCTATCAAAAATATGCAAGAATACGCTGACCTAAGATATAAAGGAGACTCCACAATTCCTCAACGACTTAGACTACTATTTTTTCAACTTGATGAACTTCATAAGCAACAAACTGAAATTAACCAACATATTGATTTTCTTGAAAAGAAAATTAAAACTTATTTAGGTATTAATCCTAATTAGCACCATTATTATTTTCTTTATCTAAAAAAGGGATTGACAATAAAATTTCAATCCCTTTTTGAACATCTCGTATTTGAATGAATTTCAATATATGCTTAATATCAATGTTTCCCCACGTTTTCAGAAAGAAATATTTCATCTAATTTGGGTAACTTTCAATTGAGTGGTGTGAATTTTACCCTAAAAATACACGAATTGAGCTAGATTTTACCAAAAAGTTCACACCACTATTTAGATGATTTTTTATTTTGCCTGTTTTTACCTATGGTCTTACCCACGACAAAAATTATAGAGCCAAAAAACCCTAGTCACACATTTGAACTAGGTTTTTACGTTGCTTTGATTAACAAGGTTACCAAATCTTTCAGAATTACATTTTCTATTTTATAGGAAAAATATTAGTAATAAATTATGTAAATTCAATCTAATTACTATAAGTTTGCTCCCATTTTTTCATTTCTTCAACGATACTTCTTAGAGCAATACCTTTCTTTGTCATTTTATATTCAACCTGTGGAGGCGATGTCGGTAAAACTTTTCTTGATAAAATGCCTTCTTGCTCGAAATCATGTAACCGTTGAGCTAATATTCTAGGATTAATACCTTCTACACTACGCAAAAGACTACCATAATGTATATTACCATCAATAATTTCAGATAAAATCTCAAGAGTAAATTTACCCTTTAGTAAATTCAAGACCCTTCTTGCTGGACAAATTGATTTTTTCAAAGGTTGCATCTTGCAAGTCTCCATTCATTTCCTCCTTTTTTGATAGTTACTATACTTTTTTTCCCTTCTTGTTTCATAAATAATTACATGATAAGTTTATTATATCACTTGAAGGGAAAAATCACTATGGATATTATAACTAAGTTTGACCGTATTGAAGATATTCTCGGTAGTCCTGATGGAAGATACTTTGGTACTGGATATACTCAAGTAAAATATTTTCAGAAAGTTAAACATATTGCTTTTGATTGATAAATGAAAATTGGTTTGATGAAATAACGGAGGAAGCTTGATGAAAAAAACAAATACAAAAGCACCAGCTTATCTACTTTTTATTCTTTCACTAGGATACATTATGGCGGTCCTAGATACAACTGGAGTTGTTCTTGCAGTGCCTCATATTGAAACAGCTATGAGCGTCTCATTAGAGCAATCCATTTGGATTATTAATGCCTATACACTAGCTTTAGGGTCTTTGCTCCTACTTTCAGGAAATTTAACAACAAAATATGGTGCTAAAAGAATTTTATTAATTGGAATGACAATTTTTACACTTGCCTCGTTAGGGTGCTCTTTTTCACCAAATATTGAAACATTAATTATACTTAGATTCATTCAAGGTTTCGGTGCTTCGTTGTTCATGCCAAGTTCATTAGCACTTTTATTCATTTCATACCCCGATTCTACTAAAAGAGCACGTATGTTAGGAATCTGGACAGCAATTATTTCTGTTGCAACCGGTACTGGTTCTTTTATTGGTGGACTAATTATTAACTACTTCGGATGGAGGGGTATTTTCTTGGTCAATATTCCATTTGGAATTTTGACAGTAATTTCAATATTACTTCTCGTGAAAAATAATATTGCCAATCTAAAGACCAGAATTGACATCTTTAGTAATATATTTCTGGTTACAACTATCGGAAGTCTAGTTATTTACCTTGTTGAAGGGAATCAATATGGTTATAGTAACTCAAATCTTTTATTGTTTCTTCTCCTATTTATATTATTTGCTATTGGTTTAGTAGTCCACGATAAAAAAAGTAAAGCACCTATTGTTCCCCACCAACTATTAAAAAATGCTAAGTTTATTGTCTCTAATCTATTAGGTTTAGTAGTTAACATTTCACTATATGGCATTGTTTTGGTGCTAGGACTCTATTTTCAAACTTATTTAAACCTTTCCTCAATGGTTTCTGGACTCCTCATTCTACCAGGAATGATTGTCTTAATTATTGGTAATTTATTTTACGCACGTGCTGTAAAACGATTTTCCGTGGGAAGCCTCGCTACTGTCTCAATTATTTTTGCCATTGTAGGAGCAGCAGGAATTTTTGGAATTGGAGTTCTTTTTCATGAAATTCAACTATACATCCTAATTCCTTTATTTTCTTTAATGAGTCTAGGTATCGGAGTGTTAACTCCAGCAACTACAACCATTCTTATGGAAGCTGCTGGTCAAGAATTATCTGGAATTGCTGGTGCAACTCTAAACGCTAACAAACAGATTGGTGGACTTTTTGGTACAACAATTATGGGGATTGTAACTACTAATTTATCCCATGATTGGAATATAGCCATCGTTGTCGCATTTTTGTTTAACGTGATAATGTATATTGCTACTTGGTTAATTGCTAGTCGTTACCTTTATGGAAAAGAATAAAACTAAACAGAACGCAATCAATTTAAAAGTTGATTGCGTTTTATATTATTTCTCAGCACAATTACTCCAATCATCATAATTTGCTTGATAAATAACTCAATTACTTTTGTCGCAAAGATTGTAAAATACCAACTACCTTATAACCTTGATGAAACTATGAAAAATGCATAAGCGTTAGTTCATATGATAAATTAGATAACACTCGTCGTGTTCCTTGGCTATCCTCAATATTGATTAAACTTCCCAAAAGAAAACCGTCATCATAATGAACTAGGCTACTATCAATTGCAATATCTCTTTTGAGTAGCTCTTCACTCATATCCTAAACCTCGCTAGCAATCGTTTCACTAGTCAAGTCTTTTAAATCTTTTACTAACTGATAAGTAGTATAGATTGTATTTGATATATAATTAATGGATTTTATTAGCTGTATTTCTGAAAATTACCATAAGTAGCTAAACATTTCTTTGCTCTCTGCCCTATAGCTTGCTTACTAAGAGTTTCAAAAAACTCAAAAAAACAGCTTCAAGGTAATTTCTTTATAAATTTATCTTTTCAAATCGAATAGCATCAAGTTCTTTGTCTGATTGTTCTTTATATAACGCAATCAGATTGTCGATTTTCTTCTGAATATCTTTTTCATATTTTAGAGTAATGAGGTCTATTTTATCCTCGTCAGACATAGTATTGTTACTTTCCAATTCCAATGCTTGATTGAGTTGCTCTTTCATATAAGTTTTTTGTTCTACCTCTCGCTGAAATTTTGAGTAATTAAAAAGACTTTGTAACAGCAATTCTTCTTCTGCCATTCGAGCATACTGAAAATCATTTGCCAAACGTTCCAAATGCTCTGCCCACTTTAAATCCCCCTTTTTTTCTCCAAACTCACTATAAGGAAAGAGTTCATCCACATCTATTTTTAGAGCTTTCGCAATATCTTCTAGGCGCTCCCAACTTGGTTCGGTAGTGCCTTTTTCATAGTTAATAATTGTTTGTTTAGTTACACCTAGAATTTTTCCCAATTCCTTTTGGGTCATTCCTGCTTTTAAACGGGCAGATTTAATATCAAGCTCCCCCGCTCGTAAGACATTGGCATAGTTATATAAAGCTGACATTGGATTTCACACTTTCTATTTAGGTAAAATTATTTTTACTTTTTAGTTGACGAGTAAAAATATGTTTTGTATAATGAAAACAATCGATAGGTAAAATAATTGTTTACCTCTTGATTATATAATATTTTACCTTGAGAGTAAATGGAAGGAGGCTAAAATGACACGCTTTTACGATTATCCCCAAACGGTTGAATTGGTTAATGGTTTGAACTCTGTCTCAACTTTAAAGAAATGGCGCTTAAAGATTGAACGCTTAACAGGACATACCTTTGAAGAAAGCCGAGTACGAACAGGCAAACGTTCTTACAGTAAGGTTACTCTCTTTACTGATAGTGACATTGAGCAGTTGCAACAGATTGCCTATTTAAAAGGCAATCTGGGACTAGAGAAAGCCATTCTCAAAGTCTATCCGCCAACCCGTGCCTCACCTGTTCCCTTGACTAAACAAGTACAGGGACTATCTGTTCAAGTGTCTCAACTGAACAATCAGGTTGAGGGACTAACCAGAGATAATCAAGTTCTAACCTTGCGCCAAACCTCACTGGAAAAGCGCATAGAGGTCTTAGAACACCCTAAGAAGCGAACACTCTTTGGCAAGTGAGCACGGTACAGCACCAACGCTGTGGGCGAGTGGTCAACACGGTAGCCCACAAGGCGGTCGGGGCTTGAAACGGGCGAGACTTGCCACTAAAATAAGTGCCCCACTACTAATAGGGGGTACGAACGTACACGAAAGTAGGGCTAACCCCTTGATACGTCTGGGGTTAAAGCCAATCAGTTGAAGTTTTCACTGAAATCCCTTGGAAGAGTAAGGCTCAAAGCCAATTCTGCGTACGTTTAGAAAAGATAACTACTTTAAAAACACAAAGGAGTATACGATGACAAACTTAACACTAACTGACACAACACTTAAACTTGGCGAATTGAACCTTGATAAAAGTCAATTCATGCTTCCTAAAAAAGTAGTGGTACTTTCTGCTCGTATGAGTTATAAGTATCAAGAAGTAAATGGCGAACAAGTCCGAACAGACGAACCATCCAAACTAGTTTGTAGCGTTCAAGATGCGGATAAAATCAAAGTGTTAAAAGAAATGAACATTGCCATTGAGGAACTCAAAGCGATTACGCTTGAAATTCATGACAACCTCGACAAAATCACAAAACTAGCAGAAAATGACGGGTTGCTTGATAAGACCGTTGAACTCGTCAATCCTCAAGTCCGTCTCATGTGGAACATGACTCGTAGTAACTGGTCTGGCGTAAAACTAGTGGCAAACGACCTTAAAATCTTTGGTAATTAAACATGGACAACAGCGTGAGGATTGACTACTTCGCTGTCACTGTTAAAGATGTTCCACCAGAGGAAGTTTTGGAAGAAATACTGCTCATTCCCCAAGATAAGTTTGTGCTTAATGCTTGGGGAATAAACAAGTATCAACGCCATTATGCTTGTTCAGACATCAAGGTTTACTTTAACCAAGTCTTAGATAACATGGGGGTCTATCTGGAACTTAAAGGAAAAGGTTGTCGTCAATATGAGGAATTTATGGCAGGTAACGTTAATAACTGGGTAGCTCTGGTCACACGCCTGTACCGCTATCAGGTCAACTTTACCCGAATAGATATAGCTAATGACATCTACGATAAAGCATTATCCGTTCAAACCCTCTATGCCTATTGTAAACGGGGCTTGTGTATCACGAGAGCACAATATATGGACTATCACGAGCGTTCAATTCTTGAAACGGGCGAACGAGTTGGTGAGACGGTCACCATAGGCGCACGAGGAAGTCAACAATGGTGTGTTTATAACAAACTCATGGAACAAAAAGGAAAAGGTAAAGTCACTGATGAGACCCATTCTTGGGTCAGAGCAGAGCTACGTTGTTGGCAAGGCAAAGCTAATATCATTGCTCAACAAATATACCTTAAAAAACCTTTGACAGCCATTTACTTTGAAGCTATCAACGGACACTACCGCTTTGTCAGACCTAATGACAAGGACACCAATAAGCGCAGAAGACAGCCGGTCAAATGGTGGCTTGATTACCTCCAGACGGAAACCAAAACTCGCTTGAGTATTGAGCGTACCAAGCCAACGCTTAGACAGTCAGAACAATGGACGGAAAAACAGGTCTCAAAGACTTTAGCCAAACTCTATGTGGCTAAATATGAGGCAACCACACTTGAAAGAGCAGACCAATTTCTCCAAGACCTCTTAAAGTTGGGATTATCGAAATTTACTAACAGCGATGAAAAGGAGATTGACCAATATGTCCGTGAACACCAGAGCTCCAACACTTGGGGCATACAAAAAGACGACTTGCCGTAAACAAATCGCCTTAGAAATAATAATCGCTAACATTATATCATGAAAGGACAGAAAAGACTATGCAAGTGATTTTACCAGACGAACAAATTCATCAGCTACAACTGTTAATTAGCCAGCTTATAGAAAACGAAATAAAAATAAATTGGATAGTAACAACATTGAAAGTCCCTTCTTGAACAAACAACAAACTTGTAAGTATCTAGGAATTGCCAATAATACGCTTGATTCTTGGATAAAAAGGGGTTACCAGTTATTCGAGTTGGAAAAACTGTCCGCTTTGATAGAGCCGAACTTAATCACTGGTTACAAAATCAGTAGCATTCTAACCGTGGCCTGATATAATGAAGCCACGGTATTTTTCTAGCTCAATTCAAAAAAGGAGAATACTATGTCAATTACAAAAACTAAAACGGAACTTATCGCTTACGTATCTATGTCCCAGAAGAAGTCAAATCCTCATTGGGAATTAATAAAAAAGTGATTGAAAAACGTTTCAAATTAAGGAGTGAGGCTAAAAAATACGAACTTGAATTACAAAACAAGATTGATAAAATTTTAAGCGGAGAATCAACCAAATTGGAAACAAATGGCTCAATCCTCTTTTCCGATTTTTATCACAATGTTTGGTGGGAATCCTATAAAGCAGGTCAAACAACATCTACCACAAAACCACCTTCACAAGCTACTATTGACGGTACCGAAATTGTCTTTAGAAAACATATCCTACCCTTGCTTGGTAATTATTCCATTGATTTTCTCAATCAAAATAAACAGGTTATCTTGAACCTTTTGACACAAAAGGCAGAAGAATATGCAAACTTTAAAGTCATTAGAAGTTACGTTAATTCTATTTTTGATTGGGCTGAGGAATTGGAATATATCGAAACTAATCGTCTCTCTAAAACAATTAGCCGTATTAAGGCAACTAAAAAATTAAACTACAAGAGAGTAAAAATGATGAAGATTTATATCTGTCACAATCAGAACTTCAAGCATGGTTCACCGCTTTTGAAGAAGATTTAGAAAACGACAAGCTCCTATTCAAAGATTATGTCTTACTCTATACAACTTTTTTCTTAGGAGATAGGAAATCCGAAAGTTACGCTTTGCAATGGAAACACATTAACCTAAAGAAACAAGAAATTCAGTTAGTGAAAGCCTTGGACAAGTATAAAAATCCAAAATCAACTAAGGGAAATAAAAGGACAACTTTCCATATTCCTATTGAACTAACTGATTTACTCTGTGCTTGGAAAAAACAACAAAAATTGGAATTGGCAAAATTCAATATTATCCAATCTGATGAACAGTATATTTTTACTTATATTGATACAAAAGGGAATGTTAATAGTCCCTTACACGCTGATTATCTTAATAATAAGATGAAGTCAGTCGAACGCCGTCATAAGGAACTAACACACGCTACACCTCATAAATTACGTCATACGGGTGCAACTCTTGCCAAACAATTTGGCACATCACTAGAGGACATTTCAGAAGCTCTAACGCATAGCGATACTCTCACAACTAAGACCTATGTCAACACTTCAAATGTCATACCAATGGCTGTTGGTGAAATTGCCTACCGTAACCTTAAAAAGTAATGGTGTGAATTTGGTGTGAAAAGTGGTGTGAATTTTGCTAAAAAAACATCAAAAAACACCCCATGGTGTGAACCATGAAGTGTTGATAAATGCTGTATTGTAGCCGTTTCTTAACGTTTAGAGAACTGGCTAGCTTTACGAGCTTTCTTAAGACCTGGTTTCTTACGTTCAACCATACGTGCATCACGAGTAAGAAGTCCAGCGCGTTTCAATGAATCGCGGAAGTCTGGGTCTACTTGAAGAAGTGCACGAGCGATACCGTGACGGATCGCACCTGATTGACCAGCGTATCCACCACCTACAACGTTAACGTGTACGTCGTATGAACCTTCAGTTGAAGTAACTGCGAAAGGTTGGTTGATAACGAGACGAAGGTCTGCGTGTGGGATGTATTCTTCTACATCTTTTTTGTTAACAGTGATTTTACCAGTACCTGGAACCAAACGTACGCGTGCAACAGCGTTTTTACGGCGTCCTGTACCTGCATATTGTGCTTGTGCCATTATATTAGTGCTCCTTTCCTCTTAGAATTAGATAAGTCCTGAGATATCAAGTACTTCTGGTTGTTGTGCAGCGTGAGTGTGCTCACCGCCAACGAAGACTTTCAATTTCATACCTTGTGCGCGTCCAAGAGTGTTGTGTGGAAGCATACCTTTAACTGATTTTTCAATCAAACGAACAGCGTTTTTAGAACGAAGTTCACCTGCTGAGATTTGTTTCAATCCACCTGGATACATTGAGTGAGTGTAGTAGATCTTATCAGTTGCTTTTTTACCAGTCAATTTAACTTTTTCAGCATTGATAACAATTACGAAATCACCTGTATCAGTGTGTGGTGTGAAAGTTGGTTTGTTTTTTCCGCGAAGTACGCTAGCAACTACTGCAGAAAGACGTCCAAGTGGCACATCAGTTGCGTCAACGACATACCATTTACGTTCAACTTGGCCTGGTTTAGCCATAAATGTTGTTTTGTTCATGATTTCTCCTATATATAGTTCGATTTTTGTTTACGAGTGATGGGTGTTCCTTCCCATCGAAAAGTATTTGGAAGGTTCCGGGGCCTTTCAAATGGGGTAAACAATACCGTTTAACATAATATCAAAAAAACACGTCCAAGGCAAGTCATTTGGAGGTGTTTTTCTTTTATTTTTTAGCCTCTGTTTTATAAGGTAGGTAATAGAATTAGCCCTCAACACCCCCTCCTCTAAGGGATGCAAACTAGTCCTCAGATTCCCAAAAAAGCTGGTCCAGAGTTTTGTCTAATGTTTTACAGATAGCAATGCACAGATTTATAGTCGGGTTGTAGTCTCCCTTTTCAATAGCAGAGATGGTCTGACGAGAGACCCCTATAGCATCTGCTAAGCCTTGTTGAGTGAGGTCTTTTGCCACACGCGCTGACTTTAATTTTAAATTTTTCATTCAAAAATCCTATTCTTCGTCTTCTAGTTCTTCCAAACGGTTCTTCTTGATTCTTTTGATGATAGCCCATCCTTCATAGCATACAATCAAACTCGATGTCAAAGCTGTTACACTGCCCATAAGATTCTTACCCAATCTAAACGACTGTACTAAAATTAGTAGATAAATTAACGATACAAAAGCTCCACCAAGTAACATTACCCAGGAAAATATTAATATTTTCTTCTCAATTTTTTGTCCAGTAAGAATGGGTGCCCGTTACGTGATACGCTATGCACCACGGCCACGCACATAGAACCAAAGAAAGTAATGTATAATAAGGACTGAGCTAATTCTAGGGAGTGTGTCTTAGCAGTAACCAGAATCGTTACAAATATACCAAGCATGGCTACCCAATAAGCTATAGCAGCTGATTCTGCACTGATTAATCGAGCACGTTCATCCATCGTGCTAACTACTTTTTTCTTTGACTTCTTCATTTTGTTTCCTCCATTTTCTAGATTCATTATATCATTATTTTACACAATGTCAAATATATCATTTATTTTGTATAAGTTATATTTTTATTTGCTATTAACATATCATTTAAGAAAACAAAAAATCAGATAGGAAAGCCTATCTGACACTTTTTCTATCTAGCTTCTTTACCAATCGTGAAGACGGCCAAGGTATCTGGTCCGACGTGGGTAGAGATGACTGGACCAAGTGGCATAATAATAACTTGCTCAATGCCATCAACTGCTAACAAATCTTCTTTGAGCTTTTCTGCCGCTTCGATGTCGTTAGCATAAGCAACAATTGCTGTGCTATGACCAATATCTTGAGTAGCATGCAGAAACATTTCCTTAATAGCTTTTTTACGTCCTCGAATCTTGGCCAAAGGAACCAACTTGCCTGAGGCATCTAACCAAAGGAGAGGCTTGATATTAATCAAACTACCAATAATGGCTGAACTCTTAGAAAGACGCCCCCCACGCATCAAATGGTAGAGATCATCAACCAAGAAGTAAGTGCGTAATCGTGGCAAAATAGCCTTAATCATGTCTTTTGTTTCAGATAAACTCTTACCCTTGTCACGGGCCTCTGCCGCCAAGATAGAGAGATAACCTTCCCCACCTGCTGCCGCTAGAGTATCTACAATCTCAATGACAGCTTCTGGGTATTCATCCAAAATCATGTCACGCGCCATAACAGCACTTTGATAAGTACCTGAAAGCACTGATGAAAAGGCAATATAAAGAAGGGCATCACCATTTTTGGCGTGACGACGAAAAACCTCTTCAAATTGACCAACATTCACTTGGCTAGTAGTCGGCTGACTGCCTTCCTGCATACGTTCCAAGAGACGGTCACTGGTTAAACGGTTAGGTCCTACGGTCTCATAGGTAGTATCATCCAGAGTAATGGTCAAACCAACGAGTTCTACCTCATTTTCCTGAGCCCATTTTTCATCTAAATCTGCTGTTGAATCTGTCAAAATTTTGAATGTCATATGTCCCTCTATTCTATTTCATTTAAAAGATCCTGTAATTGACCTAATTGTGTATCATCCCATGGACCTAACTTGGGTGTTTTTAAGTCAATATGTGCCGACATCTTGTCTAAGTCCGATTTAACGGTATTGACACGCTCTTCCAACTCACGTGCTGAAACACGTAAAGCCCCCTGAGAAAATATAGCCCACTGTTCATTTAGGTCACTGGTTGCTACCTCAACTAGATGTTGAACGGTATTCATCTCAGCTGCTGCTCGCTCAATGTAGCTATCTGCTGTCTCGTCTTCCTCAGTAAAAATAACACTGATACGATATTGGTCGTAGCGCTGGCGGGTTCCTGGAACGAACTGGGCATCAAATACACAGATGACATCAATATGTTCAAAGTTGGCATAATGATTAAGCTTACGAAGCAGTGTTTCACGAGCTTCATCAAGCTGATTAGTCTTAAAGAGTTGACGGGTTTCTTGCCAAAAGGCAATCATGTTATAACCATCAACCAAAAGTATTCTTTTTTCATCGTTACAATCGGTTTCGATAAACTTCATACATGAGTACTGCAGCTGCCACGCTAGCATTAAGGCTCTGTACATGGCCACTCATAGGGATAGTAATCATTTCATCTACTTGTTTTTGATGTTAGCAGAGATGCCTTTTCCTTCATTACCGATAATCAGAGCAAGTCTCCCAGCGGTGTTCCATTTATGAGATGGTGTACCATCCATGTCTGTTCCAAATATCCAGAAGCCTGCTTCTTTAAGCTTATCAAGAGTTTGACTAAGATTAGTCACTCGGGCAATCGGAATATGCTCCACTGCTCCTGTTGAGGTTTTGGCAACGACAGGTGTTACCCCACAGCACGGTGCTTAGGAATAATAATACCTGTTACCTGAGTAGCATCGGCCGTACGCAAGATGGAGCCAAAGTTATGAGGATCGTTGAGTCCATCTAAAATAAGAATGAGAGGATTTTCCTCTTGCTCAGCCTTGTCCATAATATCTGAGAGCTCAGAATAAGCAAACTCCGACACACGAAGAACAAAACCTTGATGGACAGCTCCACCTGTCATATCAGACAAGGTTTTCTTAGGTGTCCAAGAAATAGAGACCTTCTTTTCAGCTGCCAAAGCCTTGATAGCATCAACATTCTTCCCTCGAAGATCATCTTGAATATAGAGTTTATTACCAGTATTAGCCTCGAGACTTTCTGTTACAGCGTGCACGCCATAAACAATGTCTAGACTTGATTCTTTAGTTGTTTTCATAAGCCCATTCTATCATAAAAAAGGCCCTCTTACGAGGGCAAAGCATATTAAATAAACGTAATTGCTGCTAGGTAAAGCACGAGAAGAACAAGAACAACAGTTGCAGCAGCCAAAGCTTGCTTACCAATTGTATCTGGATCTGAGATTGATTCTGCAATCTTTCTCGCAGCTTGAGTAATGGTTTTACCTGCTGCTTGGAAGATATCAATTGAACCTGTGCTTGTTGAACTATTTCCAGAAATCGCTGAAGACCAACCACTCAAAACCTCAGCAATTTGATCTGCTAATTGCTGTGTCAAGGCTCTAGTTGTCTCAGCCAACTCATTAACTGCTGTAGCCTGAATGTGATTAGCTGCTTCAGTATAGTTGTTTACACTAGTATTATAGGTTACTGGTATAGTCATTGTTGTCGTGGTCGATGGGTACTGGGTCCTTTGGTAACCACCAGGAGTCACCGGCAGATCTCCATCATTGAAGACGCTAAATGTTTGTGTCAGATAATGGATATTATTATCTGTATCGATCAACTCAAAGGTCATCTTATGGATACCAGTCGTTTGCTCTGCCAAGTGGTAGGCACTCAAACCAGCATTTACTTCATCCAAAGTTCCTTCAACAAAGTAGCTATGGTGAATTTGTTTCCCATCAAGAACAAGATTAAGACCCTTAATCTTCTTACCGTCCATCTTGTTAACATCGAAGTTGACGTTAAAGATTTCACCACGTGCCAAATAGAGAATATCTGTATTTCCTGTAACAGCTGGGTGATCTTCAAGAAGAGAACCGGTACTATCACGTTTAGGAACTACAGTGTAAACTTCGGAGGTGATTGGAGTCGCTAGAATCTCTGAGATAAGCCCATCCGTAAAGGTTACTTCTGACGAATAAGTCAAACTCTCGCTCTGCAACATTGAAACCACTACAGAAGTTTCAAAAACTTCAGAAGTTGATGTTGAATCTTTCCAGCCAACTGTGAGGACAGTCAGACTCTCCTCTGTATTTTTATTTGACTGACTTGCTTCTGCGTTCGTTGACGCAAGAGAGCTGGCAGTGCTTGCAGCTTCTGAAGCAAGTTCGGAAGTTGCAACGGCTTGGCTAAAATTAGTAGCACTTACAGATGTCGTATGAGAATTTAGTGAAGAAAATTCCGATTTTTCAACAGCATGTGTATTCCCAGCAAGTTCAGATGTATAAAGTGTGCTTTCACTTTTATACATGGATGTCACCGCTTGAGATTCAGCTGTCGCTGTAGCCTCACGAGACTTATCATAAGTAAGCACAATGTTTGGCTTGGCTTGCTCAGAATCAGATGCCGGCTTTGCATCACCTCGCTCAGATGTCGCTGTTGAACTACCTGCACTAAAAGCTTGTACTTGAGCCCCTTCTGAATGAGGTGTAGCCTTAGAAACTCTTGTCTCTACGATATCAACTTGAGAGTGCACTTCAAGAAGTCCCTCATCCGTCTCACTCGAAGAAACAACCATTAGTGATGTTGATGTCACTACTGAAGTTACTTGACTCGCTGGCTCTGCCTTTGCTTCCACTGCTGAAAAATCAACTTGAGGAGCAAGAGGAGCTGGAGCTGGAGCCTCACTATTAACATAATCTATATTAGCTTTGTCAGGACTTGCCTGAACTTCATCTGCTTTACCTGTTTGTAGCGTAAAACTAGATAAAATCAAAGCAGCAAACGTTGTATATAAAACTTTTTTCTTAGCTATTTCCATTCACCTCCTCATTTTTTACATGGCTTTATTTATTAATATTATAGACTTTTTTTACTTTCTGTCAAATTAGTTTTATTAAAAAACGTTATAATATCAGGGTTTTACACGTGTCAGACCCTCCTTAATTTTCTCATTTTTGACCTTCTAAATATCAGTTTTATCTTATTTTTTATTGGCAAACCGCTTAATTTCTTTGATTCTCAAATCATTTTGATTTTGAGGATTTTATTATTTGCTACGACTAATAGGAGTTGTAAGATAAGCAAAAAATCCTGCAATGGCAGAATTTTTTAGATTTCTCTTTCAACTTGATCAATACACCAAGTAATTAATTCTTCTAAGCGAGTCAGGTCTTCGGTCATATGAAGATAGCCCATGACGGCTTCGAAGCCTGTTGACATTTTGTAAGTAATAACATCCGTATTTTTAGCCTTGGTGTGACTATGGGCATTACGACCTCGTTTGTAGATGTCCAATTCTTTTTCAGTTAAGACTTCTTGATCTAGCATTTTTTCAATGAGACTAGCCTGAGCTTTGGCCGAAACATAGCGTGTAGCTAGACGGTGCAGTTGATTTGGCTTGGTCTGACCTTGAAAAATCAGGTGACGACGAATGTACAAGGAATAAACAGCATCTCCCTCAAAGGCAAGTGCAATACCATTAATAAGGTTGACATCAAGGTGTTTAGTCACGTGTCCACCTCACACCATCCTTGGTATCAAGAAGTTTGATACCTTGAGCAGCCAACTCATCGCGAATACGGTCCGCTGTCGCAAAATCCTTGTTAGCACGCGCCGCTTGACGTTCTTCAATGAGTTTTTCGATATCTTCATCAAGGACTTCCTCTTTGAAAACAATTCCAAAGACTTGAAGTACTTTTTCAAAAGCATCTTTAACCATTTGATCATAATGGCCTGAATTAATCCATTTAGCCATGTCAAACAGGACAGTTACACCGTTTGCTGTGTTAAAGTCATCATCCATAGCTTCCTGGAAAGCGTCCAGATAAGTTTGTAACTCAGCTTGGTCAACCTGACCTGTTAATGGAAGACTGTGGGTGTTTTTCAAATACTTAAGATTGACTTCAGCATCATGAATAGCTTTTTCGGTGAAGTTAATTGGCTTACGGTACTGTTGTGTCGCTAAGAAGAAGCGAAGCACTTGACCATCAACTGTCTTAAGCATATCATGAACCGTTACAAAGTTACCCAAAGATTTTGACATTTTCTCATTGTCCACATTGACAAAACCGTTGTGCATCCAGTAATTAGCAAAGGTCTTGCCAGTCTTGGCTTCTGATTGGGCAATTTCATTGGTATGGTGTGGAAATTCCAGATCTGCACCACCACCGTGGATATCAATAGTATCCCCAAGAATTTCAGTCGCCATCACTGAACATTCGATGTGCCAACCAGGGCGACCAGGTCCCCAAGGGCTATCCCAAGAAATTTCGCCTTCTTTGGCTGCTTTCCAAAGGGCGAAATCCAAAGGATTTTCCTTACGAGCGGTTTCGGCGTCCGTACGACCACTAGCACCAATTTCAAGATCTTCCAAGGTCTTATTAGCTAACTTAGCATAATTTTTTGACTTAGCTACTCGGAAGTAAACATCACCTTCAGAGACATAAGCAAACCCTTTGTCAACCAAGGTTGACACAAAAGCAATGATTTCATCCATGTAGTTAATAACACGAGGATTCTGTGTCGCTGGTTTGATGCCAAGCTGTGCAGTATCTTCCATAAAGGCTGCAATAAACTTGTCTGATAATTCTTTGGTCGAAATACCAGCTTCATTGGCTGCCTTAATAATCTTATCATCTACATCTGTAAAGTTAGAAATGTAGTTAACAGTGTAACCACGATACTCAAAATAACGACGAATGGTATCAAAAGCTACTGTTGAACGGGCATTTCCGATATGAATATAATTGTAAACAGTTGGTCCGCAAACATACATATTGACAACATTCTCTGTCAAAGGTACGAAATCACGGAGCGAACGTGTCATAGTATCATAAATTTTAATCACTAGAGATTCCTTTCAATTAACTGGAAGCTATTTTTTATCCCTGATATGGTTTAGGTATAAACATAAAACTACAACAAGGACGATAATCAATAAAGCCGAAACCAACTTACCTTGAGCCAAGAGAGAGACGACTGATACAAAACTTCCCACCATATAGAAGACCAAAAAAGGATTATTTTTGAAAAATGGTTCATGATTCAGCTCTCACTTATGACGTTGTTTGTAAACAAGACCTGCCCATAAAAGTGAAATACAGAACCATAAAGCTGCCATGCTATAATCAGCTCGGTGTAAAGCTATGTAAACAAGAGCGAGTGGACCTACAACGGTCAGTCGAGTCACCTTTGAACTAAAGAGTTTCATCTTTTTCTTTCCTTATAGACGTGATGAGTGAAAGCTAGCTGCTTTTAGAAGGTCTTCTAGCTTTTCGCTATAATATTCACGGCCTTCCTCAATGTCATGAATCACTTCTTCATCCTTTTGGCCATGAACACGTACAACCTTAGCAGGAACACCAACAACTGTAACATCTTCTGGGACATCTGCAACTACCACAGCTGCTGCACCGACCTTGGCATTTTTCCCAATCTCAATAGGACCTATAACTTGAGCATGAGCTGAAACCAAAGCACCTTCACGAACGGTTGGGTGACGTTTTCCGACATCTTTACCAGTACCACCTAAAGTGACACCATGGTAGAGCATAGCTCCCTTTTCCACAACGGCTGTTTCACCAATGACAAGACCAGAACCATGGTCAATGAAAACACCTTCGGCAATCTGAGCCCCAGGGTGAATCTCAATCTGAGTCCAAAATCGCCAAAATTGACTATGCATACGAGCTAAAAGTCGGCAATGGTGGCGCCAGAGAAAATGTGAGATACGATGAGCTGCCAAAGCCTTTAGACCAGGATAGGTTAAAAGAACCTCCAAACTTGTCCGAGCCGCTGGGTCATTTTTCTTTACAATATCAATACTTTCTTTCCACCACCCCATATAGGTCACTCCTTATATCATTATTGTTTACTGTGGCCTTATTATCTTTTCAGAGATTTGATAATACTAGGACTACTTACTATCATCCTCAAAATAAGACCAATCCACTAACTCAGGCTGCTCATCAAAAGGATTGATGACAATACCTTGAACCTTATCCAACTCATTTTCACCTGTTGAAGGCTTATAAATTTCTGACAACGGCCACTGTAGAATAGTTCCCTTGACCTTACGGAAAGGAAGTCCAAAAGTCTCGTTTCCGTACCATTTGGCAAAGCTCGTCAAGTTCGTAAATACAGGCACATAGCTCTGTCCCTCTGCATTAGACATGGTTGCAAAGAAACGATCTTCTTGTCCATCCGTCTCACGCTTATGAACAAAGGCCGGAACAAGATAAATCTTATCTTTAGGGGCTGCCTTTTGATTTTCCTCACTCAAAAGATTATTAAGAGTCTGAGTAAAGTAGTTGATAAATTGAATCAATTCACTGCTTGCAAAAAGAGTGGTGTTCGAAAAATCACCATCGGATTTAAGATTGAAAGCAAGGCCAAAAAGTCCTGCCTCAACGAGCTGCGATAGAATATCTAAACTTGAACGTTTTACCCATGCTTGTTCTCGAGCACTCTCTTGAGTATCTTTAAAGGCTTGCAAATCCTGCTCGCTTGTAAAGACAGGAACAACCTTCTTTCCTTCTACTTCAACCGCATAGAGGTCTTGGGCCGCCAATACTGGAGTACGTTGCAGGTGATTAACTAAAGCCAGACTAGTCAAAAAATGGTCTGGTTCTGTTAAAAATTCTCTCAAGGTTTCATCAAAGACTTGCAATTCTTGATTTTCTGTCATTCTTCTGTTTGTTCTTTCGTTTCTGATTGATCAAATTTTTTCGGTGCTTCCCCACTTTCCTTGTGGTGGCGTGGTTTATGATGAGAACGACGACGGTGACGAGACTCTCCTCCATTTTCTCCGTCCTCAATTTTTTCAGGTTTTGGAAGCAGGGTCTTGATTGAAGCATCAACACGGCCTTTTTCATCGATTTTGATGATTTTAACAGTTACCATATCCCCAACCTTAACCACATCTTCGACATGCTCTGTACGTTTCCAAGCTAATTCTGAAATGTGGACTAAAGCATCGGTTTTATTGAATAGGTGAACAAAGGCACCAAACTTTTCAATACGCACAACTGGTACTGTGTAAACCTCACCAACCTTAGCTTCACGCACAAGGTCGAAGATGATTGTTTTGGCACGGTCAATAGCATCCTGATCACTAGAGAAAATCTGAACAAGTCCTTCTTCATCAATATCAATTGTGACACCTGTCTCAGCGATAATCTTATCAATGGCTTCACCACCCTTACCGATGACAACCTTAATCTTGTCAACAGGAATCTGAATACTGTCAATCTTAGGAGCCGTTGGTGCCAATTCTGGACGTGGCTCAGCAATCGTTGACTCAATAACATCAAGAATCTCAAAACGAGCCACCTTGGCTTGAGCTAAAGCTTCCTCAAGAATAGCAGGTGTAATCCCTGAAATCTTAATATCCATCTGAAGAGCTGTAATTCCTTGACGTGTACCAGCTACCTTAAAGTCCATATCACCAAAATGATCTTCCAAACCTTGAATGTCGGTTAGAACAGTGTAGTTAGTTCCATCTGAAATAAGACCCATGGCAATCCCTGCAACAGGCGCCTTAATCGGCACCCCACCTGCCATAAGAGCCAAAGTGCCTGCACAAATAGAAGCCTGTGAAGAAGAACCATTTGACTCCAAGACTTCGGCTACCAAACGGATAGCATAAGGAAACTCTTCAACGCTTGGGAGAACTTGAGCAAGGGCACGCTCACCCAAGGCTCCATGACCAATTTCACGACGGCCTGGCGCACCGTAACGCCCTGTTTCACCTACTGAATACTGAGGAAAATTGTAGTGGTGAAGGAAACGTTTCTTGTATTCTGGGTCCAAACCATCAACAAGTTGTGTATCACTCATAGGAGCCAAGGTCAAGACTGATAAAGCCTGGGTTTGCCCACGTGTAAAGAGACCTGATCCATGAACCTTTGGCAGAAAGTCAATCTCTGCGTCCAAAGGACGGATTTCGTCCACACGACGACCATCGGGACGGACCTTGTCTTCGGTAATGAGACGACGCACTTCAGCATGTTCCATCTGTTCAAGAATTTCTGCCACATCACGTAAGATAGTATCTTTATCGTCATCTTCTGCAAAGCGTTCTTGATAAGAAGCGAGGACCTCTTCTTTAACAGCCTGGGTTGCTGCTTCACGCGCTAATTTTTCTTCCACCTGAACAGCCTTAGCTAACTGATCATAATAAGCTGTTTCAATTTCAGCCTTCAAATCAGCATCGACTTGGAGCAGTTCAACCTCAGCCTTCTCCTTACCAACAGCCGCAACAATGTAATTTTGGAAATCAACCAACTCTTGAATAGCTTCATGCCCTTTCAAGAGTGCCTGCAACATAATATCCTCTGATAATTCTTGAGCTCCTGATTCCACCATATTAATGGCTTCCTTGGTCCCTGCTACTGTCAAGTCTAAATGCGAAACTTCTTTATCTGCTGCACTTGGGTTGATGATAAAATCTTCCGCTGCATAAGCTACTTGAACCCCAGCAATCGGACCATTAAAAGGAATATCAGAAATAGAAAGTGCTAAAGAACTCCCAAACATAGCTGCCATTGGCGCACTAGCATTTTCATCATAAGAGAGAACAGTGTTAATGACTTGCACTTCGTTACGAAAGCCCTCCGCAAACATGGGACGAATAGGACGGTCAATAAGACGAGCAGTCAAAGTGGCATCAGTTGAAGGGCGCCCCTCACGCTTGTTAAAACCACCTGGGAACTTTCCAGCCGCATACATTTTCTCTTCATAGTTAACTTGTAAAGGAAAGAAATCTGCCGTTGCCATCTTTTTAGACATGACAGCTGTTGATAATACGGTTGTATCTCCATAACGCACGACAACAGCGCCGTTAGCCTGCTTGGCTACCTGCCCCACTTCCACAACAAGCGGGCGTCCTGCAAAGGTCATCTCAAAAGTTTGTTTAGCCATGTTTGATCCCTCTTTTTATCCATAACCAGCCCTACAACAACGAACTGGTCAACTTTATGTCATTCATTTGATATAACTTCCATTTTACCATATTATAGTCGAAAATGGCAGAGCTTCGGCATAAGTTGTCTCCCAAGCTTTTCTCGGTTCCAGATATTTAGGTGGTTTTGTGATATAATAAACACTCATAAGAGACAGAGGAATGAGTATGAAAAAATTACAACACATCATTATGGTTGCCTTAATCCTAATAGGCTTAGTAACACCTGCCCTAGCACAAGAGCAGACTGATGACTTCAATGTTGCTGCTAAACATGCGATTGCTATCGAATCAACTACAGGGAAAGTCCTCTATGAAAAGGACGCTACCACTCCCGATGGTGTTGCTTCAATGACGAAAATCCTAACAGCCTACATGGTCTATAAAGCTATTGATCAAGGTAAAATTACTTGGGATACTGAAGTAGATATCTCAGATTATCCATTCAACTTAACAGTTGATTCAGAAGTTTCAAACGTCCCACTAGACTTTCGAAAATATACTGTCAAACAACTCTTAGATGCCACCCTCATCAGTAGTGCTAACAGCGCAGCAATTGCTCTAGCTGAAAAGATCTCAGGAACAGAGAGTGCTTTTGTAGATACTATGAAGGCCCAATTAAAGAAATGGGGAATTACTGATGCAAAACTGTACAATGCCTCAGGGCTCAATAATAAGTATCTAGGAGATAACCGTTATCCTGGCTCTAAACCAGATGACGAAAATACCATGAGTGCTCTGGATGTTGCGATTATCGCAGACCACCTCATCAAGGACTATCCCCAAGTACTTGACATCACCAAGCAAGGCGCAGTTGATTTTGAAGGTGACAACAAATTAACCACTCATAACTATATGTTGGAAGGTCAAGACAACTACCGTGAAGGGGTTGATGGACTTAAGACCGGAACAACCGAACTCGCAGGAGCATCCTTTGTTGCTCACTCTAATGAAAATGGCATGAGCTTGATTACAGTGGTTATGAACGCTGACAATGGTGGGGAGGATGAAGCCGCCCGTTTCACAGCTACCAATGACCTCTTAGATTATGTCGTCCAACACTGGAAGATAAATAAACTCAACACTAAGGGACAAATCGTCAAGAAAAATGATATCAAGGTAGCCGATGGAGTCAGTAAGACCGTCTCTGCTAAACTTGAATCAGACCTTACTGTTGTCCAAAAGATAAATAGCCAAAATGACACTGTTAACATCAAAGCAAAAACGGTAACAGCACCTATCAAAAAAGGAGATACCATTGGAACAGCAACCTATGATGATAAAGACCTCGTAGGAACAGGATATATCTCTGATCCACCTCAAGTTGCTGTAACGGCCAACCAGTCCATTAAGAAAAGCTTCTTCTTAAAAGTTTGGTGGAATCATATTGTTAATTTCTTTACCGGAAACAAGTAGACACTGAACTCCCTTTTGATATCAAAAGGGAGTTTTTTTGCCTTATGAATTAATGATGAAATCGTAAAACCTTCTTCTCAACACCTTAAGTTCCTATCAAAATGTGGTATAATGAATATCCAAAATACACGAAGGAACAAGCCATGAAGAAACTAATTACGCTTATTATGACCTTCTTACTCTGTCTGGGAAGTGTAGCTCCTGCTTTTGCAGCAGAGAAGAAAAAAGGATTTGACGCCGCAGCCAAGCATGCTATCGCTGTAGAAGCAACTACCGGTAAGATTTTATACGAAAAAGATGCCACTACTTCTACAGGGATTGGTTCTATCACCAAACTCCTAACAGCCTATATGGTTTATCAGGCGGTAGACAAGGGAGAGCTTAAATGGAACACAAAGGTTAATATTTCCGACTATCCCTTTGAATTGACTGTTAGTGCTGGAGTTTCCAACATCCCATTAGATGCCAGAAAATACACCGTCAAACAACTACTTGACGCAACTCTTATTTCCAGTGCCAATAGTGCATCCATTGCCCTAGCTGAGGAAATCGGAGGAACAGAAAGTAAATTTGTCGACAAAATGAAAGCCCAACTTAAAAAATGGGGAATCACTGATGCTAAAATTGTCAACGCCTCTGGTCTCAATAATTCCTATTTGGGTGATAATATCTATCCAGGTTCTAAATCTGACGAAGAAAACACCATGAGTGCCAAGGACGTTGCTATCATTGCACAACATGTGATTAAAGAATATCCTGAAATTCTCGACATCACTAAAAAACAGAAGCCAAATTTGATGGTGTTAATAAACTCAAAACCTTTAACTATATGCTTAAGGGGCAACCTAGTTACCGCAAGGGTGTTGATGGCCTCAAAACAGGTACCACTGATTTGGCCGGAGCTGCCTTCGTAGCCCATTCAAATGAAAGTGGTATGAGTATTATTACAGTCATCATAAATGCTGAACATACCGATACGGATGACTACGCCCGTTTTACCGCAACCAATGACCTGCTTAACTATGTGGTCTATCATTGGGAAAGTAAGACCGTTGCCAAGAAAGGTCAAGACATAGATAAGAGTCAAGCAAATGTCCTTGATGGTAAGTCTAAACAGGTCTCTGCTGTAGCCAAGTCTGACTTTAATATCATCCAAAAAATAGATGACGACAACACTAAACATATTAAAGTCTCCACCAACCAGATTCAAGCCCCTGTCAAATCAGGAGACAAGGTGGGAACAGCTACCTTTGAAGATAATACCCTTGTAGGAGAGGGCTACCTACCGGATCAGGGCATGCCTAGCATGGAACTTGTTGCTGGTAAAGAAGTTAAGAAAAGCTTCTTCCTCAAGGTCTGGTGGAATCACTTTGTCACCTTTGTCAACGAGAAACTTTGACCGTTACAGTCGAGCTTGGCTCGGCTTTTTCTTTTACACCCGCTTTACTGAAGCCTTTACACTCGCTTGACTCCTATTGACACAAAAAGACAGATTACAAGCGCAATCTGTCTTTGTTGTTTAGCCTTTACACTACTGTAAAGGTCAATTTATCTTTAGAGCAGCCAATCTTAAGGGTCTGTCCACTCACTACTTGGCCACCTAGTAAGAGCTCAGACAACTTATCCTCCACTTGAGTTTGAATCGCACGACGCAACGGACGAGCACCCATCTCAACATCATAGCCATCTTGAGCTAAATACTTGAGGGCAGCTGGTTGGAATTTCAATTCAATCCCTTTTTCAGCCAAAGCTGATACCAACGGTTTTACCATAATCTTGACAATTTCACGAAGCTGTTCTTCCTCTAGACTATGGAAGACAACCTTCTCATCGATACGGTTGAGAAATTCTGGACGGTAGGCCTTCTTAAGTTCTTCCATGATACGTGCCTGCATGGCTTGATGGTTATGAGAAATGTCTCGAGCACCAAAACCAACAGTTTTGTCATCACGAAGAGCCGTCGCTCCCAAGTTTGAAGTCATGATGATAATGGTATTTGAAAAATCAACTTTACGTCCACGGCTATCTGTCAGAACACCATCATCCAAAACCTGTAAGAGAATATTGAAAATATCAGGGTGAGCTTTTTCGACCTCGTCAAAGAGTAGGACTGAGTAAGGCTTATTGCGAACTTTCTCTGTTAATTCACCCCCCTCATCATATCCAACATACCCGGGAGGGGCACCATTAAGACGACTAGCCGCAAATTTTTCCATGTATTCTGACATGTCAAAGCGAAGCAAAGCTGACTCATCATCAAAGAGGACTTCTGCCAAAGTCTTAGCCAATTCCGTCTTACCAACACCAGTAGGTCCAAGGAACATGAAGGAACCAATCGGACGTTTTCCAGTACGAATACCTGACTGGTTACGACGAATAGCACGACTAATCGCTGAAACTGCTTCGTCTTGACCAATAACACGTTTGTGAAGCTCAGCTTCAAGATTCAGGTAACGTTTGCTATCTGCCTGAGTCATCTTCTCAACAGGAATACCTGATAGGCGACTAAGGGTTTGCATAATCTGGTCCGTATCCACCAAAGCTGGTTTTGGTAATTTTGCCTTTTGACTAGCCTTATATTGTTTAATAGCAGCTTTCATATCACCAGCTAAAAGTGCTTCATCCAAAGGCGTTATCTCACGTTTGGCTTCTTTTTGATACGACCTTGAACAGTTGCACTCGCTTCATCTAGAAGGTCAATAGCCGAATCAGGTAAGTTTTACTCGTCAAATAACGGTGTGCTGCCTTGACAGCTGTCTCGACGGCTTCATCAGTGATAGTCACACGATGGTAGACTTCATATGACGAACGCAAGCCCTTCAAAATATCAATAGCTTCAGATACGCTTGGCTCCTCAATCGTAATCTTAGCAAAACGACGGGAAAGAGCTGCATCTTTCTCAATATGCTTTTGGTACTCAGCTTGTGTGGTTGCTCCAACCATGTGAAGTGTTCCACGTGCTAGAGCAGGTTTCAAAATATTTGCCGCATCCAAGGTACTATCAATACCAGAACCAGAGCCAATAATCGTATGCAATTCGTCAATAAAGAGAATGATTTTTCCATCAGCTTCAATCTCATCAATGATTTGATTCATACGCTCTTCGAAATCACCACGAAAACGAGTCCCTGCAACCACACTCATCATATCAAGTTCTAAGATACGCATATCAGCTAATTCGAAAGGTACGTCACCCGAAGCAATACGCTGTGCCAAACCAAGGGCAAGGGCCGTCTTACCAACACCTGCTTCACCTACAAGAACAGGATTATTCTTCGTTTTACGACTCAAGACCTGAATCATGCGTGAAATTTCTTCGTCACGCCCAATGACTGGATCAAGGGCTCCCGATTCTGCTACTGCAGTCAGATCTTTTGTATAATCTGACAGTTCCCCAGTAGAAGATTGAGGAGGCTGCATCATATTAGCAAAATTTCCAGATGCTTTTGCTTTTTTAGGCTTACGCTGGTCATGAATCGCCTTCAAATCTTGCTTACTAAGACCTGCATAACGCTCCAAAGAACGTCGCAAATCAATAATACGAGGCTTGTCACTGTCATCCTTATATTGAAAACCAGCAACTTCAAGGAGACGGCAAACCATCAAATCCTTATGGAGCAAAAAAGCCATCAAAACATGTTCAGAACCCACCTCAACGGCACCAGTCACCTTAGCAATTCCCTCTGCCTCTTGCAGCATAGCCTCTAAAGCATGTGACTGTGCACGTAAATCAATAATATCTGATTTGGACAACTCTGTTGGACTCTTCTCCAAAGCCAAGACAGCAGCCGTCTCAATTTCTTCCGCACGAATACGGTCTTCAAAATCAGTAAATGTTAGGTAGGCTACAGTTCCTGGAACTTCAAGCATAGCTAGAAGCACATGCCAAGTCTCCAGAAAAGGACTACCAAAGCGCTCTGCTTCAAGCTGAGCACGATGGAAAATGGCTTGCATTTTTCTTGAATATGTCGTCATCTAATTTCCTTTTCTATCCAATCTAAGTAAAAGCGAGCGTAAGATACGCGAACGAATTGTAGCAGCATCCTCACCGAGAATATCATCACTAGCAGTTGCTAAAATCAAATTCCCCTCACGTTCTGTGATAATTTTTTCATCAAATAGCAACTGAATCAAATCCGTAAAAACCTGTTCGCTGAGCTGATCTGCTAAGTTTTGAAGTAGAGCATTGATTCTGTGATGTTTATCAGAAAATCTGACCTTGACGATACGAATATAACCGCCACCACCACGCTTACTCTCAACAATATAACCACGACTCTCTGTAAAACGTGTCTTAATAACATAGTTAATCTGACTCGGTACAACTTGAAAAGTATCTGCTAAATTCGAACGTTGAATCTCAGCAATCCCAGACTGGCCCAGCAATTCTTTAATATATTCTTCTATACTGTCTGATGTATTTCTTGCCATCTTAATTCCTCCAGTCTAATTTGACTATAACTGACTATTATTATACCAAAAATGTCAGCACATGGGAAACTATAGTCTCAAAAAGCTTTTTAAAGTTGTCATTAGAGGTCATATAAGATACAATAAATAAGACAAAATGAAAAGGCAACCTAGGTATTCTGCTGAAACAACTTGAACAATCGAAGAGCTAATCCTCATCAGAACAAGAGCCTTTCACTTTATACTATGGTAATATTCCTCTTACCACTATCGAGAAATACTCACTTCACCTGGGACTTCTCACTAATTTTATTTTCCTATGAAAGGTTATTCATGAAATACATCATTGCATTTTTAATCTCTATGATTCCCCTTGTTGAGCTCCGTGGAGCCGTACCTGTCGCTATTGCCTCAGGTATTCCTTGGTGGCAAGCCCTCATTCTTTGTGTTATCGGGAATATGCTTCCAGTTCCAATTATTTTCTTCTTCGCCCGCAGTGTTCTCGAGTGGGGTGCTGACAAACCTCTTATTGGTGGCTTCTTTACCTGGTGTCTTAAAAAAGGCCACAGTGGGGGGCAAAAGCTTGAAAAAGCCGCTGGAGACAAAGGTATCTTCTGGGCCCTCTTACTCTTTGTGGGTATCCCACTTCCAGGAACAGGAGCTTGGACAGGTACACTGGCAGCATCGATCCTAGATTGGGACTTTAAACGCAGCGTTTTAGCTGTTATGCTTGGAGTTATCCTTGCAGGTATTATCATGGGGACGCTTTCTCTTCTCCTTGGTGTCAATACCTTCGCTCATTAATATTTTTACGTCTAGGGAATACTCAGACGTTTTCTATTTACGACAAAAAAGAAGCTACGATTACGTAACTTCTTTTCTTTTTATCTAGCAACTAGAATTAGTTGTTAAGAGCTGCTGCCATTGTAGCTGCAACTTCTGATTCAAAGTCGTTAGATGCTTTTTCGATACCTTCACCAACTTCAAAGCGAACAAATTCTACTACTGAAGCATTTACTGATTCAAGGTAAGCTTCAACCGTTTTGCTGTCGTCCATGATGTAAACTTGAGCAAGAAGAGTGTAAGCTTGGTCAACTTTAGTGTTGTCAAGCAAGAAGCGGTCCATTTTACCTGGGATGATTTTATCCCAGATTTTTCTGGTTTACCTTCAGCAGCCAACTCAGCTTTGATATCTTCTTCAGCTTGAGCAAGAACAGCATCAGTCAATTGAGCTTTAGAACCAAATTTAAGGTGTGGAAGAGCTGGTTTGTTAACCATTGCACGGCTTTCATTATCTTGATCGATTGTGTGGTTAAGTTGTGCCAATTCATCTTTAACAAATTGTTCATCCAATTCAGTGTATGAAAGAACAGTTGGTTTCATTGCAGCGATATGCATTGAGATTTGTTTAGCAAGAGCTTCATCTCCACCTTCAAGAACTGTAACAACACCGATACGTCCACCGTTGTGTTGGTAAGCTCCGAAGTGTTGTGCATCTGTTTTTTCAAGCAAAGCAAAACGACGGAATGAAATTTTTTCACCGATAGTAGCTGTTGCAGATACATATGCAGCTTCAAGAGTTTCACCTGAAGGCATAGTCAAAGCAAGTGCTTCTTCGTTGTTTGCTGGTTTACCCTCAGCGATTACTTTAGCTGTTTCGTTTACCAATTCAACGAATTGAGCATTTTTCGCAACGAAGTCAGTTTCAGCGTTAACTTCAACGACTGCTGCAACATTACCGTGAACATAAACACCAGTCAATCCTTCAGCGGCAACACGGTCAGCTTTCTTAGCTGCTTTAGCCATACCTTTTTCACGAAGCAATTCAATCGCTTTTTCGATATCACCATCAACTTCAACCAATGCTTTTTTAGCGTCCATGACACCAGCACCAGATTTTTCACGCAATTCTTTAACAAGTTTAGCTGTAATTTCTGCCATTTTGTGTTTTCTCCAAATTTATTTTATCAAACTAAGGGGCAGGGCTGAGCCCCGCCCCTTAGGTGTTTGTCTTATTTTTAGTGGGCATCGAGCCCTAACTAACCTTAAAGATTAGTTGTTGTCACCTTCGACAACTTCAACGATTTCTTCGATTGAATCAGCTGCAGCTGCTTCTTGGAAATCTGCAGAAGCATCTTCACCTTGGTTACCTTCGATAATAGCATCAGCCATTTTAGAAGTGATCAATTTAACGGCACGGATAGCGTCATCGTTAGCTGGGATGATTACATCAATCTCATCTGGATCAGCGTTTGTATCAACCATCGCTACAACTGGAATACCAAGTTTTTTAGCTTCTTTAACAGCGATTTGTTCTTTGTGTGGGTCAACGATGTAGATTACATCTGGAATACGAGGCATATCTTCGATACCACCCAAGAATTTTTCAAGACGTGCACGTTGTTTGTTAAGAAGTGCAACTTCTTTCTTAGGAAGAACTTCGAAAGTTCCATCAGCTTCCATTTGTTTGATTTCTTTCAAACGAGCGATACGTTTTTGGATAGTATCCCAGTTTGTAAGAGTACCACCCAACCAACGGTGGTTGATGTAGTATTGACCAGCACGAGTAGCTTCTTCAGCGACTGCTTCAGCTGCTTGTTTTTTAGTACCAACGAACAAGATTACTGCATCGTTAGCTGCTGCTTCACGAACAAATTCGTAAGCTGTATCAGCCATTTTTACAGTTTGTTGCAAGTCGATAACGTGGATTCCGTTACGTTCTGTAAAGATGTATTTAGCCATCTTAGGATTCCAGCGACGAGTTTGGTGACCGAAGTGAACACCAGCCTCAAGAAGTTGTTTCATTGAAATTACTGCCATGAGTATTTCTCCTTAAAAATTGTTTTTTTCCTCTTCTAAGCTTTAGACTTGCAGTCCCACCCTGCGGCAACAAGACCACAATCGGCTTAGAATGAGTATTTGTTACTTTACGCAACTATAGTAGTTTATCAAAAAAAGTGACATTTGACAAGCTATAAAATCAAGCTATCCATTAGCAGAGCACTCCCTCCTTATAAAAGGTAATCGTTTCCTTTGAGATTCGAAAATATTTCGTTTATAATTAGGCTATCAAAAATAGAGGAGGACATTATTTTGTCATTAGTCGGAAAAGAAATTATTGAATTCTCAGCACAAGCTTATCACAATGGAGAATTCATCACTGTTACAGATGAAGATGTTAAAGGAAAATGGGCTGTTTTCTGCTTCTATCCTGCAGATTTTTCATTTGTTTGCCCAACTGAACTCGGCGACCTTCAAGAGCAATATGAAACACTTAAATCTCTTGATGTAGAGGTTTACTCTGTCTCTACAGATACTCACTTTGTTCACAAAGCTTGGCATGATGACTCAGATGTTGTTGGAACTATCACTTATCCTATGATTGGAGATCCTTCACATCTCATCTCTCAAGGTTTTGATGTTCTTGGTCAAGATGGTCTTGCACAACGTGGAACATTCATCATTGATCCAGATGGCGTTATCCAAATGATGGAAGTTAACGCTGATGGTATCGGACGCGACGCAAGCACTCTTATTGATAAAGTTCGTGCTGCTCAATACATTCGCCAACATCCAGGTGAAGTTTGTCCAGCCAAATGGAAAGAAGGAGCTGAAACATTGACTCCTAGCTTGGATCTTGTAGGTAAAATTTAACAACCAGGGGGTATCGTATCCATGGTCTTAGATAAAGAAATCAAGGCTCAATTAGCACAATATTTAAATTTACTAGAATCTGATATTGTATTACAAACCGATTTGGGAGATGACGATAATTCTCGAAAAGTAAAAGAATTTCTAGACGAGATTGTCGCTATGTCTGACCGCATTAGTCTTGAATCAACACATTTAAAACGTCAACCTAGTTTTGGTATTGCACAGAAAGGGCAAAAAAGTCGTGTTATTTTCTCTGGCCTACCGATGGGGCACGAATTTACGTCTTTCATTTTAGCTCTTTTGCAAGTTTCTGGTCGTCCACCAAAAGTTGATGAGGATATTATTGAACGCATCAAAAAGATTGACAAAACTATCAATCTTGAAACTTATGTTTCACTAACATGCCATAATTGTCCAGACGTCGTTCAAGCCTTTAATATAATGGCTGTTTTGAACCCAAATATCACCCACACTATGATTGAAGGTGGTATGTATCAAGATGAAGTCAAAGCCAAAGGTATCATGTCTGTTCCTACAGTTTACAAAGACCAAGAAGAATTTACATCTGGTCGTGCAACCATTGAACAGCTTGTAGAAAAATTGGATGGTCCACTTGATGCTGATGCTTTTGCCGATAAAGGAGTCTATGATGTCTTGGTCATTGGTGGGGGCCCTGCTGGAAACAGTGCTGCGATTTATGCTGCCCGCAAAGGACTAAAAACTGGTCTTTTAGCAGAAACCTTTGGTGGACAAGTTATTGAGACAGTCGGTATTGAAAACATGATTGGTACGCTATATACAGAAGGTCCTAAGTTAATGGCCCAAGTTGAAGAGCATACGAAATCTTACAATGTTGATATCATCAAAAGTCAATTAGCTACTGGTATTGAGAAGAAAGAACTCATTGAAGTCACACTAGCTAATGGTGCTGTTCTACAGGCTAAAACTGCTATTCTAGCCTTAGGAGCCAAATGGCGTAATATCAATGTTCCTGGTGAAGATGAATTCCGTAACAAAGGGGTTACTTACTGTCCACACTGCGATGGTCCTCTATTTGAAGGAAAAGATGTTGCTGTTATCGGTGGTGGTAACTCAGGTTTGGAAGCCGCTTTGGATTTAGCGGGTATTACTAAACACGTTACGGTCTTAGAGTTCTTACCTGAACTAAAGGCAGACCAAGTTTTACAAGAACGTGCTGCTAAAACTGATAATCTAACCATTCTTAAAAATGTTGCAACCAAAGAAATCGTTGGTCAAGATCATGTGACTGGTTTGAATTATGTTGAGCGTGATACAAATGAAGAAAAACATCTTGATCTTGAAGGTGTCTTTGTTCAAATTGGTCTTGTACCAAGTACTGCTTGGCTCAAAGATAGTGGCATTGAACTCAATGAACGCCAAGAAATTGTCGTTGATAAATTTGGTTCAACAAACATCCCTGGCATTTTTGCTGCAGGTGACTGTACTGATAGCGCCTACAAGCAAATCATTATCTCCATGGGATCTGGCGCTACAGCAGCTATTGGTGCATTTGATTACTTGATTAGACAATAATCAAAACTTACGTGTTAGTAATCTGTCTGCAACAGTTATAATTACTATAAAGAGGTTGACTAAATTTCAGCCTCTTTTTTTGAATATACATAGCTTTAAT
>NZ_CM002133.1:45658-61128 GCF_000448665.1 Streptococcus sp. HSISS2 | reverse complement strand
GATAAATTTGGTTCAACAAACATCCCTGGCATTTTTGCTGCAGGTGACTGTACTGATAGCGCCTACAAGCAAATCATTATCTCCATGGGATCTGGCGCTACAGCAGCTATTGGTGCATTTGATTACTTGATTAGACAATAATCAAAACTTACGTGTTAGTAATCTGTCTGCAACAGTTATAATTACTATAAAGAGGTTGACTAAATTTCAGCCTCTTTTTTGAATATACGTAGCTTTAATAGTCCAATCGCCTATTTGATGAAAGAGACTTGACGAATCATTCTTTTTTCGATAGAATGGTATTTGTTATGGCGGTATAGCCAAGTGGTAAGGCACGGCTCTGCAAAAGCTTGATCGTCGGTTCAAATCCGTCTACCGCCTTCATAATTTGAGGACACCTAAGGGTGTCTTTTTTTGCTATAATCGCATAAAAAATCCCCGAAGCCAGAAGCTTCAGGAATCCATAAATCATAAACTAATGAGCATATCTAATAGCAGCTATCTTAAAGATACACTCTCAAACTTTAATCAAACTAAGATTGTAATATTTAAAACACAAATAAATATGTTCAGACATTCTTAAATTTTTTCAGGAGCTCCACCAGCTGTGTTTGTTCTTCAGAAGTCAAAACGGAAAAAGTCTCCTCAATTGCTCGTTGATGCGGTGGAATTGCTGCTTGAATGATTCGACGGCCCTCATCTGTCAAATCAACCTCGAAAGCTCGCTTATCCGTTGGACAAGCTTGTCGACTCAACCAGCCCTTTTTCTCCATATTTTTTATGACAACAGTCATATTACCAGAAGTGGCAAGCATGCAATCAATTAATTCACCAATCTTCATACGTCCCTTGGCATTTAACACATCCATAACTCCAAATTGGGTTGGTGTTAAATCAAATTCTTTAAAAGTCTCAGAGACCTTGGCATCAATGGTACGAAAAGCCTTACGCATAACAACCATACTCTTGACAGCCATGTTTTTATCTAAGTCGCTCATTTATAGTCCTTTCCAAATAGATGCTGTATTTATTACTCTACCACAGTTTATCTAAAAGTGGTATATGAAAAAGAAGAAATAAGAAAAAGAGTTCTTAGATATCTAACCAACACCTCAGAACTCTTTCATTTACTAACTATTACGATTCCAAAAAAGAGCCAATAAAATCACCGCACCTAATACTGAAGGAACAATAGCGGTGCCTGCTAGCATCGGTCCCCAATTTCCAAAAAGAAGTTGCCCAACAAAAGCACCAAGCCATCCTAAAAAGGTCTTACCAATACAGCCCATTCGCTCACCTCGGTTTGAAATAGCAGAGGCAATAAGACCAATTAGAAAACCAACTATCATACTTCCAATCATAAGAATTCCTCCTTCTTACTTAAATTACCCAATCACCATTTCGGAAGATTGGTACACGACTACCATCTTGACGGATACCATCAATATCCATTTGATTTGAACCAATCATAAAATCTACGTGTACATCTGAACGGTTAAGACCAGCTTCCTTAAGCTCCTCTTCTGTCATGTCTGCTCCTCCCTCAACACTGGTAGCATAGGCTGCTCCAATAGCTAGGTGGTTGGAGGCATTTTCATCAAAAAGGGTATTAAAGAAGGTAATACCAGACTGCGAAATAGGACTTGGATCTGGTACCAAGGCACATTCACCTAGAGCACGCGCTCCATTATTGTTGAAGACAAGATTTTTCATCACTTCATCACCTTGGTCTGCTGTAACGTCTACAATCTCACCACCTTTAAAGGTTACCTTGATTCCCTCAATAATATTGCCATTGTAACTTAGAGGCTTTGTACTTGAGACATAGCCATCTGCACGACGAAAATCTGGTGCCGTAAAGACTTCTTCGGTTGGCATATTAGGTAGGAAGCCTTCACCCTGTGCATTAATTGCCCTTGCAGATTCCCAAACGTGATTTTTGGGTAATCCTAGAGTTAAATCTGTTCCAGGTGCTTGGTAGTGTAAGGCTGAGAATTGTACCTCATTAAGTAGGCGTGCTTTAGCATCTAAACGATCAGCATGTTCCTTCCAGGCACGTACAGGATTCTCTTCATAAACACGACAGGTCTTGAAAATTTGGTCCCAAAGTAAATCTACAGCTTCCTCATCACTCGAAGCATCAGGAAAGACCTTCTTAGCCCATTCTTTGCCAGCTGCAGCAGCTACAGTCCAACTAACTTTATTAGACTGAGTTGCCACCTGCATAGGTTTAAAGGCCACCCCAGTAGCCTTAGCATGAGCAGATAGACGTTCAGGAGCTACACCATTAAGGGCCCCTGGATCAGAAGAACGGACCCCTAAGCGGCTTGCCTTCTTGTCTAGCAAATATTCCATCTCAGCTTTTTTATAGGCAGGAACCTCTTCAATTCGGTCCATACCAGCATGCAAAAATCGTTCTCGATTAATGATATCATCCGACCATTGAACAATTACCTCAGCTGCTCCTAGAGCATAGGCCTCTTTAACTAAAAGATGAGCTAGCTCTGCTTGCTCTACATCTATACTCAAGGCCACCGTATGACCAGGTTGTACATTAATCCCATTGGCAACCAATAATTTAGCATATTTTTCAAGATTTTCTTTAAAATGTGGTAAAACCATAATCAACTCCCTGAAACTATAATTTTCTAACAGTATACCATAAGACTAAGAAAAAAGTTTCCTCACAGCTTTAATCTTGCCTTACCCACTACAGTTGGCAAGAAAAATAAAAAAGAGAACAGAGACTAACTCCATCCTCTCAAGTTTATGCACGACTTCTTTTAGCTCCTAAAAGAAATCATCAAAAAGACTTAACTGATTATCTTCTGGCATATTGCCTAGGATTCCCATTTCATCTAGCTTTTCAACCAAAGTGGATGAAAGGCCTCCTCGTTTACGCAATTCTGTTTTAGAAAGGAATTCTCCTTCCTCACGTGCAGCAACTACCTGCTTAGCAACATTCTCGCCCAAACCTTCAAGTGCAATAAACGGTGGAATCAAGGTATCTCCCTCAATCAGAAATTCAGTTGCCTGACTTTTGTAAAGATCTAACTGACCAAAGGTAAAGCCACGTTCTAACATTTCATTGACAATTTCAAGGGTCGTAAACAAATCAATTTCCACATTTGTCGCTTCATTTCGTTGACGCTTTTCTTTAATATCTTCCATTCTCGCTTTAACAGCATCAAGCCCTGCAGACATAGTCTTAAGTTCAAAAGCTTTGGCACGGATAGAAAAGTAGGCACAATAGTAATAAATAGGATGGTGTACTTTGAAATAAGCGACACGCAGGGCCATCATAACGTAGGCTGCCGCATGGGCTTTCGGGAACATGTACTTGATTTTTCCACAAGATTCAATATACCAGTCTGGAACATTATTTTCACGCATAGCCTGAATATAGCCATTACGCTCTTCTTCAGAAATCTTCAACCACATTCCCTTACGCACACGTTCCATGATGGTGAAGGCCATCTTAGGATCTAATCCCGCATGCATTAGGTATACCATGATATCGTCACGACAACCGATAACGGTTTTCAGAGTGGCAATACCTTCCTTGATCAAATCTTGTGCATTACCCAACCAAACGTCTGTACCATGAGACAAACCAGATAACTGTAAGAGTTCCGCAAAGGTCGTCGGATGCGTCTCATCGACCATACCACGAACAAAGTTAGTCCCAAACTCAGGGATTCCCAACATTCCCGTTGGTGTCCCAATCTGTTCAGGTGTTACACCTAAAATATCGGTACCTGAAAAAAGCTTCATTACATCTGGATCATCTGCTCGAATATCTTTGGGATCAATTCCCGATAAATCCTGCAACTTACGAATCATCGTCGGATCATCATGTCCCAGAATATCAAGCTTCAACACGTTCTCATCAATATCGTGGAAGTTAAAGTGAGTCGTTTGCCAAGCAGCAGTCACATCATCGGCTGGATATTGGACGGGGGTAAAATCATAGACATCCATATAATTTGGAATAACAACGATACCACCTGGGTGTTGACCTGTACTTCGCTTAACCCCAGCAGCTCCCATGGCCAAACGATCGACCTCGGCATCACGGTAAAACTTATTGTAATCACGCTCATAACCCTTGACAAAACCATAAGCCGTCCTATCTGCAACAGTACCTACTGTTCCAGCACGAAAGGCATATTGCTCACCAAAAATATCTCGAACATCTAAGTGGGCTGACGGCTGATCATCTCCTGAGAAGTTCAAATCAATATCAGGAACCTTGTCCCCATCAAAACCTAGGAAGGTTTCGAAAGGAATATCTTGACCATCTTTCTTATACTCGGATCCACATTCTGAACACTTCTTATCAGGCAAATCAAAACCAGAACCATAAGAACCATCTGTGATGAACTCAGAATGTTGACATTTAGGACATAAATAATGAGGAGGCATAGGATTTACCTCAGTAATTCCTATCATTGTCGCAACAAAACTAGAGCCAACAGACCCTCGAGAGCCAACCAAGTAACCACGTTCATTTGAACGGTTAACCAACATCTGTGAAGCCAGATAGATTACGGCAAAGCCATTACCAAGAATTGAAGACAATTCTTTCTCAATCCGTAGGTCAATAATATCAGGTAGAGGATTACCGTATAGCTCAAATGCTTTAGCATAAGTCATCTCAGCAACTTGCTCCTCCGCACGATCAATAAAAGGCGTGTACAAGTCTTTTTTGACAACCTCGACCTCTTCAATTTGGTCAGCCATAGCCTGCGTATTCGTTACTACAACCTCATAGGCCAACTCTTTCCCCAAAAAGGCAAAGTCATCTAGCATCTCGTTGGTTGTTCTAAAATGTGCTTCGGGTAAAGGAGCCGGTTTAGCATTTTCTCCCTTACCAATCGGCCTATTAATCATGGCTCCTTGTCCCAAAGCACGAACAATGATTTCACGATAAATGGCATCCTCAGGATTGATATAATGTACATTTCCGGTAGCAAGTACAGGCTTGTCAAGACGATTAGCAACCTCTATCAAATCCCGAATCAGCTGTTCTACAGTTGCCTCATCCTTAATTAAATCCTTTGCAATCAATGGCGCATAAATTGCCGGTGGCATAACTTCAATAAAGTCATAATATTTAGCAACTTCAACTGCCTTTTCAATACCATGAGACAAGAGCGTATCAAAAACCTCACCGTCCGCGCAAGCAGAACCTACAATGATTCCTTCACGATACTCATCTAAAACCGTACGAGGAATACGGGCTACTCCCTCAAAATATGATACATTTGATAGGCTGACCAATTTAAAGATATTCTTCAAACCAGTTTGATTCTGAACATAGAGCGTCGCATGTTTGACACGAGACTTTTTATACGAATCCTCAGAAACCAACTCCGTGTTCAACTGTTCCAGATTAGTCAAACCATGCTTATCAAATACATCTTTAATGAAAATAAACAACAAACGACCCGTAGCTTCCGCATCATAATTGGCCATATGGTGGTGATCCAAAGCTACACCAAAACGTTTGGTTAAAGGTCCCAAACCATGACGCTTATACTCAGGATAAAGATTTCTAGCAAATTCCAAAGTATCAATAACCGGTTGTGAAATTGTTGGTAATTGATTTCTTTCATAATTGGCATTCATAAACCCAACGTCAAAGGTCGCATTGTGGGCTACTAGCACCGTTCCCTGACAAAAAACTTGAAACTCCTGTAATACTTGTAACAAAGGTTTGGCACCTTTAACATGATTGTCAGTAATACCAGTCAATTCAGTAGTAAACGCAGACAAGGGGTAACCTGGATCAATAAATTCATCAAATTGCTCAATAATATTACCTTTATGCATTTTTGATGCCGCAATCTGAATCAAATCATTATGAACAGCAGACAAGCCCGTCGTTTCAACGTCAAAAACAACATATGTTGCTTCTTTTAATTCCAATTCCTCAGAATTATAAACAATAGGAACCTTATCCTCAACAAGATTAGCTTCAAGACCAAAAATAGCTTTAATCCCTGCTTTTTTAGCCCTATGGTAACCATGAGGAAAACTCTGAACATTGGCATGGTCAGTTATAGCAACTGCTGGATGCCCCCAAGAGGCCGCTGTATCAATAAGCTCCTCAACGGTAGGCATCGCATCCATAGTTGACATATTGGTATGAGCATGGAATTCAACACGCTTTTGTCCCTCAGGCATCAAATCCTTACGAGGTGTATGAGAAATCTCCTTAATATCTTGTACATTCATCGTCAAACTATGTGTATAAGGATTATTCTCAATACGTCCTCGAACCCTTACCCAGTTTCCCTTTTTAATCATATCGAACTTAGCGAGCTCTTCACTATCCTTCGCCCAACGTTGCATCGCAAAACTTGAAGTATAATCAGTTACTTTAAAATTAATGATAATACGTCCTGTCTTCGTTTCACGTTGTTCAACATCAAAGATATATCCCTCAAAGACAATTCTGTTTTCTTCAGAATTAACATCAATCATCGGGGTTATCTCAGCCTTATCAAAGCTTGCCTGACGTTGGCTTTGTTTCTCGGTATATCTTGGACTCTGCTCAAGTCGAGAAGTTGATACTGGTTCACTTTCAACAATAGATTGAAGAACTTGTTTGGCTTGAGATTCAGCTTGCTCTTGCAAGGAAACTTTATTTGTTTCATAAGCCGTTTCGAAAGAAGAAGATACATCTTTATCTTCAATAACGGAAACTTTAACATCAGACAATCCAACATTTGAAAGAACATTAGAAACTAAAAAATAAATCTATCCTGAACATTCTCTCTAAAAATATGAGATGGAGCTTTAACGAGAATTTCTTTATTAAAAAATTCAACACTGAGATTGGAGAATAAAGAATAAAGGGAAAAATGTGAAACTTTTAAAGACTCTAAAGCATAAGAAAAATAGAAAGATAGTAAGTCATTATCACAAGACGATGACTCCAAAATAAACTCATAAGAAACTTCTGCACCAAGGGTATTAAAAGTAGACTGAAGTAACGAATTAAAAGGTTAAAGCCCTCACTTGACAAAACATTTTGAAAAGTAAAAACAAAAAACCAACGACGTTTTGATTTTGATAATTTTACAGAGTGAATAGAACCATCTTTAATTTCATTATAAGTTTTATGATCCTTAGGAAAACGAATTTGTTTTAAAAGAAGCTGAAATTTATCAGACATAAAAAATGACTCCTATATACAAAAAACACTCCTCATGGAGTGTAACTTATACCGGCGGCCGGGGTCGAACCGGCACGTCCTTGCGGACACTGGATTTTGAGTTACATCACTACATTATTTAAATCTTACAACCTTGATTTAATAGGATTTTAAGCCTTTTGAATCTTGCAAAATAGACTCATTTTTCAAATTTTAGTAACTTTTTGGTAACACTCCATACCTTATCGTTCTAAGAGCATCATCAGAGAATAGACGATATTTCCCAACAGGTTATATTCATCCAGAGGTATTCAAGACACTTGTACGATTATTTGAGGTATGTGAAATATTAACAAACTAAACATAAATTAGGTCTAGTTTTTGTATAAATGACTCTAATATTTTTCTTTTAGATAATTCCTAAAGCATTTTTTACTACTCTAATACCATCATCAATACTTCCGGCATACTGAATGTTTTGTTTAGCTTGGTCAATTTGAAAATCTGAAACAAATGTTCATGGTGTCAAACTTTGACTATCAAATCCATTCGAAACTATAAACGTGTATTTCCCAGTCCAATCTTTTTCAACAGTTAATGTAATCATTTTATTTTCTCCTTTAATTAGGGTAAGTGTTTTTTATTATTTTAACAAAAATAACTCTTTAGCCCAAGAATTTGATAATTCATTTTCTAACAAAACTTTTTCTTGCCATATACCAGAATATTTTAATCCACAATCTTTAGCAGAATTTTTATGATTCCCATTTATATTTTCAGGCATAAGCGCTGGTATCTCTTTCCATACACTTCTTGATTTACCATTCATTGTTAATACTCTGTCATCGTGAAAATTAAAAGTTCCATATCCTTTTTCTTGAGGTAAAAATGATAAGTTTTCACTTGGGATATAAAGCATATTTGATTGCAAATTACTCATATGGTCGCAAGAATGAGGATGAAATGGATACATATTTTGCAGAGATTCTTTATCATTCATCATATTACCAATTTGCAAATAACCATAAATGATATTTAGATCCGGGGCATCTTTTTTAAAATGCAATGTTCCGTTGTAAATATCTCCTTCGGTTTGTCTAAACCATCCGAAAAATAGAAAAAGATCCCCGATAGAAACATTTTGATTTCTTAATAATCCCTGTGAGCTTTTAATTTGACCAAATGCTGCTCTCCAGTTAGAAACAGGAGTATTCCTAAGATTTTCTCTTATATCTGGATCAAGATGACAATTATAATGATTTGTTTTATCTTCTTTCCCTTTTAGTTGTCTTAAGATATCTGAAAATAATACTCCGTTATAGTTTAAGTCGTCAAAAGAGATACTATCAAACTTGGCAGGTATTGGCAATGAAAGTAGCGTCCCATCAGGTAATATAGGACTCGGGATGGAACCATTGGATGAATCAAATCCCTTTCTTGATAAAATTATTTTCACAATTCTTTTCCTCGTATAAAGAATGGATGATAAGGCAAATCCATTACTTTGTTTTGTGAACCTAGTATAGTTTCAGCAAATTCCATTAATTCTAACACATCAGTAAATCTCTCTTCCGAATTATAAAATCCATTTTTAGCATTCCATCTTGGGAATGGTTTCCCATTCATTCTTGCTCGTTCTCCCATCGGAAAAAAGTCTAAAATTTCTTTAGGAATTTTAAGTGGAGACTTACCAAAATAATTAAAACGGTCTGCAAGAATCACTATTTCATTCATAAAACTTGATTGGTTTAATCCATTCTTTTCAATCAGCCATTGATAAGTATAAGCATCTCTTCTATTATTAGATTTTGGAGATAGTAAATATTCTTTCATTGTTAAAATTTCACTAATTTTAGCAACAAAAATTAGATGATTATATTTTGGAGTGATAAACATTCCTTGATCATCTCTCCATTTTTTCCCATCATTTGAATGCCCTGCTACAGCCATTATGTAAGCATCTACCGACTTAGAGTTTATTTTATCCGCCCAGTTCTTTTTAATATTTCTTCTTAACTGAAGCATACACCCTCCTTCGGTAAGAAGATTGGGAGTTGTATCATAATTTTCTGTAAAAACACAAGGATTGATACCATAATCATGAGTCATTCTATAGCAGTAAAAAATGGTTTGTTTGTCCACTCTTTTATCTCCTTCTCTCCAAATTTTTTTGTATTCTAATTAAATATAGTATATCAAAAATGCTTTTTTGAAAAAAGGAATTATACAATTTTGTAAATATATGTTAAAGATAGTCTAACGTTCCCATATCCTCAAGGAATAACAAGGGAAAAAGTTGCACTATTATTTGACAGGTATGGTGAATTAACACAAATAGATTCCTAGTAATCACTAATAGGAAAAAATTGGTAACTCAACAGAAAATAGAGAAAAAAAGACAAGGTCCTGAAACCTAGTCTATAACACTATATTGGTGGCCAGCGTTGAATCAGCACATACTTCCGAATACTAAATTTTGAACTTAATGTTTATATTTTTTTACTCAAAATATCTTAATTTAATAATGTTTTAGAATCTTTTACTTTCTTTTTCCTAATAATTTCTCTGAATCGTTTATAAAGATTGATAGTAATTCACCTTTCTTAGTTGACTTACTCCCTAGGTCCTTTCTCATCTCATTCATCACTTCTTCAACAGCATTCAGTAATTCTTTAGGTTCTAGTTGTTTATTACCTTCTAAAGACTTTTGTCTAAAATCATTCCACTTTTTAACTACCTTAGGTGAGCCCCAAAGTGATAGTTTGCTATTGAAATCATTGATATCCTTAATCATCTCTTCATTAGAATATACAAAATCACCTTTTCCACTTAGAGAAACTTTGTGAATCACTGTAAATAAGTCGGAGTATGGTCCCTCTCTTTTAGTAGCTAAATATTCCCTTTTTTATTCCTTTGTTCTGAATATCTCGAATAAAATGAATTTAATAGGGTAATTGAACCTGTTATTAATGCTACTAATACTACAACATCCACACTTGAAGTCATATTTTGTAAGTACGTAACGACACCTTGAATAAAAGTCGGAACATTATCATACAAGTATAGTGCTATATAATAAATATCAACCATTAGAAAAAGGATAAGGCAATAATTCCATTTTTTATTTTTAGGGTATTGTTGCCAATATAATTAGCCAATATAATTGTTAATATAAAACAAATCCAAAATAACATATTACTCTCTCGCTTTAATATTATCTACACTGTCAATTTCATATCTACATTTTTTAAGATAAAGTAAACTAATAACAAAATCTAAATGTAAAATCATTCAACAAAAATATACTAATCTTTACCTATTGAGACTTAATCTTATAAACCATCAATCTGCATTAAAATAATCAGAAACCTCTTTAAAGAGAGTCTGTAATATTTCTTGCTCCTCTTCATCTAAATTGTTTTCAGAGACTAGCTCATCCAAATACTTAGGTAGAGTAGAATGGTTTTTAATTCCATTCATGACAATTGCAAATTTCAGATCATCTAGTTCAGTTTTATTAAACCCTTTTAGCTTCTTCAAATCAATTTTAGTGATTGGATGTGGGACAACATCTAGAGTACTGTAAATGGTTTTTCCTAATAAGTAATCTGTCGTGGTATCAAATAATTTTGCTAATTTGACAACGGCTTCTAAACTAGGCTCTAAAGTTCCATTTTCCCAACGAGAATAAGTACCTTGTTGTACATCGATCATCTCGGAAACTTGTACCTGAGTTAATTTCTTACTCTTTCTCAGTTCCTTAAGACGATCTCCAAAAGAATTATTATTAAACATTGTTTCCTCTTCAATATTCGATTCTGTATATTTTGTCTTGACAAAATATTCTAAACGGTATAAAATAGAATTATTCCATAAGGAATATTTATTTTGAGATTGAATATTCCATTGAGAATATTATAGCATAAAAGGAGGTAAAAACGTATGTAACTAGTAGTCGATTTAAAAATTTTAATAAAGGAGGTAGGATTCGACAAAATAAAAAAATCTTGAAACAAATGTGCCGTTCGTTCCAAGATCAAAACATATTATGTAACAATTATACCACAGAAAACTCTTCAGTTGCACAAGAAATTTTCGGAGGTTTCACAAAAAGATGACCAATAAAGAGTTAGTCAATCAAATTTCTGGCCTAAACTCTACCTCTACTCTTAAAAACTGGATTCAACTGATTAAAGAGATAAGTGGCAAGGAATTTAAGAAAATTAAAGTTCCTATCAGTAGAAATCCCAGAACTCATCAATTAAGTTATACAGTTGCCTATGACTTTACAGACGAAGACCTTAGACAATTTCAAAAGTTAGCTAACCTAAAACTTGAAATAGGTCTCAAAAAGGCTATACAAGCCGTATTTGGGAGTCTACCAGACAATGAGCAAGAATCCCTAAACCAAGTAATAGATGAGCTCTACGATGAACTGAGCGCCTTAAAACAGGAATTTAAGCGAGAAATACGACTGATACAAATTGAGAATACCAACCTAAAAAAGAGAATCCAAGATATTGAAGAGTCGATGCAAACCGGCTTACTAGGGTTTGTTAACAAGAGGTCAAAAAATAGGTTCGGCTAATAGCGAGTTTTCGGCTGAGCCAGGAGGCAGAAAGCCGAAAATGAGCGTAGATGCGGACGGACCATTTTTGACCGATAGGGTGTGTAGTAACACCACCCTCTGCAAGTTAGGTGTACCATCGAAAAAATTCAGTATTACCAAGGGTTTTGGAGATTTTAAGGGTGGCAAAATTAGGCAAAAAGTTGAATCAAAATCTATGGCAAAAAATGAGCATTTACGTTCTGTATTTGACTGGATTCAAATTCAGTTTGATAAGACTGAATTTTCGCCAAAAGAAATAATCGAAGATATCCTATTTCTTGACTTTGACCTATTTATTGAGAATAAGGGGAGCCTTAAATACTATAACTATGATAGCCAGCTTCATTATGGGAATATCCGTATCTACTATGGATCGAAAGAGTCGTCCTACATGCTTGTCATGTCAGGACAGGCACTAGAGTTCTATAGAGATATGGTATTAGATCCAAATAGTCTCTCCGAAAGACAGTTTCTGAACAACCTCTACTACAATTACATTCATTTTTCAGTAAGACGAATTGATATTGCAATAGATGATTTTAATGAAACACCCTATTTCACTCCTAATCAACTTCTAAAGATTTGTCAGAAGAAACGCTTTCTATATGGAAAAAGCACCTACTACAATACCTACGGAGATGAAACGATCGGTCAGACCTTATATTTAAGAAAACCCAATGATGATGAAAGACTTAGAATTTACGATAAGCGCTTAGAACAAGCTGAAAAGCTCGGGATCAGCAAGCGGTATATAGAAAATTGGATAAGAACTGAGTTAGAACTTAGGAAAGAAAAAGCTCACTACTTCATTCAAGAATGGTTGCATTCGGAAATAGATCTTCTCAACTTTACCAAGGGATATCTCAAAGAAAAAGTGAGGTTCTATAGTGATAGTCACTTCTCAAAACCTTTGAGATCTTGGGAAAAGTTTTTAGGTCACTCAAAACCTGTCTCTATCATTATTTCAAAACCAAAAACAGAACTAGAACAAAAATTAGAATGGTTTACCTATAAAGGTTCCGGAGCTATTCTAAAAGCGTATAAATTTCTATACGACAATAACTTACTGCATGAGTATGAGAAGACTAACTATCTCGCACTCAACAATATGGAATATCCACCAGATTTAGCAAGTGGATTAATAGAAAGGGCAATTCTCTTTAAAAGAGAGGATTTGATCCCTACAATCAAAGAAAATATCAAAAGGAGAAATTAATTATGGCAAAAATGCTTTCACAAAATGACTGGAATTTTAATAACATTGGAACAAAATTTGAATTGGATGAAGTTATTCCAAAATTTGAAACGGAAGTCCGAGCAGATGCAAACGGAGAAATTATCAAAAACCGAGATGGTAGTGAGAGACGTTTTAATACCGATAAAATCATTGGTTGGAAATACAATGTAACAATCAAGGATGGACAATTCAAAAAGAAATCAACCCAAGTCTCAGTAGACAATCCAGATGCCTTGGTTGATAATGACTATATCCAAGCGATGGACGAGGTACCAGTAACATTTGACAATTTACAAGCTACTATGATTAGTTCGACAATGTATTACAAGGCGGATGCTATCCATTTAGTAGATGTAAAACAAAATAAGTAAAAGCCAAGGGGAGATACCCCTCCCCTTACTTAATCTAATTAGAAAAGGAGATCACATGATTAAAACTGTAACAAAAGATGACCTTATCGAACTTGGCTTTGCTCCAGGAACTGCAAGAAAGATTATCCATACCGGCAAGGTACTATTAGTGAATCGTGGTTTTAATATCTACGATAACAAACGGATTGGTACAATTCCAGCCAGTGTCGCTGAAGAACTACTAGGAATTGAACTCCAGAAAGAAGCATAATGAATGACTATTCGTAAAACTAAAAGTGGTAAATGGACCGTTGATGTTTCTAATGGTTTCCACCCAGTCACACAAAAAAGAATACGTATCATTCGAAAAGGATTAAAATCTAAAAAGGAAGCACTAGAACTAGAACAACATATTCGAGTTGTAGAATTAAAAGAAAAACAATTTGACTTTGTAGTAACAACAGATATGTTATTCCAGTTGCTTGAAGAAGACGATTTGAAAAATGGCAGAAAAATAAGCTATACAAGTACACAAAGAAACAATTATGAGCGTCATATTAAACCATATTTTAAAAATACAAATTTAAATAAATTAACGTATGACCATATATTCGAATTTCGTGAATACCTAAAAACAAAACCTAAAAAACAAAATGAAAATGAAACTTTAAGTTATAATACAATTAATAAAGTTCTAATTCTACTTAAAAAAATTTTTGACACTGGTATAAGAAAATCCCTTATTGATAAAAATCCTGTTGAGAATCTGAGAAAATTACCAATTAGGAAGCCTAATATCAAATTTTGGAGTATAGAAGAATTCACGAGATTTAGAGAACTTATTCAAGATGATGAAACAAGCTATGACCTGTTTTTCGTAATTGCTTTCTTTACTGGGATGAGAATGGGAGAAATACTCGCATTGAACTGGAATGATATAAATCTTTTAACAAATACAATTTTCGTTACCAAAACGGTATACTTTGTCAATAATACAAGCTACATTAATACAACAAAAACACGATCAGGAACTAGAAATATAACAATAAATCAGAAATTAGCAGAAATGCTAATAGATTGGAAAGTAAAACAAAAAGAAAAACTTGAGGAATTTACGAAAAATACTGAAGAACTACAAATAATACAGAGTACACCAATAACAATTACAAAAATATGATTGATAAGAAGTTTAAGCAAATACTAGAAAGGGATAAAGATTTAAAGAAAATAAGAATTCATGATTTGAGACACTCTCATGCATCATTACTTATAAATCAAGGAGAAGATTATCTTGTTGTCAAAGAAAGATTAGGACACGCATCTATTACAACAACAATTGATACTTATTCTCATTTGTACCCTAGCAAACAGAAAACATTGGCTAATAAACTTGATGATTTATTTTAAAATGGAAAAAATTGGTAACTCGACACACAACAAAGAAAAAAGACAAGGTCCGAAAACCTTGTCTTTAATACTATACCGGCGGCCGGGGTCGAACCGGCACGTCCTTGCGGACACTGGATTTTGAGTCCAGCGCGTCTGCCAATTCCGCCACGCCGGCAAAGTATAACTGGGGTAGCTGGATTCGAACCAACGCATGAGGGAGTCAAAGTCCCTTGCCTTACCGCTTGGCTATACCCCAAAGTATAGGCGAATGAGGGGAATCGAACCCCCGAATGTCAGAGCCACAATCTGATGTGTTAACCACTTCACCACATTCGCCATTATATTAACACGGGCAGTAGGAATTGAACCCACACTGAAGGTTTTGGAGACCTTAGTTCTACCTTTAAACTATGCCCGTTACTATGGAAGGGGAGGGATTCGAACCCCCGAACCCGAAGGAGCGGATTTACAGTCCGCCGCGTTTAGCCTCTTCGCTACCCTTCCAAATATAAATAAATGGCGCGAGACGGAATCGAACCGCCGACACATGGAGCTTCAATCCATTGCTCTACCAACTGAGCTACCGAGCCAAATTGCGGGAGCAGGATTTGAACCTACGACCTTCGGGTTATGAGCCCGACGAGCTACCTAGCTGCTCCATCCCGCGATAAAAATTAAGGAGGATGTGGGATTCGAACCCACGCACGCTTTTACACGCCTGAC
>NZ_CM002133.1:0-45646 GCF_000448665.1 Streptococcus sp. HSISS2 | reverse complement strand
CGTTAACTCATTTCCGTCTTCTGACGTTTTTTTCTTGTAAATTGACAGGTTATAATTTCTTCTATCATAACCCTGCACTTGGTTTCTTATTCAGTTCTCAAAGGTCTTTGTCTCTCTTAAGACAACTCCTATATTCTAGCAAATCTAGAATATCTTGTCAACACTTTTTGAAAAGTTTTTTCCAAACTTCCTCGTGTCTCTGCTTCATCCTCCGATGTAGCCTATTCATATTATCATCTCTTGCTTACCTTGTCAATAACTTTTTTAAAGTTTTAATTACTTTGTTACTTGGTTGTACGCTTGAGACCTTAATAGTCTATCAAGTTTATGAACTAAAGTCAATACCTTTTCTTTTCTTTATCATGAATTTCATTAAAAAAGAAGATCTAGGCAATCTTCTTTTTTGTTTTAAAGTGCTGCACGCATACGTGCTTGTGAATTTTCGACATTACGTATTGAGCGTGGTAAGAAAGCACGAATATCATCTTCTTTATAACCCACTTGCAATCTTTTATCGTCAATTAGTATTGGACTTTTTAAGATTCTAGGGTTTTCCTGAATCAAATCAATGACTTCACTAACACTTAGTTCATCGATATCACAATTCAGAGCTTTTGCATAACGATTTTTTGATGAAACAATACTTTCAACACCGTTCTCCGTTTTTGAAAGGATATTGAGGATTTCTTCTTTTGTAAGTGGTTCTTTACCAAGGTTTTGTTCTTTATAAGGAAGTTGATGGTTATTCAACCATGTTTTTGCTTTTTTACAACTTGTACAACTTGAAATTGTATAAATTTTAATCATGTTAATTCTCTCTTTCTGTCACATGATACTATAATCTTATCACTGTCCTTTATTTTAGAAATCGGTCTAGCGACCTATTTTATACTTAAGGGATATCTTATTGAGATATTAAACATCTCTTTATTTTCAAAAACTACACTTGGACAAAGAAAAAGAGCCTTTCAGCTCTTTTTCGACTTATTCTTCAATTTCGATTGTTGAGTCAAGGTCTAAAACGAGTTCATCTGACGTTTCGTCAACCTGCTTTTCTTCAACAACATCTTCTTCATCTGGCTCAATTAAACCATAGTGTACACGTACCTTATGGTCGATTTCTTCAAAAATTTCTGGGTGATCTGCTAAATATTTTTTAGCATTTTCAGATCCTTGACCAATCTTCTCACCATTGTATGAGAACCAAGCTCCTGCTTTTTGAATGATACCTAAATCACTAGCAATTTTAACAAGCTCACCTGTTTGTGAAATACCTTCACCATACATAATTTCAACAAAAGCTTCTTTAAATGGTGGAGCAACTTTATTTTTAACAACCTTAATTTTGGTTTCTTTACCAACATTCTGATCCTTCTTATCACCAGTTCCTTTGATTTGTGTATTTCCACGGACATCAAGACGTACTGACGCATAGAATTTTAGGGCACGTCCGCCAGGTGTAGTCTCAGGATTACCAAACATGATACCAACTTTTTCACGCAACTGGTTAATGAAAATAGCAATTGTCTTCGTTTTATTGATAGATGCAGAAAGCTTACGCATAGCTTGACTCATCATACGTGCTTGAAGTCCGACATGACTGTCACCAATATCTCCATCAATTTCTGCACGTGGTACCAAGGCCGCAACTGAATCAACAACAACCAAATCAACTGCACCAGAGTCAATCAGCTTACCTGCAATTTCGAGACCTTGTTCACCTGAATCAGGTTGTGACAAAAGGAGCTCATCGATATTAACACCTAGGGCTGCCGCATAAGCAGGGTCAAGAGCATGTTCGGCATCAATAAAAGCTGCGATGCCACCTTCTTTTTGTGTCTGAGCTACAGCATGAAGGGCCACAGTTGTTTTACCTGATGACTCTGGTCCGTAAATTTCGATAATACGACCTTTAGGATAACCACCTGCACCAAGAGCAATATCCAAAGCTAGTGAGCCTGAGCTCATCACTTGAACCTTTTGCTCTGCACGCTCACCAAGGCGCATTACAGCACCCTTACCAAAATCCTTTTCAATATTTTTCAATGCATCATCAAGGGCCTTACGACGCTCATCACCGAATTTCTTAGTAATTTCTTCTGTTTTTTTGTTTTCTTAGCCACTTATTTTCCTCTTCTTTCTATAGTTAAAGACAAATTTAAATCAAGTTGTCTTCTTGTAATAAAGCTTGGCGAACTAGGTTAAAGGCATAGAGGGTACTAATATATCTAACATCAGAACGACTTCTTCCACCTATAACAATCTTGATTGATCTTACTTGATTCCTATCAGCAATACCAATAAATACTGTGCCTGCTGGGTGTCCTTCTAATGAATCTGGTCCAGCTACACCGGTAAGTGCAATTCCGTAATCGCTATCTGTTTTAGCTCGAGCACCTTCTGCCATTTTTTCTGCAGTAAAATGACTAACAACACCATGTTCTTCTAATTGAGACAAAGAAATACCCAACATTTTAGATTTTTCTTCAATGCTATAGGTAACAAATCCACCTTTGAACACTTGCGAAGCTCCTGAAAAATCAGCAATACTAGCTTGAAATAAGCCAGCTGTCAAACTTTCAGCTGCAGTAATGGTTTTGCCATATTTCTTAAGCAATTGAAATGCTTCATAAGCTAAACTATTTGATTCTCCATATCCATAAATGAGATCGGATAGGGACTTACCATCTAAAGTTTTAGTAGAACGAATTTGTTTTTCTAAAACATCTAATTTCTGATCTGCTTCTTCTTGCGAGGAAGCCTTGGTTGACAAGCGCAGTGTCACCTCGCCCACTTTAGCGTATGGAGCTATGGTTGGATCTGTTTGGTTAACAATAAGATCCTTCAGGATAGTAACCAATTGACTTTCTCCAACACCAAAAAATCTTAGAACTCTAGAATAAAGAGTAGTATGATTCTCTGTAAGCGCTGGAATAAGCTCTTGGTTCACCATTGGTTTGAGTTCACTTGGTGGACCAGGCAAGACGACATAAGTCACTCCTTTAGCAGTGATAATCCCCCCAACTGCTAAACCTGTGAGATTTTGCAAGGGCACAGACCCCTCAACAATTTGCGCTTGGCGTTCATTATTAGGTGTCCTTATATGTTTAGGACGAGTAGCAAAGAAACTATCCAGTTTTTTACTTGCCTCCTCGTCAAAGACAAGTTTTTTTCCTAGAAACTTAGCCAGTGTTTGCTTGGTTAAGTCGTCCTCCGTAGGGCCAAGTCCACCACAAAGTATGACTAAGTCACTACGTTTACTAGCTTGATCTAGAACTGAAAGAAGGCGGTTTTCATTGTCACCTACTGCTGTGTGAAAATACACATCCATTCCTAGTTCAGCTAGTTTTTCAGATAAAAATTGGGCATTGGTATTGGTGATTTGCCCTGTAAGAATTTCAGTTCCTACTGCAATCAATTCAGCTTTCATTGGTTCACCTATATTATTATTCGTAAAAAATCTCAAAAATATGTTTGTTTATAAACTAACACGTTTTTGTCATATTGTCAATCAAATATACTCATTATTTAAAGTCGCAATCATTTTCATGATCGTTCACAAATCCTGTAGCTTGTAAAAATGAGTAAATGGTAGTCGGGCCTAAAAATTTAAACCCTCGCTTTTTTAAATCCTTTGCTATTTGTTTAGAAAGGTCTGTTGATGATGGGACGTCCTTATATGTGGGAACGTTATTTATCAAGGGCTTCCCGTCAAAGAAATGCCAAAAATATTGGGATAGGGAGCCAAATGCATCTTGGAGTTTAAGTACTTGTTTGGCATTATTTACAGTTGCTTCTAGTTTAAGTTTGTGACGAATGATATCCGGATTTTGAAGCGCTTCTTCAAGTTCACTTAGGCTAAACTGGGCAACACACTCAATATCATAGTTATGAAAAACACGATTAAAAGCCTGACGCTTATTTAAAACCGTTAACCAGGAAAGCCCTGACTGATAACTTTCTAAGCAAAGAAGCTCAAAAAGTTTTTGATCATCACCAATAGGCTTTCCCCATTCCTTATCATGATAATCACAATAGAGTTTGTTGTCGGTTGGAACCCAACGACATCGATTGACCATTGCTTACCTCACTTCATCAACATTTTAAGAGCTGACTTAATATATTGCTCTGCCGTTTCATTGGTACCATCAAAGAAGGCTTTTACTTTCTTAAGCTCTGTGGCTTTGTAACCAAGAGCAAGCAAGGCTTCCATAGCTTCATCCAACTGATGATTTCCTGCAGGCTGATTTGGTGTGGTTTTGGTCGTTTCTGATGGTAACTCTGCAAATTTTCCTGCCAGATCCAGAACCATTTGTTGAGCAGTCTTTTTACCAATCTTCGGAAACTTCATCAAGTACTTGATGTCACTATTATCAACAGCAGCAACCAAACCTTGATTATCATCTACGGCAACAATAGCTAGAGCTGTGGTCGGCCCTATTCCAGAAACCGAAATAAGCTTAAGGAAAACTTCTTTTTCATCTTCAGTATGAAAACCAAAAAGAAGGTGGGCATCATCTCTAATAACCTGATGAAGGTAGACTTGGATAGTCTGATTCATTTGGTCAGAAAACTATATGGATTTGCTACAGTGACAATGTAACCTAGACCGTTTGCTTCTATAACAATATACTTGGCAGTAATTTTTACTAGAGTTCCTTTGATGTAATCATACATAGTGTGTGATTTCCTTTCTCGTTCGTATCTTCAATGGATTACTTTATCATTTTATATTTGTAAGATAATTGTCTTGAGTGTTTATCTTCTCATCTCAAGTACTGCTGTACTATTGTAACAAAAAATCCACTCGAAAGTGGATTCTGTTTGCTCTATTTTAAGGATGACTACTCGTCTTTAAAATATCAATAATCATCTTCAAGCCTAAGAGAACATATGTTGAAATGCCTAAGGTGAGGGCAATGCTAGACACGTTTACTAGAGTATTCTCCAAACTTGGTCGACCTAACCAAGCTAAAATGTAGAAAATCAAGCTAGTCGCTAAAAATGTTAAGCCAACAAGTAAAAAGTATTTATTAGTTTTTGTTAGGTGTCTCATCACTCTACCTCCTAACTTAAAAATCAGGCAATCATCCTACAATGATATGCTAAAACATTAGAAGATTCCTTATCTTCACCACTATTATAAATCTAACATGCCTATTCGTAAAGCAAGACCAAAAAAAGTTTTAATACTTACCTAGGTCACGTAGACTCGTATGATTTTCTTGGATACGACGGAACATTTTTTCCATATCGGACTTGGTAAAGTTGACAAGAACTGGACGTCCATGAGGGCAATTGTAGGGATTTTTACACTGGGCAAGCTGTACCAGTAGATCACGCGCAGAGTAATCATCCAGAGCATGATTGGCCTTGATTGAACGTTTACAACTCATCATGATAGCTAACTCAGCACGATATGTCTTGACGGATACTTCATTCGTCAAAAGAAGCATGTCGCACATCTCATATACTGCAAATTCGATTTCTTCTTCCTTCATCCAGATAGGATGTTCACGAAGAATGAAGGTGTTATTTCCATAAGGCTCTAGATAGATACCAACCTGGTTAAGAAGGGGCATTTTTTCTTGTAAGCTAATGTAATCTGAACCTAAAAATTCAAAGAGATAGGGAACCAAGAGCTGTTGTAAACTACTGTCAACCTCACCAATCTTTTCGCGATAGTACTCATACTTGACACGTTCTTGGGCAGCATGCTGGTCAATGATGTAAAGTCCACCTTGTCCTTGTGCAAAGAGATAGGTTCCATGCATCTGACCAAAAAACTCCAACTCAGGGAAGGTTGATGTTTCCTCATTGTCCAGATTTTCAAGCATGCGCTTCATTTTCGACTTGTTTTTATAATCAAGTTTTTCGTGTTCGTTATCACCTTCATCTACCGAACGCTGTGCCTGTTTTACAGTTGGCTTCGCCTTGCTTTCATCCGGTGTTGCTATAGACTTGGACTCTGATACTAGAGGTTTGATATCTTCTTGGACAGTCTCTGGTTTAACAAAGAAATCATTACGACTGCTATCATAATAAAGATTGGTTTGTTTGAGAGGTAAACTCGTTTGAACTGGTTTAGCTACACCTCTAGTACTTGACTTAGCTAGATTTTCAAGGGCGTCAGGGATCAAATCATGCTCTCTAAGGCTTTGAGCAATGGCAGAGCTGATGAGAGCCATAAGCTCCTTTTCTTTAGAGATACGTACTTCCTGCTTTGTTGGGTGAACATTGACATCAGCCAAATAAGGATCAATTTGAATATCAATAACCGCAATAGGGAAGCGCCCTACCATGAGTTTAGAACCATAACCATCAAAAATAGCACGGTTAAGTAGGAAGTTTTTTATATAACGTCCGTTAATGAGAATCGTGATGTAGTTACGATTCGCACGAGTTAATTCAGGAAGGCTGACATAGCCAGAAACTTCAAAATCAAGGTCAGAATTTGAAATTTCCACCATTTTTTTAGCCGTTGTCAAACCATAAATCCCGGCAATAGCTTGACGGAGGTCTCCAGTACCTGAGGTCTGTGTCAACTGACGACCGTCATTAAACAAGGTAAAGGCAACCTCAGGATGAGCTAGACTCAGACGATTGACAACATCGACAATATGAGCCAACTCAGCCTGTAAACTCTTCATATACTTGAGACGAGCTGGGGTGTTATAAAATAAGTTTTCAACGGTAATCTTTGTTCCCACTGGGGTTGAAATAGGAGCCTGACTCTCAATTTCTCCACCTTTGGCAACCAGTTTAGTCCCGTAGGCTTCTCCATCCACTGCGGTCACAATAGTTAGGTGACTGATAGAAGCTATTGATGGCAGGGCTTCACCTCGAAAACCCAAAGTACGAATACGAAAGAGATCTCCTTGATTTTTGATTTTACTTGTTGCATGACGGCGCAAACTCATAGCTACATCAGCTTGTGACATTCCTTCGCCATTGTCTGTGATTTGAATTTTTGAGAGGCCTGATTCTTCAACTTCAATGGTAATCTGGGTGCTACCTGCATCAATAGCATTTTCCACCAACTCTTTGACAACACTGGCTGGGCGCTCTACGACCTCACCAGCAGCAATCTGATTGGCTAGCACCTCGGGCAATTCGATGATTTTTGGCATAATTATTTTCCCTTCTAAAAAGTTGAGAGACTACTGTTTCTAACTGTTACTGATGCTTACTATACAACCATAACTCACACACAACTGTTAGCCAAGATAAGGCTGTGACTATAACAATCATATCTCCATGACGAAGGTTGAACCAAATGAGTCCAGAAAAAATCAAGAGGTAGATGACTTTGAAAATCCATTGATAGGTTTTAGTAAAGCTTGTCGAATCCATAAACTGCTTCACGAAGAAATAAAGCAAGAGCAAGTTCAGTGTTAGTGACTTTTCAAAAGGTGTAAAAAAGCTCAAAATTAGACTGCAGGCAAGAAAAATTCCTGCTAGCCACTTCATTATAGATTTCATGTGATTACCTCGTCAGTACGTTTTCATTAAGTATAGGGGTTTTCTAAAATATTTTCAACCACTTAGACACCATATAGGACCACATAGACAAGTGCTATTGCTGTGGGCTAGTAAATAGTGTTTAATAAAGGTGTGGAAGGGAGGAGGCCTCCTCAATTACAAATAAGAAAGGATAGTTATGAAAATAAAAGTTCAGATTGACTCAGCATTTCAAGAAGAAATATTGCAGATTCAGGCTCCTGGTCGGACGCCTAAGATTCAGCAAGTCGTCGAGTTTGTCGAAAGTTTGGATAGCAACCACCGACTCAAAGGAAAAAAGATGGCGAAACTTACCTCATCGAACCTGATGCTATTTCCAGAATTTACATCGAAAATCGTCAAGTTCTAGCTGAAACTACTCAAGGAGAGTATCACTTAGGCCTACGTCTCTATCAAGTTTTAGAAAAACTGCCATCACATTTTCTCAAAATCTCACAATCAGAGATTGTCAACCTCAAAGAAATTGAACGTTTCAACATCACCCCTAACGGCTTCGTTGAAATTCACCTTAAAAACAAGGAAACCACCTACTCATCACGCCGTTACCTAAAAGCAATAAAGGAGAAATTACAATGAAAAAGCAACTTTTTAAATCAGGCACAATTGGCATTCTTATTGGACTTACCGTATCCATGGTTATGTCTCTTATCTGGGCGCCAAGCTACATGCCCCTAAATCCTCACTCAGCCATTGGACAATGGATGACCTCACATCAGATTCACGGATCCTTCGTATTGGCCTACTGCCTTATCACTTGGTTTGCTATCGGTATTCTTTTTGAAGTCGCTAGTTATATTTTCCGTAAGGCTGAATGGAGTTTGCTTCGTGCAACCCTCACTCACTATGCCTTGACTTGCATCGGTTTCATTCCACTAGCTACCCTCAGCGGATGGTTTCCTCTACGTTTGGCTTTCTACTTGGAACTCGTCATTGAATTCAGCCTTATCTATCTCATCGTTTGGGTCATCTCTTATTGGAAAATGAAAAAAGAAATTGAGAAACTGAATCAAGAATTAAAACATCTATAAAAGACAAGAAGCCTGTCAATTGACAAGCTTCTTTTATAGTTTCTGTTTTAAATCGGCTACAGCCATCATGACTTGCATCGGTGTCATATTGTAAATGTCTAAATCACGTAACTCTTGAAGAACCGGATTTTCAGTAAAATCCTCAAAGAGAGAGATTTGCTCGTTGACATGTGTTTCAGTGATAGTCTTCTCTTGAGGCGATACCTTTTCCTGAGGTTGGATGGTAACTGTCTCGCCCTCTAGTTGTGTCAAGATGGTGTCAGCACGTTCCAGTAAATCTGCTGGTAAACCTGCAATCTTAGCTACATGAATACCATAAGATTTGTCGGCTGGTCCATCGACAATCTTGTGAAGGAAAGTCACCTCACCATCCTTTTCAAGTGTCGCAACATGAACATTGACAAGGTGTGTCAAAGTATTTGACAGGGCTGTCAACTCATGATAATGGGTAGCAAACATGGTCTTAGCTCCTACCTTGTCGTGAATAAACTCAATGATAGACTGGGCCAGAGCCATACCATCATAAGTGGCTGTCCCACGTCCCAACTCATCAAAAATAATCAAGGAATTAGGTGTCGCCCTCTTAATAGCCTGGTTAGCCTCCATCATCTCAACCATGAAGGTCGACTGCCCTGAAATCAGGTCATCTGCAGCACCAATACGTGTATAGATAGCATCAAAAACTGGCAAGTCAATACTATCTGCTGGCACGTAAGACCCCATCTGAGCCATAACTACTGACAAGGCTAACTGACGCATATAGGTAGATTTACCACTCATATTTGGCCCTGTAATGAGCTGAACATTGGTCTGACTGTCAAAGGTAATCGTATTTGGAATGTATTCCTGAACGCCCATAACCTTCTCAACCACTGCATGACGGCCTTGATCAATAACAATACGATGCTCATCATTAAAAATAGGGCGGACATAATGATTGGTCTCTGCTACAACAGCTAGACTCTGAAGCACATCAACTGTAGCAATAGCCTTAGCCAAAGATTGCAAACGGTCAATATAGCGTTCAACCTGCTCACGGACACGCATGAAAATATCATACTCTAGCGTTGATGACTTTTCACGTGCCTCAAGCATTTCACCTTCAATTTTAGCCAACTCAGCAGTTCCAAAGCGCTCTGAATTTTTCAGGGTTGCCTTGCGGAAGAAATGGTCAGGAACCAAGCTAAGGTTAGAGTTGGTCACATGGAAGTAATAACCATCTTTACGGTTATAATCAATCTTTAGTGTTGTAATACCAGACGCTTCACGTTCCTTGACTTCGATATCTGCGATCCATGACGTTCCCTCACTCATCACCTTGCGATACTTGTCCAAGGTCTCATCAAAACCAGCACGGATAATGCCACCTTCTGTAATGGTTGCAGGGGCATCAGGATCAATAGCCGACCGAATCAAACTCTCTAATTCTGGCAGAGTATCTAAGTCTTGTAAAAGGGCTGACAAGGCATCGTCATTAAAAGACTCCAAAATCGCCTTAATGACCGGAACCTGAGCTAGGGTATGACCTAACTGAATCAAATCTTTTGGATTAGCCTTTCCGAAGGAAACACGACTAGCTAGGCGCTCAATATCGTAAACCCCTTTAAGACTCTCGGTCAAGTCACTACGCTCAAAGAAATTATCCAAGAAAACTTGGATAATATTCTGACGCTTGGTGATAGTGGCTTGATTCACTAAAGGACGATCAATCCAAGTTCGCAAGAGACGCATTCCCATAGCTGTCTTGGTTTCATCCAAGAGCCAGAAAAGAGATCCATGTTTCTTGCCCGTTCTAGCATTTTCCAGTAAATCCAAACTCGACTTGGTCGTATAGGACATCTGCAAGTAATCCTTAATCTCATAGTGCTGAGCCTTTTGTAAATGACTAAGCTCACGCATCTGAGTACGGTGCACATACTGGAGAAGTTTACCAGCCACACTGCTTTCCAAATCTGTCAAGCTAGTGTCAATCAAGTGGACATCATCGTAAACATCTGTTTCCTTGGAGAGTAGAAGGTTGAGTTGCTTGACCAAAACTTGTTCGTCAACTTCAGATAAATCATAACCAACCACTACTTCACGTGCTTTAAGGTTCTGAATTTCACTACAAACTGAACTGAAATCATCCAACTCTGTCGCAAAAAATTCACCCGTTGACACATCCATATAGGCCAGTCCGAATCGACTTTCAACCTTGTCAATGGCCACCAAGAAATTATTGGCATTATCAGGTTTAGAACTATCAACCACTGTCCCTGGCGTGATAACTTGAACTACCTCACGCTTAACCACACCAACAGCCTGTTTAGGATCCTCCATCTGCTCAGCAATGGCTACTTTGTAGCCCATCTCAACCAAGACATCAATATAGGCTTGAGCCGAATGATAAGGAACACCTGCCATAGGAATGGGATTATCTGCGTTCTTATTACGACTGGTTAGGCTAATTTCCAATATTTGGGCAGCCTTAACGGCATCCTCGTAAAATAATTCGTAAAAATCCCCCATACGGAATAGCAAAAAAGCATCTGGATAATTTTCCTTGATATCCAAATACTGCTGCATCCCTGGAGATATTTTTCCTTAGCCATGTCTTAACTCCTCGTTAATCCTTTCTTCGATAGACTTGGTCACATATTGGATCAAGTCACTGGCATCTTGCATTTTTTGACGGTAGTCCTGAACAATGGGTAAATTTTCCAACTCATTCTGAATCAAATCTGCCTGCTCACCTGCCTCCTCATAGGCACGCTGTTTCTCAATTTTTTGAAAAAGCACGGCTTCTTGTTGGTAAGCCTTCATCTGTCCAGCCATATGACTGATTTGAGGGACCTGCCCGATAGCTTTCTCAGCCTCTTGAAAAGCAAGAACCGCCTCATGGTGTTTGAGGAGGTCAATTAACTCTTCTTTGGCTTTTTGGAGATCCTGATGAGAAGTGTTCATCAGTGAAACTCGCTTTCCAATTTTTCAGCAACCATAGCGTCCTTACAGATAACTAAAAGGGTATCTGCGCCAGCAACAGTTCCTAAAATTTCAGGATTGCCGTCACTATCAATCAGGTTGGCCAAAACATCAGCTTCACCCAACTCTGTGTGAAGGACCAGCATAAACTGGGCACGGGAAACGGATTTGACATAGTCCTTAACCGTAGGGTCCAAACTTGGAAGCACATGTTCAGACAGACTGTAGTAAAGTCTACCTTCCTCATCACGAAGCTTCAAGAGGCCAATCTCACGCAAATCACGTGATAAGGTAGCCTGTGTAACCGTGATACCTTCCGCCTCTAGACGTTGCTTAATTTCCTCTTGTGTCCCAATCTTCTCTCTTGAAATCATCTGTTTGATAACAGCTTGGCGATCTCTCTTCATTATCTTTCCTCTTTTTATGTATATTCCTTGCATATTATAACAGAATTTTTGTATTTTTTCATGGAATACTTCCTAAGAGATAGCTTCTTGTCCCTACCCTATTAACTGAAATAATGGTAAAATAGAAGTTAATGACAAGATTTGAAATGGAGTACCTATGAATACTAAAGAACTCATTGCAGCAGAGATTGCCAAAGTTGTTCCCGAATTGGAACAAGAAAACATTCAAAATCTGCTTGAAACCCCTAAAAACGCTGACATGGGGGACCTCGCCTTTCCTGCCTTCTCATTGGCAAAAGTCTTGCGCAAGGCTCCTCAAATGATTGCAGCAGACATCGCTGAAAAAATCGATGCCTCAAACTTTGAAAAGGTTGAAGCTGTTGGTCCTTATATCAACTTCTTCCTTGATAAATCAAAAATTTCAGCAGACGTTCTTGGACAAGTTATTGCTCAAGGTAACCACTACGCTGACCAAAATATCGGCCACGGACGTAACATTGTCTTTGATATGTCTAGTCCTAACATCGCTAAACCTTTCTCTATCGGTCACTTGCGTTCAACAGTTATCGCTGACGCTCTTGCCAACATCGTAGCTAAACAAGGTTACAAACCAGTCCGCATCAACCACTTGGGTGACTGGGGTAAACAGTTTGGTATGCTGATTGTTGCCTATAAAAAATGGGGTAGCGAGGAAGCTGTCAAAGCCAATCCTATCAATGAACTCCTTCAACTTTATGTACGTATCAATGCCGAAGCTGAAGAAGACCCATCTGTAGACGAAGAAGCTCGTGAGTGGTTCCGTAAATTGGAAGCTGGTGATGAGGAAGCAACTGCCCTCTGGCAATGGTTCCGTGACGAAAGCTTGGTGGAATTCAACCGTCTCTACGATGAACTCGGTGTTTCTTTTGATAGCTACAATGGTGAGGCCTTCTACAATGATAAGATGGATGAAGTCGTTGACATCTTGACAGAAAAAGGACTTCTCCAAGAATCTCAAGGTGCCCAAGTGGTTAACCTTGAAAAATACGGTATTGAACACCCAGCCCTCATCAAAAAATCAGATGGTGCGACACTCTACATCACACGTGACTTGGCTGCTGCCCTCTACCGTAAACGTACTTACGACTTTGCCAAAGCCATCTATGTGGTTGGTAATGAACAATCTGCCCACTTCAAACAATTGAAAGCTGTTCTTAAAGAAATGGGCTACGACTGGTCTGACGACATGACTCACGTTGCCTTTGGTCTTGTCACTAAGAACGGTAAAAAATTGTCAACTCGTAAGGGTAATGTTATCTTGCTTGAGCCAACTATCGCTGAAGCTGTCAACCGTGCCCAAGCTCAAATCGAAGCTAAGAATCCAAACTTACCTAACAAGGAAACTGTTGCTCATGCTGTCGGTGTTGGAGCTATCAAGTTCTACGACCTTAAAACAGACCGTATGAATGGTTACGACTTCGACCTTGATGCTATGGTATCCTTTGAGGGAGAAACTGGACCTTACGTTCAATATGCACACGCTCGTATCCAATCTATCTTGCGCAAGGCTGACTTCACGCCATCTGCAGATGCTACATACAGCCTAAACGACGTTGAAAGCTGGGAAATCATCAAACTCATCCAAGACTTCCCACGCATCATCAACCGTGCTTCAGACAACTTTGAACCATCTATCGTTGCTAAATTTGCTATCAGCTTGGCCCAAGCCTTTAACAAATACTATGCGCACACACGTATCCTGGATGAAAGCCCAGAACGTGATAGCCGTTTGGCTCTTTGCTACGCAACAGCAACAGTCCTCAAAGAAGCTCTTCGCCTTCTCGGTGTTGAAGCTCCAGACGAGATGTAAGCCATATTCAAAACGCCTAAGGGCGTTTTTTTAGTGACCAAAAAAAGAACCCAACACAGCGTGTTGAGCTCTTTTGGAGATTATGAAAAAGAAAAGTTCGTTGTTCTACAAAAAGTGTAAGCCAACGAGACTTACTGAACGGCGTTCAGTAAAAGTTATTTAGGAGACTTAAAGTATAACCTGACTTCCTTAAAGAAACCTTAAATCGCAGAAAAAATCCCCTAAGGGATTTTCACAACAGTCCAAAGACCGCTGAAAAGATACGATTGTACAGGCTTCCCAACCTCTTCTTCCTAATCCTCCAAGGTGACCGCTTGTCCAATAGAATCTTTATATAACTATATTACCTTGTTTTGGAAGGGTTTTCAAGTATTTTCTTAAAATATCCTAATAAAACCTCAAAAAAGAAGAAAAAAGCCTAGATTTCTAGACTTTCTTCGGGGAGATTTGTTATGAAAAAAATTATGTTACCTCTAGCTCACAAAAGCTAGTTCCTTACTAGGATGGTTATAATATATCTTAATAAACTTAAAAGTAGCTTAAGAGATTATTATCTTTTGTCACTTTTTAAAATGATAAGCAAAATAAGTAATAGTAAGGAACCACTAGGAATATCCATATCTAAAAACCAAGAGGGGGCTTTAATACTTCCTAGATCATTCATGATGCGGATGATATTATAAGCAATGCTTACTATTAAGAGGCTAAGTTCCGGTAAATAGTTAAGTCGTCCTTTTAAGATTACTAACTTCTCCTTTCTGATAGTTTTCTTGCCATGACCCTATTATAAGGCTGAAAAGAAAACAAAACTAGTGACATAAATGTCACCATCAAAAAAAGCAGGGCAAACCTGCTTTCTGCTATTTTGTTTAGATTAGTCACCCAAACCGATGCGTTCGAAGATTTCATCAACACGTTTAGTGTAGTAAACTGGGTTGAAGATTTCGTCGATTTCTTCTTGAGTGAGGCGAGATGTTACCTCTGGATCTGATTCAAGAAGTGGTTTAAAGTCTACTTGGTTATCCCATGATTGGGCAGTCTTTGGTTGAACAAGGTCGTAAGCTTGCTCACGTGTCATACCTTTTTCAATCAAAGTAAGCATCGCACGTTGGCTGAAGATAAGACCAAATGTAGAGTTCATGTTGCGGATCATGTTTTCTGGGAAGACTGTCAAGTTCTTAACGATGTTTCCGAAACGGTTGAGCATGTAATCAATCAAGATTGTTGTGTCTGGTGCGATGATACGCTCAGCTGATGAGTGAGAGATATCGCGTTCATGCCAAAGGGCTACGTTTTCATAAGCTGTTACCATGTGACCACGGATCACACGCGCAAGACCTGTCATGTTTTCAGAACCGATAGGGTTCCGTTTGTGCGGCATTGCTGAAGACCCTTTTTGACCTTTGGCAAAGAACTCTTCCACTTCACGTTGTTCAGATTTTTGAAGACCACGGATTTCCGTTGCCATACGCTCGATAGAAGTGGCGATGCTAGCAAGAACCGCAAAGTACTCAGCATGAAGGTCACGAGGAAGGACCTGTGTAGAGATTTCTTGAGCACGGATACCCAACTTATCGCAGACGTATTTTTCAACGAATGGTGGGATATTGGCAAAGTTACCAACCGCACCAGAAATCTTACCAGCTTCCACACCAGCAGCCGCATGCTCGAAACGCTCGATGTTGCGCTTCATTTCGCTGTACCAAGTCGCCAATTTAAGACCAAAAGTTGTCGGCTCAGCGTGCACACCGTGGGTACGACCCATCATGATGGTGAACTTGTGTTCTTTGGCCTTATCTGCCACGATTTTAGTAAAGTTTGCAAGGTCCTTGCGGATAATTTCATTGGCTTGTTTGTAGAGGTAACCATAGGCAGTGTCGACCACGTCAGTAGACGTCAAACCATAGTGAACCCACTTACGCTCTTCACCAAGCGTCTCAGAAACCGCACGTGTGAAGGCAACCACATCGTGACGAGTTTGCTGCTCGATTTCCAAAATACGGTCGATGTCAAAGTTCGCTTTTTCACGAATCAAAGCCACATCTTCCTTAGGGATTTCCCCCAACTCAGCCCATGCTTCGTCAGCCAAGATTTCCACCTCAAGCCAAGCACGGTATTTATTTTCTTCAGTCCAAATATTCGCCATCTCAGGGCGAGAGTAACGTTCGATCATTGTTGTTTCTCCTTTAAATTATCTAAAAAATGCAAATATCAAAAATAAAACTAGAAATACTGCCGTAGCAACTGCCCACTTTAGTCTTTCTTCTTTAGAGGTCTGAGGTTGTTCTGCAGAAGTTACATTTGAATAAAATGTTTCGTTTTCATCTAATTCATCTTCATTATCATCAGAAGATAAACCTAATGCATTTACCCCACACCCAATAAATAATACTAAAAATAACCACTTCATCTATAGCTACCCCTTCAGTAGAGTCTGTCTATATTCGAATGCTTCAGCGTTCTCATTTAATTCTATAGTTAACTCTTCGTGTTTATCCAAAAGTGCCTTAATTTTTTCAAATGGAACCTTGAAGTATTCTTTACGGTTATTTACTTTATTAACCTTATACTCACTTAGTTGATTATGTAATTCAGTCTCTAATGCAAAGGCTTCCTCACTAAAAATCAAAGCATGAACATCAAATTGAAAAGGTACAGACGCACTACTTAATTCCCTGATGCGTTCAAGAGGTTCTAAACGACGAGTAACTCCAATTTTATAAACATCTTCACCAAAAGAACCAATGTTAGAGATTACATATACGTAGCCGGCAGTTGCATGACCTTCACGATAATCAATATCTTCTTCGATTTCATCTAATTCAGATAATTTATCTTGGTACTCAGATAACTGTCTCTGAAGTTCTTCAAACTCTTCACCAGTAGCATTTTTCAAAAGTTCCTCAACCTTAGAAACCATATTTTTAAAGTGAGTTCTATCTTTTTCCAATTGCTTTCGACGTGCTTTAATTTCAGCCTGAAGTTTTTTGTCCTCACGCTCTTTTGCTCTTTGCTCTCGAAGTAATTCTTTTTCTTCTTGCTTTTGTAGCTCAAACTCAGCAGCTAGACGTAATTCTTCAATTTTCAAATTTAGATAGGGTATCGTAATTTCAATTTGATTACGTGAATACATTCTATTCAGTTGTTGGAATGCTTTCTTCAATGCCTGAATTTTCTTTTCAACATTCGAAACAGAAACTTTTACTAACAAGGCATCCGCTTCACCATTAAAGCCACGAATAGCTGCTTTAATAAGCTGATTCTGCATTGCCCTTCCCTTGCTTTGATTATTATCTAAAAGCATAGGTACTATAATTCTACCAGCCTGACCAGATTTAACTAAGTCTTTCTGCTGTTTTCTCAAATTATCTAAAGCTTCCTTATATTTTGTGCTATCAGAAAACTTATACTGTCTTTCAAAAAATCCAAACTCTTGTAATCCAAGTGTGTCATTAGCTAAGGAAATCTCGTTCTGAATAGCAAATAATTCTGACCGTTTCTGAGATAACTCAGTATTTAACGAGACTATATCGTCTGCTATCTTTATTTGAGCTTTTAAATCTGCCAGTTTTGCTTTTTGAATAGCAATCTCTTGATTTAATCTCTGAATTTTATTTTCTAAAGCTTCATCTTTGGGTTTTCCAAAATTAAATATCGCCATTAAGGTCTCCTACTCAAACTCCTCTTTCCCAATCCACACTGATGGATAGTGATCTAGTTTATTCAAATCAGTATCCATCGGCAAATCATAGATAGCTATATAGTTTTCAGGATATTGAGCAACCAACTCTTCATACTTAGCTTTCACTTTTTCGTGATTGCTACTAGCATACAAGACTTCAACGACTGCTCCAGTCTTATCTTTCTCAACAAATGCGCTGACGATGAGTTGAATCATAAAAATTGATTAAATTCGAACACTGTATTCCGTTTTAGAAAATACAAGTACCCATGTTCCTTTCTTTTTATTTATATTTTTTATAAATAAAAAGATGTTTTTAACCTAAGTAAAAATACTAGAACTTTACCTTTTCTTTAAATTTTTGTTTATAAAAGGATTGACATATTCTTAGTCATTCTATAATCATATTTTAATTTCATACAATAATTTCTATTTAGTACGGATTATTAAAAATTTTTTCTAGAGTTTCACCATTTTTTGCAACTTCATCTAGTGCATGTTTTGTTGTATATCTAATATTTTGTGGTGGGTAAGTATCTCCTAACGGAATTAAGTTGGCATATTTTTCTGGTTTCCCATCAAAAATAAGTTTCCAATATCCTAAAAAATTATCTGATTCAACAATATCTTTTACTTTTGCAACATATTGTATACCACTTCTAGGTGCAACCTCATAGCCCGCAATATATCGAATTTTATTTTTCTTTGTCTTACCTATACGAATATCATACCATTCATGATCTTCTAAGAATACTTGTTGAAACCCTTCTTCTTGTGCTGGGACTATTATCGTTAAATCATCTTCTATATCATCTGGATTGTTTTCTTTATCTGAATCTACACCAACTAAAGCGTCCAATGTATCCAACATTTCATTTTCTTCAACATAAGTATATTTAGAAATAAGATTATCTTCAAAAGAATTTAAGGCTTTTGATATTTGAGAAACAACCTTTTCAACATCCTTTTTTAATGTTTCATAGTCATCTTTGCGAAAAAACGTATTATGAGCAATAGCATTTCTTTTTGCGATAGACTGACTAAGAACAGTACTCAAACTATTTGATAGTTTATCACTCTCTTTGATGCTATCTGATATATATCTATCCCATATAGACCTTGGAGAAGTCTTTAAAATTTCGCTATTTGCCATCCGTAGTTTTTTTCTATATCCTGCCAATTATTTAAGTCCCCTACTTCTAGATTTTTTGAAATGTTTGATATAACTGAATCTAAATTTCCTAGAGCTTCTATAAAATTTTCTTGGCCATGGTTTTCATCATTTTTTCTTCATAGATAGTAAATAATATTTTGGATAAATCACTAAAATATTTGCCATCTAAAGGTTTATATTTTTTCTCTTTCGATTTTCTATTGTCTCTAATTGATAAACTATTTGTCAGACGGGTCTCCCAATTTTGAGTATTAGATTTCAAAAACATTACCTCAGAGATTAATGCACGAGTCTTATTTTCAATAACATGAATTAATTCATAAGCTTCCTTGCTATAATATTGAGATAAAGCATCCTCTAATATAAACATTTCTAAATTATTGTATGACTCAATAAAATTATTAAGCTCACTATCCATGAACTCAAACTGTTCGATATCTGACTCTTTTTCTAAGTAAAAATTAATACGAAAAATTTTTTATTATCTTCTTGGGAATCAGTGTTCATCATCTTTAATTCATATCTAAACGAACGTCCTTGAACACTAACAAGATTCTTATCACAAGATAAACCTGTAGTATCATTAATCGACTGTAATAATTTGTGTATATCAGAATGTATATTTTTTTTGACTTATTTTCTTTCGAGATGATTAAATATCTTGAAGTTCTATCCATTTAAAAATCAATTCCTTTCCCAAACTCAACCACACTATCTGGTTCATCACTAAACAAAGTCACATGACCCATTTTGCGGTTGTGCTTCGCTTCTAGTTTACCATACATGTGGAGGTGAGCACTTGGATTTTCTGTGACATAACGCTCAGCTGCTTCGACGTGTTGGCCGAGGATGTTGAGCATGACAGCTGGTGCATGAAGGTGGATTGCTGGAAGTGGTGCTCCGAGAACACCCAAGATGTGCGTGTCAAACTGTGAAAAGTCGCAGGCTTCGATTGAGTAGTGTCCTGAATTGTGCGGACGTGGTGCGATTTCGTTGACGATGATGTCATCAGCTGTCGCAAACATTTCCACACAGAGAGTGCCAGAGAGGTTAAGTTGCTCGGCAATCTTCACTGCCATAGCTTTAGCTTTCTCAGCTAGACTGTCAGAAATGCGAGCAGGCACGATAGTTTTAGAGAGGATATTGTTGCGGTGGATATTTTCCTGAACTGGGAAAACCGTCACATCCTTGCCGTTACCAGACACGATGACAGAAATTTCAAGGTCGAAGTTAACGAACTCTTCCAAGACACACTCGGCCGAGTTAGCAAGGGCATTTGCCTCTTCCAAATCGTCAGCTGATGTGATGACTTTTTGACCGTGGCCATCGTAACCACCTGTCGCAGTCTTGAGGACGTATTTTTTAGAAAGGTCAATATCTTCCAAATCAAGGCTAGATGTCACGACCTTGTAAGGAGCAACGGTTACTTTAGCCTTGTTTGAGAGGAAGTCCTTCTCAAAAATACGGTTTTGTGAAATGCGAAGCAGGTCTGTCCCTTGTGGAAGCTGACCGTCTTTGATAACAGCGTCAAGGCCGTCAGCGTCGACATTTTCAAATTCATAGGTAAGAACATCACAGCGGTCTGCCAACTGACGAAGGGCATCTACGTCATCGTAGGGTGCCACGATAACCTCAGACACACGAGAAGATGGACAATCTGCTGCAGGATCAAGGGTGATAACCTTGTGGCCCATGTAGATAGCTGAGATAGCCATCATCTGACCGAGCTGGCCACCACCGATGATACCAATGGTTTTAGTTGAGCTCATTTGTAGACTCCTCTGCGATTTTTCCTTGTTCTTCAGCAAAGTTAGCAAGCGCATCCGCAATGGCCTTGTCTTCTACTGAGAGAAGACGGAGGGCAAAGAGGGCAGCATTAGTCGCACCAGCTTCACCGATAGCCATGGTTGCGACTGGTACACCACCTGGCATCTGAACGATAGAATAGAGCGAATCTACACCGCTAAGAGCACGTGATTTGACTGGTACACCGATGACTGGAAGGGTTGTTTTGGCAGCAACCATACCTGGCAAGTGAGCTGCGCCACCCGCACCAGCGATGATGACCTTAATGCCACGGCTACGTGCTTCTTCAGCATGTTTGAACATGAGGTCCGGTGTACGGTGTGCGGAAACAACTTTCTTTTCGTAAGCGACACCAAAGTTGTCGAGGACTTCAGCGGCTTTTTGCATGGTTGCCCAGTCGGATTTTGAGCCCATGATAATGGAAATTACTGGTTTCATAGTTAATATCCTTTTTCTTTTTTGATAATGGTCTTAGGTGGTGGGGACGGAAGCAAACCTTCGGTTTCATTCCTAAACTTTGAGCCTAAGGTCTCAAAGTTTCCCCCGACCAGAACAAAGACTGTTCTGGTCTTTTCACCACGGCGACCATTATCTTAGTTAGGCTCGCTTTCGCTCGCCATTGACAAATAATAATGTCTGTTAATCTTTTATCGCCTTGCTACCGATATCATTTCGATAGAAGAGGCCTTCTGTGTTTTGGTTGCTGAGTTCGTTGTAGATGATGTTTTGGCCGTCTTTGACGGTGTCTGCTGTTGTGACAAGCATGTAGACACGTCCTCCGTTTGAGAGGAGGTCTTGCCCATTCTCAGCGAATTTAGCACCTGCATAATAAGTGATGATGTCACCCTCTGTCTTGGCTGGAAGCTTGACACCCTTCTCATAAGCGAGTGGGTAACCGTTTGATGCTACAACCACACCCAGTGTCACACCCTTGTCGGTCCAAGTGATGACTGGCTCTTTACCATCCAAAATATCAGTGATATTTTGCGCAAAGTCAGATGTCAAACGAGGCAAGATGATTTGCGTCTCAGGATCTCCGAACCGTGAGTTGAACTCGATGACTTTAGGTCCGTCAGCTGTCAAGATAAGACCAGCGTAAAGCACACCAGTGTAAGGACGACCTTCTTTAATCATGCCTTCAAGAACTGGCTTGACAATAGTGTCAACCGCTGTGTCAACCACGCTCTGTGGCAAGTGAGGAACCGGCGCATAGGCACCCATCCCACCAGTGTTAGGACCCTTGTCGCCATCATAGGCACGTTTGTGGTCCTGAGCCGTTGGCATGATGTAGAACTTGTCCCCATTGACAAAGGCAAAGAGAGAGAACTCTTCCCCGTCAAGAAATTCCTCGATGACCACTCGCGCACCTGAGTCACCAAATTTATTGTCCAAAAGCATCTCGTGAGCAGCTTCGACGGCTTGCTCAACCGTTTCAGCAACGACGACACCTTTACCTAGGGCCAAGCCGTCTGCCTTGACGACGATTGGAGCGCCTTTTTCCTCGATGTAGGCCTTGGCTTCCTCGAAATCTGAAAATGTGCCATAGGCTGCTGTCGGAACGTCGTATTTGACCATGATTTCCTTAGCGAAATCCTTAGACCACTCCAGCTCAGCCGCAGCCTTGGTCGGACCAAAAGCCTTAAGACCAGCTGCATTGAAATCATCCACAATTCCAGCCGCAAGGGCATCATCTGGACCGATAAAGGTCCAAGCAATATCGTTCGCCTTTGCGAAGTCAATCAGCTTAGAATGTTCGGAAATTCCGATATTGATCAAATCAAGACCGTCCAATGTCATCCCGTCATTACCAGGAGCCACGAAAACTTGCTCAACGTCCTTAGACTCCAATAATTTCTTGGCAATCGCATGTTCACGACCACCAGAACCAACAACCAAAAGTTTCATTTGAAAGATACCTCAATATCAAATAAGACTAGGGGCAAATGCCCGTTAACGACAATCATTCGGAAAAATTAGCAATTTTCACGAATTATACATAACCATTATAACATATTTGTTCGGAGATATGGGTATGTATCCAAATTTGGACATAAAAAAGGCGGCAGCCATAGAATAGCGATAAACATTGCTCTATTTGTCATTTTTTAGTAAATAATCATACATTAAGGTTATCTTGATTACCATCATCCATATTGCGGATAATAAATATCCGTTTAAAACATCTACAGCTTCTTTGATACCTGTTGTAAATAAAATAAAAATAAAAATAAAATCAAACTTTAGTATTTCTGAAAAGGAATCTTCTATCTCAGAAATATAATTCATACTACTTTTAAGTCTATCTACAACATATCTTAATATTAGTACCAAGACTATATAAATAAAATTTTTCGATATTAAGAATGCTACTACGATACCTGATAAAATATCAATTGTTAACTTTTCGAATGACATTTTTTCTTTAACTGTGTATAAAATAGTTGAAAATCATTAAATAACGATCTATCTCGTTTAACTATTGATATAAGGATAAATGAGCAAAGTTCAAACAAAATTAAAATTGTCGTCAGTATTGATAGCTCTCTTATATTATCAAATGCAAGTTTCGATGATAATTGAGCAGTCATAAATGTCGATATTCCTAAAATAACAACTGACTCAATAGATGAATAGAAAAATTGAAAATAATATTTTGCTAAGTAAACTTTTATTACAATCATAGATATCAGACAAAACGCAAACAATACATTATTCTTTTGTAGCGTTGCCAGCATCGTCAGAAACGTTACTGTGACATTAACTAGATTCGGACTAATTTCTTTGAAAAACGATACTAATATATATTGTAATTTATATTTTTGGGTAAGAATTGTTGTTTGAATTAATTCTGAGAAACTAAAAATCAAAACTGCCATACCTACGGAGTAAGAAGATCTCAAAACCATAGACACATCTTTCAGCCAAGTTGAACTGTTAACTAATAATTTAGAGTATATGGTTAAACCAAGATATGAATATGAAACTAAAAAATAATCAGTATATATTGGAACAACCAAAATAAAAATTCTATTATAGTTGGTATTCTTCCTTTGATTCTTGAATATCCTATGTATACCTTAGCTACTATAGTTGGCACTGCTAGTAAAATTAAAGGTATAAGCAATTGTTTTATATCATATATTATTCGTAGAGTAATAAAGATTGGGTTTAGCCCTATTATCCTATCAAAAATACTAGGATATAATGTTAGATTTGTAGATAGAGCCAGAAATATTAACTCTGATATATAAATAAAAAAGGATTTATATTTAAATTTTTCAATTATTACTAATCCATCAAACATCGATATAATTATCCAAACAATAGGAATAAACCATAGTATAAAATATAGAATATAAAAGATTTGTTCCCAAATAAATAGTGATGAATAAGCAATATTACCAGTTAATATCATTCTCCTTATAATAAGAACTGATATTTTATATATAATAAAAAATATTATTGGTAAAGTGTTTAGTAATACACTAAGTTGAAAAGCTTTTCTTTTCTTACTATGTCCTCTTTTCTTGACTTTATTGAACTTCAAACTTTTTTTGTATTCTTTTTGTCTATGCTTCAACTTCTTTTTTGTTTTATATTTACATTCATTGTCCGTCCCTCATTTTATTATTGATAAAAGAATTATACAATATACCAAAACTTAATTAAAGTTCTATTAAAAATAGTAAACTGTTTATCAAAAAAGTTATTTAGGATTGGTGAGAGTCTAGTCTGAACAGCTTAAGGGAGGCTTAAACGCAAAAATTATCTCCATTTTCCTGAAAAACTGCGAATAGGTAGGTGGAGGTTAAAATGAAGAAAAAAATCGTTAAATGTCTTTTATCACTAACCGGTTTAGCTACGGTGCTAATTTCTTGGGGCGCTCCCACACAGGCGGCTGTCCTCGGAGATGACTATCCTTCCTCTTGGAAATATGGTGGCTTCGGCGTAGATCCTTGGACCATGTACTGGCGTCAGTGTACATCCTTTGCGGCCTATCGACTCAGCAACACCAATGGATTCACCCTACCTGTAGGTTATGGAAATGCCATCACTTGGGGACCAATTGCACGAGCGAATGGACATCGTGTAGACATGAATCCTGCTGTTGGAAGTATCGCTTGGTTTTCAGATGGTGTCAACGGAGCTGGCTACATGGGGCATGTTGCTTGGGTCGCCGAGGTGAATGGCGATCAGGTAACTATTGAAGAATACAACTATAATGCTGGGCAAGGGCCTGAGAAATACCATAAACGTAGTTTCCATAAGAGTCAAGTATCTGGCTATATCCATTTTAAAGATCTTGAATCAGGAACTCAGAATAGTAAGCCAACCAACTCTTCTATCAACATCGGTGATACTGTCTGCTTCACAGGGACCTTCCGTGTCACATCAATCGTAGGAAGTAATATCACCAGCCAAGACCTAGCTGGAGGTACACCAACCAAACACAATATTGTAGATCCTGGACCCGTTCTTGAAGTTGATGGACGAGGCAATCCAACATCAGATCAATACCTCAATCCTGGTGAGACCTTTACTATTCCAGGTAACTTCAAAGTGCTTGCCATTGATCCACCAAGCGATGGCGTTCTCGTCCAAATCGGAAATCGCAAGACTTGGGTAACCCAGTCTGTCCTTGAAAAGGTTTAAATCTATTGAACAATCGTGCAAACGGTTGTTTTTTCATACTCTGAAAAAAAGCCCAGCTAGTGCTGAGCTCTTAGGAGATTTATGAAAAAGAAAAGTTTTTTAGGATGGTATTAGTATAGCTTGGGTAGCTTAAAGGAAACTTAAGGGATCTAAAAAACATCCAATTTCTTGGATGCTTTGTGAATTCTTAATGACGGAAGTGACGAACGCCTGTAAATATCATTGTCAAACCATGTTTATCAGCTGCTTCGATTGACTCTTGGTCACTTCTTAAATTTGTTCTTCAGAAGCTTAAAATAGGTCTCAATTCATCATTTTTTATTTAATGTACTTTTCTAAGCTTATTTGAATTTTTGGCATAATTTGGTGCATGACTTTAAGATTCGTATAGGCTAATGCCATCGCTACGAAAAGATATGAAATGACTGACAGCAGAGAAACCTCAGAAGGCCAATAGTGGAAAATAATCATTAAAACAATGGGTAATTCTAGAGTTACTGTGACAACTCCAGGAACATAGCCTCTAAATTGCAGGCACATGATATAATGGATCATGAAATGAGATGTATAAGCTATTACAAATGAGAAATAGAGTACAGTGTTGTGAGTCATCTGACAAAGACCAGAAACAAACAGCAAAATGACAAACTCCTCTAAAACACCCACTGCAAAGGCAGAACCCTGTGTAACAGAACCAAAGAACGGTTTCTTAAAAGTCAGTAACTTTTGGTGATACCGTTTCTTCCACAAGGGCATAAAAATCATCTCTTCGAAATCATGTAAAATAAATAAAATAGGCAGCATCCAAACATTAAAAAGAATGCTCATCTCTTTACCTCCTTAATAATATCTAACAATTGTACAATGTTCAGAATAAATGATAATCATACATCACGCGCAACAAATTTAGTATAAAGACAAACTGTTACAAAAACAAGAAGTTAAGTGAAATTGGCACAGTTTGACCAAAAGTGTGACAGGAAAGGAGAACTACCATGGAATACCAATCACGGCAATGGCTGGAGGAAGCCTTGTTCGATTTATTAGCAACTAAGACATCCCTACGTAATATCAGTGTTGCTGAACTCAGCGAACATGCTCAGATTGCTAGACGAACGTTTTATCGTTATTACCATTCAAAAGAGCAAGTCCTTACGAATTATTTAGACCGCTTAATCCAAGACTATATTACCGAACTTCAAACAGCAAAACTAACTAATTTTGAAGATTTAGTGAACCTTTTCTTTCAGTATTGGAGCCAGTACACTGAGCCATTAAAAATTTTGCAAGATGCAAACTTGCTCGTGTTTATCTTGCAAAGGTCTTATGATAAGCTTCCTGCCGCTTATACCACTGTCATGGCACCTTGGCATGTCACAGACATTAATCAAAGACAAATCACCTATGATAGTAGATTCATTACCGGCGGTCTATACAATATTTTTGATGAATGGTTAAAAGGAGATTATCAGGAAATGCCTGTTAATGAGCTAGTCACTACAGCCTTAAACACCCTAAAACGTATGAAGAATAGTTAAGTGAGAAGCTGATTTTTCGAGATTAGTTACGAACAATTCTAACAAATCGTTTTAATAATTTCTAAAACTAAAATGCTTATTATTTTAGACATACAAAAAGAGAAGACCACTTGTACCTTCTCTCATTGTTAGCGATAAATCATTCATAATAGTTGATAATGAGCTAATTTTTAAATACTCATTAATGTCTAAAATGTCTCACGCCTGTAAAGATCATTGTCAAACCATGTTTATCAGCTGCTTCGATTGACTCTTGGTCACGTACTGAACCACCTGGTTGGATGATAGCCTTGATACCTGCTTTAGCGATTTCTTCCACGTTATCTGCAAATGGGAAGAAGGCATCTGAAGCAAGAACAGCGCCGTCAAGACGGTCTTTAGCTTGATCAATGGCGATGCGGACAGATGCCACACGGTTAGTTTGACCAGGGCCAACACCAAGTGTCATGTGGTCGTTAGTCACGATGATACCATTTGATTTGACGTACTTGATAGCTTTCCAAGCAAACTCCAGAGCTGTCTCTTCTGTTTCAGTTGGTTGGCGTTTGGTAACCACTTGCCAGTCAGCTGGGCTTTCTTTAACAACGTCTTGGTTTTGAACGAGAAGTCCACCGACAACACCAGTGTATTCTGCTTCTGTTTCGCTGGCATCTTGAGCATCGAATGGCAACTCAAGGATACGCAAGTTTTCTTTTTGGTAGTCAAGATTTCAAGCGCTTCGTCTGTGTAGCTTGGTGCAATGATGATTTCAAGGAAGACACCGTGCATTTTCTTAGCCGTCGCAGCGTCAACTTCACGGTTGAGAACGACGATACCACCGAAGATTGACACTGGGTCAGCTTCATAAGCGTAGTCCCAAGCTGTTTCAATGTCATCAGCTTGACCGATACCACATGGGTTCATGTGTTTGAGAGCCACAACTGTTGGACGGTCTTTGAAATCACGGATGATACGGATAGCAGCATCAGCATCACGGATATTATTGAATGACAATTCTTTACCGTTAAGTTGTTTAGCTGAAGCAATTGAGTAAGCCGTTGGCAAACCTTTTTGGTAGAAGTCTGCGTCTTGTTGAGGGTTTTCACCGTAACGCATAGGTTGCTTGAGGTCATAAGTCAAAGTGAGTTTTTCAGGTTTTGTTTCACCCACTTGAGCTGTGAAGTATTCTGCAATCAAAGCGTCGTATGAAGCTGTGTGACGGTATACTTTTGCTGCCAAACGTTGGCGAGTTTCGTAGCTTGTTTCGCCGTTTGCTGACAATTCGTCAAGCACAACCGCATAGTCAGCAGGGTCTACCACAACTGTTACGCTAGCGTGGTTTTTAGCTGCTGAACGAAGCATAGATGGCCCACCGATATCGATGTTTTCAACTGCGTCAGCGTAAGTCACGTCTGGTTTGAGGATGGTTTCCTTGAATGGGTAAAGGTTTACCACAACAAGGTCAATCAATTCGATATTATTGTCCTTAGCCGCTTGAAGGTGGCTATCGAGGTCACGACGAGCGAGGAGACCACCGTGGATATTTGGGTGGAGGGTCTTCACACGACCGTCCATCATTTCTGGGAAACCAGTCACATCGTCAATGGCGATAGTGTCTACCCCAGCATTGTCAAGGGCAACTCTGGTACCACCTGTTGAGATGATATCCCAACCTAATTTTTTGAGTTCTTGGGCAAATTCAACGATGCCCGCTTTGTCTGAGACTGAAATAAGTGCTCGTTTAGTCATTTGTTCTCCTTATAAATCAATTTGAGAAAAATTTTCATCTAGACTCTTAAAAAATCGTTTAATTGACTGTTCATCAAATGAATGTTCATCAAATTTTTTCTCTTTTTTAAGTTTATCTTTGAATTCATTAATTTTAGGAGTTAATTTCTCCATCTGTTTATTAAATTGTTCAATCTGTTTTTTATAATTTAATTTAGCAAATTCTTGTAATTTTTGAGTGAACTGCTCAGTCAGTTCACCGTTACTCTCATGACCTGTAAATGGGTCCAGAATTTTAGGTAAATATACAATATTCCAAGGTGCTGTAAATGCATAACAATTTAATGTTTTTCCAAAAATATGAGATACTTGGTAATTAAACAATATATTTTTAGATTTATGACTTTTCTTTTTTGTGTACTTTGTATATTTATTTAAAGTATCTGACGGAGCTCTATTATTTGTGGAGTCAAAAGAAATTACTTCTTTATTACCAAAAACATACTTATAAAAGCATTCTAAAAGTGATTTTGTTTCACTATTACCTTTATCTCCAAATGTCCTAACATATACTTTAGTAACTTCTTGTTCTTTAATTTCTTTCTCTGAACACTCCCTTCTAGTTTTTATTCCATTGTTAAGAGATTCCCACGCTTTGTCTTTATTTTCATCTATCATATGCATGCTATTTTCTGCGAATGCCCACAATTTTTCCGATATCTTTTCTTTATCATCTTCATTAAAAAAGAAACTAAAGAACTCCGTATACCCATCAATTTTCTGATATTCCTCTTTCACTATAATCTCCTTACGCCCAAACTATCCAACACTTCTGGATAGAGTTTGTACTCTGCTTCGTGGATGCGAGTTTCGAAAGTATCAAGGGTATCACCTTCAAGGCGTGGGACACGGACTTGTTTGATGACCTTACCTGTATCAACGCCAGAATCCACCCAGTGAATAGTTACACCAGACTGGTCTACACCTGCATTCCAAGCATCCTCAATGCCATGAGCACCTGGAAATTCAGGAAGATAAGCCGGATGAATGTTGATAATACGGCCTTCGTAAGCTGCTAGCAAGGTTGGGCCGACGATTTTCATATAACCAGCCAAACAAACCAAATCAATCTGGTGATCATCCAAGAGTTTGACGATAGCCTCTTCATAAGCCGCTTTATTGTCAAATTCCTTGAGTTCAAAGGCATGGCTAACCACATTAAGATTCTTGGCACGTTCCAAGACATAGGCATTACGGTGATCTGAAAAACAAATTCTACTGGAAATTGTTCCGCAATCACCTGAAAGTTTGAGCCGTTGCCAGAGGCAAAAACAGCAATCTTCATATTCGATACAAAGGGACGTTTCGGCTAGCCGAACAGTTTCGTAGAAAAATAGGAAATCATTGCTGGGTGCTTGCACACAAAATGATTTCTCTTTTTTCCTAGAAAATGAGTCCCGTGTTCAGTTAGGCTTACTAACCAAACACTCCTTTCTACAATTTCTCCGTACAAAATGGTGATAGCACCATTATTTAATCACCACACTAGCGCCATCTTTCTTCACAATACGACCGATTTCATAAACAGGTTCGTCAAGAAGTTCTTTGACACGTTCCACATTTTCTGGTTTAACCGCAAGCATGAGACCAATACCCATGTTGAAGATTTCAAACATTTCTTCATGTTTGATTTGGCCATACTTTTCAAGGGCTTTGAAAATTGGAAGAACTGGCACTTTGCTTTCATCAATTTCAGCAGCCAAGTCATCTGAGAACATACGTGGTACATTTTCGATGAAACCACCACCTGTGATGTGAGCAATACCGTTAACCAATTCTTCTTTGATGAGTGGCAAAGCTGCTTTGACGTAGATACGAGTTGGTTCAAGAAGAACGTCTTTAAGTTTTTTGCCTTCAAGTTCTGGAAGAACTTCTTCACCTGTGTAATCAGAAAAGACACGACGCACGAGTGAGTAACCATTTGAGTGGATACCACTTGAAGCAAGTCCAAGAAGCACGTCACCTTCAGCTACTTTTGAGCCGTCGATGATTTGAGATTTTTCTGCGATACCTACCGCGAAACCTGCCAAATCATAGTCGTCTTCACCATACATACCAGGCATTTCAGCAGTTTCACCACCAATAAGGGCTGCACCAGCTTGCACACAACCTTCAGCAACACCAGCAACGACCTGCTCCAATTTAGCTGGTTCATTTTTACCAGTTGCTACGTAGTCAAGGAAGTAAAGGGGCTCAGCACCTGCGGCGATGATATCGTTAACACACATAGCCACACAGTCTTGACCGATAGTATCGTGTTTGTCGTACTTAATAGCAAGCATGAGTTTAGTACCGACACCATCTGTACCTGAGATCAAAACAGGCTCTTTGACACCTGTTTTTGAAAGGTCAAACATACCACCGAAGCCACCGAGAGCTCCCATAACACCTGCACGCTCTGTACGGGCAACGTGTTTTTTGATACGTTCAACAACTTCATAACCTGCTTCAACATCCACACCCGATTGAGCGTAAGCATTTTTATTTGTCATTTTATTTATTCCTTTTTTTTCGAGAAAGAGTGCGACGTATTTTTAGATGAACCATCTTTTTATCTAAAAATACTAGTCAGGTCTCTAGCTTTGACCCCATAGGGCAAAGTGTCTACTGACAAATGCTTTAGCTTTTAGTTAGTAGTGAGACGTGGAGCGTAAGCATTTTTAGACATAATTTTTTCCTCTTTTTCTTCTGCACTGCTCTTAATAGAAAGAAGTGTGTTCTTTCAAACTTTCCAAATAGCGTTCTTCGTAGTCATACAATGGTGTTGGATATTTACCATCGAAGTAAGCCACACAAAGGCCACCGTTTGGTGCATCTGTGTCAATTCCAATAGAATCAATCAATCCATCAATAGACAAGTAAGTCAAGCTATCCGCTCCAATGATTTCGCGTGTTTCCTCAACTGTATGATTGGCCGCAATCAATTCCTTACGTGTTTGAATATCGATACCGTAGAAACATGGGTAGGCAAGGGCTGGGCTCCCGATTGCTACGTGGACCTCTGTCGCTCCTGCTTCTTTTAGCAAATTAACGATACGACGTGATGTTGTCCCACGTACAATAGAGTCGTCAATCATAACCACACGTTTTCCTTTAACAACACCTGATACGGCAGAGAGCTTCATACGAACCCCTTGCTCACGCAATTCTTGTGTTGGTTGGATAAAGGTACGTTGGGTGTATTGGTTTTTAATCAAGCCCATTTCATTTGGCAAGCCTGATTCTTCCGCAAATCCCATGGCTGCGCTAAGTGATGAATTAGGCACACCAACGACAATATCTGCTTCATGTTTGAACTCACGTGCCAATTGAGCACCCATACGTTTACGAGCTGTATGGACATTGACCCCTTGGATATTTGAATCAGGACGGGCAAAGTAGATATACTCCATCGAACAAACAGCCAATTGCGTATCCGTTGTATAGGTATCGTAAGTGATGCCATTATCATCGATGATAACAACCTCACCTGGATTTACATCGCGAATCCACTCTGCTCCAACCACTTCAAAAGCGCAAGTTTCAGATGAAACCACGATAGCACCGTTGGCCATCTTACCAATAGAAAGTGGACGGAACCCATTTGGATCCAAGGCTGCAATGAGCTTATCCTCAACCATAAGAAGATAAGCAAATCCACCTTTAACAGTATTCAAAGCTTCTTTAACTTTACCCATAAATGATGGGTTGTGGCTACGACGAATCAAGTGAGCTAAGATTTCTGAATCAGAAGTTGAGCTAAAAATAGCCCCATTCTTTTCCAACTCTCGTCTAAGTGACTCTGCATTAGTCAAGTTTCCATTATGAGCAAGACCTAATTGTCCATCGTGAAACTTAAACATGAAAGGTTGAATATTATCTACAGAAGCCTCACCAGCAGTCGCATAGCGGACATGACCGATAGCAGCTGTACCAGTCAACTTGTCCAAATTGGCTGGATTACGAAAAACTTCTGAGAGAAGCCCCATATCACGATGACGCTTCAATTGGCCCGCATCATTAGAGAGAATTCCTGCTCCCTCTTGACCACGGTGTTGGAGACTGTGAAGTCCGAAATAAGTTAATTTGGCAGCATCTGGGTGACCCCAGATACCAAAAACACCACATTCTTCATTAAGAGATTTAACTTCGTATGTCATTTTTTATACCTTTTATTTTTGATATTTTCCTTAGCTAGCCTAAACAAAAGCAGACATTTCTAACATCTTTTTCTAAGTGTTGAACTCAAAAATGCATCATTTTCAAGCTCTCTAAGACTACTGCTGTAGTGAAAAATATCCCTAATGAGCTCACCACGCTCGATTATTTCCCAGTAAAATATTTCACAGCTGAGGCAAAGAGGTGTTGGTCTTTGCTTCCTGGAATATTTTGGAAGAGTCCGTCTTCAAAACGCTCTGAGTGGCCCATCTTACCAATGATTTGACCGTTCTTGCTTGTGATACCTTCAATAGCATTAACAGATCCGTTAGGATTGTATTTAGAATCCATGCTTGGTTTACCTTCGAAGTCAACATACTGTGTAAAGATTTGACCATTGTCACGAAGCTCAGCAAACTCTTCAGCTGTTACGACAAATTTACCTTCACCGTGTGATACTGGGATGGCATGGATGTCACCAACTTCCACTCCAGCAAGCCATGGTGAGTTCGTGTTGGCAATCCGTGTTTCAACCATCTTAGCCACGTGTTGGTTGGCATCATTGTAGAAGAGGGTTGGACTCGTACTGCTTGCATCTTCAAAGTTACCGTATGGAAGGAGACCTGATTTGACAAGCGCCTGGAATCCGTTACAAATACCGATGATCAAACCACCACCTTCGATGAAACTATCGATAGCTGCACGTACTTTTTCATTGAGCAAGATGTTTACGATGAATTTAGCTGATCCATCTGGTTCATCCGCTGCTGAGAAGCCACCTGCAAAGAAGATAATGTTAGCTTTTTCGATATTGTCAACCATGGTGTCAACAGACTTGACAATAGCCTCTTCGTTAAGTGTTACAAATGGTACTAAGTTGACTTTTGCACCTTCTTTTTCAAAGGCCTTAGCTGAATCGTACTCAGAGTTAGTACCTGGGAATACCGGGATGTAAACCACTGGTGTCTCGACTCTTTCTTTAGCTTTGATAACAGCATCTGACGCCACCGCAGGTACTTCTTCCAACTCAGTTGCTTGTGCAAATTCCGTTGGGTAAACTTCTTCCAATTTACCTTGGAAGGCACTGTCAAGTTTGTGTCCATCAAGCGTTACACCATTGACAGTAAGTGTAAAGTCAGCTGCTGTTTGTCCAATCTTGGCAACCCCTGCAATATCTTCCGGAGATGTGAAGACAAATCCACCCAATTGAGCTGTTAAGGCAGTCTCAAGATCTTCAAGGGTTACAGTGACACCGATATGGTTACCGAATGTTGCAAGGGCAAGAGCTTCAAGGACACCACCATATTTAACAGCTGAGGCAGATGTGACTTTATGATTGGCTTGGATAGCTTCAAACTTAGCAAAGTTAGACTTGATAAGATCAAAGTCAATTTCTTGTGCCAAAGCTTGACCTGGAATGTAATAGATGTTTTCACCAGCAGCTTTAAACTCCGGAGAAAGAACCTTACGGCTATCTGCTGTTGTCACACCAAAGGCAACCAAGGTTGGTGGTACTGTCAATTCTTCAAAAGTACCAGACATAGAGTCTTTACCACCGATAGATGGCAAACCAAGTTGAATCTGAGCTTCGATTGATCCAAGAAGAGCTGATACTGGTTGACCAAAACGGGCTGCTTGTTTATCCATACGCTCGAAGTATTCTTGATAAGAGAAACGAGCCTTAGACCAGTTTGCACCAACAGCAACCAAACGGGCTGTTGCTTCGATGACCGCATAAGCAGCACCATGATATGGGGACCATTCTGCGATATATGGGTTGAACCCTTGCGCCATGACAGAAGCCGTATGAGTCACTCCATGTTGGACTGGCAATTTCTGTACTGAAGCTTCAGTTGGTGTGATTTGGTAACGACCACCAAGTGGGTGATTGACTGTTGAACGACCAACTGAGCTATCAAAGATGGTTTGTAAACCTTTTTGACTAGCATGGTTAAGGTCAGCCAAGACTTCAAGAGTATCTGCTTCAAGGGTTTCAGCAGAGGTTTGGCGTTCTTCTGGAAGCTTGACATTCTTGTCAACCACCTTAGCATCTACAACTACACGTACCCCATTAGTATCAAGGAATCGACGTTCCAAATCAACGATGGTTTCGCCATTCCAGTGCATGACAAGATTTGGTTTTTCAGTCACTGTTGCAACGACAACAGCATCAATATTTTCTTTGTTACATTCAGCAACGAAGGCATCTACATCTTCCGGACGAACCACCACGGCCATACGTTCTTGAGATTCAGAGATGGCAATTTCTGTACCGTTCAAACCTTGGTATTTCAATGGCACTTTGTCTAGATCAATTTCAAGACCATCTGCCAATTCACCGATAGCCACACAGACACCACCAGCACCAAAGTCATTTGATTTCTTGATGAGACGTGTCACTTCACCATTACGGAAAAGACGTTGAATCTTACGTTCTTCGATGGCATTCCCTTTTTGAACCTCAGCACCAGCTGTTTCAACAGATTCAACCGTTTGAACTTTAGAAGAACCTGTCGCACCACCAACACCGTCACGTCCAGTCTTACCACCGAGCAAGATAATCACATCACCTGCTTCTGGTTTTTCACGGACAACATTTTCCTTAGGAGCCGCACCAACAACGGCACCTAACTCCATACGCTTAGCAACAAAACCTGGGTGGAAGTATTCACGAACATAAGTTGTTGCAAGACCAATTTGGTTACCGTATGAAGAATAACCATGAGCCGCCGTTTTAGAAATCACTTGTTGTGGCAATTTACCAGCACGAGTTTCAGCAATTGGTGTTGTGATATCACCAGCACCTGAGATACGCATAGCTTGGTAAACGTATGAACGACCTGACAATGGGTCACGAATGGCACCACCGATACAAGTAGCCGCACCACCAAATGGTTCAATTTCAGTTGGGTGGTTGTGAGTTTCGTTCTTGAACATAAGAAGCCATGGTTCTTTCACACCATTGACATCCACTTCAATTTCAACTGAGCAGGCATTGATTTCATCAGACACTTCCATGTCATCCAAACGACCATTGGCACGCTCATAACGACCAAAAATAGTCGCCATATCCATCAAAGTTTGAGGTTTTTCTGTACGTCCCAACTCATCACGCATGGCGATATATTTATCATAAGTCGCTTGCAATTGTTTTTGGAATTTAGAAGCTGAGAAGTCGATGTTTTTCAACTCAGTCTCGAAAGTTGTATGACGGCAGTGGTCAGACCAGTAAGTATCCAAAACCTTCAACTCAGTCTCAGTTGGCACACGTCCAATAGACTTGAAGTAATCTTGAATGAAGAGAAGGTCATCCACTTCCATTGCCAATCCTTGCTCTGCCTTATACTTAGCAAAATCTTCAGCCGTATAAGTTTCAAAGAAATCCAAGTTTGGAATAGTCTTGTCGGACTCAGAGAAATCCTGTTTCGCAATGCCAACAGTGATATCTTTGAAACGAGAGTCCACTGGGTTCAATAGGTAGTTTTTGACAGCTTCCAATTCATTAGCAGCAATATCCTTGTTAACCAAGTACAATTGAGCAGTATTCACCGTTACATCATTTGAACTACCCAGCAATAGCAAAGCTTCTTGTGAAGAGGCCGCACGTTGGTCAAATTGACCAGGCAAACTTTCAATGGCAAAGAAAGCATACTTCTCAAGATCAGCCTTCACTGCAGCTTCATCCAAAACAGTATCTGTCACTTGTTCAGAGAAGATATGTTTTTCTGCACGCGCAAACAAATCCTCTGCCAAATTAAAGACATCGTAAACCTGTACAATACGAAGGTCCTTCAAGGTTTTCAACTGAAGATTATGCTGTAATTCCTTTACTAAAGAGTGAGATTTCACACGAAAATCAGCTTTTTTCTCAACGAAAATACGTTTATCCATTTTATTTCCTTTATTTATTTCTACTTAAAAACTGCATTGGAGAGGAATTCAAAAAATTACTTCAAGCCTTGTAATTTTTCCAATACAACTTCATAAACATCTGTCAAGCTACCGAGATCACGACGGAAAACATCCTTATCCATGTGGTGACCTTTAGCATCCCAAAGACGGCAGTTATCTGGTGAAAATTCATCTGCCAAGATAATCTTGCCGTCCTTATCAAAGCCAAACTCCAATTTGAAGTCGATCAAACGAAGACCAATTTGTGCAAACCAATCTTTCAACAATTCATTGATACGACGTGTTTCTTCCTTGATATAAGCAATTTGTTCATCATTTGCAACACCCAAGAATTTCACGTGTTCGTCGTTGATAAACGGATCATCCAAATCATCGTTTTTATAATAAAACTCAACAATAGGTGTATCCAAGTTTATTCCTTCTTCAACACCAAAACGCTTTGAAAATGAACCTGCAGTCACGTTACGAAGAACAACCTCCAAAGGAATGATTTTCACCTTTTTATTGAGTTGTTCTGTGTCAGAAATACGTTCGATAAAGTGTGTTGCCACACCGGCAGCGTTTAATTTTTCAAAAATAAGAGACGAAATCTGATTATTCAGCACACCTTTACCCTTAATAGTCTCCTTACGAGCACCATTAAGCATGGTTGCTTGGTCCTTATAGACCGACTTAATCACATTTTCGTCTTCTGTACTATAAATATCTTTAGCTTTCCCAGTATAAATCAGTTGGTTTGACATGGAATTGTTCGCCTTTCAAGTTTTTTCTTCTTCATTATACCATACAAAAACAAAAAACCAACATATAACAAACTTTGTTACTTAGGTAAAATTAAATCGTTCGTGTTTAGTGGCTTATTTAGATTTTTTAATAAATAATGTATAGAAAAAAAGGAGCCTGACAGAACTAAATCAAGGTAACATTTAGTTTCTTGTCCCACTCCTATAAGATATGAACTATAAATGCTGGCATAACTGCAGTACTAGATTCACTTGAAATCTAGAAACTAAAGTTTAACTAGCTTATCTGTTATTCAATTGCTCAGACAAATAATCCAACAAATCGGCTACCTTATCCATATGATCAATAGTATCATCAGAAATTTCAAGAGCAAACTCATCTTCCAAATTAATAATGAATTCCATAAGTTCTATTGAATCCACACCCAAGTCATCTAATTTAGTATCTTCGGTTAAAACAATGTCTTTATTCCCCATCTGATCCTGAATAACAAGTTGCATTTTATGAAGAATTTCTACTCTACTCATCATTCAGCCTCCTCTTTCGGACTAAAGGCTTCAACTAGTTGGTCAACTACCTTAGTATCAAGCATCGTACGAACTTGCTTAATGGTGTAATAAACTGCCTTAGCATCACTAGATCCATGACATTTTACTACGGGAGCTTTAAGACCAAAGAGAACCGCACCTCCGGCACTTGAGTAATCCATAGTCTTTTTCATACCTTGTAGACTATCCTTTAAGAGAAGAGCACCTAACTTAGCTTTAAGCCCACCATTCATGATGGCCGACTTAAGAGTCTTCATGGCACCAAGTCCCGTTCCTTCGATTGCTTTAAGAACCGCATTTCCTGTGAAGCCATCAGACACAATAACGTCAGCAGCACCAGACATGATTTCACGCGCCTCAACATTTCCGACGAAGTTAATACTGGGCTCCTGAGACAAGAGTTCGAAAGCTTCCTTACGAAGACTATCACCCTTAGTTTCCTCAGTCCCATTATTAAGTAGACCTACACGAGGGTTGGCAATTCCACGAACATTTTTTGCATAGAAGGATCCTAAAATCGCATATTGATGCAAGTGACTAGCTGTATTTTCTGCATTAGCACCTAAATCAAGCATATCAAAGGGTTGACCTGTAAAACTTGGCATTGTTGACATCAGACCTGGACGCTCAACTCCCTTAATACGTCCAACCACAAAGAGACCTGCTGCCAGAAGAGCACCTGTATTCCCTGCAGAAATCACTGCATCTGCCGTTTTCTCCTTAACAGCTTGTGCACCCAAAACCATAGATGCTTTCTTTTTCTTGCGAATGGCTTTAGCTGGCTCGTCATCTGAATTTATCTTTTCATCGGTATGTACAATGCTAACACGTTCAGACGCTGTCAAATAGGTCTTAATTTTAGTTTCATCACCATAAAGCTGGATTTCAATATCTTTGAAATCTGACAAAGCCTGATTGACTCCTTCTACAATTGCTTGTGGCGCATTATCGCCACCCATAGCATCAACTGCAATTACATGCATAGCATTCTCCCTCTCATCCTCTGCTCTAAAAAATAGACTCGAATTTTCATCAATCAAACAATCTATAATTAAAATAGATATATCCAATTTTCTATTTTAAGCAGAGTCTTTCAGCTTATTATCTTCTTATTATAGCACGAACTGACCTGCATTTTAACCCCTGAGCCTGAAAACCTTTGATTCACTGTTTCACGTGAAACAAAAAAGACAATGCCTAATCAGCACTATCTTCCTTATCCATGATATGAGCCCATGAATTTAGATTATCAATAAACTTCTTACTTTTAAGATGTATCCCAACATAATTATCATATAGCTCATCAATAAATTGTCGCAACTTTCGTTTCATGTCATCCTTCACAGATATGCTTCTCAATTCTTTAAACGAAAGTCCCTGAAAGCGATCTAAAAGATAAGGCACATTAGGGTCTAAATGACTGCGCCTTTCATCCTCAACATAATGATTTGGACAAAGTAAACCTGAGTACTTATACGAGAAATCAAAAGGAAGCCCTACACGATGACAAAAGACACACTCGTGAAAATTCAATTTTACACCAAAACGGTCCAAAACCTGAACCTCAAAGATATTGGTCAGAATTTCGTAATCTAAACCTTCTTCCATTAATTCAAGCGTCTTCTCCAAAAATGCAAATAATTGCGCATCCACCATATCATCAGCAATAGCGGCATCCGTCAATCCAGCCAAATAAGTCGCATAAGACAGCTTGAAAATATCGCATGTAATTTTCTTGAAGGACTCTGCCTGGCTATAATCTTCTATGAAAGATAGACCTTCATCATTTACAGTCATCATGAATTCAGCAATGGTCAAAGGTTGAATAACAGCACTTAATTTACCTGCCCCACCACCTCTAACAAAAAACATCCGTTTACCAGCTTGTTCAGTAAAAATCTTAACCAACTTATCATTCTCACGATAATTACGATTGAAGAGGACAAGCCCTCTACTCTCAAGCTTCTGCATGTTCTTCCATAAACTCTTTCAAACGAGTCATAGCTGTTTCAATAGTATCCATGCTAGTTGCATATGACAAGCGAACATAGCCTTCACCATACTTCCCAAAGGCAACACCAGGGATAATCGCAATAGCCTTTTCACGTGCAAAGTCTTGGCAGAACTTAAAGGAATCTTGAGTATAGCCTTCTGGAATCTTAGCAAAGATGTAGAAAGCACCATCAGGTTTAATAATCTTGAAACCAAGTTCAGACATTTTTTCAAGAATATAATCACGACGTTTCAAATACTCAACTTTCATTGGTTGTGCATCATCCTTACCAGCAGATAAGGCTTCAATAGCTGCAAATTGTGCCATAGTAGCTGCAGCCGTCACCAAATACTGGTGACTCTTAATCAACTGAGCCGTCAAAATTGCTGGTGCAAAAATCAATCCAATACGCCAGCCTGTCATCGCATGAGACTTAGACAAGCCGTTGATCAAAATCGTTTGTTCTGGTAAATATTCCGCAATAGAGACATGTTGATCCACATAAGTTAGCTCAGAGTAGACTTCATCACTAACAACAAAAATATCGTATTTTTCAAGACTTCAGCCAAATCTGAAATCTGTTGACGCGAATAGGTCACACCAGTTGGGTTGGTTGGATAGTTAAGCAAAACTGCTTTAAGATTATCTCTCTGCTCCAAAATTGCCTTTTCTAACATCTCTGGAGTCAAAACAAAATCATTAGCAGTTGTATCAATTTCAACAATTTCAGCACCAACTAGATTAGCAATAGGTTCGTATCCAGGATATGCTGGTGCAGGAAGAAGAACTGTATCACCGGGTTCTAAGATAGCTGTCAAAGTCGCAGAAAGGGCTTCTGTTGCCCCAATAGTCACCAAAATCTCATTATCTGGGTTATAAGTAAGATTATACTTTTCCTTAACAAAATCCGCAGCTGCTTGACGTAAAACAGGAAGACCTGCCATACCTGTATAGTGCGACTGGTTAGCATCGATAGCAGCTTTAGCAGCTTCTTTTACATGATCTGGAGTTGTAAAATCAGGTTCACCAAGTGTCAACTTTTTGATCCCTGGTACATCTGAAATTGATTGGTCAAACTGACGAATCATTGAAACTTCAATCTTATCTAAATTTTTATTAAAACGTTGTGTTAAATCCATCACGGTCACCTCTTTGCAATTATGCCTTACATTATATCAAAAACTCAAACGCATTTAAACACCAAAAAAGCTAGCCTAGGCTAGCTTTAGTCTATTTATGGCCCATTTCAAACAATGGTGACAACGGACGTTTTTCATGAATACGAATGATTGCCTCAGAAATTAAATCAGCAATAGAAATTTGCTCAATCTTATCAATCAAACGTTCTTCTGGAAGATAAATCGTGTCAAGCACGACAAGTTTTTCAATAGCAGATTTTTGAATATTATCAAGTGCTGGACCTGACAATACAGGGTGTGTACATGATGCAAAAACATGAGTTGCACCAGCCTCAGCAAGCGCATCTGCCGCATGACAGATAGTACCTGCAGTATCAATCATATCATCAATCAAGATACATGTTTTACCTTCAACATTACCAATGATATTCATAACTTCAGAAGTGTTCATTTTATCAACACTACGACGTTTGTCAATGATAGCGATTGGCGTTTTCAAACATTGTGCCAATTTACGCGCACGAGTCACACCACCATGGTCCGGAGAAACAACAACTACATCATCTCCAGTAAGACCAGCACGATCAAAGTAATCAGCAATAAGAGGAGCACCCATCAAATGGTCTACAGGAATATCAAAGAATCCTTGAATTTGGGCAGCATGAAGGTCCACAGTCAAAAGACGATCAACACCAGCCACCTCAAGCATATTAGCAACCAATTTAGATGTGATTGGTTCACGTGAACGAGCCTTACGGTCTTGACGTGCATAACCATAGTAAGGCATGACAACACTAACTGTCTCAGCACTCGCACGTTTTAGCGCATCAACCATGATCAAGATTTCCATCAAATTATCATTTACAGGAGAGCTTGTAGATTGAAGAATAAAGACGTGATGACCACGGATAGACTCTTCAATATTAACTTGAATCTCGCCATCTGAAAACTCACGAACACTTGATTTTCCAAGTTCAATACCCATTTTATCAGCAACTTTTGCTGCCAATTCCTGGTTAGACGACAAAGCGAACAACTTTAAATTCGTATAAGACATGATTTCCTCCAAAATATTTACTACTCCATTCTACCTTTTTTTAAACTGATTTTCAACGTCAAATAAATGGTGTCATAGGAACTTAACAAGTATCATAAGATACAATTATTAATAACAGTAATTTTCTATCTAAATGTCTATATCATAACACCCATTTTGAAAAACAAAAAACGATTCGAAAACATTCGAATCGTATCTTTAATATCAATTATGGATAAATATAGTATACAGAACCACCGTGAGCTGATGATGTAGGATCAAATGTACCACGGTAATTACCAATTGACATGTTACCAGCGTAGTTTGATTCCATAACTTGAATTGAGTTTGCACCTGATGCTGATGTAACGTAAGCTACGTGACCGTAACCACCACCATCATTTGGCCAAACTGCAATTGCACCGGCTACAGGAGTTGTACCTACTGAGTGACCAGCTGCTTGCGCACTAGCAATCCAGTTTTTAGCATTACCCCAGTTATTACCAGCCCATGAAGCCAATGATTTTGCACCCCAAGTACATTGTCCAACTGGATATGTGTTAGGTGTCGCAGCGGCTTCAACTTTAGCTGTTTCAGCTGGTGCTGCAGGAGCCGGAGCTTCTGATGCAGCTGGTGCTTCACTAGCTGGTGCCTCTGAAGTAGAGGCAGGAGCAGCTTCTGAAGTTGCAGGAGCAGCCGACTCTGGTTGTTGTTCTTGACTAGCTGGCGCTGCAGGTGCTTGTGCTGCTTCTGATGTTTCTGTCGCTTGACTTGCTGGTGCTTCTGAAGTAGAAGCTGCAGGTGCTTGTGCTTCTGATGTTTCTGATGAAGCTGGTGCTTGTGCAGCCTCTGAAGCTGTCGATGTTTCAGAAGCTGGTGCCTCTGAAGGCTGAGCTACAGCTTGTGAAGTTGCTGCCGCTTCTGATTGTGCTACTGATGCTGCCGCTTCTGAAGAAGCCACAGCTTGTGCAGCTGCCTCTGATTCAGCAACTGCTTGAGATTGTGCTACCGATGCGGCAGTTGAAGCTGCTGCAGATTCAGCAGTTGATTTAGCAGAAACAAGTGATGTTTTCTCATTTTGAGCTGTTGTCAATTCAGCAGCCAAAGCAACTTGTGCTGCTTCAAGTTCTGCTTGTTGAGTTGTCAAACCAGCTTCTGTTGTTTCAAGTTCTGACTTATTAGCTGCGATAGTATTAATTGCAGCTTGATTTTCTTCTTGCTTAGCAGCAAGCTCTTTTTGATCAGACTCTTGTTTTGTCAACATATCATTATTCGCTGTTACCACTTTTGAAATAGCTGTAATGCGAGTAATCGCTTCAGAGATTGACTTAGAATTCAAAATAGAGTTAATGTAGCTAGTCGCAGTATTATTTTGTTGAGCACTACGAGCTTGTTTAGCCAAAGAATCTTGGCGAGCCACAATTTTACTTGATAATTCTTGAATCTCAGATTCTAATCCTGCTGATACTTTTTCAAGTTCCGCATTTTTAGCTTCTAATTCTGATTTCTGAGTTCTAAGAGTTGATACTTGTGATTGAATTGTAGTAACTTGAGCTTGCGCAGTCTCTTGTTGAGAAGCAAGGTTACTAATTGTGTTATCTGCAGCAGCGATTTGCGAATCATAATCCTCTGCATGTACAGTTGCAGCTGCTGAAAGGGTTACACCACTTACCAGCACTGCTGAAAGAATACGTTTTTTCATAATATAAAATACTACTCCTTTTCGATAAGACCTTATAATTGTATCAAAAAATGACGCAAACTTTGTTACGTCAATATTACAGTTCTATTTAAATCTATCAACTGACAGATACAAAAATAATTTTTCAATAATAGGTTTAGTTAAAATAAACATTAAAAGATTAAAAACAAACTAGGGCTTAATTGATAAATAATAAAATCAGTTATGGACTCGTTTGAGTAACCATATAATAATACAAACCCAAAATTGATAATGTCAAAAATAAATAAGGATAAGAAGACTAATAGTAAATCAACGTAAGCGTTTCGTTTAACAAATCGAGATAACTGGGTCAATAGAAAACATAAAATGGGAAGAGTAAGGATAACTATACCAATTGTTTTAAAATAGTAAGTGTCATAAATAAAGCCAAGAAAAATGAGATAAAGGTATGACAATCTACTAGTAGATAAGTTTAAAGTCATTAAAAAGACATATATAATAAAAAGGTGAGATGATAGAAAAAATTCTGGAGACAAATAATGATTAAGTATCATCGAAATATGACCATCCCATAGAAAAGGAATGAAACTAAGTAAAAAAGGAACAAAAGAATACTTAGAGAAATTCATATTATTTACCATCTCCAACTAAAGTAACATAAGAAATTTTATCAAAATCTGCATAAGGTTTTATAAAAATAGTTCGATTTCCTTCATAATCACTCACAGATTCAACAGTTCCAATTGGCACACCCTTTACAGAGACATCATCGAGACCGCTAGTGACCACTTCTGTACCCTTCTTAATATTTTCTGAAGAGTTAAGTTGTGTCATTTTTAAAAGCTTCTTTTTATTATCATAATTTGAAATGATGCCAAAAACCTGATTCCCATCCTCAGAAATAACACTAGAAGCTAAATAAGTATCACTAAGACTACCTGAGAGTAAAGAAATGGTAGTACTATCATCATAAACTTTTGTCACAAAACCTATGACACCACCATTAGATGTTGCTAACATAGACTTGCTAACATTCTTAGATTTACCAACATTAATCGTTAACTCTTTTAACCAATTAACTGAAGGTCGCATAGAAACTTCGGCTGTTATAACATTATCTCGACTAAGCTTATCTGAAAGATTCAAAGAAGCCCTTAGAGAATCATTTTCTTCTTGTAAATTGGAAATGATTGCAGATTGATTCTGAAGTGAGGATAAGGACTTTTTTAAATCCCTGTTCTCAGAATAAGTTGATAACAAATCAGAGATGACATTATGCGATTTAGTTAAAGCGACAAAAGGAATTGAGACCACAGAATCCACCTTAGAAATAACTCCCGAAACATTAGAAGATAAATCCTTCGTCAACTTTTTATTTGTAAAAAGAAAAGAAAAAAACATAACAAAAAATAGAAAAGTAATAAATCCATAGAGAAGAAATTTGTAAAAACTATTTTTCATTTTGTCACCTCTGTAAACAGTAAAAGAAAACGAATTATCTTACAAGATAATTCGTCATAATACGGAGAATGGGGGATTCGAACCCCCGCGCCAGTTACCCGACCTAACGATTTAGCAAACCGTCCTCTTCAGCCTCTTGAGTAATTCTCCAATATGGGCACGAGTGGAATCGAACCACCGACCTCACGCTTATCAGGCGTGCGCTCTAACCATCTGAGCTACGCGCCCAAGCTAAATGCTTGGCTATTTATTCCAAATAAAGCGGGTGACGAGAATCGAACTCGCGACAACAGCTTGGAAGGCTGTAGTTTTACCACTAAACTACACCCGCTAAACAAAATGGCGCGAGACGGAATCGAACCGCCGACACATGGAGCTTCAATCCATTGCTCTACCAACTGAGCTACCGAGCCAAATTGCGGGAGCAGGATTTGAACCTACGACCTTCGGGTTATGAGCCCGACGAGCTACCTAGCTGCTCCATCCCGCGATAAAAATTAAGGAGGATGTGGGATTCGAACCCACGCACGCTTTTACACGCCTGACGGTTTTCAAGACCGTTCCCTTCAGCCGGACTTGGGTAATCCTCCAAATAATATAAACAAT